>NZ_JBSSEP010000002.1:0-627299 GCF_054061835.1 Pseudomonas sp. TE12234
ATGGCCTTGGCGGTGAATGCTTATAACCTCAAACGAGCAATTAGCGTGCTCGGAGCCCGCCAGCTGATGGCGCTAATGGGCTGAAAGGCCTTTTTTCGTCTGTTGCCCGCACAAAAAACAAACGCCCCGAACAAGTCGGGGCGTTTGTTGGGCTGGCCTTCAGTGTGTTTTCACACAGCCTGTCTCGGGCCTTTTGTACTCAAACCAAACTCACTTGGTTAGCCAGGACTCGACAGTGTCGGAACCGTATTTCGCTTTCCACTCTTTCAGGGTTTTGTGGTTGCCGCCTTTGGTTTCGACGACTTCACCGGTGTGAGGGTTCTTGTAGACCTTCACTTGGCGAGGCTTGCGAGTGCCGACTTTGGACTCGGCGGCTGGAGCGCGACGGCTCGCGTTTGGATCTAGGAGGTTGATAACGTTCGGCAGGCTGTAGCCATACTCGGCAAGCAGAGCGCGTAGCTTGGTTTCAAATTCAATTTCTTTCTTGAGGCCAGCATCACCTTTCAGGGCTTCGAGAGTTTGGAGTTGCTCGGCTAGGTGTTTTTCGAGCTGGCGGAATTCTGCGAGCTTAGACATGAGAAGCCTCTAGTTGGTTAGTCTCCTAACCGTACACTAAATAAAAAAAAGTTTGTAATTGGCGTAAGCCTACTTTCGTCAAAAGGCAGGCACGACATCGCCGTGATAGCGCTCAAGGATGAACTTCTTCACTTCAGGCGAATTAAGCAAAGCGCTGAGCTTCAATACTGCTGGGGCGTTTGCCTTGTCGCGACGGACGTATAGGTAATTGGCGTACGGTGACTCCGAGCTTTCAATAAACAGAGCATCCTTATGAGGCTCAAGCTTCGCTTCCAGCGCGTAGTTAGCATTGATCAATGCCAGGTCGACCTGGTTAAGCACGCGCGGCAGCATGGCCGCTTCCAGCTCCTGAAATTTCAGATGCTTGGGGTTGCTGACGATGTCGAGGCGAGTAGCCATGATGTTATCGGGATCCTTAAGGGTAATCAGGCCTTGCTTGGCGATCAGCAGCAGCGCACGACCCGAGTTGGTCGGGTCGTTGGGAATGGCGATGGTGGCGCCATCTTTGAGTTCACTGATGGATTTGATCTTTTTCGAATAGGCACCGAACGGTTCGATGTGCACGGCCACGATTGGCACCTGATCGCTGCTTGGGCGATCTTTTTTATACGCCTCGTAGTACGGCTTACTCTGAAAGTAATTGGCGTCCAGCAAACCTTCATCCGTTTGCCGGTCTGGCTGAATGTAATCAGAGAAGACTTTGACATCCAACGTCACCCCTTCCTTGGCAAGCTCAGGTTTGAGGAATTCTAGGATCTCGGCATGGGGCACAGGCACCATTGCGATTTTCAAGGTTTCGGCATAGGCAGAACCCATGGCTGCGACCAGCAGTGCAACGGAGAGAGCGACGCGTTTCACGATAGTTTTCCTTCGAAGCGTTTCAGGGAGAAAGATGAGAGATCCAAGTCGGTCGAGCCGCGCATGCACCACTGCGCAAACGCCTCGCCAAGTGCAGCGGAATGTTTGAAACCGTGGCCGGAACAGGCTGACACCACCAAGGTGTGCTGCAACGACGGATGCTCGTCGATGATGAAATGGCGATCCGGTGTCACGGTGTAGGCACAGACCGCAGACTTGACCACCTTCGAGGTAACACCGGCGATGCGGCCGTGCACCTGGTGCTCATACATGTCCTGCTCTTCGGCTGCCGAGATCGTTCGATCCATTGTTTGCGGCAACGAAGTGGTGTGGTACTGCGCGGTGGCGATTTTCAGGCTGCCCTCGCCATGTAACGCGGGGAAACCGTAGTTGACTTTGTCGTCGCCACGACCGTGGGTGAGGATAAACGTCGGTGAATGGCCCACCAGCTCGGCGCCCTCCTCCAGTTCGAACCAGAACAGCTTCTGCCGGTAGACACTGAGCAGGTCGTCAAACGGTTCGCCCAGCAAACCACCACTCCAGTTGCCGGCGCTGATCACCAGCTTGTTGGCAAAGAGCGTGCGCAGGTTCGTGGTGACATGGACACCCTGCTCATTCGAGCTAATCCCGGTCACGGTTTCACCTTTGTACAGGGGCGCGCCGTGTTGTTCGGCCAACTTGAGCTGCACGTCGATGCACCGTTCAGGGCGCACAAAACCTCCACCAGGCTCGAAATAGCCGATGGCCGTGTCGTGTACGTTGGCAAATTGTGGAAAGCGCTGACGAATCTGTTCGGCGGACAAGACTTCGTGTTCGATGCCATAGGCCTGCGCCAGGCCGATGGTGCGCAAGGTGAAGTCGGATTTGTCGTTGGGGTCAAACTCGGGACTGGAAGTCAGAACCAGTAGACCCGACTGTTCGAACAGCGACTCCCCAGACAGTTGCTCAAGCTCGCGCCAGATGCGGTGGGAATTGCGCACGATGGGGACGTATTGAGCGCCCTCACCTACTGAAAGCCGAGTAATACGCGTATCGCCGTGGCTGGAGCCCAAGTTGTGAGGCGGGTGATGGCGGTCGATACCAACAACATTCGCACCCGCCTTCGCCAACTGATACACCGTAGCGGCCCCCATGGCCCCCAACCCCAATACCACTACATCACACCGCTCGGACATCAACTCTCACCTGTCAAAAAGAAGCCAGTTGAAAGCGAAAGCGAGTAAGAATCAACGACTAAAAGAGCATATACATATTCTCAATCGCGTATCACCGGCCGCTCTGCTGCAGCAATTTATCGGTAAGGCGTCGATCCTTCGCTTCTGATCATCGTCAACTATAATCAATTCGCGTGAAACATTAAGCTGTCACAAGTGATATAGCACTGGCAGTGAATTTCTTAAGGGGCACCGTACAAATGGCACTCGATCCTGGCGAAGCGTTTGCCTCGCACCTGGCACGTTCAATCCGCGCAAGCCGATGACACCGGATGGCCAGACCTACCACGCTGACCATGCCTACACCTTCTACCAAATCCCGGTTGATGCGCGAAAACTGCCCATCGTCATGTGGCACGGCGCAGGCCAGTTTTCCAAAACCTGGGAAAACACCGCCGATGGCCGCGAAGGGTTCCAGAACATCTTTCTGCGCCGTCACTTTGGTGTGTACCTGATCGATCAGCCGCGTCGTGGTGATGCCGGCCGCAGCATGGTCGAAGCAACGGTCAAACCCACCCGGACGAGCAACTCTGGTTCAACCAGTTCCGCATCGGCCTTTGGCCCAACTATTTCGACGGTGTGCAGGTGGCCCGGGATGCGCAAACCCGCGAACAGTTTTTTCGCGTGATGACACCTAACACCGGGCCGTTCGACATGGACGTGGTCTCCAATGGCGTGTCGGCAGTCTTCGACAGAATCGGGCCCGGCATTCTGTTCACTCACTCCCAGGGTGGCGGGCCTGGCTGGTTAACGGCAATCAAGAACGACAAGGTTAAAGCCATTGTGGCTTCCGAACCTGGAAGCAGCTTCGTCTTCCCACAGGGTGAGGTTCCCGCGCCAATTCCCAGCGCGTTCGACACGGTGCTGGGAACAGCGGTGCCAATAGATCAGTTCATGGCGCTCACACGCCTTCCGATCCTGAACCTGTAAGGCGACAACATCCCAGAGCAATCCGTCGACCTGCCCGCGCAGGACAGTTGGCGCGCGCCTCAAGATGGCCCGGCTATGGCGCGATGCCGTCAACCAGCACGGCGGAGACGTGGGGCTGATCCACTTGCCGGAGATTGGCATCAAGGGCAATATCCACTTCCCTATGTCGGACTTGAACAACGCGCAAATCGCGGATCTGGTGTCGGCGTTTCTCAAAGAAAAACATCTGGACTGACCAGAGCACACGCCAGTTTTTTTATTGCCCCCCCTTTTTTATTGCTTAGGTGGCACGACCACAGCTTGCCCAACCCTTACCTGGTCTACCTCACGGACTGCGGCGCGATAGAGTTATGACGATCGCCCTCTTTCACACTGCCGTAGGGCGCCAAATGCTCACCCAGATGTCTAAGCAGGATGCTGACTTTGGGAAGCGCTTCCCGGGTTTTGAGCCACACCAGATTCATCGGCAATCCATCAGTGGCAAGCTCAGGTAGCACCTCTACCAAGCGGCCTTCATCCAAGTGTGTCTGGACAAGCCAGGTCGGCAATTGAGCAATACCATGTCCAGCCAATGTTGCTGCCACCTCTCCTTCGCCATCCCCAACAGCGATTCGCGGGTGAATAATTCGGCGCTCCTGATCACCAGACTGGCGGCCCCCGAAATACCACGCGCCTACCTGACCATCGGTGTAGCCATAAGCGATGCAATGGTGATGCTCCAGCCCTGCTTCACCCGATGGCCTACCGTGCTCATGCAGATAACTCGGAGATGCGCAGAAGACCATGCGCTGAGCACCAATGAACCGATGGCCAAGCCCTGGATGCCAGGCATCGGGGCCACCGATCCTGACAACGATGTCGATACCCTCGTGGACGGGGTCGATAAAGCGATCCGAGAACGAAATGTGCGGCTGCAGCAGCGGATACTCCTTCAGGAAGCTGAGGATCAGGGGCAGCACATGGAGCCGGCCATATGATGCAGGCAGATCGATACGCACCCTGCCATGGGGCTCGTGCCTCTCTGATGCGAGCGCTAGTTCAGATTCTTCGAGGTCAGCCAGGACGCCGCTGCAGGTTCGGTAGAACTTAACTCCAGCTTCAGTCAACGCAAGACGTCGAGTGGTTCGGGCGAACAGACGCTGGCCCAGCCGCTGCTCAAGTCTGGCAATGCTTTTGCTCACGGCTGAGGCAGTGAGATTCAACCTGAGCGCAGCGCTGGCGAAGCTGCCGGTTTCCGCCACCGTGACAAATACGTCGATGCCCTTGAGGCGTTCAGACGAATACATAACCCACCTCAATTAATGAATTTAGTTCGCTATAGCCAGTCATTTATATCTCGGATAGGAACGAAAATCTCCAATAAGCTATGTCTAAACTTATTGGAGCATTACCTACATGCAATCCTCGACGACAGGAGCTGCCCTGGCGCCTGCCACATCCTCGCGATCAGCTCTTCAGATCCTCATCATGGCAATCGCCGCATTTATTATTGTCACCACCGAGTTCCTGATCGTGGGGCTGCTCCCTGCGATGGCGCGCGACCTCGATGTATCCGTGGCAGTGGCAGGTCAGGTTGTGACACTGTTTGCCTTTACCGTGATGCTGTTCGGCCCTTTTCTGACAGCCAAGCTCGCAGGTGTAGAACGCAAGAAACTGTTCACCGTCATCCTCCTGGTTTTCGCCGCGTCTAACGTGCTTGCCGCGCTCTCGACCAATATCTGGGTGATGGCACTGGCGCGCTTCATTCCAGCACTGGGACTTCCTGTGTTCTGGGGCACCGCGAGCGAGACTGCCGGGCAGCTGGCCGGCCCTGGTAACGCAGGCAAAGCCGTGTCGCGTGTTTACCTCGGCATCTCTGCGGCACTGGTGTTCGGCGTGCCATTGGGAACTGTGGCAGCGGATACCCTGGGCTGGCGAGGAAGCTTCTGGGCGCTGGCTGCCATCTCTCTGATCATCGCGATCCTGATGCAACTGTGCATGCCGACACTGCCCTCCTCGCCCGCCAAAGAGCATGGCGAGAAGCAGACCGACATCCTCAAGCAACCACGATTTCTTGCCCATGTGCTGCTGTCGGTCTTAGCGTTCACTGCGATGTTCACGGCATACACCTACTTGGCAGACATCCTTCAGACGCTGGGTGCGGTGCCGGCCAATCAAGTCGGTTGGTGGCTCATGGGGTTTGGTGCGGTAGGCATGATTGGCAACCAATGGGGGGGCGCGCTCGTTGATCGCAGCCCGCTTGGAGCAATGGTGTTGTTCCTGACGATTCTCGCAGTCGGCATGATGGCGGCTGTACCGTTAGCTGGTAACCATATGCTGCTGATCGGCGCGCTGATTCTGTGGGGCGTCGCCTACACTGCGCTTTTCCCCGTATGCCAGGTTCGGGTGATGAATGCCGGCGTTAAGGCTCAAGCCCTTGCGGCGACGATGAACATCTCGGCAGCCAACGCAGGTATCGGCTTGGGAGCTATCTTTGGTGGCTTGGGCATTGGGGAGTTCGGATTGGGGGCATTGGGCTGGATCGCCACAGCAATTGCCGCACTGGCAATCATCGTCGCAGTGCTCATGATGCGTAAGCGTTAACACAACTGTGAGATGGTGGCAGATAATGTGGGTGCCCACGATGCTATAGGCGAATCTTTGTACCTGTCGATCTCCTCACTACGCCGTGTCGCACCACCCTGTTCCAGAGGACATCGATCGTCACGGTTCTTCGAAAGCAAATGACCTTGGCAATTATCGAATCCCGTATTGACGTGTTCCTTCTGACCAAAGCTCGTGCCGAACTGGATCGAATTTATAAGTGAAGCTCACACCCTGAATTTTATGGATTGCGATGCCATTTCGGGTGAGTCGAAGACTGCGCTCGGGCGCTTGAAAGTACCCCATGGAGCCAGTCGCTGGTTCTTGTGTCAGTGGACTGCCCTCCCAGATTTGCGGGTAGAAAATCCATTGATCCTCGTCTGACTCCTAAAGGCTCACGTGCTCAAGCGCTTCTAGATCCTCAGTCTTCTCGACGCCGCGGGCCTTGTGAAACAGGATGGCGCTCAGCCTTGGGGAGGCATCTGTAGGCACCTGTACAGACGGAAAGAGTATGCCGTCCAGGTTGAGCGCTTCATTGGTGGCGAGGTAGTCCGCGATTGCCTGGGTGATCAAATAGCCCTGATCTGCGTTCTCCGGCATTACAGGCATGAGCATTTGTTGCTGTAGCTCTCGAAGAAAGGCGCAACGTTCGGCTTGCTCCCGGCGCAATGGATCAAAATAGCTCAGCGTCGAGTCGGGTCGAATTCCACCTAAGTCACCCAGGTTTAACAGTCGCAGCAGCCGGATGACCTCAAAGGTTGCTGTGACGACCCAACTGCCAACAGGGGGACGAACCTCAGCGATGGCAGTTTCGTCATCCGTGGCCCCGTAAAAGACGGATATACCTGCTGCATTCATACGACCTGCCGATCCCTTCCCCCTTGGCGTTGGGCCGAGATACTTCTCAGGATGTTTCAAAGCAGCGACCATGGCCTCCTCGTCTTCAAACTTCCTTGCCCCCTGAAAGGCAATGAGGGGCTAGCCGGGGCCGGCAAGGGTGATAGCTGAACGTGGTTCGCTCGCGGTGTGAAGTCCGGGGTGAAATTGACCTTGTTGCGACCACTATTTTTAGCCGCATACAGTGCCTTGTCGGCTTCGTCGAGCCAGGCCGTGGGGTCTGCCATTTCACTGCGGCACAATGCAAGGCCGACGCTCAGGCTGACTCGCAGCTCAGGCAGGTGCTCATTACGGTAGCAGCACATCACCTGCCGCAGGCGCTCCATGATTTCACTGGCCTGATTCAATGAGCTATTAAGTAGGATCACGCAGAATTCGTCGCCACCATAGCGACCAGCCAGGTCGCCTTGGCGAAGGTTTTTTTTCAGTTCTGCGCTTATCTGACGCAGAACACAATCGCCGACGACATGGCCGTAAGTATCGTTGATTTGCTTGAAGTGATCGACATCAATGATAGCTATGACAACTTCACAGAATTCCTGCCGGCAGGTGTTAAACAGCGAATGCAGCGAGTCCTTCAACGCCCCATAATTGAGCAAACCGGTAAGGCTGTCGGTACGACTCAGGACGCTGAGTTGTCGCTTGTGTTCCGCGAGCTTGATCGCCAAGCGATAACAGACACCGCCCACGGCCAAGGGGTAGAGCGTCAGCATCGGCAGGCAGGCGTAGATCTGTAGCTGGGTTGCAGCCAGTTCCAGCCTCGGGCCGAACAACGCTATCGACACCAGCATCCCAATACCTTGGGCCAGCCCACCATGCACAAACAGGCGCTGGCCGCCGGCAGCGATGTTGTTCATCGTCATCATCGCAATGATGGTGACGGTGGGCAGCGGGTTGAACTGCATAGTCGCAGCCCAGAAACCGCCCAGCAATGAATCGTAGAGTAAGTTGCGGCGCTCTGCCTGATACGGCTCGTGCGAACGAGTGGCCAATTGATAGGCCAGGTGCGGCCAGACCAAGCCATTGAAAAACAGAAGTATCCATACCCATCCCGGCAAGCCCAGTGGTGCGATCGCGGCCAGCACGCTCAGCATGCCGATCGCAAGGCCGATGATACGCGGCAGGTAAATCCGTTTAGCGAACGAAAGTCCTTTACCGATTCTATTTTGCATCGTCCCTGGTTCCAGTCACGTTTAGTTCCCTCTATCGTTATTGACTACCATGGTAATCGCCGTTAATCGCTTAAACGGTATGAGTATTGTTCAATAATATTCCCCTGCAAGCCATTTCAGGGTTGCACCAACCGCTCTGCCCCCCGCCATTTGGCGCCATCTTACAGGTCTTGCTGACAGTTCAATCATCACTGACTCCTCATCTCTCAATGCATCCACCAATCAGGATTGGTTGGCACACTGGCAAGGCGCAATGTTCCCCTGCCCCATCGCTCAATAATGGAGCCCAACACGCCCATGACCTTCTCCGTAACCACCGGCTCAGAGGTCGAGAAAAGGTCATCGGTGCATTCGCCTTTTTGGCAGAGGTTGACCACGAGTGCCTTGGCTTTGCTGTATTTGAAGCCTAGCCGGAAAACTCAATCGACTGCTTCCACTACGGCTTTTGTCATCAAGGGAAGAAGCTTCCCAGGGCCAGAGCAGTGAGCCTGTAAGCTAAGGCGCACCTCCTCTAAGCCGGGGGAAAATTGTGTAAAATGAGCGTAAGCGGCTTAAAACCCAATTACACAACCATTTACACCCATTAAACCTCTCTGTAGGGATCTCATGTTGAATATGCGCACATGACACGCTCAGAATCATGAGGTCGAGTGATCAAAAAGGAATTCCAGGAGAAGCCGAGGCGGATTCGTGACCACGAAAGACAGAGCCAAATGGGCTCACCGGAACGATAGACTAGGCGCCAACCGAAATAGATCTAGGCGCGCCATCCCCAACGCGTAGTCTTCATACCATTGCCGGTAGTTCTGCAGATCTAGGTTCCTTCGCGCAGTCAGCGCCTTTTGGTAATACACGAAGCCGGTCATCACCGGTATGTGTCGGATCAATGGCGTATTCGGCTTTCCGCTGAAGTAGACAGCATCTTCAAAGGTCAGAACCTCCATCGAAGTTGAGCACTTGCGATGCAGTGACGCGAGGATGGTGGCATCAATGACCACCCCATTCTCAAGCGTGATCCAAGCATGTGCGTGCTTACTGGCAGGTAGGTTGTCCACGGAATCGAGTTTGTCGGCGTCAGTAACATCCCTAACGAGCTTTTCAACACTCAGCCCCAGATAGAGACCATCAGATAGTTCTACGTCTCCGATCGTGATGGTGTGCCTGATTCCGAGACTGAAAAAAATGTAGGAGAGCTCTCGTGATATTTGAAAGCAATTTCCTGGCAACACCTCGGTGTGCGGTAGGAAGTCCGAAAACTCTTTTGCAATCTCGGCAACGACCAACCCCATATCGATGTCGAAGCTTGGATCAATTTTCAAAGGGTAGTTCGACATTCCCCCCGCTAGAGCGTCACTCCGCTCCGCAGCTACTCGGAAAGACTCTACGTAATTTTCCATCAGCATTTCTTCTAGTCACCCAATGTTGAACGATGGTAAACGCTCCCACCTTCATGTCTCCGGTGGCGACATCCTTAGCTCAGTGAACGGTAGTCCTTACAGGCTTGGCACCGTTTTCGTGTAACCAGTGGCAAATCACATACCGACTCCCGTTGCTCGTTTCACAAAGCTGGTAACCCGCGAGCTTAAACACTCTTTGGACACTAGATGTCCGGATACTTCTGCCATCTTCAAAGCGACCTCGTGTTTCAAAAAAAACGATACCGGTCATGCATGGAGGCTGAATTTCGGCACAGCAGAGATACCCTGTGATCCGGACACCGAAATCAATTTCCCTTGCCTCTAACACGCTATTAGGGAATCCCAACTCTCGACCCTCTTGGCATTCAGATACCGACTTCAGTGAATTCGATCAAACCGGTCTAACGCGCCATTGTCATAAAGCCAGTGGGCTACGACATACTTACCGCCATCGGCTGCAATCACGATTTCATAGCCATCACGCTTGTGTCGATTAGCAATGGGTTGCGTATGGATTGGCAACCCTTCCGGAAAGGCCCTGGCGTGATCGCAAAACAAAAGCCCGGTCATGCGCGGAGGACGCTCCAATGCGCATAGCAAATAGCCAACAATATCCGGATCTCTGATAGCAGCACGCGCTTGCTCTATGACCTTCGGCAGTTTGAAAAACCTAAAGTCAGACAGTTCCGTCCCATAAGTTTTGATCCAGTGCATCTGGTCTCCCCCTCTTTCAGCGATCAGATTTCTACAGTCAAATTGGGAACAAAACCTGTCTCTTCCCCTGGATAACCAAGGGGGTTGGAAATGATTCGGCATCCATCTAGCTCGCAATCCACAGCTCGGTGCGTGTGACCGAAAATCCAAACGTCCACTAAAGGTAGAAGCCCGTGCCAGCGGTTGAAATACGCTGCGCTGAGATGGCCGTCATGTTTTTCACCACCGACTTCGGGGACGGGACAATGATGAGTAACGACAACGGTTTTGCCATCAAACGGTTCATTGAGCTCGCGCTTAAGAAAGTCAAAAGCCACGCGATTTCGCTCTATCACATCGGCTGGACGCAGCCGGCGAAAACTCTCCGTCGCGCGGATCAGCCCGAAATCATTCATCAAGGCTGCACACGTCATTGAAGCCGCGATCTTGTCGCCAGTGGATGTGAAATCCGTCCAAGCCGTCGTGACCAAAAATCGTACTCCGTTTTGAATCCACACCTGGTTTTCCAGGACATGGACATGGGGTGCGGCAGCGTCTCGCATTTTGCGGAGGGTGTGATCGATGTGGCCACCGTAAAATTCATGATTCCCACATACATAAAAAACCTCACAGCTGAAGATCTCATTTGCCCACTCCACGCCTCGACATTTTGTGTCGATGTCACCCGCTAAGATCACTAGATCTGCGTTGGTCGTAGGCGGCACGAATTCGGAAAACTCGAGGTGTAGATCTGAGAGCACGTGAATCTTCATTTGTGAATCCTCAAGCTTTTTGCGAGGTGCGACGGTGAACATGCGAGCCGGCTGCACTCAATCAAGATACGCCCCCACATCGCCCTTTCGCGTTAGCGCCTAGCTTCTCCAAGTCATCTACAGGCAGCGAATGAATGACAAGGGCAATCAGTGCTTGGTGGGTTCGCTCTCACCCCAGGTCGGTTGGTTTTCCACAATATCAATCGACATCTTGAGCTCGAGCTGCATGTGCTGAAATACGAAATCAAGGTTTGGATGTGCTCTGGACTCGCGCAACACGGTGACCAGGCTCAACAATTCTCGACCCTGCCCTAACGGCATCTGGACATTGCAAAAAACGGTGTCGTCATCACCCCTTCCCATTTCCTATCTCCATCATATTTTGGCGGGCGGCACTGCGTGTCACTTGGGCGTGAAAGCGATGTTCATATGGCGAAATGCAGAGCGTTACAATTATAAATTGACTGTACAAATGAACACTAAACTCCATCGCTTACACCTATAGAGATTTATATCAGCTGCAAAGCTATTTATTTTTGAGCTCGCACCTTGATAATAATTGTCATGTTAGGGAACAATTCATCGCGCCCTACTCATCTCAATACCAAGGCATCAATTGAAACTCCTAATTGACTATATGATTGTTAATACCTTGCGATTCGATCTTTCTCGGGATAATGCTGTAATTAGCAATGTCCGACATGAAATCATTGATACTCATGAATTGGCTTATTCTGAGTGCGAAAACATCAGGGAGGTCGAGGCTAAATTCGAGCAACTGCGAAATTACCCTACGGACTCGGATCTCCTCGCTCAACCGGATTCGAAGGCCAAGGTACTGAGAGTTCAGTACCTGTCCTGAACCAGGCGCATCGATCAATGGATGCCTGGCGATGGCACATCCACCTGTCCCACGGCTGACCGGAGGAGGTTGTGAAAGCTAGGTCGTCCGTCCCCCCTCTTGAACGAGGCAATGACGTAGCGCGAATTCATAGTCGTCAGCACCCAGAATGGCCCAATTTTGGCGGCGAAACGAATGTGAGAGGTGCGCATGAGATGTTCATCGGCAAACCGCCCAAACTGGTCAACCTGTTGATGCCCATAAGTAACTCCAACCGCTGTACCGTCGGCTATGACAACGTCGCTCAAATAAGCTGTGATGGAGGCATCATGCATATACCTCTGAGCCCGAATGATCCGCTTGATATGGAAATCCGAAAGCCGTTTGGAGTGCCATTCCGTGTTGATACCTTTGCGCATGATGCCTCCGCAGCGTACGTTGATCAGTAGATCTTTTTGACGTTTGTTAATGATCGTGCGTCGAACGAGTCATCGTGAGTATCTGAGTAAACGATCCCACTCTCGACCTCAAGCAAACAGATAACAACGCTATGAGGGTTGTAACCGATCGATACACCATTCAATTTTTCCATACGCCAGCTTTTACTACGGTTCATCCACGGAGGCGTCTGAACCTGCACTTCAGTAATAACTAAATCCTCGCTTTGCGAGGAGACGAGCTCATGCAATCTGGTCTCATCGTTCAAAAATTCGACTGTGTCCACAAAGCGGTCTTCATGTCTGATTTTCACTGCAACGTGATACCAGTGGGTATTCAACACGCGCGATACTCTATGCCAGTGCGCCAGGCCCTCCCCAAACATACCGGGAATACCTGCCATTTCTGTGTCTATCGTTCTGAACATATTGACTCTTACGTTGAGATCATTGCCTAATCGCGAGATTATTCAGGTGCATGGTGCAGTAGCGGTCAGGTCTTTCGGGTTGAGTACCCAGATGCAAATCAAACCAGTTTTTTACACGAGCGGTGCAAGTCGCAAGGTGAAAGTTGGGGCGAGGCATGTACGCTTGCTCCACGTCACCCCTAGAAAACTGCAGCATGCTGGCACCCACGTTGGATTAGCGCTTTGCGCCCTCTTCTACTTAGGCAAAAAAGGCCTGAATGACACCGTCATAACCAGTATCAAAGCTAAGATGACCCCGTCTGAATTCAAGCAGCTCGCAGACAGTGATATTCCCGTCTGGATGCAGGTCGCGCTCCGTCAAGCTATTTAAATCCACTTGGCTCCGGGCGTATGTTCTGTGGATTCACGGTCCCTAACCGAGTTGCAATGGAGTTTCGTGATTGATACTGCAGAACAGATGGCGGACGATGACCCCGCCCACGAACGCACGCTATTTATCCTAACGACACTTTTTGCGATGTACCTCCGGGTCTCGGACCTGATCGGGCGTGACAACTGGCAGCCAACAATGGGAGATTTACGGCGCGATACAACGGGCAATTGGTGGTTTCACGTCGTCGGTAAAGGTAACAAAGCGGCGAAGATCAGTGTGAGGGACGAGTACATCGAGCGCTATCTTGTGAGGTATCGCCACTTCCTTAATCTCTCTCCCCTGCCCTCGCCACAGAAAAAAACGCCACTGATTAGCACGTTGAACGGTCGCGGTGGGCTCTCGGATCGACATTTACGTTCGATTCTTCAAGTCGTGTTTGACCGCTCCTTGCAACGTATGAAGAGTGAAGGTTGGAGTGAAGGTTGGAGTGAAGACGAGATTGATCAACTTCGCTCTGCGTCGCTTCATTGGTTACGCCATACGGCCGCGACGTTCGACGCGCCATTTCGCGACATGAAAGACCTCCAGGCAGACTTGCGACACAACAGTTTAAGTACGACCCAAAACACCTATTACAATGCCTTGGATGAACAACGAGCGAAGTCGGTTAAGGGATTAAAAATGCGGAAGTAATTTCGTGCGCATCAGATAATGTTGGTTCTGGATGGAGCCTTACATCGCGCGATTTTCTCTGGTTGGCCGCCTAGTGCTTTGTACAGCGACACCATATTGTTGGCTCGCGACAACTTTGGTCAGCACCACTGTCTGCGGCGTGCTGCATAGGCCGCTGGGCTTCGTAGGCATTGAGGGGTATTGGCGCCCTTTTGATAGCTGCTTTTAGTGGAGTTAAATACTTTACAGGTATTGTGACATACCTCCAAAGTATCTAATGTGAGCTATTAATAACCTCTTAGGTTGTTTTGGCCGATCACCGAACGCTTCTGACGCTTATTTATTGAACCTTGATTGTTTTCTGGCGTATGTTGCAGTCGGCCGCCAAACAGACACTTAGTTAGTGTTAGGCGGTGAGCCAACAGAATAAACACAAGGAATATACATTGGATAAGCTGGCTGACTTTTTTACAGAATTGATGAGGCGGTATATGCCTGATCCGTTCGTTTTTGCGATCGGGTTAACACTATTGACCATGGCTCTTGCAGTCCTGACGCAAGGACAGGCGCCTGCAGCAGTGCTACGAAGCTGGGGAGATGGTTTTTGGAGTCTGTTGGCATTCACCGCACAGATGGCTGTCATTCTGGCGATGGGTTACGTCTTGGCAGTCTCTTCGGTTGTTAACGGTTTTCTAGACCGGGTCGTAAGCCGTGTCAGCAAACCTACGACTGCGATCATTGTTGCAACACTGGTCGGGGCGATCGGCAGTTATCTTAATTGGGGGTTTGGTCTTGTCATCGGCGGTATCGTGGCGCGCAAATTGGCTGTGCATGTCAGGGGTGTCCATTACCCTCTGATTATCGCCGCGGCGTACAGCGGTTTCACATTTTACGGTCTGGGATTATCGGCAACCATTCCAGTATTGATCTCTACGCCCGGCCACTCTTTGGAATCCAAGATGGGGCTGATCGGTTTAGGAGACACTATTTTTTCTTTGCCTATGTTGCTCACAACGCTGTGCGTGCTAATCACCTTGCCTCTTCTCAATGCGTGGCTGCACCCCAAACATGCCAGGGACATCGTTGAGATAGATCCGTCACTGCGCCGGGGGGACTCGATTAATAAGGCATCACCAATCGACACTCTTTTTGCCGATAACACATTGGCGGCCAAGTTAAACAACAGCCGACTGCTAAGCACAGTTATCGGACTGCTCGGCATGGGCTACCTGGCCCTGCATTTCATCAATGGTGGCAGTCTGGACCTGAATAAGATCAATTTTCTCATTCTATTTCTCGGCATATTGCTTCTCGGCACACCTAGACAGTACATCGCGAGCCTCGGCGAAGGCATCAAGACGATCTCGGGCATCATCCTGCAATTCCCGTTTTATGCCGGCATCATGGCAATCATGCAGAGTTCGGGTCTTGTCGAAAGTATTTCCCACACTTTTGTCGGGGTAGCGAATGCTCAGACGTTGCCGTTCTGGGGATTGACCAGTTCGTTCGTGATCAACTTCTTCGCACCGTCGGGTGGTGGACACTGGGCGATCCAGGGCCCTTTCATGATTGAGGCTGCGAAATCACTGAACAGCTCTCTCGCCCAGACATCGATGGCGGTCATGCTGGGCAATGCCTGGAACGATTTGGTACAGCCATTCTGGATTTTGCCGGCGCTTGCACTTTCGCGACTGCGGCTCAAAGACGTGATGGGTTATACCGTCATCATGATGATTTGGGTTGGGTTGATTTACATCGGGGCTGTGTTGTTGTGGGGTTATCAGGGCCACTGACGTTTGAGGGCGACGGGATTATTCCCATCGCCTTGTTCGTTGAGCCAGGATTCCATCTCTCCTGTCGATCATCCGCGTGTAGCCGCCCACGGGTGGTGCGCGCGAGCCCTCCTAGTCGAAACCGTTACGCTTCCAACCATGCGTCAGTTAATCGTCAGCAAGTCGCGGCCGAGTCTGTTCGATTCGCACTACCACGCCGTGATCCATACCTGTCATAAATCCGCCCTCCCCTGACAAAAAAGAGCCTTTTGTTTACGTTCATCGATCCCTGCAAATCCCCGAGGCGAGCTGCTCTTCGATCAGGCGCTTAATTGAGCAGTGAAATACGCTTCATTCCGAATTATGATTTAACTAGTTAGTTACCTAACTATATAATGCCCCCCTCATTTCAACGGGACATTCAACGTGAAGCAGAGTCAACGCCTCTCGGGCATATCAAAATTCATTCTGGTTGGACTGGGCGTGATCATAGTACTGCTCGGCCTGGCGCTTGCTGCAGGCGGCGTGAAGTTGGTCAGCCTGGGAGGCTCCTGGTACTTCCTGGTGGGTGGGCTGGTGATGGCCGTTTCCGGTCTTCTAATCGCTCGCTTCAAAACAGCCGGTGCCTGGTTGTTCGCTGCGTTTCTGGTGGGTACGGCGATCTGGGCGGTGAGTGATGCCGGGCTGGTGTTCTGGCCGGTGTTCTCGCGCCTGTTCATGTTCAGCGCCGTTGGCCTGGCGGTCACGCTGGTCTACCCGCTGCTCAAGCGTGCCAATGGTGGCGTGCCAGGTTACGGTGCCTATGGCATCGCTGCTGTGCTGGCGATTGCGCTGGCAGTGGCCGCTGGCAACATGTTCGTTGCGCACCCGACTGTCGCCGCCACGGGCACTGGCCCCGGCCTGACGCCCGTCGAGCCAGCCAATGCGCAGAAGGACTGGGCTCACTACGGTAATACCGAGGGCGGTAGCCGCTTTGCTGCGCTGGATCAGATCAACCGCAACAACGTCGACAAGTTGAAGGTAGCGTGGACGTACCACACCGGTGACGTCGCCGAGAGCGATGGCAATGGCGCCGAAGACCAGCTCACCCCGCTGCAGATAGGCAACAAAGTGTTCATCTGCACCCCGCACAACAACCTGATCGCACTAGATGCCGACACGGGTAAGGAACTTTGGAAAAACGCGATCAACGCCAAGTCGAAAGTCTGGCAGCGTTGCCGTGGCATGGCCTATTTCGATGCCACAAAGTCCATCGCCCAGCCAGGCAACTCGACCATCATCGAAGCCAAACCTGCCCCGGCAGCCAATTGCCAGCGCCGTTTGCTGACCAACACCATTGATGCCCGCCTGATCGCAGTCGATGCCGACACCGGCGAGTTTTGCCAAGGGTTCGGCAACAACGGTCAGGTTGATCTGAAGGCAGGCCTGGGTGATGTTCCGGACAGCTACTATCAATTGTCATCCGCACCGCTGATGGCGGGCACCACCGTGGTGGTTGGTGGTCGCGTGGCTGACAACGTACAAACCGACATGCCGGGCGGCGTGATCCGTGGTTTCGACGTGATGACCGGCGCCTTGCGCTGGGCGTTCGACCCGGGCAACCCGCAGGATCGTAATGCGCCGGCAGAAGGCAGCACCTACGTACGCAGCACGCCGAACAGCTGGGCGCCGATGTCCTATGACCCGGCCACCAACACGGTCTTCCTGCCGATGGGCAGTTCGTCCACCGACATCTATGGTGTCGAGCGCAGCAAACTCGATCACACCTACGGCGCTTCGATTCTCGCGCTGGACGCCACCAGCGGTGAAGAGCGCTGGGTGTTCCAGACCGTGCACAACGATCTCTGGGACTTCGACCTGCCGATGCAGCCGAGCCTGATCGACTTCACCAAGGACGGCAAAACCGTTCCGGCGCTGGTCATCGGCACCAAGGCCGGGCAGATCTACGTGCTCGATCGCTCCACTGGCAAGCCACTGACCGACGTTAAAGAAGTACCGGTCAAGGCGGCAAACATCCCCAACGAACCGTACTCGCCAACCCAGCCGAAATCGGTGGGCATGCCGCAGATCGGTGCTCAGCACCTGACCGAATCCGACATGTGGGGCGCGACGCCGTACGACCAGCTGTTGTGCCGAATCGATTTCAAATCGATGCGTTATGACGGCCTGTACACCGCGCCGGGTACCGACAAATCGCTGAGTTTCCCGGGTTCGCTGGGTGGCATGAATTGGGGCAGCATCTCCACCGACCCGGTGCACGGTTTCATCTTCGTCAACGACATGCGTCTGGGCCTATGGATTCAGATGATCCCGTCGCAGAACAAAGGCCAGGCCACGTCCGGTGGCGAAGCGCTGAACACCGGTATGGGCGCCGTGCCGCTCAAGGGCACGCCGTATGCGGTGAACAAAAACCGCTTCCTGTCGGTCGCCGGCATTCCTTGTCAGGCACCGCCGTTCGGCACGCTGACCGCCATCGACATGAAGACGCAGAAAATCGCATGGCAGGTTCCGGTCGGCACAGTTGAAGACACCGGTCCATTGGGTATTCGCATGCATCTGCCGATCAAGATAGGTCTGCCAACCCTCGGCGGTACCCTGTCGACTCAAGGTGGCTTGATCTTCATCGCCGGTACTCAGGACTTCTACCTGCGCGCCTTCAACAGCGGCAACGGTGAAGAAGTGTGGAAAGCTCGCCTGCCAGTCGGCAGTCAGGGCGGCCCGATGACCTACGTGTCACCGAAGACCGGCAAGCAGTACATCGTCGTCACCGCCGGTGGTGCGCGCCAGTCGACCGATCGCGGCGACTACGTGATGGCTTACGCCTTGCCGTAAGCCGCTGTGCCCGCCTCACAGGCGGGCAATCTCAGTGTACGCGGCACCTGCGGGTGCCACGGTGCTTTGCGAAATCATTCAAGATTCCACCAGGACGACTTACATGTTTTTGGCTGTTCGCTTTTCTCATGCAGGCTGGGGCTTGCTGTTGGGCCTGACCTGCAGCACCTCCCTTCCTGCCTTCGCCGATACTGATTCGAATCTTTTTACCCGCAGTACCCTGAGCGGTGATTGGGGTGGTCTGCGTCAACAGATGGATCAAGATGGCATCAAATTCACCGGTGATTACAGCGGCGAGACCGCCTACAACGCCGATGGCGGCCTACACCGTTCGGCTCGTTACTCGCAGAACATCAAGCTCGGCGCGCAGTTCGACCTGAGCAAACTGTATGGCGTCGAAAACGCCGGCAAAATTCAGCTGACTATCAACGACCGACGCGGCAATAGCGCCTCCGAGGATCTGGTCGGCAACCGCCTGCCCATCCAGGAAAACTACGGCGGTCTCTACACTCGCCTGACTGAACTGAGTTACGAGCGCAGCCTGTTCATCCCGGCGCTCAATGTGAAGCTGGGTTACATGGCCATGGGCAACGACCTCGGTGGCCTGGACAGCGGCATTCTCTGCAACTTCATGAACGCCGGTTTTTGCGGCCATCCGCTGAACATGTCCGGCGGCAGTGGCTGGACTAACTACCCCAACGCCCACTTAGGCGTGCGTGTGAAGTACGATCTGTCGTCGTCCTGGCAGCTGCGAGTGGCGGCTTTCAATGTCGATCCTGAGAGCAACGGCAATTCCAGCCGTGCCTGGCATCTGGGCCCGAAACATACGACCGGCACCGTGGTGCCGATCGAACTGGTTTACAAGCACGCGGGTGAGTTGCCCGGCGAGTACAAGGTTGGCTACTACTACGACAGTTCCGACGTGAAACGTATCGGCAGCGATAAAGAAGTGTCCGGCCGCGGCGGGTATTACCTGCTGGTTGATCAGGCCGTGTGGGGTTCGCAATCGTCCGAGGGGCGCAGCCTGCACGCCTTCGGCCAATTCTCGTCGGCCAGCGAAGCGGCTTCACCGTTCACCAAGTGGTACGGCACCGGCGTGGTACTGTACAAGCCGTTCGAAGGTCGCCCGCGTGACACTGTCGCTCTGGGCTATGGCCGGGCTGTACCTAACCCGCGCAGCCGCGATGTGCAGGAGGACGCCGCGCTGGCCAATGGCGGAACGTTCCCGAATTTGAACAGTGCCGAACAATTGATTGAGCTTGGCTACGGCTACCAAGCCACTCCTTGGTTGACACTTCGACCGAATGTGCAATACATCATCGAACCGGGCGCATTTTCCGGGCAAGACATCGACAATGCACTGGTGCTCGGTTTGCAGGTGAAAGCTGCGCTCTAATCTCTCGATTATGGGACCTGCAAAGAAACAGGAAAACCGGCGCAAGTCCGGTTTTTTGTTGTCCGATTATTTGTGTTGATCGCGAAGAACTTCATCTATGCACGGATGCGGCAGCATCAGAGGGTTGGGGTTATTAGGAAGACACGTTCTTCAAGCCTTCGTAAGACCTCTGCGCCGATCGTCTATCGACGACGGGCGCGACACGAAACCCCGCGATTGCCGCCGAAGGCTTTCAGTCATGCCCGTTCAACTACTCACGGTTCTGTTCGCTAATCGCACGACATCTCGTGCTGGGGCACCCTCCTTCACCCGTAGTTTGGCAGGCTATACACATCGTTGCAGTCACAGTGATTCATGCGGTTTTCCGTCGGATCACTCTGTTCAGCCCACATAAAAACAGGAGTACGCCTTGATCAATAAAACATTTGAATCCATCGCTGCCGCACTGGACGGCATTGCCGATGGTTCGGTCATCATGGTGGGTGGCTTCGGCACTGCCGGGATGCCATCGGAGTTGGTAGATGGTGTCATTGCGTCGGGCGCTCGCGAGCTGACCATCATCAGCAACAATGCCGGCAACGGTGAAATCGGTCTGGCCGCCTTGCTCAAGGCCGGGCGCGTTGCCAAGGTCATTTGTTCGTTTCCACGCCAATCCGATTCCTATGTTTTCGACGAACTCTACCTGGCCGGAAAGGTCCAGCTTGAGGTCGTGCCTCAGGGCAACCTGGCCGAACGCATTCGTGCGGCAGGCTCCGGGATCGGTGCGTTTTATTCGCCTACCGGATATGGCACGTTGCTGGCCGAAGGCAAGGAAACCCGGGTGATCGACGGTCGCAACTATGTACTTGAAATGCCGTTGCGCGCCGACGTCGCACTGATCAAGGCCGAAAAGGGCGATCGCTGGGGCAACCTCACCTATCGCAAAGCTGCGCGTAATTTTGGACCGATCATGGCAATGGCAGCGACAACCACAATCGCCCAGGTCAATCAGATCGTCGAGTTGGGAGAGCTGGACCCCGAACACATTATTACGCCGGGGATCTTCGTTCAGCGCGTGGTCAAAGTGCCGCGCTCCCCTCTCTCGAAAGCCAACGTCAACTGAGGCCCGCCATGACTGTTATGAAAAAACTATCGCGCAGCGAAATGGCCCAACGTGTGGCCGACGATATTCTCGAAGGCTCTTACGTGAACCTGGGCATTGGCGTGCCTACGCTGGTGGCCAACTACCTGGGTGACAAGGAAGTGTTCCTGCACAGTGAAAACGGTGTACTGGGCATGGGCCCGAGTCCTGCGCCGGGTGAGGAAGACGATGATCTGATCAACGCGGGTAAACAGCATGTGACGCTGCTGCCCGGTGGTGCCTATTTTCACCACGCCGATTCGTTCTCGATGATGCGCGGTGGGCACATCGACATTGCCGTGCTTGGCGCCTTTCAGGTCTCGGTCAATGGCGACCTTGCCAACTGGCACACCGGCGCCGAAGGTTCCATTCCGGCCGTGGGTGGCGCCATGGACCTCGCGACAGGTGCACGCCAGGTGTTCGTCATGATGGATCACCTGACCAAGACGGGCGAAAGCAAATTGGTGCCGCAATGTACCTACCCGTTGACCGGCATTGGCTGCGTGACTCGGATTTATACCGACCTGGCTATTCTGGACGTTACTGCGAAAGGATTGAAGGTCCGGGAGATTCTGGCCGACATCAGCTTTGAGGACCTGCAAGCGCTCAGTGGCGTGCCGTTGATCCGATAACGGACTGAGTTTACCGGTCAGGCAGCCATGTGCCGGACGGCTTCAAGCTTGTCCGGCAACAGGTAGTCAGGGCTCCAAGGTTAAGCCAGAGCGGCCAGTCATTGTAATTATAGTTGAATATTTCAACTATTCGGCTATACTTCAGCCATTCGACTGGAGCTTGCCATGTATTCCGACTTTCTGAACTTCAAGCTGGATATGACCAGTGCCCTGCTGATGGAACACGCGAACGCCGTGTACCGTCAGCACTGGGATCTGGATGTCCGCGGATTGCGGGTGTTGCGTCTGATTCAGGCCTGCCCAGACATCACTCCAAAAGAAGTTTCATCACGCGCCCTCCTGGAAAAAACACTGCTCTCCAAGACGTTGGCGCTGCTGGAGACGCGTGAGCTCATCTCGCGCGCCCCTCACCCGGTCGACCGCCGTAGCGTTGGTTTGCGCACAACCGCCGAGGGCTCGCGGATCGCTGACGAGTCCTCTGTCGTCGGCTCCGAACTTGAAGACCAGCTGGTTTGCGCGCTCTCGCCCAAGGAACGCATTGCACTTGATGGTCTGCTTTCAAAACTGATGGAAAGTCTGCTTCCGCCTTCCTGACACCGTCCCTCTTCCACTTTTCCCGCCCTCTTTTACATTAAGGAGTACCCCATGTCGTCCCTCGAAAAGTTGATTTCCGATCTTGATGCCTTGTTGCCTGAGCTGGAAGAGGTCTACAAGGATTTGCACCGTCATCCTGAACTGTCGATGTATGAGTATCGCACCGCAAAAATCGCCGCCGACTACCTGGTGCGCTACGGATACGAGGTGACACGCGAAATCGGCGTCACAGGTGTTGTCGGCGTGCTGCGCAACGGTGAGGGCCCGGTGGTGATGCTGCGCGCCGACATGGATGCGTTGCCCATGGCCGAAGCAACAGGCCTGCCCTATGCCAGCGACGTCGTCACCCGTGACGAAGACGGTGTGGAGGTGTCAGTCTGCCACTCGTGCGGGCATGACATGCATGTCACCTGGTTGATGGGGGTTGCTCGGGTGTTGTCCGAAAACCGCGGCACCTGGCGCGGTACTCTCCTGGCTGTTTTCCAACCGGGTGAAGAAGTGGGTGTGGGCGCGCAAAACATGATCGACGACGGCATGCTCGATCGTTTCCCCAAGCCGGACATCATTCTGGGTCAGCATGTAATGGTAGGGCCAGCCGGCACTGTGGGGCACCGCAGTGGCACCATCCTTTCCGCCGGTGACAGCTTGAAAATCAAGATGTTCGGCCGTGGCGCCCATGGCTCACAGCCACAAACGTCGGTCGATCCGGTAATCATGGCGGCGTCAACGGTACTGCGGCTGCAGACCATTGTGTCCAGAGAAATCTCCCCGCTGGACCAGGCAGTCCTGACGGTTGGCTCGTTACAGGCTGGCACCAAGGAAAACATCATCCCGGATAATGCGACGTTGAAACTCAATATGCGCACCTACGACGAGGGCGTGCGCGAGCACATGCTGGGCGCCATCAAGCGGATCTGCTGCGCCGAATGCTCTGCATCCAATGCTCCACGCGATCCGGAGATCACAACAATCAACCGCTACCCGTTGACGGTTAATGATGAGCGCGCCTCTACCCGTTTGGCTGATGCCTTTGGCGCCTGGTTTGGTGACAGAGCCTATGAAACGGCGCCGGCAGCGGCCAGTGAGGATTTCAGTGTGTTCGGCCGAGCCTGGAAGGTGCCCTATGTGTTCTGGTTCGTAGGTTGTACAGATCCGCAAGTGTACGAACAGGCCAAGGCCAAGGGAAAAATAAACAGCATACCAAGCAATCACTCGCCACAGTTCGCACCTTTACTGCACCCCACATTGCGTACGGGGCTCGAAACGATGCTTTGCGCAGCATTCGCCTGGTTCGGTAACGCTGAGTAGCGCAGCAATGGACACTCACCTGATATACACCGTCATAGATCTGCTCGGCACATTCGCATTTGGTGTAAGCGGCGCAGTTGCCGCACGCCAGCAGCGATTGGACCTGTTCGGCATATCCTCTATCACGTTCATCGTCGCATGCGGTGGTGGGATTCTTCGCGACCTCTGCCTGGGTACGCTGCCGCCAGCCGGGCTGTCGAGTTGGCGCTATCTGGTCGTGTCGCTGATCGCTGCTGCGTGGGTGGTGTGGGCTTATCCGATGGTGTGTCGAATGAAATCCCCCGTACAACTGTTCGACTCGATTGGCCTTGGACTGTTTGCAGTGGCCGGCGCGAAAAAGGCGCTGGCCGTGCAGGCCGGGGCCGAGGTCGCGATAGTTCTGGGGATGGTCAGCGCTGTCGGTGGCGGCGTACTCAGGGATGTTTTGCTATCACGCGTGCCAGGCATCCTGCAGCGGGAAATCTACGCGTCTGCCGCGTTGGCAGGCGCAGCTGTCGAGGTTGTGCTCAGCTATAGCGGCGCCAATTCGGTGTTGACCTCGTGGCTGACCGCCGCAGGATGTACCGTACTGCGCATGGCGTCACTTCACTACGGTTGGCGGCTGCCCTCCATTGGAGATGATTCTTCCAAATAGCCTGGCAGTGCTCTTCAGGTCCGACAGCGCACATAAAAAAGGCCCGCGCGTGGGCGGGCCAAAAAAGTGCATCAAAGGAGTGATGAAGTGGAGATACACCTGCACTGCTGCGCAAGCATCACCCTGTGAATTCATCCCCGCTAGCTTACCCCTGTTACTAAATTCTAGATCATTGATTTTATTGATAATTAGAATCAAAAATAGGACTTATCCCAGAGCTGTTTCCAATAGTATTTATCGTGCTGCTGCAACCGGTGGAAGCATTCAGACCAACAATTACCCCGCCAAAAAACCACTTCTCATTGTGGCCAGCAACGATTTTTGCAGCCTCCTGCCAACACCAGAATCTAGAAAATAGCTATTGGGAGTATCTGATGTTCAATCCTAGACATGTCGCGATCGCGTGCACGCTGATCTCGGCAAGCTCGTCTTGTGCCTTTGCCAGTGATCAGTCCGACGCCAAAGGCTTTATCGAGGACAGTGACTTGAGCTTGCTGTTGCGTAATGCCTACTTCAATCGCGACTACAAGAACGACACCAATGACGCCAAGGTATGGGGCCAGGGTTTCATTGGTACATTCCAGTCTGGCTTTACCCAGGGAACAGTCGGTGTCGGCCTGGATGTTTATGGCTTGCTCGGTGTGAAGCTCGATAGCGGTCGCGGGCGCAATTACACGGCCTTTTTCGACGCCGACAGCGATGGCCACCCTGTCGACGACCTTTCAGAGGCAGGGGCGACACTGAAATTGCGCTTTTCCAATACCGTATTGCGCTACGGCAACCAGTTCCCGTCTATGCCGGTGCTCGCATACGACGACTCGCGTCTGTTGCCCGAAGCCTTTACCGGCACACTTGTCACAAGCAAGGAAATCGAAGGGCTGGAGTTGAATGCCGGACGGTTCACCGCAGATAGCCCAATGGGCGATCCGGCACGTGACCCGAATCATCTCAAAAGTATTGATGTGATTGGTGGCACCTACAGAGTGACCGACGCCTTAAGTGTCGCGGCGTATCATTCTGACGTAAAGGACACCTACAAGAAGTACTATGGCAACGTTAACTATACAGTGCCGTTTTCGGATTCCCAGGCGCTGAACCTCGACTTCAACATTTACCGCACTGACTATGACAATGGCTCCCAAGCAGCGTTGGATTTTGGTGGCGATGGCGTCAATGACACCAACACTATCTGGAGTCTGGCGGCTAAATACAGCGTCGGCGCGCATGCGTTTATCATCGCCCACCAGCGTAACAGCGGCGATGCCGGCTATGCCTATGACTATGGCGATGGTGGTAGCGCCATTTATGTCGCCAACTCTTACTACTCTGACTTCAACCTGAAAGACGAGCAGTCGTGGCAACTGAGTTACGAGCTGGACTTCGCGGAGTTTGGCGTGCCGGGGCTTACGTACAAGACAGCGTATGTACGCGGCAGCAACATCGTTGCAGGTGGAGAGCAAGACAATACAGAGCGTGAGTTCTTCAACCAGGTCAAATACGTGGTGCAGGAGGGCTCATTCAAGGATCTGTCATTCAAGTTGCGAAACTCGATTTACCGAGCAGACCGCGATGTCGGCCCTAACATGAACGAGGTCCGAGCCTTCATCGAATACCCTCTAGACATACTCTAAGCAATCGCTAGGTGTAACTGAGCTATTCATCGAAAGTGACGCGGCGGCTTTAAGATTCAATAGCCGCCGCGACTGCATAGATATCGTAATGCCGATTAAACGGCCGAACTTCTTTCCCGCAGCAGGTTTTTGACCAAATCCCCAACGGGGGCTAGAGTGGGGCCGGCGAACAGTGCAGCCATTTGCTTTACATCGGTGCCGACATTACCCAGTACGTTTCGCCACTGCTCATTCAACGTGTTTAGAGCAAGCTCATATACTTCAAGACCCTCATCAGATAATTGCAAAAAAACCATTCGTCTATCCGGCCGGTCGCGACGACGCTGCACGTAGCCAACTTTTTCAAGTTTCTCCACACTTGAAGAAACTTTGGATGGCATGATGTTTAGATGCCTGGCGCACTGGTCCATAGTGGCTGCATTGCCTTGGGCCAAGCTATCAAGGATACGAAAATCCAGAACCGCCAGATTGTGGCTGACAATGGACTTTTCTATCCAATCCCCCATCGCTTTATTAACGCTCTCAAGTACATTAAATGCGTCAATTAAATGCGTAGCCACTCGTACCTCCAAAAGTCTGTCGCGTGGGTGTTTCTAATGAAAATCAACAATAAATTAACAGCGCACGATCAAAATAATTATCACTGTAACATCAACCTCAGCAACAGATCATAACCTAACACCATACTGACTATTCACGGATTGAATACTTGAAATGAGCTTCTCTTATTGACTGAAGATATTTTTGAACTTATAAATACTCACAGTTTCTATAGGCCGTGCAAAACAATTCAGAACACCATATGACTTCCAATTCCGACCAGCCCAAACCCGTCAAAGCGCGTAGCCGATCCTCCATCGGCGCCGTGCGCAGCCCTCAGAGTACAGAAGCCATTCTTGAGGCCGCTGCGGCGATCCTTGAGGAGCGCGGGTATCAAGCATTTACGATGGATGCGCTGGTGGAACGTGCCGGTTCGAGCAAGCCTACGATCTATCGCTGGTGGAAGAACAAGAGCGCTTTGCTCAGGGATGTGTATGAACGCACCGCACTGACGTTTGTGACACAACCGAACACAGGGGATCTGGAGAGCGACTTGATCGTTCACTTGCGCTCCCTCTGGAACTGGTGGCGCACTTCAAGCGCGGGCGAAACATTGCGCAGCTTGATTGCAGAGATCCAGCACGAGCCCAGAGCGCTTGAGGAGTTCAGGAAAGAGTTTTTGCCACGTCGAGAGCGCACGTTGCGAAAGATTTTTGCCCGGGCGGTGGAATCAGGGGATATCCACGATGGTCCAGCCGTTGATAGCGCCGTCTCGATGTTGACTGGTATGTCCTGGCTTCACTTGGTCACGGCAAACCTCGAAAACTTGGATTACATCGACAGTGCCGTTGCCATTGTCGTGAAGGGTTTGAGGTCTGGATAAACCGACAATGCCGCTTCGGCGTTTTTTTAATAAGCATAACGACACTAACAGTGTTTATTACCTCCCTTGGTGAAACACCCTGCCCTTGTTCATTTTCACCGCAGGCTTCAGAGAAATCGTTAATGAAAACTCCATCTACTCAGGGGGCAAAGGACAGGCCGCCCTTCACGACATCAGGCAGGAACGCATCGTTAGCGTTGGTGCTGGTGATGCTTGCTGGATGTACATTCAGCGATCTGAAACCCCTATCACACATGTTGCAGCCTTCCGAGGTCAACGAGACGCTAGCCAACAGCGGAATCAAGCTCTCGGAGGCTTCGTGGCCGGCCGAGAACTGGTGGAGCAGTTTCAAGGATCCGCAACTTGACGAGTTGATACATGAAGCCCTGGCCAACAACCCTAACCTCCGTTCCGCCGCTGCGCGCGTCCACCAGGCCAGCGCACTGGAAGCGATACAGGGTGCCCAGTTATTCCCTGACGTCAGTGCGTCCATGAGCGTTACCCGCGAGCGGTTCAGCTCCAATGGTACGACCCCTGCGCCCGCCAAGGGCACATGGCAGAACGTTCACCAAGGGACCTTGAATATCGGATATGAGTTGGATTTCTGGGGGAAGAACCGATCTTCAGTCGAGGCGGCCGTGGGCAGGCGAAAGGCATTGGAAGTCGATGAGCGCGCCGCGTCTCTCATTCTCTCCTCGTCCATCGTACAAACCTATATCACCTTGCAAAATGTCTATGAACAAATCGACGTTGCGCAGGCCCTGCTCAACCAACAAGAGCAGATTGAGGAACTCACCAAAAAGCGTTTCGTCGCCGAGCTCGGTACGGAAATCGACATCAAGCAGTCTCAGGCAGCCTTACCTGCCAGCAGAGCCAATATCGCAGCGCTGAAGGAGTCCATCGAACTCAATCAAAACAAGCTCGCCTCATTGCTGGGTAAAGGGCCTGACCGTGGTCGCACAATCACCCGACCTCACATGGAATCAAGTGACTCGGTCGTGATGCCATCGAATATCCCGGCTGAGCTGATCGGCCACCGCCCGGATGTTGTGGCTCAACGCTGGCGTGTGGAAGCCTCCGGTCATGAGATTGATGTGGCCAAGGCACGCTTCTACCCGGATGTGAACCTGACTGCTTTCATTGGATTGCAGAGTTTGGCTTTTGACACATTCAACGATCGCAGCAGTCGCATTTTGGGCGTCGCGCCGGCGATCAGTCTGCCCATTTTCGAAGGCGGCCGCTTGCGCGGCAACCTGGATGCTCAGGACGCGGCCTACGATCTCGCTGTTGAAAACTACAACCAGACGGTCATCGATGCGCTGCGTGACATCGCCGATCAATTGTCTTCGCTGCGCTGGTTGAAGGAACGCCTTGCCCAACAAAACGAGGCCGTGGCGACCGCCGTGGCCGCCGCAGATCTCGTTGACAAGCGCTATGCCGCGGGACTGGCTACCTATCTGCAAGTCTTGGCAACGCAGAACGCAACGCTCGTTGAAAAACGCCAGTTGGTCGACCTGCAATCCAGAGCACTTTCCTTGCAAGCCAACTTGAGCCGGGCTTTGGGTGGTGGGTACCGCCCGGAACTGCCCATGACCGCCAATGCAAACTCTACCGTAGCCGATAAATCATGACGTCCAATACTTCGCCCGTTACTGAACCCGTCACCCGAAAAGCCCCTGTCTGGCCTCGACTTCTTTTGATTCTCGTCATCGCGCTGTTAGTGGTAGCGCTGGGGGGCTGGTACGTCCTGAAACAGGGAACAGAAACCACCGACGACGCCTATGTGGACGGCAACATCGTTCAAGTGACGTCGCAGGTCAGCGGTACGGTGACGGTGATCAATGTCGACAATACGGATCACGTCGATACTAACTCGCCGCTTGTCACACTCAATGCCGTGGATGCCGAGATCCAATATGAGCGCGCGAAATCCAACCTGGCCCGGGCTGTTCGCCAGGCACGCACTCAGTATTATCAAGTGCAGCAGTTGCAGGCCGAGGTCAACCAACGACAAAACGACGTGCGCAAGGCACAGGATGATGTACGCCGCCGCAATCAGCTTGCCTCCAGTGGCGCCGTTTCCCGTGAGGAGATCAGCCATGCCGAAGAGGTTCTCAAAAATGCCGTGGCGGGCCTGGAAGGTACTCGGCATGCCTTGGCAGTTCGCCTGGCCATGGTGGACAACACGACGCTTCGAACCCACCCTGATGTTCTCGTTGCTGCAAGCAATCTGCGTGATGCATACATCTCACTGCACCGCACGCAGGTCTACTCCCCTACCTCAGGCATCGTGACCAAACGCAGTGTGCAAGTTGGTCAGCGGATCAGTCCGGGCGTGGCGCTCATGTCGGTTGTTCCCATGGATCAGGTGTGGGTGAACGCCAACTTCAAGGAATCTCAACTCGAACATTTGCGTATAGGGCAATCCGTCCACCTCAGTGCCGATGCCTACAGCCGTCGTGTGGATTTCCACGGAACGGTCGTCGGGCTGGACGCGGGCACCGGAAGCGCGTTCTCTCTGATGCCGGCACAAAATGCTACAGGCAACTGGATCAAAGTCACTCAGCGCGTACCTGTGCGCATTGCACTTCAACCTGAAGAGGTTGCACAAAACCCGCTTCGCCTCGGGTTGTCCATGCGAGTTTCGGTGGACACCTCTGACACCAGCGGCCCTGTTCTTAACACTCGAACACCGCCGCAACCTGCCTACAGCACTGATATTTTTGACAATGAGCTTAAAGATGCCAACGACATCGTCGAGCAAGTGATCAGTGCTAACGCAGATCGTCCTGCCTCCAAAGATATGAATCTGTAACGGGGCCTGACCATGTACAGAAAGAATGCCGCCTTATTGCTGACAGTGGGACTGTTATGCGCGTTGGAATACTTGCAGGCAGGCATGATTGCATTCGCCTCGGCGCCAATCCGCGGAGAAATCGACGCCAGTCCCGAAGAGTTCACGCTTGTCGCCGCGCTGTATGCGTGCATCGCCGTTGTGGTGATTTCCAAGCAGCGCTGGCTGGTCGAACGACTGGGCTGGCGTAACTTCATGCTGGGTTCAATCAGCATCTACATCGTGGGCGCTTTCGTGTGTGGCGTGGGGACTGATTTGAGTACCTTTACAGTCGGCCGGGTCATCATGGCATTGGGTGGAGCGTCGTTCATGACATCCGCGCGCTTGATGGTCAATCTGCTCCCGCCCGGCCCTGGCCGTTTTGCCGGGGTCAAGGTGTTTGCGACCGGTCTGGCGGGCGGTACGGCTTCGGCGCCATTTCTTTCGTCACTTGTGGTGGTTGAAGATACCTGGCACGCCATTTTCGCGATATTGGCCGCAGGCGCATTGCTAGCCGCTTTTCTGTGCACGCGTTTTTTGCCCAACACCCTCGCTCCGGAAGATGAAAGAACGCCCTCCAGCCCGGCCAATATCCTCTTGTTATCGGTCAGCAGTTTTTTCCTGCTTTATGTTCTGCAACGCTCCTACTACGACTTTTACAACGAGTCATTCATTATCATCGCCTTTGCGCTGCTGGCTGCTCTGGGCATCTACATCTTTTTTCACACCGAACACGGTAAACATGAACCGTTTCTCAAGGTTAAGGACCTGATGCAACACCGCTACATGTTAGGGGTGGCCCTCTTCTGCTTCACCTACATAGTACTGGGCGGCAACAACTACATCTTGCCGTACTTTCTGCAGACCGGACTCGGCTACTCGTGGGACACAATCGGTACCTTTCAGGCTTTCGGCCTGGCGGGAGCGTTGATCACCTGGGGCATCATGTCCGTCGTTATTCCCAAATTCCCTGCGCCAAAGAAGTTCTTCGTGGCCGGGTTCGCAGCGTTGATAGGCTTCGGTTGGTTGTCCTCCTCCCTTACGCCTGACGCGAACATGTGGTCAAACATCTTGCCTGCACTGGTGCTTAACGGCTGTTTCGTGATGCTGGTGCTCGCCACGGCGGCCATGCAGACATTTCGCGATGTGACACACCACGACACGCTATTCGCCCACGCTTATCAGATCAAAAGTATGCTGGCTCAGATCGCCATGGCACTGGGTACAACCGTCGCCACCTTGTTCCTGCAATGGCGTACCACGCTGCAATACAACAACCTCAATACTCACTTCAGCTCTGGCGACCCGCTCTATCTGGACCAGATTCATTCGCTCACTCAGGCACTGACACCCTCTGTAGGAGCAGGGCCAGCCAGTCAGATTTCGGTAGCGACAATTGCCCAATCCTTGCACCAACAATCAACCCTGGTCGCGAGCATGGAGTACTTCTGGGCGGTCATCATTGTCGCCAGTGTTGCGCTTGTCATTTCTATCACTCAGAAAACCTTCAAGTGAGGCCTTTTCCGCTTATTAGACTGCATCACTGCCAAAGCTCACAGAGCCTGACCAACTCATCGACCACATACCTGACCTTCGGTCGCAGGTGAGACACCTTCGGCCACACGGCATGCACATCGACAGCTTCGGGTTCATACCCTTGCAGAACCTCCACCAGCCTGCCCGTCTGGATCTCCTCCTGGAACAGGCTGCGTGGCATCTGACACAAACCGGCGCCAGCGACCGCCGCGAGAATCATGGCTTCCCCATCGCCAATCTGATGGGTCAAAGGTGGCGCGTAACGTACGGTCTGCCCTGCCTGCATGACCCGCCACGACAGCGGCTGGCCGCGTCGATGCCCGACAATGCAACGGTGGTGGCTCAGGTCTTCCAGGGTCTGCGGGACGCCAAAGCGCATCAGATAGTCAGGGGAGGCACAAATGACCCAGCGTTGTCGGGTCAGTCGCCGCGCTACCAGACCGCTGGTGTCCTGTAGTTCTCCAAAGCGAACCAGTAAATCGATGCCTTCCTCGAAGGGGTCAACCAGGTGATCGGAGAATGTCAGGCTCAGTTGCAAAGCCGGGTACTTGTTGGCGATCTCGAACAGCAATGGGGCCACGACCCGACGCCCGAATGCCACAGGAATGTCGACTCGCAGGCGTCCGGAGGGCTCGCCACCACCGGGCCCCAATCCACTCTCTGCGGCACCGATTTCTTCAAGGGCGGAAGAACACGCAACGAAATAGGCCTCACCATCCGCGGTCAGGGAAATGCGCCGCGTCGTGCGATGAAACAACTGTGTGCCCAAGCGTTCTTCCAAGCGCGCAATGGCTTTGCCAACAGCGGATTTTGACACCCCGAGGCGCTCGGCAGCCTGAGTGAAGCTGATCGAACGCGCCGCCACGACGAAGGTGATGACGCCTTGAAACGATTCGATAGGGACCATGCCGACCCGCCAATTGTAGAGTTTTGATCTACCCAGATTATAGTTTTAGGCCATTTATCGCCAGCAGCCGCAACAGTAAGATGAGCCCCAGCAATGCAACGGTGCAGTTCGTAATCGCACGTAGCGCACCTCCTCCCGATCATCAATGCCCAAAAAGGACATCATCATGCCCGTCGTACGTGTGAGCTGGTTCGAAGGTAAAGAACACGCGCAAAAAGCTGCTGTTGCCGCCGACATCACCGAAAGCATCGTTAAGCACACCGGTACGGATGCCAATTACATCTACGTTATTTTCGAGGACGTGGCGGCTTCGGATTGGGCTGGCGCCGGCAAGCTGTTCGGGGACGCGCCCGAGAAATCCTGACCCCATCAGTATCGAATGCATCGGCTTGGCCAGTGATGCATCCTCAACGGGCTATATCAAGCCTCTGACGCAAGGGCTAACCATGCACTCATATATTTCCTGTCTGTTCTCCCTCGCTGTAAAACCCGAATCGTTTCCAGAGTTCAAGGCACTGATCTCGAACATTGTGGCCGCCACCCGCACGGAGCCCGGCACGCTGGTTTACGAATACAGCGTCAACGAAGACAACAGCACGGTTCACATCCTTGAACGCTATAACGCCGACGCCATCGTCAGTCACGTAGACACCACCTTCGCACCCTTCGGCAAACGTTTCCTTGAGTTGTGCACCATCACCAGTCTGGTGGTCTACGGCACGCCGGATGCTGAAGTGCGCAAACGCCTGGATCCGTTCGGCGCGGTCTACATGACCCCTTTCGACGGCTTCAGTCGATAACTCCATTGACTGCGCACGCCGACGGTAACCGCCGTGGCTGCGCACACTCCCACCCTGCACAGAGACCACCATGTCCGGTATTGCTGAAGTTATTAAGTCCCGAATTTCCGCCAACAGCTACGACACGGAACGTGAGTTGACCGACCAACAGGTCAGCGACCTGATCGATCTGGCTACGCACGCCCCTTCGGCTTTCAACCTCCAAAACTGGAAGTTCCTGGCTGTTCGCAGCAGTGAAGCCAAGGCACGTTTGCTGCCGCTGGCCTACGGCCAACAAAAAGTCATGGACGCCGCCGTGACCTTCATTGTCTGTGGCACCCTCAATCCCCATGAGACCCTGCCTTCAGCCCTGAAACCGACGTTGGACGCCGGCATTATTGACCAGTCGATCTACGACATGTGGTTGGGCGCCGCTCAAGGCATGTACCAGCAAAACCCGCAGCTGCAACGCGACGAGGCAATCCGCTCGGGCTCGCTAGCCGCCATGACCCTGATGCTCGCCGCCAAAGGACAAGGCCTTGTTTCGACGCCCATGATCGGGTTCGACCAATCGGCAGTGGCACAAGCGTTCGGTCTTTCCGCGACGGAGATCCCGGTGATGTTGATCACCGTTGGCTACCCTGGCTCGGCCAACTGGCCACAAAAGCCTCGTAAAGCTGTCAACGACGTTCTGCAGTTCGTGTAAGCAATGCTGCCAGCGAGAGCCAGGCATTCCCTGGCTGCGCTGGCCGTTGCTGATCGACTTGCGACTACAACATGCCTGGACTGTAAACCAGTGACTGCAAATCCCATTTCACCCGCTTCGCTACGTGCGATTTTGATTGCCGCCTGTTTGGGATTCCTTGTCGTTCAACTCGACGTCAGCGTCGTTAACGTCGGCCTGGGCGCCCTCAAGAGCGCGTTCGGCACCGACCTCACAGGCCTGCAGTGGGTCATTAACAGCTACGCGCTGCCTTTTTCTGCCTTGCTTATCCTGGGTGGCGCCTGGGGCGACAAGTGGGGGGCAAAATCCGTCTTTGCAGCGGGCTTCACTCTCTTTACGCTCGCCTCCATTGGCTGTGGTCTGGCAGGCAGCATGACCCTGCTGATCGCCATGCGCATCATGCAGGGCATCGGCGCGGCCTTCCTGATACCTACATCACTAACCCTGATTCGCGTGTCATTTCATGACCCCGATACACGTCGCGCTGCTGTTGCGCTCTGGGGCGCCTGTGGGGGGATCGCCTTGGCCGCCGGCCCCGTGATCGGTGGACTGATGATCGAGTACTTCGGATGGCGAAGCGTCTTTCTGCTGAACATTCCGATCGGCCTGCTGGCGGTCGGGTTGATCCTGCGCTACGCCCCCGCCTCCCCTAGGGTTGATAAGCACGTCGATATTCCGGGGCAAATCAGTATTGCGATTTGCCTGGCGTCACTGACCTATGGCTTGACCGAATCCAGCGCCAAAGGCTGGGCAAGCGAAACACTCACCGCGATGGCCATTGCCGCGATTTGTGCGGCGGCATTTGTTCTGATCGAGCGTCGAGTAAAGCATCCGATGCTGCCCGCTCACCTGGCGAAGAACAAAGTGTTGGGGAGCATGGCGCTCGCCGGCGCTGCGATCAATTTGACGTTCTATGGGACGGTCTTCGTTTTCAGCATCTACTTTCAAGCCTTCCTGCACTACGACGCATTCAAAACGGGGTTGTCGTTTATTCCGCTGACGGCGGTGCTGACACTTTCCACGATGCTCTCATCAAGGTTCGCTCGGCGGTTCAGTGCCATTCGTATTATCACGACGGGTTTCACGGTTCAGATTGTCGGGTTCATCGCGCTGTCGCAAACCACTTCCAATAGCTCGCTCTGGTTGCTCAATGGTGCGTTGATGCTGGTGGGAATTGGCAGCGCCATGTCAGTACCCTTCATCACCAACTCGATGCTGTCATCGGTCACACAGCATGACGCGGGCATCGCCTCCGGCCTGATGGCTTCCGCCCGGCAATTGGGCGGGGTGATAGGTGTCGCTGTCTTCGGCACGATGATCGCTCATACGGATAAAGCCGCATTTTCTGCCGGGCTATCCAGCGCGATGCTGTTTTCGGCGCTGGTCCTGGCAATTTGCATCGCGGTCAACCTGTATGCAGCGTCCGGCCGGCGTCAAAAAATACCGGCATGAATGCCCCATCACGCCCTGACTCAACTATGTCATTTATTCAACTGGATGGGATTGCACTTTGAAATACCCACTGAACAATCAATCGTTGCTCTCATTGCTCGGCGAAGACTTTCACTTTCCCCATGAAATCCCTGGTCAACCGGTTCGGGTTTCTGACTTTGATGGCCTGAAACTCAACAGCTTTGTCACCAGCGACGGGGTCAACCTCGCCTATTGGGAAGCCGGTGCGGGCACGCCGCTGATTTTCATTCCGGGGTGGTCAGCCAACGGCGCATTGTATTTCCACCTCATACACATCCTCAGCCAGCACTATCACGTGTACGTGCTGGATGTCAGAAACCAAGGACTCTCCGAAAAGGTCGCCTTTGGCAACCGGATTTCCCGATATGCCATGGACGTGAAACAGTTTGCGGATCACCTGGGCGTGTCCCAGGCCGATTACTGCGGCTGGTCGATGGGCGCGGCGATCCTGTGGGCCTCTATCGACCTGTTCGGTACACAAGGCATGCGCACGCTGAGCATCATTGACCAGGCGCCCTCGGTTTATTGTCATGAAGACTGGACGGAGCAGGAGCGACTGCAAGCCGGGGCGTTTACCACTTCGCCAGAGCGCATGATTGCCTCCTACGCCAAAGGAGCGCCCACCAATCAATTGATCAGCGCGACGAGGGTGCTGGAACGGGCCATTGCCCTGGACTCACCCTGGTTTCACAACGCAATAAGCCTGACTCAGGCGGTTGTGAAGGATGACATGGCGTTTATGCAGGGCGTGCTGTTCGATCACGTCACCAACGATTGGCGGGATGTCATCCAGACAAAGATTGATGTTCCAACCGCCATTTTCACCGGCGAATACAGCGACTGGCTGGACAGCCAGCGCTGGATGAATTCGGTCGTCGCGGGATCTGCGCTGCATGTGTACACCAAGGCGGAACAGGGCGATCACTTCCTGGCGTTGAAGAATCCGGAAAAATTCGCGGCCGACCTGCGAGGCTTTCTGGATAAGCAGTAAACGCCTGTCCCACTACTGTTCCCATTGAGGGTGGGCAAATCGCTCAGCCAGAAAATTGATCAGCACACGGACCTTGGTCGCCAAGTGCTTGCGGGTGGGATAGACCACGTAGATACCCAGTTCGACGGACTGGTACTCGGGCAGGATCTCTACCAGGACTCCCGCCCGCAAATCCTCGGCCACCATGAAGCTGGGCTGCAAGGCAATGCCGCCCCCCGCCAAGGCAATACTGCGACAGGTATCGCCATTGTTGCAGCGAACAATCGAGCGGGTGCGCACGGTTTCGTTGCCATCAGGGCCGGTGAACTGCCATTCATTGCCGCTCGCGAAGTTGGTATACGCAATCACTCCGTGCTCTGCCAGGTCAGCCAGGGTGCGCACTTGTGCATGGCTCGCCAAATAGTCGGGTGAAGCGCACAGGCACATCCGCGTGCCCGCCAGTCGGCGCCCGATCAAGGAAGAGCTTTCCATGCGCGCAATACGAACAGCGGCGTCGAAGCCCTCTTCAACCAGATCCACCAATCGGTCGTTCAGACTGATGTCCAACTCGATGTTGGGGTAGGCCTTCATGAAGTCGCCCCACAGTGGCGCCAAGTGCAGCACACCGAAACTGACCGGTGCATTCACCCTCAATACGCCACTGGGTTCCGGTGCGATGGCCGATACGGCCTCTTCGGCCTGATCCATGAGCGCAAGGACTTCACGTGCCTGGTGGTAAAACTGGCGCCCCTCCTCCGTCATAGAAAGTCGTCGTGTCGTGCGCTGCAGAAGCCGCACACCGAGTCGTTCTTCAAGGCCGCTCACGTAGCGTGAGATGGCCGCCTTCGACATGCCCAGGGGTTCGGCCGCCCCGACAAAACTGCCTTTGTCGACCACGGTGCAGAAGACCTGCATCTCCAACGCTCTGTCCATTATTGTCTCGGTTAGTGGAACGGTTAATCGCATTTGGCCTTATTTATCTCAATATCACAACCTATAAACTGAGCCCATCGAGCTGCACATCAACCTAAATGAGGTCGCGATGAAAATTACAGTAGTGGGTACCGGCAATATGGGGGCGGCCTTCGCGAAACAGTTGTCCAGTGTCGGCCATATCGTTCGGATCACCGGCCGCGACATCGGCAAGGCCAAAACTCTGGCCGCTCAGTTTGACAATGTCAGCGCTTATACGGCTACAGAAGCACTGGGTGATAGCGACATCGTCGTTGTTGCAACAGCGTATGAAGATGCCGGCGAAGCACTGCAAAGCCTGGGTGATCTGAGGGGCAAAGTAGTCATCGACATCACCAACCCATTGAGTACCGACTATATGTCGCTGACTCTCGGTCACGTGACCAGCGCTGGCGAAGAAATTGCTAAAGCAGTGCCTCAAGCCCAAGTCGTCAAAGCGTTTAACACGCTGTTCGCCCAAGTGCTTGCCGATGGTCCGACGTTCGCCAATGACCAACGGGGCTGCGTGTTTGTTGCCAGCGACAGCGAGCGCGCCAAGCAGACCGCGACCGCCCTGGCACACAGCTTGGGCTGGAACACAGTGGACGCAGGCGGGCTGATCAACGCCCGTTACCTGGAGCCATTGGCAGGTCTGAATATCTACCTCGGGTACGGCGCTGGCTTGGGCACTTCCATCGCCCCTGCCTGGCTTAACAAGTAATACGAGAGGAGCATTCACCATGAACACTTCGTTCCCCCTGTTGTTTGTGTCCCATGGTGCTCCGATGTTCGCCATCGAGCCGGGTCTGGCGGGTCCACGCCTGGCCGAACTCGGTCGTGAACTGCCGCGGCCTGATGCCATCGTCATCCTCTCCCCGCACTGGATGACCCGTGGCGAAGTCAGCGTTACGGCGAGCACCGCCCCTGAAACCATTCACGATTTCGGTGGATTTCCCGACGCCTTGTACCAATTGCACTACCCGGCGCCGGGCGCTCCGGCCCTCGCCGCTCATATCGTGAGGTTGCTGCAGAATGCGGGATGGAGGTCCCGGCTTGACGCCCGTCGAGGTCTTGACCACGGCGCCTGGGTGCCTCTGCTGTATCTGGCCCCTGAGGCCGACATACCTGTCGTTCAGGTATCGATGCCTGCCGGCCTCGACACCCACCAAGCCTGGAATCTGGGCAAAGCCCTTGCGCCACTGCGCGATATGAATGTGCTGATCGTGGCTTCAGGAAGCTTGACCCATAACTTGTATGAGTTTCGGGGGGCTTCCAGCCACGGGGCAGACTACGTCAAGGAATTTGCTGCCTGGACAGCCCAAACCCTAAAGGCAGGGAACACCGATTTACTGCTGGACTACAGGCAGCACGCCCCTTCTGCCGAACGTGCCCACCCGACTGACGAGCATTTTTTACCGTTGCTGATCGCCCTGGGTGCTGCCGGAGAACACTACCAAACGCGTGTCCTGGACGGCGGCGTGAGCTACGGGGTGCTGTCGATGGACAGCTACCTGTTTTCCTCGAACCACAAGAATGGTTCTGAATCCATTCAATTCAAGCAAGGCATGACAGACCATGGGTGACATGACTTTTTCTGAAGCTGCCCGCGAGCCGCAAACGGGCCTGTTTTTTCGCAAAGGGAGCCGTACTTCGGCACCCAAGGGCCGCCTGCTTTTGCTGCATGGTGTCGGCTCAAACGAATCGAATCTCGCCTCATTGGCCGCGTGGTTACCTGAAGAGCTGGAGGTGATTCTGTTGCGCGGTCCGCTGCAAGTCGGCCCCCAGGGCTACGCCTGGTACCAGGTGAACTTCACCAGCAACGGCCCTTCGTTCAATCAAGAGCAAGCGGAGTCCAGCCGCCAACTGCTGCGGCGTTTCATCGAAACACTGCCCAAGCTGCCGACCGTAATCGCAGGCTTCAGCCAGGGCGGCATCATGAGCGCAAGCCTTGGGCTCACCGAGCCTGAACAGGTTGCCGGTTTCGCCATTTTGAGCGGCCGAATGCTGCGTGAACTTGACCCTCGGATCGCCTCTGCAGATCGCCTCAAGTCCGTCCGCGCGTTCATTGCCCATGGGCAGCAGGACAACGTCCTGCCTGTGGCCTGGGCGAAAGAAGCAGACGCCTGGCTGGATCGAATCGGCGTTGTCCATGAAACGCACTTCTACGACATGGCCCACGAGATAGTCGCTGAAGAACTGGCGGATTTTTCGCAATGGCTGAACCACACGCTGTCACTCTCCAAGTAAATAAAGGAACCACACAATGATCGACTCACGCACCGCTCCTTATGCTGCACTTGTTATGCGCCTGGCCCTGGGCATCATGTTCATTGCTCACGGCCTGACCAAAGTGCTTGTGTTCACCCCGGCAGGCACTGCAGGCTTTTTTGAATCCATCGGTTTCCCGGGCTTCCTGGCATACCCGGTCATGGCCTTTGAAGTCATCGGCGGCTTGATGCTGGTACTGGGCGTCTATGCGCGCTGGGTGGCCGCTCTGGCGGTGGTTCAACTGTTGGTGGCCGCGACCGTCCACTTCGGCAATGGCTGGAGCTTCACCAACGCCCATGGCGGCTGGGAATATCCAATCTACCTGGCAGTAACAGCACTGGTCGTCGCGTTGTTGGGTGACGGCGCCATGGCGACAAAAGCATCCAGCAACGCATAGTTACTGCTGGCTCAAAATCCACCGACGCCCCGCCCCGGAGCGTCGGTGGTTTGCGTTCGAGCTCAGCCGTAAGTCATTACGTCAGGCGCGATGTCATGAAGCTCACGAACGCCTTTATCTTGGGCAACGGATGGCGACTCGATGGCCAGAGAATGCTGAACGTGCGGTGGTCGCGAACGTAGCGATCCAGTACCGGCACCAATCGTCCTTCAGCAATGGCGCCCTCGACGAAAAAATCTGGAAGACAGGCGATTCCCAGACCGGCCTCAGCCATTGCCATCAACGGTTCAATTGCGTTGGCGGTAGCTGATTGCCCCAGTTCAACACTGGTCTGCCCCTTTTTTGTCACCATTGGCCAAGGGTCAAGTTTACCGCTGGTGGGAAATCGGTAACGCAGACATGAATGGCTGGACAGTTCCGATGGCCGTAAAGGTACACCCCGGTGTGAAAGGTAGTGTGGCGATGCGACCAGACGATGACTGTAGCCATTGAGCTTGCGCATCATCAGCCGTGAGTCTTCAACATCACCGATACGCATCACGGCATCAAAGCCCTCCTCGATGACGTTGACCAGTCGATCACTGAACTCCAGGTCCAACTCCACTTCGGGATACGCCTGCTGAAACGCAATCAAGTGAGGCATCAACCTCATCCCTAGCTGTGGTAACCCGAGGCGCAACTTCCCCTGGGGTCTGCCGGCAGCCTGGGTGAGTTCCCGCTTGGCAACTTCATACTCCGCAAAAATTCGATTGCAGCGTTCCAGAAACAGGCTGCCCTCGGACGTCAGGGTGATCGCCCGCGTGGACCGGTGAAACAGCCTTACACCCAGTTCTTCCTCCAGTCGCGCAATCGCCTTGCCAACGGCAGATGAAGACACACCGGTTCTGCGTCCAGCTTCGGTAAAGCTTCGGGTTTGCGCGGCATGAACGAACGCGCCGAGCGCTCCAAAATGATCCATGGCCACCTCAATCTATTCGAGCGTTTAATTCGCAAATGTTCGGAATTTCATCCTGTTTTTCTTTCCAATCATACAACTTATAGTCACCGCCATTGTGACTTGCCCCTCTCTGTCTCACGAGAAGTTACCGTCATCTGACTACACGAGCGACCTCGAATGACTTCGATGCCTTCCACTCATGAACTTGCGCCGGAGCTCAAACAACACCCCGGCTTCGCCCGCGTTTTCCAGCCCGGCCATTTGACATTCGGTTTTATCGCGCCACTGGAAAGCTATCCCGGTAGCCCCGGCCCAACCCTGCAGGATCACGCGCAATTAGCTCATAAGGTTGACGAAGCCGGGTTTTCCGCCATTTGGTTGCGGGACGTGCCCTTTTACGATCCGAACTTCGGTGACGTGGGTCAAATCCTCGATCCGTTGGTCTATGCCGGCTTCCTCGCTGCCGTGACCAGACAGATAGCCATCGGTACCGCCGGGATTGTCCTGCCCCTGCGCGACCCGTTGATCGTTGCCAAGCAGGCGTCGAGTATCGATCAGTTGCTTGGAGGACGATTCATTCTGGGACTGGCCACAGGCGATCGGCCAGTGGAATACCCCGCCTTCGGCCTCGACTTCAGTAATCGCGCCGAGCGTTTCCGTGACGCACTGGCAATCATTCGCGCCGCCTCGGAAACACACTGGGCCGTGCACCCGTCGCGGTTTTATGGCCAGTTGAATGGAGAAATTGACCTCGTTCCCAAACCAGTGGGCTCGCGTATGCCCACCCTTATCGTTGGCCAGGCTGGTCAGTCGCTGGAGTGGATTGGTGCGAACAGTGACGGCATCCTTTCCTACATTTCCAACCCCGTCCTGATTCCCCAGGTCATCGAGCGCTGGCGTGCAGCCTGCAGCGACAACGTCTACAAGCCCTATGGCTACGGCACTCTGTTCGACCTGGACCGAGATCCGAACCATCCCCTCCAGGCGGGGCGCGTGCTGCGTGCCGGGCGAAACGCGCTGATCGAACTCTGGAAACTTCAACAGGATCAGGGCGTAGGTCACGTTGCCCTGCACTTCAAACCTCAGCGACGCCACGCCTCGGAAGTCATCGACGAGCTGGGCGAATACCTCTTGCCGCACTTTCCAAGTGCGTCCTTACCCGCCAAACCATCAACAGCGCAGACCCACTCATGAAACGTCCTTTGCATCATATGGATTTCATTTTTCAGACGGCCCTGGGGACCTATCCCCTGGCGGCGCAGTGCGAAATGCTCGCCGAACTCGGCTATCAGGGGTTGACGATGTCTGCCTGGAGTAAAGACCTGAAGTCGATCGCTCAGGTCAAACCCGCTTGGGGCTTGGACGTGGGTGCGGTCTACCTGATCTATCGCAGGGGCCTGGAATCGTTTGTGACCAACATATTCGAGACCATCGAGGGCTGCACCACCATCGAACTGGCCCTGCATTCCGGAGACGAAGTCACCAACTTTGACCGTCAAATGCTCGAGCACCTGCTGCCAGTCTGCGAGCGCCGGGGCCTTGAGATCAGCCTGTACCCACATGCCCGCTATGGCATGCAGACGACCACCGAGGCGGTGGCCCTGTGCAAGGAGTTTAATCATCCACGCCTCAACATCGTGTTCAACGGGTATCACTGGTACGCAACTGAAGAGCACGCCCTGGAGCAGCGCCTTGACGCGATGTGGCCCTGGCTGAAACAGGTGAATATGGCTGGGACCCGGCGCTCCCCACTCGGATGGGGTGGCCTGGCAACCATCGAACCACTCGATGAGGGGGAGATGGACAACTTCGTGTTGTTGGGCGCGCTCGAACGGCGCGGCTTTGACGGGCGGTTTGGTGTGCTTGGCTGGGAAAGCATGGGCGGCGATGTCTATGGCAGCCTGCGCCGTTCGGTCACCGCCTTCCGGTCCATGGAACAACGGTTGGCCGCCCACCCTGAGTGGGCCGTCTTGACCGACTCACCTCGCTGAGCCAGGAGATAAATCATGGCTCAGCGCATCCATGCACTCGATTCCTTCTTCTACTCGTCCATGGGTGTATACGCCTTTCAGACACAGTGCGAAATGTTGGCCGAGATTGGCTACGACGGTATCACTGTCGCCGCCTGGGGTGGCACACCACTGACTGACCTCAGCCTATTGCCCGGCGTCCGGGAAAAGCATGGCCTGCACATTGAGGGCCTTTACCTGGTGCTACACGAGGGGCGCAACGATGCGCTGATACGGCGCATCGTTGAAACCGTCGAGGGTGTCGAGCTGATCGAGCTGGCGATTCAGACTTCAGTCAATGGCACCCAAGCCATTCTGCGGTTTATCGAGTCGCTGCTGCCCATTGCCGAACGACGCGGATTACGCATCGCGTTGTATCCGCATCTTCATCATGTCACCCAGACCACTACGCACGTTGTGCAGATTTGCGAGCTATTTGCTCACCCACGCCTGGGAGCCTCGTTCAATGGATATCACTGGTACGCCAGCCAGGAAGGCGAACTGGAACAGCGCCTTGGCGCGATGAAACCCTGGCTGATGCAAGTGGTGACCTCTGGTAGTGCACTTTCACAGCTGGGCTGGGGCGGCGTGGCGACCATGGAGCCGGTCGACCGCGGAGAGATGGACAACTTCGCCTTGATCGCCGCACTGAATCGCGTCGGTTATACCGGCAGCATTGGTGTACTCGGCTGGGATTACGGGGGGGACATTTACCTCAAGCTCCAGCGCTGCCTGGCAACGCTACGGGAAATCCATCAACGCCTGGACCGTCATCCATCCTGGTCGGATTTCCCACTGAAGTAGCGGATTACCGCGTTACAAACCTCACCTTAAAAACGGAACATGCAATGACTGCCCTTTCTGTGCTTGACCTCATGATGATCGGCGAAGGCAAAACCTTTGCCCACACGATTCATGACGCCACCTCCCTGGCGCGCCACGTGGAAGTCCACGGCTACAAACGCTACTGGATCGCCGAGCACCACGACCTGCCGGGGATTGCCTCTTCGGCCACCACGTTGCTCATCCAGCATCTCGCTGCGGCAACCAGCAGCCTGCGAGTTGGTTCCGGAGGAATCATGCTACCCAACCACTCCCCTCTGATCGTGGCAGAGCAGTTCGGCACTTTGGACACCTTGTTTCCAGGCCGTATCGATTTGGGCATTGGCAGAGCTCCCGGATCAGCAGGGCTGGCTATCCGCGCCATGCGCGGGGACGCCTCCGAACGCGACTTCAAGCAGGACATCCAGCAATTGACGGACTATCTGGCGGACAATGGAAATCAATTGGTTCGTGCAATCCCCGAAACCCATGACGTTCCCCTTTGGCTGCTTGGCTCGAGCCTCAATAGTGCGGATCTCGCTGCGAAAATGGGGCTTCCCTATGCATTCGCTTCACATTTCGCGCCTCGATTCCTGATGCAAGCCATCACGCACTATCGCGCCTCGTTCAGGCCGTCGGCATTGCTGGACCGCCCCTATGTCATCGCTGGCGCAAATGTCTTCGCGGCCCCATCACGCGCCGAAGCCGATTACCTGGCGAGCTCGCACCGTCATTGGGTAAGCAATTTGTACGCGGGAAAAGCAGGTGCCCTGCCGCGTCCGCAAGAAGGTTTCATGGAAAGACTCACCGACGCAGATCGCCACAATCTGGCTCAAGCCATGGCTTGCACGGCAGTAGGCGACAAGGATGATGTTGGAAGTTGGTTGCGCCAATTCATCGCGACCACCGAGGCTGACGAGGTCATTATCGACGCAAGAATCTATGACACCGACGCACGCTGCCGCTCCTACCAACTGGCCGCCGAATCCATTGTCGATTTGCTTGACTGAGGCGTCCATTAGCTGAAACGCCACTGGAGAATGCCTTGGAAATGTCATGACCAAGACAAGGCGTCGTCAATCCGCTTGAGTGACTGACGACGCCTGTTCGCAACGACCTTTTCTTCAGCGGTGCATGGCCGCCAGTCAATACTTAATTAAAAACCATCCCACCATCAATAATCACCGCCTGCCCCGTCATATAGTCAGAATCCGGGCCAGACAGGAATGAAACACAAGCGGCAACATCCTCTGGCTGCGAAAGTCTCTTTAACGTAATGTGCTGGGCAAATTGCTCCATTCCCCATTCAAAGCTTTGGTTGGCATTGTCCGCCACATCTTGAGCAACCTTGCGCATCATGGGCGTATTAACAATTCCAGGGCAATATGCATTCACTGTAATGCCAAGGTGGGCCAACTCTCTGGCCGCCGTCTGGGTAATGCCACGTACGGCAAACTTGGTCCCGCCATAAACCGCCAGGTCCGGATTCCCGACGTGACCTGCCTGCGAGGAAGCACTGATGATCTTGCCTCCATGCCCCAGCGTTTTGAACGCATCGACAGCCGCCTGTATACCCCATAAAACGCCCCCCACATTGATATCGAACGTTCTCCGATAGATCTCTGGCGTGATCGACTCAATCGGGGCAATCGGTGCAATGCCCGCGTTATTGATGACCACGTGCAGATCACCCAAACCATCTACCGCGTCCTTCACGGCGTTGAACACATCCTCGCGATCGGCCACATCAACTTTTATCGCCAGGGCTCTGCCACCCTCTTTATTGATTCTTTCAGCCACGTGGCTTGCGGTTTCGATATTCATGTCAGCACAGGCCACCGCGAAACCATCTGACGCCAATCGCAAAGCAATGGCCTCACCGATCCCTTGACCTGCACCTGTTACAAAAGCAACTTTTCCTTGGGATTTACTCATTTCAATTTTCCTTCTCAAACGTTACCGGGGAAGTTAGACAGCGAATACTTATTGCTCCAACACCAACGCTTCAATCTTCGATTGCTTATAAAAAATCTGCTTCAGCAGGCAGGTCAAACGCTTAGAAGCTGGCCTGGATCTTCACGCCTGCGACCAAAGCGTTATCCACTTCGTAAACACCGCCGGGATGACGGACGTACTGCATGTTCGGGCGCACGGTCAGCCAGTCGGTAACGTGTACGCCATAGTTGAGTTCAATGTCGTATTCGCTGTGTTGAACGGGGACGTATTGCGGGTTGTCGTAGTCATCGATGCCGGAGCTTTGATTGATCTGGCTCTGGCGTTTGCTCACGGCATCGTTAACCAGTAGCCGAGCGACACCCAGACCGATGTCATCCTTCGGCCGGGCATTGAGCGGTCCTTTGTAGACCATGCCGATGTTCTGGAAACTCTCGATGCTGCTGGTGGCCTTGTCGTGTACGGTCACACTGGCGAAAACGCTCAATCCGCGTGAAGCATCGCCGTGATGGGTGGTGAGTTGCTGCTGGCCCATGAGCCACGCACCCTGTTTGCTGCTGCGGGATTTGGGCGCCTGCCCGGTCAACCCTTGCGGCTGGCCATTAATATCGTCGTACACATCATTCGCACTGGCACTGCTGTGGTAGTAGCCCAAGCGGTATTCACCCGGCAATTTTTCGCCGCCCAGCATTGGTTTCCAGATCAACTCCACGGGTACCAGTGCGCCCTTGGTACCACTGCCGCTGAGCTTGAAGCCGTTGTTGGTCTCCAGGTTCGAAGGGTTTTGCTCGTACACCCCGATCTGCACGGCCCACTGTTGATCAATGTTGTATTTGGCTCGCAGCCCCCACTGGCTGACGGGACCGCTGTACCACACATCCCCGGCCACATTGCCGACGGGAGCGCTGCAGAACGACAGGCTCTGGAAGTCACAAGGAAAACTGTTGAAGTCCTCGTTGACACCCAATCGTCCAAGCTTGAAGTCCAGGGCACTGTCGAAAAACTTTTGTCTGTACCACAACTGGGTCAAGCGCCAAGTCTGACCCCGTCCCCAGACTTCCTGCACGGAACTGAGTTGACCTGTACGTGGGTCTGCAACCCGATCGTTAGAGAGATTGTTGCCGTTACGCTCGGTCACCAACAGTTGGAACTCCGCCTCATTCCAACCAAGGAGTTTTTGCAGGTCCAGGTGCGTACCGAGCGCCCATTGAGCCGTATAGCGTGCCGTTTGATCATGGTTGTAGCCACCGTGCAGATTGGTGGCTGCCTCACCGGTATAGCCGACGATGACGTCTACACCCTTTTCCAGTAACTCACTGCGTTCACCGCCCCAATCTCCCAATCCCCATCGGGACGAGGAGTCTGCTGCTGACGCAGGTACAGTGATGCATGCCAGTAGCCCAAGCCCCAACGGCAGTTGCCAATAGGTGTTCATGTCGATTGATCCTTGTTTTTATGTTTTTACGACACAGCGTTAGCCAGACCGCAGGGCAATGCCGTTGCGGTCATGAAAAAAGTGGTTCTTTGAAAAAAGGACAGTGGCGGGTTAGATGCCGGCCAGGCACAGGTACTTGATTTCGAGATAGTCCTCGAGTCCGTACTTCGATCCCTCCCGGCCGACACCGGACGCCTTGATGCCGCCGAAGGGCGCGGCTTCGGAACTGATGATTCCGGTGTTTACGCCGACAATACCGTACTCCAGGGCTTCACCGATGCGGAACGCCCTGCCCAGGTTCGCGGTATAGAAATACGCCGCCAGGCCGAACTCGGTGTCGTTGGCTTTGTCGATGACTTCGGCGTCATCGTAGAAGCGGAAGACTGGCGCGAGCGGACCGAAGGTTTCTTCTTTAGCTACCCGCGCGCTATCGGGCACATCCACGAGGATGGTCGGCTCGAAGAAGTTGCCGCCTAGGGCATGGGCGGTCCCTCCTTTGATGACTTTGGCACCCTTGGCCAGAGCATCTTCGATATGCTCGCGGACTTTGGAGACAGCCTTGCCATCAATTAGCGGACCAAGGGTAACGCCGTCAGAAAAGCCGTCGCCGATCTTCAGTGCGCCCACCGCTGAAGCAAGTTTGTCGACGAAGGTGTCGTATACCTTATCGTGGACATACAGGCGGTTAGCACAAACACAGGTTTGCCCGGCATTGCGAAATTTGGAGGCCAACGCTCCCTCTACGGCAGCATCAATATCGGCATCTTCAAAGACAATGAAGGGCGCATTACCGCCTAACTCCAGAGAGACTTTCTTGATGTCGTGAGCGCACTTTTCCATGATCTGACGGCCGATTTCAGTGGAGCCGGTAAAGGAAATTTTGCGCACAGTCGGGTTGCTGGTCAGCTCTTCTGCAATCTCTGCTGCCGCGCCGGTCACCACCGACAGGACCCCTTTTGGGATCCCCGCCTGCTCGGCCAGGTAGACCAACGCCAATGCTGAATATGGCGTTTGCGAGGCTGGCTTGATGACCATGGTGCAACCGGCCGCTAATGCAGGGCCGGCTTTGCGGGTGATCATGGCGCTGGGGAAGTTCCATGGGGTGATGGCTGCGCAAACACCCACGGGCTGTTTGATGACCAGCAGGCGCTTGTCCGAGGCACCCGGAATAATATCCCCGTATACACGCTTGGCCTCCTCCGCATACCACTCGATATAGGACGCGCCGAAGGTGATTTCGCCCAGTGCTTCGGGCAGTGGCTTACCCTGCTCCAGGGTCATGATCTGAGCCAGATCGTGCCGGTTCTCAATGATCAGGTTGTACCAGCGCCGCAGCACAGTGGCGCGATCCTTCGCCGACAGGTCACGCCAGGAAGGCAGCGCGCGTTCGGCCGCCGCAATAGCCCGACGGGTCTCGGCCTTGCCCATACGTGGAACCTGGCCAATGGAGACATTGGACGACGGATTAACGACTGTGATGGTGGCGGCGCTGTCACCAGAGATCCATTGACCATCGATATAAGATTGCTGGCGGAAAAGTTGAGGGTTATTCAGTATCACTGCATGTTCTCCAATGGGGCGTAGCTCCGGCGGAGCCGCACCTGTTCAACACTCGCCTGTGCGCCCTGCGCTGCAGGCGAATGCATCCGTGATTGCCAGTTGCGTCCGGTCGATTAATGCAGGGCGATACGCGCGTGCTTGTCCGACACACTCACGGCCCTGAACTTGAAGCCTCGGTAGTCATTGTTTTTCACCGACGCAAGCTGTTCGCTGAATGCCCCCAGTCCGCCCATGTAGAAATAAACCTTGTTGCTCTTGCCGGGTATGTTGGCACCGAAGATCCACGAGTCGGTCTTGGCGAACAGCGTTTGATCGGCAATTTCCTGGCAAATCACCCCCCATTCATGTTCGCTTTGCGGATCGGGTTCCACGCATGCCAACTCGTTTTCCTCCATGAAGCCAATCAGCTCCGATACCCACTCCACTTCCGTTTCAATGGTGGGTGGCAGGTTGGTGAAAGGACCGTTCGGGCCAAGGATCATGAACATATTGGGGAAGTTGGCGGTGGCGACCGATAGATAACTCGAAGGTCCGTCGGCCCAGTGATCGTTTATCGACACATTGTCACGCCCGCGTATATCGATGCGCTTGTAGTTGCCGTCCACGGCATCGAAGCCAGTGGCAAATACCAGTACATCCAACTCGTGCTCCACTCCATCCGCGGTGCAAATACCCTTGGCGGTGATTTCTTCGATAGGATTGGCCTTTACATCGACCAGCGACACGTTTTCCCGGTTGAAGGTGGCGTAGTAGCCGCTGTCGCACAGCGGCCGTTTCGCATAGAGGTCGCGGGGCATCAACTTGCGCGCGGTTTCCGGGTCCTTGACGATTTCGGCGATTTTTTCCCGCACGAAGTCCTGGGCGGCGATGTTCGCTTCCTCGCTGGTTGCGATGTCATTGAAGGTCTGGAACATGTAGCGGAAACCACCACCGCCGTCCCAGGCGCGCTGAAAGATGGCTTTTCGCTCGGCGGCGTCGACACTCATGGTTGGAATATCGCTTTCCTGGAAACCGAATGCCAGCCGCGAGGACCGCACTTCTTTCCAGATGGTGTCGTAGTTGCGTTTGATGTCATCCACGTATTCGCGACTGAGTGGCCCGTTACCCACCGGCACTGTGTATTGCGCGGAACGTTGGAACACACTCAAGTGGCCGACTATCGGGGCAATTGCGGTGATGACCTGGCAACCTGTCGAACCTGTGCCGATGACGCCCACACGCTTACCTTCCAGCACAGCATCAGCAGGCCAGTTGGCGGTGTGGTACATCTGGCCCTTGAATTGATCGAGGCCCTTGATCTTCGGAACATTAGTTGCTGAAAGCAGACCCAACGCCGTGACCAGATACTTGGCGCTGTACTGATGTCCGTCATCGGTGCTGAGGAGCCAGCGGCTGCTTTGCTCGTCGAACACGGCAGAGGTGATCGCAGTTTCCAGTTGGATATCGCGACGCAGGTCATGTCGATCAACTGCGTGGTTCAGGTAGGACAGGATTTGCGGCTGGGTCAGATAGCGTGTGGTGATATCCCACTCCTGGCACAGCTCGCGATCCCAGGAGAAGCAATAGACGAAGGATTCACTGTCGGACAATGCACCCGGATAGCGGTTCCAGTACCAGGTGCCACCGACGCCGCCCGCCTTATCGAAGGCGCGAACTTTCAAGCCGAGTTCATCGCGCAACTTCTTGAGCATGTAAATGCCGCCAAAGCCCGCGCCAATTACGATGGCGTCGTAGTCAATGATATCGGTGCCAACAGAACGTTTGGCCAGAACTGTAGTTGTCATTATGTTCTCCTGTTTCGATCTATTCGCCGCAGACTTCAACTAACGGCAGCGCGTTTTTGAAAGCTGCAAGCAAGCCGTATCCGCTTCCCTTGACTGAACGGCCAGGGAAGTGATCAAGAAATATTGGGTTGAGCGGGTTAGTACCTTCCCGCCCGTTCAACTAGAGCGAGAAGCCGCCATCTACGGCGATCGCCTGTCCGGTGACATGGGGCGCACAGGCCAGATAAACCGCCAATTGGCCCATGTCTTCAACCGTTTGGGCCTCGCCTTGGGGCAGGAGGCTGGACTGGTGGCGCTCCCAGGACTGCACTTCCGTCTCGCCAGGCTGAGCCCAGCGTGCAGAAAGCCCTTCATCACCACGCCACATGCCAGTGCCGACCACTCCAGGGCAAAGTGCATTGACGGTGATGCCTTCGCGGGCAACCTCTTTGGCAAAGGCATTGGTAAAGCCGATCACTGCAAATTTGGAAGCGCTGTAATGGGACAGGTCCGGGAATCCGACTTTGCCGGCGATCGAGGCGAGATTGATGATTCGCCCGAACTTATGTTCGCGCATCAATTTGAGTTCCGCCTGGCAGCACAGGAACACACCGCGCGCGTTGATGTTCATGATCCGGTCCCATTCGCTAACCGGCAATTCTTCGACCTTGCCGAGGCTGACCACGCCCGCGTTGTTGACCGCCACATCGAGGCGATCAAACGCGCTCCTGACTTGTTCGATCATGCTGGCGACGCTCTCGGGCTTACTTACATCAACTTGCAGGGCGACAGCTTGACGACCTAGGGCGCGAACCTTGGCGGCGGCCTCTTCAGCGATGCCGATGTCGTAATCAGCGAGTACCAGATCAGCGCCAGCCTGGGCCAGGCTCAGCGCTATGCCCTGACCAATACCACGCCCGGCGCCTGTCACCAGGGCAACTTTGCCTGTGAGGGAGAAGTCGATAGCTTTGGATACGCTCATTTGATGCCTCTGTTCATTATTGTTGTTGAGATGCGGCCGTCTCACGCGGCCCGCTGAGACAGTAAGAGCAAGTCGGATGCCAAGTACCGAACAAATGCCTGAAAGCCCCTGAATAGAGCGGTTTCGAATATAAAAAATGTGGCGAGGCTGGCTGCTGAGGAAAGACATAATGGCTCTTGCCCCGCCCTTAAGACTGCGAATACTGAGATGTTATGTCTCACGCAGGAGCTGCAGATCGAATCAGCTTGTAGGGGCTGCCCAACAAGCCTTTAATGAAACCCACAAAAAATAAGATCTGACCCTTCGGAGGTACCATGTCCTCTGGCTACGCAAAGACTCACGTCGACCACGTGAGTCGAGTGTTACGCACTGCCGAAAGTGCTCCGACCCTGCCGGTGCCCAACATCATCCTCGATTCGTGGCGTCGCTCGGTGCAGCACCACAAACTCGACCCTGGTTCATTGCAGGGGCCCAGAATTCTTGAGGCTCACCAGCTCCATGAGCACCGTGAGCGCGTCGACGACTTCCTGCACCTGGCAGGCGATGAGATATCTCGCCTGCACAACCGGGTACGTGACGCCGATTACTGTGTGATGCTCACCGACACGCTGGGTTGCACGGTTGACTACCGCATTGAATCGACCATACGCAGCGAATACCGCCGCGCGGGCATGGATGTGGGGACCTGTTGGTCCGAAAGCGTAGAAGGAACAACGGGCGTCTGTGCGGTCCTTATCGACAAACAGCCGGTCACCGTGCATAAACACGACCACTTCCGCGCCGCTTTTATCGGAATCACCTGCTCCGCCGCGCCGGTATTTTCACCAAACGGCGAGATCCTGGCTGTTCTGGATGCCTCTTCGATCCGCTCTCCAGATGACCGGCGCAGTCAGCACTTGATCAGGCAGATGGTCATCCAGAGCGCCACTGACATCGAGAACGCCTACTTCATGTACAGCACTCAGGATCTTTGGGTTTTACGCGCACATCCCCTGCCCGGCTACATCGACAGCCAGCCACAATGCCTGTTCGCCTGGGACCGCGATGGCGTGATTCAGGCGCTCAACCCCGCCGCCCGACGCCTCTTGTTACAGCGCCACGGCAGAATTCCCGTCAGTATTTATGAAGTATTCGGCTCGGCACGATTGCCTGCCGCCAGCGACGACAGTGTTCACTACCTGCCTTCAATTGGGCTGCACGTTCGACTCAAAGCTCCACGTAGACCGACCAGTGTGGTCGTTGAGAACAATGTCGTTTCATCAATTGACCCCAAGGTCGCTCAGGCACTGGAGCTGGCCGTGCGTGTCAAGGACCGCGGGTTGCCCGTTCTGGTCCATGGAGAGACTGGAGCTGGCAAGGAATACTTCGCCCTGCAACTGCATAGAGCCAGCAAGCGCCGCGACAAACCCTTCGTTGCGGTGAACTGTGCGGCGATACCCGAGAATCTCATTGAGAGCGAGTTGTTCGGATATGTCGCCGGTGCGTTCACCGGTGCATCCAGCAAAGGCATGCGCGGCCTGTTGCAACAAGCCGATGGTGGCACGCTGTTCCTGGATGAAATCGGCGATATGCCGCTGATGTTGCAAACTCGCTTGCTCAGAGTCCTGAGCGAGGGTGAGGTGGCGCCGTTAGGTGGCGCCCGGCCACAGTCCATCGACATCCAGGTCATTTGCGCCAGTCACCGTGATATTTCCACGCTAGTGGAAGCCGGCGGCTTTCGCGAAGACCTGTATTTTCGTTTGAGCGGAGCGCGCTTCGACATACCGCCACTGCGTGAGCGCAAAGACAAGCTCGCGCTGATCAACAGGCTGCTGGATGAGGAGTGTCAGCGCTCTGGAGACAAGCTCGAACTGAGCGAGGCGGCACTGGAAATGCTCTTGAACTACAACTGGCCAGGTAATATGCGTCAGTTGCATCACGTACTGCGCTACGCGTGTGCAGTCTGTACCAGCCACATCATCCGCGCGCAGGACTTGCCTGCCACCCTAGGCACAAGCACGCCGGTAATGGGGCAGGAAGCGGTATCGGGCAGCCCCGAACGTCAGGCATTGATTGATACCCTTGTTCGCAATCGTTGGAAACCTCTGCTGGCCGCACAAGAATTGGGAATTTCTCGTGCAACTCTCTATCGCAAAGTGAACCAGCACGGCATCAAAATGCCGGGCAAAGGCTCCTATAACTGAGCATGCACAGGCGCTACGAACGTAGCGCCTGGCCCCATCGTTTCAAGTTCAGATCAATTGCTGCAACTGCGGCACTGCCTCAAACAAGTCTGCTACCAGGCCGTAATCGGCCACCTGGAAGATCGGCGCTTCTTCGTCCTTGTTGATCGCCACGATCACTTTGGAGTCTTTCATGCCGGCCAGGTGCTGGATCGCGCCGGAGATACCGACGGCGATGTACAGCTGTGGCGCAACGATCTTGCCGGTCTGACCGACCTGCATGTCGTTCGGTACGAAACCTGCGTCGACTGCGGCGCGCGAAGCACCGACGGCAGCGCCCAGCTTGTCGGCCAGGGCGTACAGGTGTTTGAAGTTGTCACCGTTCTGCATGCCGCGACCGCCGGAAACGACGATTTTGGCAGCGGTCAGTTCCGGACGATCGGACTTGGCCAATTCTTCGCCAACGAAGCTGGAGATGCCCGCGTCGTGGGCAGCGCCAACGGATTCAACCGAAGCCGAACCACCTTCAGCGGCAACCGGGTCGAAACCGGTGGCACGCACGGTGATCACTTTCACGGAAGCGTTCGACTGGACGGTAGCGATGGCGTTACCGGCATAGATCGGACGCTTGAAGGTGTCAGCGCTTTCGACCGAGATGATCTCGGAGATCTGGTCAACGTCCAGTGCAGCGGCGACGCGCGGCAGGATGTTTTTGCCGTTGGAAGTGGCGGCAGCCAGGATGTGGCTGTAGCCCTTGCCCAACTCGGCAACCAGAGGAGCAACGTTTTCCGGCAGCTGGTGAGCGTAGGCAGCGTTATCGGCTACCAGCACTTTAGCTACGCCTGCGACTTTCGCAGCGGCTTCAGCCACGGCGCCAGCGCCCTGGCCTGCAACCAGCACGTGGATGTCGCCGCCGATTTTGGCAGCGGCAGCAACGGTGTTCAGCGTGGCCGGAGCCAGCACTTTGTTGTCGTGTTCAGCAATAACCAAGATAGTCATTTAGATTACCTTCGCTTCGTTTTTCAGTTTCTCGACCAGTTCAGCCACCGACTTGACCTTGATACCCGCGCTGCGTGCAGCAGGCGCTTCGACTTTCACGGTCTTGTTGGTGGAGGCGGTGGAAACGCCCAAAGCGTCCGGAGTCAGCACTTCGAGAGGCTTCTTCTTGGCTTTCATGATGTTTGGCAGGGACGCGTAGCGCGGCTCGTTCAAACGCAGGTCGGTGGTGACGATGGCCGGCAGTTTCAGGGAAACGGTCTGCGCGCCGCCGTCGATTTCGCGGGTGACAGCTACGCTGTCGCCGCTGATTTCAACTTTGGAAGCGAAGGTGCCCTGACCGTAACCGCTCAACGCAGCAAGCATTTGGCCAGTCTGGTTGTTGTCGCTGTCGATGGCTTGTTTGCCAAGGATCACCAGTTGAGGCTGTTCCTTGTCGACAACCGCTTTCAACAGTTTGGCAACGGCCAGGGAAGTCAGATCTTCGGCGGATTCGACGAGGATGGCGCGATCGGCACCCAGAGCCAGCGCGGTGCGCAGTTGCTCTTGAGCGGTGGACGGGCCGACGGAGACGACGACGATTTCAGTCGCAACGCGCCCTTCTTCTATAGAGAGTTCTTTCAGGCGTACGGCTTCTTCCACTGCGATTTCGCAGAACGGGTTCATCGACATCTTGACGTTGGCGAGGTCGACGCCGCTATTGTCCGCCTTGACGCGGATTTTCACGTTGTAGTCGACCACGCGCTTGATGGCTACGAGGACTTTCATGACAGACTCCAATGGTAAAAATTGCCCCGGCAGCTCAGGTGGCGTGCGAGGTCATGTATATCAGCGTTCGCCCAGTTGCTCGATGACGCCGCGTGACTTCAATTCGGCAAGGCGCTCATCGTCCAGTCCCAACTGACGCTTGAGGACTTCATCGGTATGTTCACCTAACATCGGTGCCGGGCGCAGATACTCCACCGGCGTGCCCGATAGCTTGATGGGGCTGCCCACGGTAACGAAATCGGCCTTTAGCGGATGGGGGATGTTCACCAGCATATTGCGCGCCTTCACCTGCGGCTCATCCAGTGCCTGGGCAATGCTATTGATCACACCAATTGGCACGCCTTGCGGGTGAATACGCCGCACCCACTCATCGGCGGTGGCAGCGAGAAAGTGTTGCGCAAGAATCTCGATGATTGCCTCCCGATTCGTCACTCTGTCCGCATTGCGCGCAAAGCGAGGGTCTAGAGGAAGGTCCGCCAAACCGATAGCCTCGCACAGTGCACCGAACTGGGAGTCGTTGCCGCAGGCGATCACGAAATCCTGGTCACTGGCGCGAAACACCTGATACGGCACTATGTTGGCGTGGGCGTTGCCGTAGCGACCTGGAGATTTACCGGAAGCCAGGAAGTTCTGGCTCTGGTTGCACAGCGTGGCGACTTGAACGTCAAGCAGCGCCATATCGACGTGCTGCCCCATGCCAGTCTTCTCGCGACTGAGCAATGCGGCCTGTATAGCAACTGTAGAGTAGAGCCCTGTCATCAGGTCAGAAAACGCCACGCCAACTTTCTGTGGCCCGCCACCGGGTAGGTCATCACGCTCCCCGGTGATGCTCATCAGCCCACCGATTCCCTGGATGATGAAGTCATAACCAGGCTCCGCCGCCCGTGGCCCGGTCTGCCCGAAGCCGGTCACCGAGCAATACACCAGCCGCGGATTGAGCCGGGACAAAGAGGCATAATCCAGTCCGTATTTGGCCAACGAGCCGGCTTTATAGTTTTCGATCAGCACATCGCAGGAATTAGCCAGCGCACGCACCAGTTCCTGACCTTCGGCGCTCGCCAGGTTCAGCGCCACCGACAACTTGCCACGGTTGGTCGATTGGTAATAGGAGGCTTCGTTTGTAGCCTCATCGTTCTGGCCCTTCATCCATGGTGGCCCCCAGCCACGAGTGTCGTCACCCACACCCGGTCGTTCAACCTTGATGACTTCGGCTCCCAGGTCGGCCAGGGTCTGGCCACACCAGGGACCTGCCAGCACACGGCTCAAGTCGAGCACGCGGTATCCCGTCAAAGCACCCATTTCATACCACCTTTATTTGTGGGCATTCGCCATGGCACAGCGACAGGCCGAGGGTCGCGCGTCGGCGCAGCCAAGGGCCCGGTCGGTAACGCGGATCCCCGGTCAAATTGGTCATGCGCTCCAGGATGGTCAGCAAGCGTTTGCTGCCGACACTGTCACCCCAGGCCAACGGTCCCTGCGGATAGCCCAGCCCCCGTCGAACACCTTCATCGAGGTCTTCGACATTGGCGATGCGCTGTTGGACGATATCGCCAGCCAGGTTGACGATCATTGCCAGCACGCGTTGGGCGACGAAGCCGACACTGTCGTTGATCACGCTCACGCCGACGCCATCGCGAGCGAGCAATGCATGCGCGGCATTGCGCATGTCGACTTGGGTTGCCGGGTTCAACATCAACGTGCGGTAGCGAGCGCTGTCTAGCAACGGGTCGATGCACACCGTGCGGGTCGGGTCAGTGTCAAAGTGTTCCACGGCACCGGTCGCATCCAAACCGTAGGGCGCCAGCAAGCAGAGAGCTTTGCTGGACGGTGTGGCGCCCTGCTCTACCTCCGCGCCTAACTTCTCGAGCAAAGCAGTCAGATTGGCACGATCGACCTCGTTCTCGGTACCCAACCACACGGGTGGTAGAGTCTCCACGACTGGCACTGACTGCGCCGGGGGGGCATCAACCATTTGGCCGTTGGCGTATCGGTAAAAACCACGCCCAACCTTGCGACCGACATAACCAGCCTCAAGCATCTGACGCGTCAGCGCTGCCGGGCGATATCGAGGCTCCTGGTAAAACTGGTTGTAGATAGACTCGATCACCGGATGCGAGACATCCAGGGCCGTAAGGTCGAACAACTCCAACGGTCCCATGCGAAAACCCAGTCCTTCACGCAGGATTCGGTCGATTTCGGCGGGCTCAGTCACGCCCTCCTTGAGGATTTGCAACGCCTCGGTGCTGTAGGCTCGTCCCGCGTGGTTGATGATGAAACCAGGTGTGTCCTTGGCCCGAATTCCACGATGCCCCATGCGCGATGCCAACGCCTGCAGGCGATCACCTACTTGCGGATCACTGGCCAGCCCGTCGATGACCTCAACGACTTTCATAAGTGGCACCGGGTTAAAGAAATGAAACCCGGCGACACGCTCAGGGCGCCGACATTCCCGTGCGATGCTGGTCACAGACAGCGATGAGGTATTGGTTGCAAGAATGCAATCGTCACCGACGACTGCTTCAAGTTGTGCGAGCAAGGCTTGCTTGGCATCAAGGCGCTCGATAATCGCTTCGACGACCAGGTCGACATCCTTTAGCTCGGTCATATCGGTCGCTACACGCAGGCGGTCGAGTGCGGCCTGTGCATCCGCGGCGAGGACCTTGCCCTTGCCCACCAGTTTTTTCAGGGTCTGTTCCAGGTTATCGCGAGCCGACTGGGCAGCGCCTTCGCGGTTATCAAACAGCAGGACCTCAATACCAGCCTGGGCTGCAATCTGGGCAATGCCGGTGCCCATGATGCCAGCCCCGACAATCGCCATATGGTTGATCTCGCGTGTCATGAATCACTCTCCCGAGAAGGTGGCTTTACGTTTTTCAAGGAAGGCACTGGCACCCTCTTTCTGATCCCTGGAATCGAACAGCAACTGAAACGCCTTGCGCTCCAACGCAAGCGCGCTGTCGAGGGGCAAGTCAGCACCCAGCAACATCACCTCCTTGATCTGTGCGACAGCCAGCGGCGGCAAGGCGGCTATTTCAGCAGCCAGTTCAAGTGCTCGCGGTACTGTGCGTTCGTCACTCACCACTTCGCTGACCATGCCTATGGCAAGCGCTTCGGGGGCTGGGACCAGACAGCCCGTCAGTGCGATACGCATCGCCTGGAATTTGCCGACGGCACGAATCAGGCGCTGGGTGCCACCCGCTCCCGGCATGAGGCCAAGCTTGACCTCCGGTTGACCGAAACGCGCCGATTGTCCGGCAACGATGATGTCGCAGTGCATCGCCAATTCGCAGCCGCCTCCCAGGGCGAAACCATTCACCGCTGCGATCACAGGTTTAGGGCAACGAGCGATGGCCTCCCACAAGTACTCCGTGTGGCGGCGATACATCTCGATAGGGCTGGCCTCGGCGAACTCGCGGATGTCGGCCCCGGCGACAAAGCACTGTTCACCACCGGTGAGGACGATCGCGCGCACCTGCTCATTGCTGGTCAAAGAGCGAAAGATTGCTGCCAGCTGTTCGCGCACTGCGCTGTTGAGCGCGTTCCTGGCCTCGGGCCGCTGGATCTGTACGACAGCGACGGCATTATCGCGAATGTGCAAATCCACTACAGCGTTGAGTCGGGAGTCCATAGCTACCTCTTATTTGTATTTCGCTATACGAAACTGAGTACCGTAATTACGATCAATCATAGATACGCTTCTAAATCGCTGTAAACAGGAAAACCAATAAATCTGCTTTAGTCCTTTGTTTACAGGTGTTTAAGCCTGAAAAATAAATAGATTGGTTTTTTTAAAGGCAGCAAATATAATTTCGTCTAGCGAAACTATATTTTATTTTCTTGCATTTCTTGAAAGCGAGGTTCTACCATGGGTCGCAACAAGGCAGATCACCAGGCCGTGGGCCAGTCGAAAGGAACAGATGAAATCGGCTTGTTGAAGATGGGCATGCTCGATCCCGCCAGCGCGCTGAGCGAAGACGAAAGCGGTGGCCAGTTCGTAACGGCGTTAGCTCGCGGGCTTGAATTGATGAGGTGTTTCACCCCGCGCGAAAACGTACTCGGCAATCAGGACCTGGCGCGAATGACCGGACTGCCCAAACCGACCGTAACGCGTCTGACCAATACGTTGATGCGGTTGGGCTGCCTCAAACGTGAAGTGCATTCAGGCAAGTATCAGTTGGACGTGGGTGTATTGGGTTTCGGTTACGCCATGTTGTCGAATCTGGCGATCCGCACGGTGGCTCATCCCTTGATGGAAGAGTTGGCCAATCACGCTCAGGCCGCCGTCGCCATGGCCGCCCGCGATCGACTGCAGATGGTGTACCTGGATGTAGTCCAGGGCCAGGGCAACATGACCATGCGTCGTCAGATCGGCAGTTATTTGCCCCTGGCACAGAGTTCGGTGGGTCGCGCCTGCCTTGCTGCAATGCCGGAAACCGAGCGGGAATTTCTGCTCGATCACATTCGCCAGCGCGAATCGGAGCAGTGGCCAGCCATTCGTAAGGGGCTGGACAAAGCGTTCAGGGATTTCGCCGACTACGGCTTCTGCCTGTCGATCGGTGAGTGGCACCGTGACGTCAACTCCGTTGCAGTGCCATTGCTACACCCGCAGTACGGGTTACTGACCTTCAACTGCGGTGGACCGAGCTTTCAGCTTCCCCGTGAACAGCTCATGGACGATATCGGGCCTCGCCTGATCAACATGGTCAATAACATTGGCGCCGCTGCTCGCTGACGCAACGGAGTAACGGCGCTCTAACAAAACGGCTCGCTTGCGAGCCTCAGGAGCGCACATGATCCGTGATACCGAAACCCTGCAGATTCTGTTGGATTCCCTTCGTCAGTTCGTCAGCGAAGTGCTGATTCCCCGGGAAAATGAGGTAGCTGACACCGACGCAATCCCCCAGGACATCGTCGAGCAGATGCGGGAAATGGGCCTGTTTGGCCTGACGCTTCCGGAAGAGTTTGGTGGCTTGGGTGTCACGATGGAGGAAGAGGTCAATATTGCCTTCGAACTGGGTCGCACTTCACCGGCGTTTCGCTCCTACATCGGAACCAATAACGGTATCGGCTCAATCGGTATCCTCCTGGATGGCACTAACGAGCAGAAGCATCACTACCTGCCAAAACTGGCCAGCGGCGAGTTGCTCAGCTCCTTCTGCCTGACTGAGCCAGATGCGGGCTCGGACGCCGCTTCACTGAAAACCACCGCGGTGCGTGAAGGCGACAGCTACATTCTCAATGGCACCAAGCGCTTTATCACCAATGCCCCGCACGCCGGAATCTATACGGTGATGGCTCGAACCAATCCTGAGATCAAAGGCGCCGCCGGCATTAGCGCGTTTATTGTCGAGCGCGGCACACCCGGTGTTTCCCTAGGCAAGCCTGACCACAAAATGGGTCACAAGGGGGCACACACCTGCGACGTCATATTCGAAAATGCACGTGTCCCCGCCAGCCAACTCATTGGAGGTGTCGAAGGCGTAGGCTTCAAGACCGCCATGAAAGTGCTCGACAAGGGGCGCCTGCATATTGCAGCCCTGAGTATTGGTGCTGCTGAGCGAATGCTCGACGATGCCTTGCGCTACGCAATGGAGCGCAAACAGTTCGGCAAACCGATCGCCGAGTTTCAACTGATCCAGGCCATGCTCGCTGACAGCAAGGCTGAAATCTATGCGAGTCGTTGCATGGTGCTGGACGCTGCACGCAAGCGTGACGATGGACGTAACGTCAGCACTGAAGCCTCCTGCGCCAAGATGTTCTCCACTGAAATGTGCGGTCGTGTCGCCGACCGCTGCGTGCAGATTCATGGTGGCGCCGGCTATGTGAGCGAATACGCCATCGAGCGCTTCTATCGGGATGTTCGTCTATTCCGCATTTACGAAGGCACGACCCAGATCCAGCAAATCGTTATCGCGCGCAACATGATTCGCGACGCTCAAAGCTGAGGTCACGGGCTTTCAATTTCCGGTTCAAGTGCCCTCCTCCAATAAATACAAAAAGGTATCACCATGGACGCTGCAGCTCAGGCGAGCGTGACTTCGCACGCCAAAACCAGTACCTGGGTGCTGGTATTCATCTTCTGTTTTCTTGGATTGCTGATCGACGGTGCCGATCTGATGCTGCTTTCCTACAGCCTCAGCAGCCTGAAGGCCGAGTTCGGCCTGAGCAACGTTGAGGCCGGCAGTCTGGGAAGTTTCACCTTGGCCGGGATGGCCATTGGTGGCATCTACGGTGGCTGGGCCTGCGATCGTTTCGGTCGGGTGAAAACGGTGGTCTGGAGTATCACGCTGTTTTCCGTAGGCACGGCGGTACTGGGCCTAACGCATAGTTATTGGCAATTCGCGATCACCCGTTTCGTGGCCTCCCTGGGGATCGGGGCACTGTATGTGGCTTGCAATACGCTGATGTCGGAATACGTGCCCACCCGCTACCGCACAACTGTACTCGGCACGCTACAGGCAGGGTGGTCGGTGGGGTATATCGTTGCGACGCTGCTGGCGGGCTGGATACTGCCGAGCCACGGTTGGCGCTGGCTCTTCTACATCGCGATTATCCCGGTGATACTGGCTGTGGTGATGCAGCATTTCGTGCCTGAGCCACAGGCCTGGATCAACGCTCAGACGGAGCGCGCCAGGAACAAACTCACCGGTACCCAAAGCCTGCTCTCCAAAAAGCGCGAAAGCATGTACAAGCTGATTTTCAGTGATCCAAAAGCTAGCAGGATGTTTATTTTCTGGGCTCTGACGGCCGGCTTTTTGCAGTTCGGCTACTACGGTGTGAACAACTGGATGCCGACGTACCTAGAGAGCGAACTGGGCTTGAATCTCAAATCCATGACGGGTTATATGGTCGGCACCTACACCGCCATGATCCTCGGCAAAGTTCTAGCTGGCCTGGCCGCTGATCGTATCGGACGTCGTACTGTATTTGCTTTTGGTGCCCTGGGGACTGCGGTATTCCTGCCGGTGATCGTGCTCTTCCAAAGCCCGGAAAACATCTTGTGGATGCTGGTGGTGTTCGGCTTTTTGTACGGCATTCCTTACGGAGTGAATGCCACGTACATGACCGAAAGCTTCGAGGCCAAGTTTCGAGGGTCCGCCGTCGGCGGTGCGTACAATATCGGGCGCCTGGGCGCAGCGATTGCGCCGGCTGCAATTGGGTTCCTCGCCTCCCACGGTTCAATCGGCGTGGGTTTCCTGGTCATGGGCGCGGCCTACTTCATCTGTGGCGTGATTCCGGCGCTGTTTATCAGGGACAAGCAGTTTGACCCGCAAAAGCAGTAACGCTTTGTAATCCCAGCAGGATTGCCGATGCTTGGCATCGGAGGGATAAAAAAACCGGCGCATTACGCGCCGGTTTCAAACTTAGAAAGGGTACGGCTGGTTGGAAGGTTCAACCGTGACCCACTTGACCTCGGTAAACTCTTCAATGACTGCACTGCCGTCGAAGCGTCCGTAGCCGCTTTTCTTCATTCCGCCGTAAGGGGCCTGCGGTTCGTTTTGCACGGTGGCGCCATTGATGTGTACACAGCCAGCATCCAGTCGGCCCGCTAACTCCAATGCCCGTGTCACATCGCGACTGAAGATTGAAGAGGAAAGTCCGTAGGCGGTGTCGTTGGCGACCTCGAGCGCTTGCTCGGCACCCTTCACCCGTACGATCGTTGTAACGGGACCAAAGGTCTCTTCGTCGTAAATCGACATCTCACGGGTAACCCGATCGACCAGCGTCGGGCCCATCAAAGCATTTTCGGCCAGGCCGCCAGCCACGATGACAGCGCCCTTGCCGATGGCGTCGTCGAGTAAATGATTGATCCGTTGTACCGAGCCTTGGCCGATCATCGGGCCTATCACGCAACTTGGCGACGTCGATGGAACGCCCGTTTCCAGCGACTTTACGCGTTCTGCAAAACGAGAAACGAATTGCTCGGCAACCGCTTCATCGACCACGAAACGCTCGGTCGACATGCAGATTTGACCCTGATAAAGGAAGGCTCCGAAAACGGCCGCGTTGACTGCTCCGTCGATATCCGCATCGTCCAGAACAACAAAAGGTGCTTTACCACCCAGTTCCAGGAGGCAGCGCTTGAGATGACTGGCGCACGTCTGGGCGATCATGCGGCCAACCTTGGTCGAACCGGTGAAATTCACTCGACGCACAACGTCATGAGCGACCAGTGCTTCAGTCACCGCAGACGCGTCTTCTGGCGCGCTGATCAGAAAGTTCAATACCCCCGCCGGCAAACCGGCATCGTAAAAGGCTTCGGCCAGCAACGCATGCGTACGTGGGCTGCTTTCAGAACCCTTGAAGATCACCGTATTGCCACACGCCAGTGGGTAGGCAATAGCCCGTGCGCCAAGAATGACCGGCCCGTTCCAAGGCACGATACTCAGTATGGCGCCCACCGGTTGGCGCAACGTCATCGACAGTGCGCCGGGCTTGTCGGTAGGTATGGTTTCGCCTTTGATTTGTGTGGTCAGGGCTGCAGCTTCACGCAGCAGGTTGGCCGATGCTCCCACGTTGAATTGTGCCCAGAGTTGCGAAGCGCCAATCTCCTCGGCCATGACCGAGCAGAACTGCGCCATTTTCGATTCCAGGGCATCGGCTGCCGCTAGCAGTATGCGGCGGCGTTCGGTTGGCCCGGTTTTTGACCATGTTTGAAAAGCGCGCTGGGAAGACTCGGCAGCACGGATGGCGTCCTCGACGCTGCAGGCTGCACCTACACTCACGGTCGCGGCACTGAGCGGATCGATGCGCTGGAAAGTCTTGCCATTGGAGGCGTCGAGCTTTTGATTGTCTATTACGATTTGAACGGTCATTGCTGGTTCCTTGGCAGATCGAAAAAGTTAGACCGAAGCAGGGACTGGCATACGGAGAATCGGTTTGATGGTGATACCGCGCTCGCTATCGGCCATCGCCTGGTTCACCTCATCGAACTCATAAAACTTGCATAGCTTGTCGAAGGGGAATCGGCCCTGCAGGAACAGATCAACCAGCTTCGGAATAAAGGCATTGGCAACGACATCGCCTTGCACGATGCCCATGATGCGTTTGCCGGGAATCATCACGTCGTTGATATTGAAGGCGACCTCGGTACCCATTTGGGTAGCGCCGACAATGCCACAGGTGCCAAGCGTGGTGACCGAGTCGATCGCCTGGCGCAACACCTCGGAGCGACCAGAGCATTCAAGGCTATAATTGACACCGCCCTGGGTGATGGCCTGAATGCGTTGAACCGGATCTTCTTCGCGACTATTGATGACATGGGTCGCTCCCAGTTCGAGAGCCAGTTCCAGCCGACTCGGAGTGACGTCCACAGCAATGATGGTCGTGGCGCCAGCGACCTTCGCCGCCATTACCGCCGCCAGCCCGACCGCGCCTGCACCAAAGGCGGCGAAGCTCGATCCTGCATCAACCCTGAGTGCATTGAGCACTGATCCTGCGCCCGTCTGAATACCACAACCCAGCGGCCCCAAGAGTTCCAGTGGTGCCTGCTTTGGGACTTTGACGACGTTGCGCTCATTGGCGATCGTGTAAGTGGAAAACGAGGATTGGCCAAAGAAATGGTCGTGGATGGCATGGTCGCTGCCACATGCGCAAGCGGAGGTGGTGCCATCTAGTCGGCCACCACCAAAGTTCAACGGGTGCATGTGTGTGCAGTGCGCCGGGTGGCCTGTTTCGCAAGGCAGGCAAAGACCGCAGGACATGTACGTCATGACCACGTGATCGCCCGGTTGTACCGTCGTCACGGCAGAACCGACTGCATCGACGACACCGGCACCTTCATGACCGAGAATAATGGGCAGAGGAGTGGGAAACAGCTGATCACGCACCACCATGTCAGTGTGGCAAACACCTGTAGCGACCACACGCACGCGCACTTCGGTTGGCCGAGGAGCCTCGAGCAAGACATCCTCAATTTGCAAAGGGGCTCCCGAGGTGCGCAATACTGCGGCACGGATGTTCATCGATTGTGCATCAGTCCGGGACATCGTTGTCTCCTTGAAGTGGTTCGTCGACGTCGAGTGAACGTCGGTTGGTCAAGCAGACTGCAACGCACGCGGGCGTTGGCTGCGATGGGTTGCTTGTTCGCTGGCAGCCGGACGCAGGCTGAAATTGAAAGTCATCTCGGCGAAGCGCCCTGCCACTCCCATGGCGGCAGCTCGTTCCTCGTCTTCCACAAAGCGAACTTCACCGATCAATCCGTCACGCGTCGCATAGGCGAAGTCGTCCCACAGGTACTTGTCATTCGACAGATTGATCTGGGTGGTCAGATGTTCATGCCCAGGGGCAGAAATGAAGAAATGGATATGCGCGGGTCGCTGACCGTGGCGGCCCAAGTGATCGAGGCATTCCTGAGTCGGGCCGGCTGGATCGCAACCGTAGCCCGAAGGCACGATGCTGCGAGCCCGGTAGCATCCATTGGCGTCCGTGAGAATCCGGCGACGCAAGTTGAATTCAGATTGGCTTTTGTCGAAGTAGGAGTAGTTGCCTTGGGTGTTGGCTTGCCACAAATCCACGGTGGCCCCAGCGATCGGCTGACCGTTCAGGTCGGTTACACGCCCTTCCAGAAACATCACCGTTGCTGTGCCATCCTCGGTCCCATCATCCATTCGAGTTTGGTACTCACACAGTGGTGCACCGGCGACGTACAACGGGCCTTCAATTGTCCGTGGGGTGCCACCGGTTCGACCCGCTTCAGCGTCCCTGGCATCCGCCAGCAGATCAAGGAAGTGTTCGATGCCAAGCCCGGCGACCAGCAAACCTGCTTCGTTTCTGGCGCCCAGGCGGTTTACGTAGTCCACCGCGCCCCAGAATTCATCGTCGCTGATCTGCAGATCTTCGATCACTCGGGCGACTTCCTGCAGCAACCGCAAGACAATCTGCTTATGGCGCGGATCGCCTGCATTGTTGTCCAGCCCAGAGGCTTCTCGGAAGAATTGCTGCAATTGCGGCAGTTGAGAAATTTTCACTGTCATTTCGATTCACCTGATCTTATTGGTATCCACCCACGAAGAGAGCCGCTCGGCGCTCCCTCCCTGCGTGTCGGTTCAAATCATTAGGCGACCGCTCGCCAGCCCAACTGGGCACGGGCCTCTTGAAGGTCGGACTGCATGTCGTGATTCCATAGCCAGTCGAAACGCTCGGCGAGGGTTTTGCTCAGCAGTTGTTCGTCATCGGCCACCGCTGGATCACGCATTTCATAAAGCTCCCCGGCTTCCCAGGAGGTACGCTGCACACGGCAGGCACGGGGACGACGGATGGCGTCGTAGGCTTCGAGCACCGCCTGTGGCTGGCTGTCCAGGACCTGCGGATCGGCCAGCAATCGCGCCAGAAGCCAGGCGTCTTCCAGGCCCTGACCTGCTCCAGCGCCCTGATGTGGCAACATCGCATGCGCAGCATCGCCGATCAGACCCACGCGGCCGTGCACGTAACCTGGCAACTCATCGAGTTCATGCAGCGCCCAAAGCGTGGGGGATGGAATGCATTCGAGCAGAACCCGAGCAGCGTCTCCCCAATGGTTGAAGGCAGAGAGCATTTCTTCCTGGCTGGCATTGCGTACCCACGGAGCATCGCTTGGCCAGGTTGGATCAGGACGACTGCGATCGGAAATGAAGGCCACAACGTTGATGAGTCGGCCTTGTTTGACGGGGAAAGTGAGGATATGTGCATCAAGCCCCAGGTACATCTGCGGGACGTCGATCAAGTGTTCATCGACACCCCGGGCGCGGTAGGCCGCGCGCAACTGTTGACTGTCGATCATCCCGCGATAGGCGCAGGTACCACTGAAACGCGGCGCCACCAGGGGTTGACCAAGACCGTTGAGAACATGATCACGAATCGATGACTTGATACCGTCCGCGGCGATCAACAGGTCGCAGCGATGCTCAGTGCCATCGGTGAACACGACGCGAGCCTGTTCGGCATCCTGCTCCACGCTGACGGCGCGCTTGCCGAATTGAGCGATTCCGTCCGGCAACTGGCTGGCCAGCGCATCGAGGAAGTCAGCACGGTGTACCGATGACTGCCCTACCCCTTCGGCCAGGCTTGCGCCCAGATAACCGGCATCTTCACCACGACGCCATTCGAACCAGATGTCCTGCCAGGGATCCTGCGTCTGGTCGGCAATCTTGCGGTAGGGTTCGGCAATACCCAGGCCCGCAATGGCACGAACGGCGTTGGCGCCGAACGAGACACCCGCTCCGACCTCGCCAAAGGCAGGCGCCGATTCGAATAATTGCACGTCGAGGTGGGAATGACGGCAAAGGTCCAAGGCCAGAGCGACCCCGGCGATACCGCCGCCAACAATGCCGATTTGCAGTTTGGATTGAGAAGTACGCATAGCAAGTTACCCATGAGGCTGATTGTTATTGGAGTAAGCAAATCATCGCCATCCGAGCGCTATTGATAAATACCGCAACTCCCATACACCCCATCATGGTTGTGAATATTACTCGCCAGGTCGAACAGGCATCGGCCGGACGAGCCCTCTCGGGGCTCGTCTTTTGCTGCAAGGGTTACTGCGCCGGTTGCCGGGATAAAGCAGCCTGACGGCCTGGAGCGTTCTGAATCAGAAACACCAGAATAGCGATGGCCCCTACCAATCCTGGTAAGGCGAAGATGAGAAAGCTGGCCTGCAGTGGCAGTGATGAAGCGTGCAGTGCCCCACCCAGCAACGGACCGATGATGGCCCCGGTACGCCCGACACCCATTGCCCAGCCAAGCCCGGTAGACCTTATGTGCGCGGGGTAATACTGCACGGTGCAAGCGTTGGCCAGTATTTGCGTACCAATGGTGCAGGCCCCGGCGATGGCGATAAGCAGATAAAGAACGGGTAACGGCGCCTTGAGCGCCAACAGGCTCAGGGCTAACGCTCCACAACTGAAAAACGCGAACAAGACCTTGGCGATTCCAATGCGGTCCCCCAGCCACCCACCGGCCACTGCGCCAATAATCGCGCCGACGTTTAGTGCCAGCAGAAACGCCAGGCTGGAGTTCAATCCGTAGCCTGCGGCCGTCATCAGTTTCGGCAGCCAGGAACTCAGTGCGTAAACCATCAGCAAACAACAGAAAAACGCCAGCCACAGCATGAAAGTGTTCACCTTGCGCCCGTCCTGGAACAGCTGCGCAATCGACACTTTCGTGCCTTTGGCGACCATTTGGTTCAACTGGTCATTGGGAGTGGGTACGTAAGACGGCTCGGCTTGTGCCAATAGATTTTGAGCCTTCACGGACTGCCCGGTGCGCAGTAGAAAATCCATCGACTCAGGCAATTGGCGTATTAAAAAAGGCAAGGCCATCAGAGGGATCAGCGCTACATAGAACACGGCTTGCCATCCCCATTGCGGGATGAGCACCATGCCCAGGCCTGCCGATAGCATTCCGCCCAACGAGTAGCCGCTGAACATGATCGCCACCAGGGTGCTACGGGATTTCTTTGGCGCGTACTCGTTCATCAACGCCACAACGTTGGGCATCACCCCGCCGATGCCAAGACCGGCGATAAACCGGCACAACGCAAACGCCTCCGGGCTCTGCGCCAAGCCGTTGATCGCTGTGACGCCACTGAAGATGGCGACACACATCATGATGGTTTTGCGTCGACCTATACGATCGGACAGTGAACCGAAAAACAGTGCCCCCAGCATCATGCCCACCAACGCGCAACTGCCCAGCGCACCAGCCTGCAACGAACTGAGGCCCCACTCGGACATCAATGAGGGCAGCACGACCCCATAGATGACCAGATCGTAACCGTCGAAAATGATGATCAGCGCGCACCAGAACAGTACGCGCGCATGGAAGGCATTGAACCGTGCCCCGTCAATTAGGGCTGACACATCTATCGTACGCATGGCTTCGCTCTTCTTGTCATTGTTATAGAGCCGGAGGATCTGGCGCCTCCGGAAAATTGCGAGCTGCCCATTGGACGCGGAGCGTTCAGAACCGGGCATGGATTCGATCATGGGCAAACGATCGACCGTGATAAATGCAGCCAGCTGAATAGGCACTATTTCGAACGTGAATAAAGATCGAAGGCGAGCAAAAGTCCTATCGATCCCACGATGGACGCGGCGGTCTGGCACTTGTTAGGCTTTGGCTCTTGCAGCGGCAATTTCGGAGCGGTGCAGACCCAAAGACGGGCGAAAATTTATCGCCCTTATGAGCGCACAATCTGCACGAGGCGTTATGGAATTACGTGAGCTTGACCTCAATCTTCTGCTGGTATTTAACCAACTGCTGGTTGACCGGCGGGTATCGACGGCGGCGGATAATCTCGATCTGACCCAGCCCGCTGTCAGCAACGCGTTGAAACGCCTGCGTGTCGCCTTGAACGACGAGCTTTTCGTGCGCACTTATCAGGGAATGGAGCCCACTCCTTATGCCCGGCAGTTGGCCGAACCCGTCGCACTGGCCATTCAGACCTTACGCGATGCACTGAGCCGACAGGATACGTTCGACCCGCTCAACAGCAATCGCCGATTTACCATGGCAATGACCGATATTGGTGAAATCTACTTCATGCCAAGGCTGATGGACGCGCTGGCTGAACGCGCGCCGGGCTGTTCGATCAGCACGCTGCGCAACACATCCGATACCCTGGCCGAAGGGTTGCAAAACGGTGCGATCGACCTCGCCGTTGGATTACTGCCACACCTGCAAGCCGGTTTTTTTCAGCAGCGCCTGTTTCACCATCGCTATGTCTGCATGTGCCGTAAGGATCACCCCGCTACCCGGGAACCGTTAACGCTTGAGCGCTTTTGCAGTTATGAGCACGTTCGCGTGGTAGCGGCGAACACAGGACACGGCGAAGTCGATACGTTTCTGGCGCGGGCCGGCATCGAGCGCAACATTCGCCTGGAAGTCCCCCATTTTGTTGCAGTTGGCCACATCCTTCAACGCACTAACTTAGTGGCAACAGTGCCTGAACGATTCGCCAGCAGTTGCGAACAACCCTTTGGCCTCGCGGTTCTACCGACGCCTGTGGAACTGCCGAACATCGAAATCAACCTGTTCTGGCACGCACGCTATAACAAAGACCCCGCCAATCGTTGGCTTCGCCAACTGATGTTCGAGTTGTTTTCGGACTAAGCCACCTGAACAAGTACCGCTACGACGCCAAGGCAGGATTCTTCAACGCCTCGACATGAATGTTCAATACTCATGCCGGCACTCATTCCATGCTTGAACCTCAAACAAAAAAAATAATGAGGAGATGGCAATGGCACACCCAGACATCCGAAACCTTGTGATTTCAGACGGCCCTGCCGCGGCGCTTTACCAACCCGGACGTATTGGCACCTTGCAGTTGCGCAATCGCTTCGTGCAAGCACCGATCTTCACTCAGTTCGCCAGCACCTTCGGTGAGGTATTCGATAAGCTCATCGAATACCATAGAGCCCGCGCCCGAGGCGGCGTTGGTCTGATCATCACCGAGAATACCTCTATCGATTGGGAGGTCGGGCGCACCGCGGGTCACCCGATGCGAATCGACCATGACAGGTTCATTGGCGCACTCAGCAACCTGGTCGACGCGGTCCACGGTGAAGGCGCGAAGATTGCCGTGCAGCTGCACCACACCGGGCGCCAGAACTCCCAAAACAACACAGAGCGTAACGAGCCACCACTGGCACCGACAGCCGGTATCACCAGCGCATTCGGTACCCCACCGCGTGCAATCGAAGAACATGAAATTCCAGGACTGATCGATAAGTATGTCCAGGGCGCCCGACGTGCGGTGGCCGCTGGCTTCGATGCCGTTGAGCTGCACGGTGCACATGGCTATCTGCTCGGCCAGTTTCTCTCCCCTTTCACAAACAAACGCACCGACCGCTGGGGCGGCTCCCTGGAAAACCGTGCCCGTTTCGCTCTCGAAGTCGTGCGTGGGATTCGCGAACAGGTCGGTGCGGATTATCCGATCCTGTATCGGCTCAGCGTGATGGAGCCTTACAAGGGCGGTCTCTCACTGGAAGATGGCCTGGCCTTCTGCGAAATGCTCGAGCCTTACGTTGACGCCCTGGATGTCAGTGCCGGGAACTACGACACCGCGATGACGTTGCTGCCGATGGTCCCGCCAGGATCATTAGTCAACTACGCCAAGCTGGTGAAACAGCGTGTCTCCATCCCGGTGATCGGTGTCGGTCGACTTACCTGGCTGTTCGACGAGATGGCACAAGCGGTGTCTGACGGCGAACTCGACTTTGTGGCCCTGGGTCGATCGGGCCTGGCGGACCCCGAAACAGTCAACAAGACACGGCGCGGGCAACCGCAAAGTGTCCGCCGCTGCCTGGCGGTCAATGAATGCATCTCGCGGTGGATGTTCAACGGCAAAGGCACCCAGTGCGTGATCAATCCGACCCTCGGACAGGAGCGTCGCGCAAGTGATGCTCGCCGCCCTGCTTCCAGACAGGAGCGAGTATTGATTGTCGGTGGCGGACCGGCCGGTTGTGAGGCCGCGATACTGGCTGCCGAGCGTGGACATAGTGTGAGGTTGGTCGAGAGAGCGGATCGCATCGGCGGCCAGCTCCATGCGTGGGCAGCCGCGAGCCCGTTTCGCATGGAGGTCAAGAACATGATTGCGTTTTACGAGAGCGAACTCGAACGCGTAGGCGTCGACGTTCATCTCAATACCGATGCAGCTGACTTGGACCTGAGCCCATGGGACACCGTACTGCTTGCGACCGGTACCGTTGCGCAGGATCGCGGCCCGGATGTGGCCGATATGCTGGCAAGCGCCAATTTGCCTGTGACGGACGAGGTCACCGTATTTGGTGAAACCGAGGCGGCAATGTTCGCTGCCCTGTGGCTGGCGGAGCAAGGCAAAAAGGTCAGCCTTGTTTCACCCGCGGATAGCGTGGGTATCGACACCAATGATATGCAGCGCGAGCATCTCGCCGGCCTTCTCAAGCATCTGGACGTATCGATCAACACGGCAGCAAAGGTGCCTGATGATGGTTACGTAGTCATGGCGACCGCCCGTGCGCCTTCAATGGTTCTGGAGGAGTCGGTCGATGACATTCGCGTCCACAGCATCGGTACAAGGTCCCGTGGTGGGCGGATGTATGAGGCGACCCAATCCGGTTTCTGGGCGGCGGCGAAAATAGGAGAGTTGTCATGAATGTTCGTGCAATTGAACACGTAGGCATTACCGTTCCCGATATGGAAGCGGCAACCCGATTCTTCGTCGAGGCCTTTGGTGCCGAGAAGCTTTACGACATGCTCGACGCTCCCCTGGGAGGGCCTGAGGTAGAAGCGGGACTCGGCATTCCGCCCGGTGCAGTGATTGCCTCAATCCGGATGCTGCGTCTGGGCAACAGCCCCAACCTGGAGCTGTTTTCCTACACTGGCGTCCAGCAGTTGCAGCCGATTGTTCCGAGCGACTTTGGTATTCAGCACATCTGCATCTACGTTGACGATATCGATGCCGCTGCCAATCGCCTCGAGAAGGCCGGCGGCGTTCTGCTCAGCCGACCCGGCGACCTCCCGGGTGGTGACGCCGGACCAGGTAATCGCTACGTGTACACCCGCACCCCTTGGGGAAGCACGATTGAATTGGTGACTTACCCCTCATCGCAAGTCTATGAGCGTCACACTCACCTGCGCCGCTGGCGACCGGACTTGACCGGGCCGGGTGACCACGAAATCCAAGCGCAGTAAGAAAAGGCTTGCCAGACGAGCGGTGGAAATTCCCCCGATCGATGGCAAGCCTGTTTTGCATAAAAATTTGAAGGATGTGTTAATTTTTAAATCTGTGCTCTCGATGCCTTCAACGTTCAAAAGCCGCTAAGTACTGATAAAAACTCCACAGCCAATACAAATAAAAAGGGAGTTGTGATGAGTGCCATCCTGCTAACGCCAGAAAAAATGCTGGACGTTATCCCTGGTGAAGTAACGATCAAGGGAACCGTTGAGACCGCACCTGATAATGGCGTGTCGATTCGGGGCTACCGCTTTGACAAAACCGAAGTCAGCATCCCGTGCATGCGCGATTACGAGTTGGTGAGATGGAAATCAGGCACGTCAAATCTGGGCTTCCACGATGGCAAGCAATGGCAAAAATGGTCCGTTGGCGATAACGACGTCACCATTTTGACCCGAGGCGAATCATCCAGGTGGTACTGGATGAACGATATCGAAGTCAGTCATATCTACATTTCGCAAGCCATGATGGCCAAAGTCGCCAATGAAGTCTTTCAACAGGATGTTGACGGTGTTTTTGTCGACCACTGCCCGCTCGTCAACGACGCGAAGCTCTCCAGACTCATGGCGACCTATGAAATGGAGTGCCTGAGTGGCGAACCGGGGAGCAGCATCTTCGCTCAGACGTTGGAAATACAGATTTGCATCCATCTGCTGCGTCAGTACGTGCGGTGTGACCTCAGAGACAGCGATCAAGCGTCTCGCCTGACAAACCTCAAACGCGACCAGCTTCAGCAATACATCGATTCGCATCTGTCCTGCCCCATTTCGGTCAAAGACATGGCCGCCATCGTCGACCTGAGTCCGTCCTACTTTGTACGAGTGTTCGGGGCGGTGTATGGCGTATCTCCCCATCAGTACGTTCAGTCGCGCCGCTTGAAAAAGGCGGAGCGCATCTTGTCGACGGTGCGCGATATTCCGTTGAAAGCTGTGGCCATGGATTGCGGGTTCTCGGACCAAAGCCATATGACCCGACTGTTTCAGGAAAAACTGTTCATGACGCCCAAACAGTATCGCGAGAAAAACATCTCCAGGCTTTTTTGCTCATCGGCCTTGCAGTAACGAATCCACGCGTCGGCTAATCACCAAGACACCGCCTGAGAATGTTGACCTTATCAGCTAGCCCACTCCCCAATACCGAACATCATTGGCTGTGATCTCATGCCCGGAAAAAAGCCCGGGCAATTCGGCCTTGAGAAAGTCCACCCAGGTCCTCACCTTGGCATCCAGAAAACGCTTGGAAGGATAGAGTGCATAGACGTTGCGCTCTCTGAGCCGGTGGTCCCCCAGCACGCGCACCAACGTGCCCTCGCGCAGCGAACGGGTGGCGGTGTAGAACGGCAGCAGGCTGATGCCCATCCCGGCCTCCGACGCATTGACCATCGCCTCGGGAACGTTGCTCTGGAAGGTTTTACCGGGCACCACTGAAACCTCGCCCTGCTTGTCACGGAACGCCCACTCATCGCCGTACAATGGGTCAAGCATGCGCAGGCAGCTATGTTGATTCAGTTGTTCCGGGTGAGTGGGCAGGCCCCGACGCGCAATGTACACAGGCGATGCGCAAAGCATGCTGAAAATGCGCCCTACCGTTTGGGCAACGAATTGTGAATCCTCCAACTCCTGGGCAATGGAGATGACCACGTCGTGTCCGTCTTCAAGGGGGTCGGGGTTGCGCTGTGACAAGGTCAGCTCAACCACCACGTCCGGGTAAAGCTCGCAGTAGCGGGCAATCAGTGGTGTCATCAAAACACCCAACCCGTTCAAACAATGCAAACGCAAGCGGCCACTGGGCTTGAGGTGAGCGCCACGCGCTTCCGCGGTGGCCTCGGCCATGTCGTCCAGAATTTGCCGCGCCCGCAGCAGAAAGCGTTCACCCGCTTCGGTCAGACTCAAACGGCGGGTGGTGCGCTGCAGCAGGCGTGCCTGCACGTGCTGCTCAAGATCAGCCACTAGCCGAGACACCTGCGCCGTGGAAAAGTCCAGCGCCTGTGCGGCGGTGGTAAAGCTGCCTGCGTCGGCTACACGCACAAATACACGCAGGCTGTTAAGCAAGTCCATGAACCCTCCCATGGCAACGACTGTTGCATCTGATGTAACGCTGCATCAAGTACAGCCCTCTTTATCCGTATCTGCAGAGGAATAAAATTGACTCATCAAACAACGAAAGAGAACAAAGCATGAAGACTTTATTGAGCGTGCTGCTGGCCCTGACCACAACTGCCGTAATGGCCGGCGAGAGCAATCCGGCCCCGGCACCTCAAACCCTGGATATCGCCAAGGTCATTTCGGTAACCGATACCTCGACTGCATGCGACGTCGTGCCGGCGACGATGGTTTACATCGACCATCAGGGTGAAAGTCACACGTTGACCTACCGGGTGATGGGCAGTTGCTCGGGCGTTTGAGAGGCCGAAACAGCAGGTTGTTCAGACCGCGATCCGGGTTGCCTGCAGGGCCAACTCGTGCAAACTGGCCAACCGTTGCATGACGCGCTCGACCACTTCCAGCCTGGCCACCGCGCCACTGCGTAACTCCCCCATCGACTGCAATGCGACCTCGGCCTTGTCCAGGCCCAAACGCGTCGAATCGGTAAGCTGTTCAAGGCCCTGACGGGCATCCTGTGCCGACTTTTCCAGGCCTGTGGCGATCTGCCGGATCTGCGCACTGGAGTCCGCTGCCTGGCGCGACAGATTGCGCACCTCGTCTGCCACCACAGCAAAACCCCGGCCATGATCACCGGCCCGTGCGGCCTCGATCGCGGCATTGAGCGCCAGTAGATTGGTCTGCCGGGCGATGTCCTGGATGCTGCCGACAATCGCACCGATGCGAATCGACTGGCTGCCCAGTTCATCGAACACCTGATCCAGGCGCTGCAGATACTGATCCAGATCCCCCAGCACGGCAGCCGAAGACTGCATGCTCACGGCACTGGCCTGTACCCGTTCGCCCGCGCCACGCGCCAGCTGGTTGGCAAAGCGCATGTCGTCTTCGGTTTGTTGCACCACTCTCGTCAAGTGTTCAAGTGCCTCCTTTACCTCGGCGCCCGGCCAAGCGGGCTCGACCACCGGCAACGACGGTAGCGGGACCGGCGCACTGGACACCACGGGATCCGGCTCCCGCTGCACGAGCACTTCGACTACCCGTATTGGCTGACGCTGAAAAAGCACCGCCGCTGCCAGCAGCAACAGGTTGATGATGCCGGCATACATCAGGTGCATGCCGTCGCCGAAAGCGAGCAGCACAACTGCGCCACCCGCTGTAACCAGGGCCAATCGTGCCCAGACTCTATTGCTCATACTCGCCTCACTCACAGCAACGTCCAGGTGTAGCTCAGGATCAGCCGGTTCTCGTCAATATCGCTGCGGTAATTGGAGCGCGCCATGGCATTGCGCACCCGGACGCCAAGCCCTGCGAAAGTCCCGCTCTGCACGACGTAACCGAGGTCCAGGTCGCGCTCGCGGTCCTTGCCTTCGAAGCCCTTGCCGGTGTCGACGTTGTTGCCGGTGATGTAGCGCACGGTGCTGGTCAGCCCCGGCACGCCGAGGGCGGCGAAGTCGTAGTCGTAGCGCGCCTGCCAGGATCGCTCGTCGGTGGAGGCGAATTCATAGGTCGGCACTTCGTTGCCCAGCGGCGAGATGTTGGCAAATACCCGAGGGAACGCGCTTTCACCGTACATGCCCTGGTAGCCGACGTAGAAGGTATGGCCGCCGTACTTGGCCGACAGCAGGGAGAAGAACGCCTGGTTGTCGATATTGCCCAACAGCTTCTTGCCATCCTCCTTCGCGTCGAAATAGCCGAGGTTGGCGCCCAGGGTCCAACTGCCCAGGGGCTGGCTGTGTTTCAGCCCCAGGAAGCCTTGCTGGTAGATGTCTTCCAGTTGCCCGTACCAGGCGCTGACGCTGGTGTGTTTTTCGTTGAAGACGTAATCGCCGCCACCGTAGTTGAACGCGTCACTGCTGGCCTGGCGCTGGGGCACGTAGCTGAGCATCGCCTGCATCTTCTCGTCGCCGGCCTCGTTGCGCAGATGAGTGGAACTCAGATGGCCACCTTGCAACGTCAGGCCATTGATCTCGGCGGAAGTGAAGCTCGCCCCCTGGTAACTGGGCGGCAGCAGACGGATGTCACTGAAAACCAGCACCGGCACGTTTGGTTGTAGCTCGCCGACGCGCAGTTCGGTCTTCGAGTAGCGCAGCTTTAGCGTGCCTTCCAGGCGGCTGTACTCATCGGCCGCGCGGCCATCGCTCTGTACCGGCAACAGGCCGGTGTTGACCCGGTCCGGGCTGCTGTCGAGCTTGAGCCCGAGCAGGCCGATGACATCGACGCCAACGCCGATAGGCCCTTGGGTGTAACCGGACTTGGCGTTGAGGATAAAGCCCTGGGCCCACTCCTCGGCCTTCGACTGCCGGTTAGCGCCGACAATGTCTGAGTAGTCCCGACTGAAGTAGTAATTGCGAGCCTGCAAGGTGGCGGTGGCATCCTCGATAAAACCGCCCTGCGCGGCCATCAATTGGCTGGAACACCCCAAGGCGACAGCCATGGACAATAGCGTACGAGTTGCATGAATGGTTGACTTCATCGGTGTGCTCTTATTGTTGTTATGAAAAGGTAAGGCGTGGCGGATACAGGTCAGCGCGCCACCTCTCGGGCGCTGCTGGAGGTGGCAAGGGGCGGCCGCCGCGCACCCGACAGCAGGTGCGCGGTCATGCCGAAAATCAGCCCCCAGAACGCGGCGGACAAGCCGAACAGCGACATGCCCGAGCCGGTGGTGAGGAACGTCACCAGCGCCGCTTCGCGGTCATTGGGCACAGCCATCGCGTTGGCCAGGGCGCCGGCAATGGCAGCGAACAGGGCCAGTCCCGCCAGGGCGGCGATCAGCTCTTTTGGGAAGGCGGCGAACAACGACACCAGGGTCGCCCCAAAGATGCCCAACACCAGGTAACAGAGGCCGCCGACCACGCCGGCGACATAGCGTTTGCCCGGATCTTCATGGGCCTCGCGGCCCGTGCAGATGGCGGCAGTGATCGCCGCCAGGTTGAGGCCGTGGCAGCCAAACGGCGCCAACAACGCCGTGCCCAGCGCACTACAGGCAATGATCGGTCTGGCCGGCGTGGCGTAACCCGAGGCGCGCAACACCGCCATGCCCGGCACGAACTGCCCGGTCAGCGCCACCATCACCAGTGGCAAGGCGACGTTCAAGGTTGCTCCCAGGCTGAACTGCGGGGTGACCCAAACCGGTGTCGCCAGGCCGATCACCAGGGCTTCGCGGTGCAATTGGCCGGTGAGCATGGCGATGGCACAGCCCACCACCAGTACCGCCATCACCGCGTAACGCGGCAGCAGTCGTTTGCACACCAGGTAGGTGGCGAACATCGCCAGCACCAACCCGGGCTGGCCTTGCAATGACACGAACAGACCCGTGCCGAAACGCAACAGAATCCCCGCCAGCATCGCCGCTGCGATGGCTCCGGGCAGCTTGCCGATAACGCGGTCGAAGGCGCCCGAAATGCCGACCAGAAAGATCATCAGACTGCTCAGCAAGTAGGCACCGACGGCCTCGTTCATCGAGATGCCCGGCAGCAACGCCACCAGCAGGGCCGAGCCCGGTGCCGACCAGGCAATGATGATCGGCACGCGGTAACGCAGGCTCAGGCCGATACCCAGCAGCGCACTGCCAATGGAGATCGCCCAGACCCACGACGACAACAGCTCGCGAGACAGGTGCGCGGCGTCCGCCGCCTGGAAAATGATCACCAGTGGGCCCGCATACGAGATCACCGTGGCAATAAAGCCCGCAACCGCAGCGGACAGCGAAAAGTCACGCATCAAGCCTTTCATCAAACAGCTCCTTGCGCACTCAAGCCTTGGCCGCCGACAGCGGCGCGGTCACGTTGGAGGCGTTTCGCTGGCTGCTGATGGCATACAGGGTCATGGCGAGGGCGGCCACCGCACCCGGCAAGGCGAACGCCATGAAATTGAGTTGCAGCGGCAAATTGATTCCCAGCAATGCGCCGCCTAACAGCGGGCCGACAATGGCACCGTTACGGCCGATCCCCGACGCCCAGCCAAGCCCGGTGGAACGAATGGCCATGGAATAGAACTGCGCGGCACAGGCATACAGCAGGATTTGCGAACCGATGGTGGTGGCGCCGGCAATGGCGATCAGCAGGTACAACACAGGGGTCGGACTTTTGAATCCGAGCAAGGTGATCGACACCGCGGCAATCGCGAAGAACACCGCCAGCACCCTTGGCAGGTTGAGCTTGTCGCCCAGTACGCCCCCACCCACCGCACCGAAAATCGCGCCGAAGTTCAACGCCAGCAGGAAGGACAAGCTTGAGCCCAGGCTGTAACCGGCGTTGGCCATGAGTTTCGGCAGCCAGGAACTCAAGGCGTAGACCATCAACAGGCAGCAGAAAAACGCCAGCCAAAGCATCAGCGTGCGCATGGCGCGGCCTTCGCGGAACAGCTGCAGTACCGGCGTGCCGGTGCCCTTCACTTCCGCCATGTGCAGGGTGTCGCTGGCCTGGGCGACATAGGCCGGGTCAACGCGTAGCAAGACAGCGCGCGCTTGCTCGTTGCGGCCTTGGCGCAGCATGAAACCCACCGATTCCGGCAGGAAATACATGATCAATGGCAGCAGCAACAGCGGCAGCCCCGCGATGTAGAACACCGCCTGCCAACCGAAGCTGGGAATAAGCACGATCCCCAGGCCCGCCGAGAGCATGCCACCCACCGAATAACCGCTGAACATGATGGCGACCAGGGTGCTGCGAATTTTCTTTGGCGCGTACTCGTTCATCAGCGCCACCACATTGGGCATGACGCCGCCGATGCCAAGGCCGGCAATGAACCGGCAGATGCCAAAGGTCGTGGGGCTCGTGGCAAAGCCGTTGAGCACGGTAAAACCGCTGAAGAGCATTACGCAAAGGGTGATGGTTTTCTTGCGCCCGATCTTGTCCGACAGCGGACCGAAAAACAGCGCACCGAACATCATGCCAAACAGCGCATAACTGCCCAGCGCCCCGGCCTCCAGCGGGCTCAGTCCCCACTCTTTCATCAACGTCGGCAAGACCACCCCGTAGATCACCAGGTCGTAGCCGTCGAAGATGATGATCAGCGCGCACCAGAACAACACCATCCAGTGAAAGCGGTTGAAGCGTGCGTTGTCGATCACCTCGTGTACATCGATTTTTCGCATGACATCGGTCTCTTGTTGTTATTTTTTATTGTTCGTTTGGGCGCTCAGCCGCCTGCTGCAGGCAGCGCACGCAACGCTCCACCGATGGCGGCCGCATTGTTACGTGTCATGCACAGGACTGTTACGCAGGATGCAAATGAAGGGTATTGAGACCGGCAGCGGGGCAATATCCGCTCTGCGCAGATCGCTATCCGTTTTGTGCAGAGAGAGATGTCGGAGTGTTGCAGCGGTGGCAGGCGTGACACTATGAAAGCGATTGAATCTTCGTCGCACCGCAAGGACCTGTCCGTACGTGAAACTCCATCAGATCAAAGCGCTGGTCGCCATCCACCAAACCGGAAGCATCAGTGAGGCCTCGCAGATACTGCATGTCACCCAGCCCGCCATCAGCCGCTCAATCAAGGATCTGGAAAGCGAATTGGGCCTGGCTCTGCTGCAGCGTTCCCACAGGGGCATGTCGCTCACCGACGAAGGCCGCCGCATCATTCGCCATGCACAGTTGACGGTCGAGAGCATGCGACGACTGCAACTGGAGGCTGAAAATATCAAGGATATGCAGGTCGGTGAGGTCACCATCGGCGTCACTTCCCTGACCGCCGTGCTCAAGGGGCTGGGAGAATGCGTTGCTGCGTTCCAGGCGAAGAATCCGCGTGTCCGAATCCGCCTGGTGGACCTGCGACCCAACCAGATGCTGCAGCGTCTGCGGGACGGCACGCTGGATTTCGCCATTACCTCGCAGCAGCATACGCAAAGACTGAACCTGGATTGGGAAGCGTTGAGCCGCATGCGGGGTCTGGTGGTCTGTCGAAAGAACAATCCTCTCCGCCACTCCCATTCGCTGCGTCAGTTGCAGTTTGCAAACTGGATCAGCCTGGATGCCATCGACGATCACTCGTCGCAGTTCTATCAAATGTTCGAAGACAACGAGATTCCTCCACCGCAGCGGATCACCGAGTGTTCATCGGTATTGTTGGCGCTTGATCTGTTGCACCACGCCGATGCGTTCATGACGCTCAGCGAAGCCGGAATGGAAAACTCACTGCCCAGAGGGCTCAATGAAGACCTGATGCAGGTCAAGATCGAAGAAAGCATCCCCGAGTACCCCATCTACCTGGTCTGCATTGATCGCCACGCTCTGACAACAACGGCCGCAGACCTTTATTACGCCATCAGAAGCGTGCTCTCGAAGACACAGGCAATGGATGCTTCGCGCTAGCGCGCAGTCGGAATCGAGCAACATAAGAAAAATGCAACGATATGCCCAACGGTTAAGTCTGTCCCGGTTGCCTGGGGCCGACCGCCATAACCTCCAGGGCATTGAGCTAAACCCTCCAGCCGCCTCCCGTGCGGCTTGCCTCGACGAATGCATCGCTGTCGTCAAACGGTGCGTGTGATCGGTAATCGGCCAATATCGCACCGAACTGGCGCCGTCTTTCGTCGGTGCTGCCAGGCATCTTAACCAGCGGTTAATCATCGAAGAAAAGCGCAAGTGCGCAGTGACAGTGTTTGCCGGATATTCAGGCCACAACAAAAACTGTCACAGGAAAAATTGATGACTACCCTGCACGCGCCCCCCCTCCCCGGCATCGCTACTCCATCCGTGATCGGTTCCAGGAAAGCCACCGTCGCCTGCGCCCTAGGCAATGCCCTGGAAATGTATGACTTCACGATTTACAGCTTCTTCGCCGTGGTGATTGCCAGGAACTTCTTCCCCGCTCAGTCGGCAATGGCCTCGCTACTGATGTCGCTGGCCACCTTTGGCGTCGGTTTCCTCATGCGCCCGGTGGGGGCTCTGGTGATTGGTCGCTTTGCCGACCGCCATGGTCGCAAGGCCGCTTTGAGCCTCACGATCAGCTTGATGACATTCGGTACCGCGATGATTGCCTTCGCGCCGTCCTATCAGGCAACAGGCTTGTTCGGCACGTTCCTGCTGGTGGCTGGCCGCCTTACCCAGGGCTTTTCGGCGGGTGGGGAAATAGGCACTGCGTCGGTGTATCTGATGGAGTCCAGCGCTACGGCCAATCGCTGCCGCAATGTCAGTTGGCAGGCCGCCAGCCAGGGCTACGCGGCCATGGTCGGGGCCGGTCTCGGGTTATTGCTCACCAATGCGTTGAGTGTCGAGGACCTTGAAAGCTGGGGCTGGCGCATCCCCTTTGTCCTGGGGCTGCTCATCGGACCGCTGGGCTGGTACATCCGTCGCTGCCTGCCGGAAACCCACGAAGCCGAACCGACCAAGCGCGACGGTCGGTTGCGCGACCACATCGATATGCGTCACACCTTGCTGGCGATCGGCCTGATGGCCAGCGCCACCATCGGCATCTACCTGTTCATTTTCTATATGCCGGCCTACCTGACCGTCACCCTGGGTTACCCGCAACGTAGTGCCTTGGCCATCACCTGCGTGGCAAGTGCCTGCCTGGCGATCATCACGCCGCTGGCCGGGCGCTTTGCCGATCGCCATGGCCTGCGCAAAAAACTGCTGGCCTGGACGATCACCCTGCCCGTGCTGATGGCCTGGCCAGCCTTCTACTTGCTCAGCTTGAGCACCAACTTGTTTGTGGCGATGTTCGTCATCGCGATGCTGGTACTGCCTGGTTGCATCGGTTCGGGCGCCTTCTTCGCCCTGATCATGGAAGCCTTTCCGAAAAATCGCCGCGCACTGGGCACCGCTGTCAGCTACAGCTTCGGCGTCACCTTGTTCGGCGGTTTCTCCCCGTTGATCGCGACATGGCTCACAGGCGCCTTGAATAACCCACAGGCGCCGGCGCTGTACCTGCTCGCAGGCGGCGCCATCAGTCTGGCGTGCCTGGCTGTATTCCCCGAAAACCCTGGTCGGGAGTGACCTGATGAATGCATTGAACCAAACCCAAGCCCGGCCCCTTGCCGAACCGGACCTGGACACGTTTATCCAGCTGCGCAGAGAAATCCACCAGAACCCTGAATTGGGCGCTCACACCCCGCTGACCGCCGAGTTGGTGGCCAGCAAGCTCGAAGACTGGGGCTACGAAGTTCATCGCGGCATCGGTGGCCATGGCGTGGTCGGCGTGCTGCGCCGAGGCGGTGGCACTCGCCGACTGGGCCTGCGTGCCGACATGGATGCCCTGCCGATGCAGGAGAAAAACCGCTTCGCACATGCCAGCCGGATCGAAGGCCGCATGCACGGCTGCGGCCACGACGGCCACACCGCCATCCTGCTGGCTGCCGCATGGCGAATCGCTCAGTCGCCTGACTTTGACGGCACGCTCAACCTGATTTTCCAGCCTGATGAGGAAGGTCTGGGGGGGGCCAAGGCCATGATGGATGACGGCCTTTTCAGACGTTTCCCTTGTGATGCGATCTTTGCCTTGCACAACCTGCCGGGCATTCCCGTGGGGACCGCTGTGGTCCAGGCCGGCCCCACCATGGCCTCTTCGGAACGTGTGAGCCTGTTGATCAAAGGTCGTGGAGGTCACGGCGCAATGCCCGAGCGCGCCATAGATCCGGTACCGGTGCTGGCCAGCCTGATCAACGCAATCCAGACCGTGAAATCGCGCAATCTCTGCGTCGATGAACACGCCGTGATCAGCATTGGCGTGGTCGAGGCTGGCACCGTCTACAACATCATTCCCGACACGGCCTCGATGTTGCTTAGCGTGCGTACCGACACCGAGCAGACCGAACGTAAAATCAATCAGCGCCTCGCGCAGATTGCCCAAGGCCATGAACAGATGTTCGGTGTCGAAATCGAACTTCAGACCACACAACTGGCACCGGCGCTCGTCAATACCGCGGCGCAGACGCAGATGCTTCGCCAAAGCCTGGAGCCGTTATTCAAGCCCGGCCACCTGTTGCCCCACGCGGCGAAGATCATGGCGACTGAAGATTTTGCCTGGATGCTGACCGAAGTTCCCGGTTGTTACTTCTTCCTGGGCAACGGCGAAGGCGAATTTCATGGCTGCTCCGTGCATAACCCTCACTACGACTTCAACGACGAGCTGATTCGCATCGGCTCCGACTGCTGGCTGAAACTGGTGAAGGATTATCTCAACTGATGCCACAGGCTCGGGTTCACAACTTCATCGCTGTTGGATGACGTCCAGGTACCCGAGCCACTAAACCGGCAACCCAATATCTGAACGACCACCATCCAGCCGCCTGCGGCCTGATGGGCAAGTCGGGCTACGCCCTGCCCGCGCAATAACCATACATAACGATGACTCGGCGACTTTTTTCATATCTGCCCTAAAAACAACAACAGGCAAAGTCTATGTATCGCAACGGTAATTTGGCGCTATTCACCGCCGGCTCGCTGGCGGCCGCAATTTCTACTTCCCAGGTCAATGCCCAGGAACAAGGTTTTCTGGAAGACAGTTCACTGACCCTTAATACCCGTCATTGGTACTCACATGAGGTGGGCCACAAAGCCACTTACTTCAAACTGCAAACACCGGACGGGGTACGCAAGTTGCGTGATCGTACCGCTTGGCTGCAAGGCTTCAGACTCGACTTCGTCTCAGGTTTCACCGACGGACCGGTAAAGTTCGGGCTGGATCTTTCGACCTTCTCGGCAGTGGCGCTGGAGCGCAGCCGGACAGCGGCGGCAGGTGGCAGTAATCGAATGCTGGTGGACAAGGACGGCGATGTGGTCGATGACTGGAGCAAACTCGGTATTGCAGCGCTGAAGTTCAAGGTTGCCGAGACGCTGCTCAAGGTGGGCCGGCAGCAAGTCAGGACACCGATGATGTCCTACACCGACACCCGCACCTTGCCTTCAACATTCAATGGGATCTCCCTGGAAAGTCATGACATCGAAGGATTGACGATCAAGTCTGGCTATTTCGACAGGGGCTCGCCGCGTACCGGGGCCGGAAGCGAGGACTTGAGCCCCACTTACGGTTCACGCCTGGTCACCAGTGACTTCAACGCTTACGCCGGGGCCGACTACCTGTCGGCCGGTGGCTGGCGCAGCAGCGCCTATGTCTCTCGATTCGATGATATCTGGGATCGTGAGTACCTGGGCCTGGGCAAAAAGTCCGCTTGGGGACCGGTTAATGTCGATGTGCAACTGGATGCCTATAACACCCAGTCGAGTGGTCGTGAAATCGCCGGCAACATCAATCAGCAGGCCTACGGCCTGACGATTACGCCCCGTTGGCGCAACCACACGCTGAAGTTCGGCTTGCAGCAAATCAAGGGTGACGAATATTTCGATTACCCGGCCGAATCCAACGCCATCAGCCTGCCCAATACCATGCTGTCCTTTTACAACGGCCCCAATGAGCGCTCGATCGGGGTGAACTACAGCACTGATTTCGTCGCTTATGGCCTACCTGGACTGACGACTTCGCTCTGGTACATCAAGGGCATGGGCATCGACGGCAGTCACTACAACGGTGGCCCGAACGGCATCTACACCTCGGTACTCAAACAGCAGGGTGAAAGCCACTACGAAGTGGGCACTTATGCCAGCTACACCGTGCAATCGGGCACCTTCAAGAACATTAGCCTGATCGCTAATTACTCCTGGCACCGCGCCAGTGAATATCAACTTGAAGGCAATCTTGAAGAGTTCAGGTTGATCGTCAACGTACCGATCAAGATCTTCTAGGCCAACACGCGGCATGTTGCCGATTAAAGGGCGAAATCGCCGCAAGGTGTGCAACATGCCTTGCGGCGCATCCTTCAGGGTAGGACTCATAGGGCGTTCCCTCCCATGAGGCGCTCTCCTTAAATGCAACTTTTGCTCAGCGGCGTGTGTGACCGAAAAACAGCTTCCTGTTTCAGAGGTAGCTGCGCGATTGGGCGTGTTCGCCCTGCTAAAAGGACAGAGCGAATACCAATCAAAAGCGGGTTGAGGGCATTTCCTCAACCATAGAATTTCCCACACTCGGCTAACTGACTGCGGCAGGGTGACTACCTGCGAACGGATCCTGACTCAATTCACCGTGACAGCCGCATTCAACATCAACACCACAATCAAACCGACCACGGCTACGATGGATTGAACCACCGAAATGGTCTTGGTGGCTTCGCCCATAGTCATGCCGAAGGATTCCTTCACCATCCAGAAGCCCGCATGGTTCGCATAGTTGAAGAACAGCGAGCCACAACCTATGGACAAGGCAAGCAGAGGCAGGTTGAGGCCGGGATCTGCACCTGCAAGCGGCGCCAGCAAGCCAGCAGCACCAACGATACCTACAGTGGCAGAACCGGTAGATACCGAGAGCAGCATCGCGATCAACCAACCCAAGATCAGCGGAGGGAACGCAGACTGCTGGATCAGGTGCACAATGGCATCGCCCACCTTGGCGCTGGTCAGCAGCTCCTGAAAGGCACCACCGCCGGCGATGATCATGATGATTGAGGCGATTGGCTTGAGGCTCTTGCCCAGGGATTCGCGCAATTGCCCCGCATCGCCGCCCCGCGCGAGTACCAGACTTGCCCCGGCGAACAGCACGCCCAGGAGCATGGCTATCAGGGGATTGCCCAAGAAACCAGCCATTTTCAGGATCCCATTGCCCTTGGGTAATACCATCTCAGCGACGGCATGAATCAGCATCAGGATCGCCGGTAGCAAGGCTGCCAGCACGCCAAGCCATACGCTGGTGCCTGGTTGATCGTCGGCTTTTTCAGCCAGGGTGAACTGATCCAGCAAAACCTGATCGGGCCGAGTGCTCATGCGCGGAGAAATGAACGCGCCATAAAGCGGGCCGCCTAAAATCATTGCTGGAATAGCCGCAAGGAAGCCATAGAGCATGGTGGGCCCAACCGAGGTTTTGAGCGCGGCGATAGCCGTCAAGGGGCCAGGGTGCGGCGGTACCATCCCGTGCATGGCTGCAAGTGCCGCAATCACCGGAACCCCCACATACACATACGCTGAACCTTTGAAGCGAGCCTGGCTTTCCAGCTTGCGAGCCACGCTGAATATCAGCGGCAGCATGATCACCAGGCCCACCTCGAAAAACATGGGAATCCCAATTACAAATGCAACCATCATCATGGCCCAAGGAATCATCCGATCCGATGTTCGCTTGAGGATGACCTCGGCGATCTGCTCTGTGACGCCTGCGTCAGCAAGAATTTTGCCTAGCATCGCTCCAAGCGCGATGACGATCCCTACTGCCCCCAGTGTCTTTCCGGCGCCGGTGATCAAGTGGGAGACGATGGTGTCTGGCTCCATACTGGTTGCAAAGCCAACGCCAACGGAAACGACTAGCAAGGCCAGGAGCGGGTGCATTTTGAGACGCGACACGATGAGCGCCACCAGCACCAGGACGCTCACCAGTGCGGTCAACAAGAGGTCTATATCTAAGGGAGTCATGAAAGGATCTCGGTTGGGCTGGCGTTCAAACTGCACTCAGTTTTGAAAGAGAAGTTTGAAACCGTAACGCCTGTCGGCGCACGCGATAAACCAAACAGCGTTTGGGTGCTTTCAACTTCGGCATTGGATGACGTGTTCATGGAATCTACTCTTGTCATTGGAATATGCTGCTGTTACACAGAATTTCTCGATGCGGCACGATAGGTTTTACTGCAACGTCGCACTTCGAACGTTCTGTATGTATTCGTTTAAATGGGTGAGTTGAATGGTCATCTGCAAATGCAGGCGCAAGTTTCAGCTTTCGCCTTTTGCAAAACCGAATAACCTTCGAGGGGCTTGCACCAGCAACGAATAGCTAACCTGCGTCGAACACTCCAGGGCTTGCAACTGATCGACTACGGTGCCGAAACCGACACTTTGCTCATGCTGCGTATGCGGCCAGTCGCTGCCCCACACCAACTGGCCGAGGCCGAAACTTTGTTCCAACAGCGGTAATGCCTTTCGAGCGAAATTGATGTTCTGTTGCGGCGTACCTCCCAAACGATAGATTCCCGATACCTTCATCCAGATCGAACCTTTCGATCCCAACTCCAGTAACTCGCAAAACCCGGGCTGATCGACGCCCGAATTGGCATCCGGCCGACCAAAGTGATCAACCACCAACTTCAAACCGAACGGCATCAATTGATGGATCAGTCCCGGCAGGTCTATTACCTCCCGATGCAACTCGACATGCCAGTCAAGATCAGCAATGCGGCTGAAAAACTCTCTCCAGGCACTATTACGAAAATCAGGTAACGCCTTACCCATCAGGTTCAAGCGAACGCCGACCACGCCCAGGTGATCCATATCATTCAACGTGGCGCGACTGACGCCTGGTTCCAGCACAACCACGCCTCGCAACTGCTCCGGCGCCTGCCTCAACGCCGCCAGCAGGTAGCTATTGTCGGTGCCGAGAAAGCTCGGTTGCACCAATACGCCATGACTCAGGCCATGAGCGTGCAAGTGCGTCAGATACTGCTCAAGCGTGGCGTCGTAATCAGGGGTATAGCGCCGTGCACCGACCAGATTCAGATCACGGCTAAACACATGAGCATGGGAGTCGATGCCGGTGATCGGCGTAGAACTGGTGTCAGTCATAGCGTTCATCTATAGAAGGTAAAGGGCATCAGGCCCGGGCACTCTCGTTGCCATTGACCGTTGCTGGCACCGATGCACTCGAAGCTTCGAGGCTGCGTCCACGGGTTTCCGGCAGGCAAAGTGCCGCGACCACTGCCACGCCATAGGCAATCCCGGCGTCGATGCCAATCGCAGACCCCAGGGACATGGAGTCGCTCATGTGACCGACCAGGAAAGGGAAGACTGCAGATAGCACCCGGCCAAAGTTGTAGCAGAAGCCCACACCGGCACCGCGTACATCCGCCGGGTACAGCTCGTTGAACAGTGCGCCAAGGCTCGCGGGAATACCGGCCGCGAAAAAGCCGAGCGGAAAACCAAGGAACAGCATCTGGGTATTGGTCAGGGGCATGAACACATAACACTGCACAGTGACGACACAGCACAGCGCGAACAGCACGATGTTTTTACGACGGCCAATACGGTCGATCAGAAACCCGCTGACCACGCATCCACACCAAAAGGCCAGGATGATCACCGCCAGGTAGCCACCAGAGTTGAGTACCGACAGGTTGCGTTCGGTCTTGAGAAACGTCGGCAGCCAGGTCATCACCGCGTGGTAACCACCGTGCGCCCCAAGGCCCAACAGACCACCGAACAACGTCACGCGGATCAGTTCAGGGCGGAAAATACCGGCCAGGGATTTGAAGAAGCTTTGCGGAATCGCGTTTTGCTTTTGCAGGCGCTGGAAACTGTCAGGTTCCTCGACATTACGCCGTACCCAGATGATCAGGAACGACGGCAGCAGGCCCACGATAAACATCACACGCCAGGCCATGTCTTGCGGGACGAAAGAATAAATCAGCGCAAACACGCCGACGGCCAGCCCCCAACCCACGGCCCACGCACTCTGCACGGTGCCCATCACTTTGCCGCGATATTGAGGGTTGATGGTTTCAGCCATCAGCACCGCGCCGGCCGCCCACTCGCCACCGATGCCGAAGCCTTGCAGTGCCTTGACGATCAACAGCTGATGAAAGCCCGTGACGAACGCGGACAGAAAGGTGAAGACCGAGAACCACACAATCATCCATTGCAGTGTGCGTACCCGGCCATAGCGGTCGGACAATGTCCCCCCTACCCAGCCGCCGATGGCCGAAGTGACCAGCGTGACCCCGCTGATCAGCCCTGCATCACCCTTGGTCAAGGCAAACGCGGCGATCAACGCCGGAATCGCCAGGCCGAACATTTGTACTTCCAGCGCGTCGAGCGACCATCCGCCGAAGCAGGCCCAAAACGTTTTGCGCTCCCGAGGAGTGACTTGGCGATACCAGCTGAACATGATTCTTATCCTTATAGGTGGAACGTGAGGCAGCCGAGAGCGAACCGCGCCGCTACGGGGCCAGTCATGAACACAAAACAATGAAGCCAGCGGCGAGCGTCTCGCCGCTTTACGATCCGCTACCCAGGCACGGGTTAACGAATCTCCACGCTGTAACGGAAGTGCTCGGCATGCCCGCGAGAACGGCGCCACTCCAGCGGCGTGCCGGCGTAATCCCGGGCCAGGCGCTCAATCACCACCACCGGGCTGTTGACCGGGACCTGCAGCAATCGCGCGTGCACGTCATTCACCGATTCGGCGGTCAGCGTTTCTTCGGCCGATGCGACAACCTGACCGCAGACCTCTTCATAGATCGGATACAGCAGCGGCCCTTTCAGACTCAGGTCGATCTCCAACAGTGGTTGGAAGCGGTCGCGTGGCAGCCATATTTCCTCGGCGAGCACCGGCTTAACATCAAGCAGTCGCACGCGGACGATGCGAATGACTGGCGCTTCGGGAGGCAGCCCCAAGGCCTGTGCCACCGCCGAGGGCGCAGGCACCGGTTCAATGGACAGGATGCGACTTTCCGGTACCTGGCGTTCGCCGGCAGCGGTTTGAAAACGGAAGAATCGGAATAGCGAAGACTGGAATTGCGGTCGCCGAATGAAGGTACCTCGACCCTGTTGCCGCTCCAGAATGCCCTCACTGACCAAGGCATCGACCGCTTTGCGCACGGTCCCCGTGGACAATTGGTATTCGGCCGAAAGCGCGGCTTCGGTGGGAATGGCTTCCCCTGGACGCCAGCGATTATTGGCGATCTGTTCAGCCAATTGATCACGCAAGCGTTGGTAAAGCGGCAGGCGGACATCACTGGAGAGAGCATTCATCGACTTTATTCACCTTGTTATCTAGTCATATATATGAATATTGGTGCGAGTATTTCCCCAGATCACTTGCCTGTCAAGGAGCGGCAAGGCACCTTGCAGACGAATGGCGGGGTGACACCGAGGCAAGTCGAATTAAGTCTTGGTCATGGATGCAGACGTTCGATCCTGCTAACGATCTAAACCTTGGCTAGCTCAACCGCATCAAGACCGGCGCAGCGGATTTCATCTTCCGGGCACCCAAGGACTTTATAGATCTCAGAAATCACCTGCATCGTTGCGTCTTCGATCGTTCCTTCATTACGGCATAGAACCCAGCCGTGATCCGCAATCGCTCGTTCGAACGCGTTGGTACAAGCGACCTGTTCTTCCAGCTTATGGATGACCGTACTGCTCAACCCACGCTGTCGTGCCGCAGCCCTGGCCCATGAAATATCAGGGTCGGTGACAACCCCGACATGCAGGTCTGGCACTCGCACGTTTCGATCAATGTTTAACTGCAGGATCTCTGCAAACGGAATTATCCGGCGAAACGCCGCATCTGACGGGTACCAGCGATCGATCAGGATGATGCTGCCTGGTGGCTGTTTAGTCAGCACATGCCGGGAAATCCAGTTGCGGCTATCAGCAAGGCGCTCACAAACCGCCCACTCCAGATCCCGAGCGGGATTTCTGACGAGCTTGTTAACGAGGGCCATTGTTTCACCCCTATAGGGATCGCTTTTTTTCTCGCAAAGTCGGATCACCATTTTGTTGTCGGCGCGCAGCACTTTCGTAACGGCCTCCAACAGCGTGGTTTTGCCGGTTCCCTTGGGCCCATCGAGTGAAACAAACAGCGGAGGATTCATTCTTCAAATAACGATTGGTATACGTTTTTTTGCCCGGTTCGTTCGCTGTAACCGCTTGGCGCGACGTTGCGAATCAAGTGGAGGGACCTTATGAACTGACATTCGATGAGCACTCTAACCCGGATTCTGGCTAATAGTTCTCAGAACCAGGTTCTCTTCCAACCAGCCTAACCTGCGTTCGATGATGTTGCGCCGGTCGCAATGGCGTCGCAGGCACTCAGCGTCCTAGCCCTCGTCCGCCAGCGACCAGCCTGGTTCATCGCCCGATTGAGCCGTTTCAGACTCGACCGGGTGACACGATGATTTTGACGTTGTGCTCCTTGTTGTTCACCAGCTCCTCGAAGCCCTGCCCCACGATCTGCTCCAACTGAATGCGCCCCGTCACCAGCGGCGTGATATCCAGGCGGCCATCCGCGATAAAAGCGATCACATCCGCGAACTCACCGTTGTAGGCCAGCGCACCCAGCACCTGTTTTTCGGTCGCCACCAGCTCGAAAAAGTTGAACTCGCTGGGCTCCTCGAAGATCCCCACCAGTACGCACTTGCCGGCTTTGCGGATCAGATCGATCGCGAGCTTGGCCGTGTGTTTGTTGCCGATGCATTCGAAGCTGACATCCGCCCCGAGCCCACCCGTCAGGCGCCGCACTTCAGCCAAGGCATCGCACTCCTTGGGATCAAGCACATGGGTCGCCCCCACTTCCAGGGCCTTGGCCTTGCGCGCCCCAGACATTTCCAGAGCGATCACCTGAGCCGCGCCGGCAGCCTTGGCGCACATGATGGTGCATAAGCCAATGGTGCCCGCACCCACGACGACAACGTTCTGCCCGAGCAGGCTCCCGGCTTTTTTCACCGCGTGCATGCCCACCGCCAGAGGCTCGATCAAGGCCCCGGCTTCTGCAGGAAAGTTCGCCGGCAACTTGTACAACAGATTCGCCGGCACGTTGACCCGTTCGGCGAAGGCACCATTATTCATCAGTCCGGTGAAGGCCAGGTTCTCGCAGATGTTGTACAGCCCGTGGGTGCAGTAGTAGCAGGTACCGCAGTGTTGGCAGGCATCGGCCGCCACCGGTTCGCCGACGCTGAAACCCTCGACACCGGCACCGAGCTCGACGATTTCGCCACAGAACTCGTGACCGAGAATGCACTGGCCCTTGATTCCGGTCAGTGGGTGCGGCGCATCAACCGGTATGAACACCGGCCCGGCCACGTACTCATGCAGATCGGAACCACAAATTCCGCACCATTGCACACGGATCTGCACCCAACCGGCCGGTGGCGCCATTGGCAGCGGAACGTCTTCGACACGAATATCGTGGCGGCCATGCCAGACAGCGGCACGCATACTGCGTTGAGGATTGCTCGGAAGGCTCATAGCGACATCTCCTTGAAATAGTGACTCCTGGCAGCCCGCGAGAGGCCGCCAGGAGGGGCGTCAGTGCTGTTGCACAAACTTCAGAATCAATTGGTTGACTTGCTCGGCGGCTTCCATCTGCACCATGTGCGCCTGACCTGGCAGGACCTCGACCTGGGCCTTCAGCCCGGCGCTATGGTTCGCTGGAATAATCGCGTCGTCACTGCCCCAGATCAGCAATACCGGCTGCTCGCCGTCCTGCACCACGCCCCGCAGATCGAGCTGCTGAGATCCTTCCTTGAACAAGCCTGAGACCAGCAGGCGCAGGGCCGCGCCCACGCCTTCCAGGCGCTTGTACTTGAGCATGTCTTCGAGCATCTGCCGGTTGACCAGATCGGGATTGGAGAACAGTTTCACCAACTGTGTCTTGAGGGCATTGCGGTTGGCCGCCTCGACAAAACCTTCCAGGTAATCGCCGTTGATGCCCTCCCCCAGACCTGCGCTGCCGATCAAGGTCAAGCTCCGTACCCGCTGCGGTTCCAGGCGCGCAACGTTCAGCGACACCGCTCCGCCCATGGAATGACCCACCAGATGCGCTGCCGGAATGTCCAGGTGATCCAGCAGCGCCAGCACTGAGCTGCTCAGCTCATCCAGGTCTCCGCGCTCCAGTTGTTTGGTCGACTCGCCATGGCCTGGCAGGTCCAGAGCAACCACCCGACGCCCGGCAGCCAATGCTTCATGATTGAACATCCAGTTGTTCAGGTCACCGCCAAAGCCGTGCACCAGTACCAATGGCACCCCGCCTTCGCCGCGCTCGAAGTAACGGATCAACCGCCCGTCCAGCTCGACCTTCTGCGGCGTCGGCCCCTGGTCTTCCTCAGCGTTGCCCCCGGGCACGAACGTGGCCTGAAACTGCTCGATAACCGCATCGATCTCGACCTCGCTCGCCTCGCCATCGACCACGATGCCGAGTAACGCACCCACCGCGAGGGTTTCGTCCTGGCGGGCGATCTGCCGACGAAGCACCCCCGAAAAAGGCGCCTCAACACTGCTGGAGATTTTGTCGGTTTCGACGTCCAGCACTTCGTCGCCCTTGGCGATGGCCTCGCCTTCTTCCTTGAGCCAGACATCGACCCGGCCCTCCGTCATGGACAGGCCCCACTTGGGCATGGTCAGGGTATGGATCTGGCTCATGAACGCTTGCTCCACTCGATCAGTTTGAGCACGGCGTTCTCGATCTTCGCCGCGTCGGGAATGTAGAGGTCTTCCAGGGCGTCAGAGAACGGTACCGGCGTATGCGGTGCAGTCACCATCTCGATCGGCGCCTTGAGCGAGGCGAATGCTTTTTGCGCCACCAAAGCCGAAATATCAGTGGCCATGGAGCAACGCGGGTTGGCTTCGTCGATGACCACCAGGCGTCCGGTCTTCTCCACACTTTCCAAAATGCTGTCTTCGTCCAGCGGGCTGGTGGTGCGCAAGTCGATCACCTCGCAATCGATGCCGCGCGCGGCCAGATTGCGGGCGGCGTCCATCGCGGTGTTGACCGTGCGGCCATAGGAGACCAGCGTCACATCCTTGCCATCACGCAGGAAGTTGGCTTCGCCGAAGGGGATGGTATAGAGCTCTTGCGGTACTTCACCCTGCATGCTGTAGAGCAATTTGTGTTCACAGAAGATCACCGGGTCGTTGTCGCGGATCGCCTGGATAAGCAACCCTTTGGCGTCATAAGGTGACGACGGGCAGACCACTTTCAGCCCTGGAATGTGAGTCCACAATGAGGTCAGCATCTGCGAGTGCTGGGCGGCGGCCCGCAACCCGGCACCGACCATCGTGCGGATCACCAGTGGCGTGGACGCCTTGCCGCCGAACATGTAGCGAAACTTGGCCGCCTGATTGAGGATCTGGTCCAGGCAGCAACCGGCGAAGTCGACGAACATCAACTCGCACACCGGGCGCACGCCGCAGGTCGCGGCGCCCACGGCAGCACCGACATAGCCCAACTCCGACAATGGCGTGTCCAGCACTCGTCCCGGGAATTGGTGATAGAGGCCCTTGGTCACGCCCAGCACCCCGCCCCAGGCGTCGTTTTCACCGGGGGCACCGGCACCGCCGGCGACGTCCTCCCCCATGATGAACACGCTGGGATCGCGGCGCATTTCCTGGGCCAGCGCTTCGTTGATTGCCTGCTGATAACTGATTTTTCTCGCCATGATGAAGGTCTCGATTCTTGTTATGGGGGCGTTCAGGGATAGGAAACGTAGACGTCGGAAAGCAGGTCGGCCGCGCTTGGCTTGGGGTCGGACTTGGCCTTGCGCACGGCGTTCTCGATCAGCAGGTCCACCTCGCTGTCGATCTGGTCCAACTGGCTGGCCTGCACCCGCCCGGCGCGGATGACGCGATCGCGGAACTGCATCAAACAATCGTTGTGCTCGCGGAAATGCTTGACCTCGTCCGGCGCCCGATAGGTCTGGGCGTCGCCCTCAAAGTGACCGTAATAGCGAGTCAGTTTGACCTCGATCAGCGACGGCCCCTCCCCGGCCCTGGCCCGTTCCACGGCGGCACCGGCGGCTTCGTGAACGGCGAAGAAGTCGAAACCGTCCACCGTGACGCCGGGCATGCCGAAACCGGCTGCGCGGTCGGCGATGTGATCGCAGGCCACCGACCAGTTGGAGGCCGTGGCTTCGGCGTAACCGTTGTTCTCGGCAATGAACAGGCACGGCAGATTCCACACCGAGGCCATGTTCATCGCTTCGAACACCGCCCCTTCGTTGGAACCACCGTCGCCAAAGAACACCACCGCAACACTGTCAGTGCCCTTGAGTTTCGCAGCCAGCGCCGCGCCCACGACCAGCGGCGCACCGGCCCCCACAATGCCATTGGCACCGAGCATGCCCTTCTCGAAATCGGCGATGTGCATGGAGCCGCCTTTGCCTTGGCAGACCCCGGTTTTCTTGCCGTAGATCTCGGCCATCATCCCGTACACATCGACGCCTTTGGCGATGCAATGGCCGTGACCACGGTGGTTGGAGGCAATGCAATCGTCATCCCCCAAGTGGGCCATGACCCCGGCGGCCGAGGCCTCTTCGCCGGCATACAGATGGACAAAACCGGGAATCTCACCGGTGGCAAATTCCACGTGCAGGCGCTCTTCAAAGACGCGGATGGTGCGCATCACCTGATAGGCACGCAGCAATTGATCAGCGGTCAGCTGTGTCGACATTTTTATTCTCCAGGGTGTCTTGTGATTCAAGGTTCAGAGGGTGTTGCGGGTGCTCGCGGCCGATGGCCAGTAGTCGCAGTTGCGCGGCATGGGCCAGGGTCGCATTGACATCAATGCTCAGCGGGCCGCCGGCATCGAGAGTGACCGTGGGCCGGTCATGGGCGTTGAATTCGATCTCGCGCTCGCCATCCAGAGCGAGGGTTCCGCTGGCCAGGCACAGACGATGGGCGACCCCGGGTTCAAGGCTTCCGGCCGCGAGCACACCGCAGCCTTGCAGCAGGCCTGGAGCCAGAGGCACCAACAGCGCTTCGGGCGATCGTGCATCGAGTCGCATCCAGGCTCCGCCAGGCGCCTGACGTGACACGGGAAACCACAAGCCGCAAAGGGCCGAGATGCCAATGGACTGAGGTTCGGCGAAGGTCACAAAGACCTCGGCCAGATCGGCCCCGCGACTGATGGCCCGTGCGCCGACAAAGGGCAGCGAGGACACCGCCACGTCCACCAGGGCCATCTCGCACAGGCCACGACTCGGTTCGCGCACCAGCAAGCGTTTGTTGCGGCGCAAGGCGATCTCGGGCGGGATCCGCCCACTGACAAACAGCCCGCCGGCCAACCCGGCGCTGGTGGCTTCACGTAATTCCGGAAAGGCGTTATTGGTGCCGGTGGACAGCGTCAGCAGCGGAATGTCGCCCACTTCAGCGGCCACCGCCTTGTGAGTGCCGTCACCGCCCAGCACTGCAATCAGCGCGACACCGCGTTCAGCCATCCAGCGTGCCGCGAGGCGGGTGTCCTCGACGCTTTGGCGCAGGGTCAGGTCGAGAAACTCAAGGACCGGCCAGTGACTGCTGCGCGCCTGGCGGCCGTGGCTGTTTTTCAGCACGGCGGCGGCAATCCCGGTCATGTCCGTGGGCATCAGCACCCGTTCGACACCCGTGGCGCCAAAGGCCGCCAGCAAGCGCTGGATCACCGAGACCTTGTCGGTGCTGGAAAACAACCCGGCGTTGGCGGTCAGTCGCCGCACGTCGCGGCCGGAGGCCGGGTTGGCAATGATGCCTACGGTCAGCGGCGCACGACTCATGACGCCACCATCGGCAGATCAAGGAAAGGGTTTCGGCAGGACATCGGGCACCTCTTTTTATTATTGGGTGGCCAGTCGGGCTGGTTGCCAGGGCTAGAGCAAGGCCGGTGCCAGGTCTGCAAAAACGCCTGCAAAAGCCCGCCGTAGAGCATTCCGATGGTCACCCATGGGTGGCCCGAATCAATTCCGAATGAGACGCGTCATGTCAGGCTGCACGAGGTGGCGGCGAGACGCTGAGACGTCGCGTCTCACCGCCGGCCCCGCTTGCCTCGACACTTGTCTGTGACCCATGAACGGCGCTTAATAGCCGCACAACTAAAAGAAGATGGAACCGGAGGCCTGAATGCTTTCCGCACACTCAAAGGCGCATGTGGATTGCGTCAGCCGTGTTTTGAAAAATGCCGGACATCTGCCACAGCTGCCTGTGTCGGACCTGATTCTCGACTCCTGGCGCCGCTCCATGGAGCAACACCACCTGGATCCCGGCTCGCTACAAGGACCACGGATCCTCTCGCAGAACGTGCTGCAGGAATGCCGCGAGCGCTCCGAGTTGTTCTTGCGCATCGCCAGTGAAGAAGTCGCCCGCCTCCACGGTCGGGTCCGCGATGCCGACTACTGCGTCCTGCTCACCGACGCTCAGGGCCAGACCATCGATTACCGCGTCGAATCCTCCATCCGCAATGACTGCCGCAAGGCCGGTCTTTACCTCGGCACTTGCTGGTCGGAGGGTGAGGAAGGTACGTGTGGCGTGGCGGCGGTACTGACTGCGCGAACGCCGGTCACCGTCCACAAACGCGATCATTTTCGCGCCGCCTTCATCGGACTCACCTGCTCGGCCGCGCCGGTCTTCGACCCCAAGGGGGAACTGCTCGGGGTGCTCGATGTGTCGGCGGTGCGCTCACCCGACGACCGCCGCTCCCAACACCTGATCCGGCAGATGGTGGTGCAGAGCGCGCGTGAAATCGAACAGGCATTTTTCATGAGCAGCGCCCAGGGCTACTGGGTGCTGCGAGCCCACAGCAGCCCAGGCTACGTCGACAGCCAACCCGATTACTTGCTCGCCTGGGACGACGACGGCTGCCTGCAGGCGTTGAACCCTGCTGCGCGGCAATGGCTGTTGCACAGTTTTGGTCAACTGCCGGAACACATTGGCCAAGTGTTCGATCAGCAGTTGCTGCATCGGATCAGAGACGAGTCGCTGTGCCTGTTGCACAGCCAGGATGGCCACACGCAAGTGCACGGTCGTCTTAACGTGCCACGGCGGGTGAAGCGCAACGCTTCACGACTGGCACTGACACCCGCCGAACTCGACCCGCGACTGGAAGAAAGCCTGCGTCTTGCCGTGCGGGTTAAAGACCGCAACCTGCCGGTGCTGATCCAGGGCGAGACCGGTTCCGGCAAGGAAGTCTTCGCCCGTCAGTTGCACCAAGCCAGCCAGCGCCGCGAGCGGCCGTTCGTTGCGGTGAACTGCGCGGCGATCCCCGAGAACCTGATCGAAAGCGAATTATTTGGCTATGTCGCCGGTGCCTTCACAGGTGCCTCGAGCAAGGGCATGCAAGGCCTGCTGGAACAGGCCGATGGCGGCACTCTGTTTCTCGATGAAATCGGCGACATGCCCCTGCCCTTGCAAACACGGCTGCTGCGGGTTCTTGCAGAGGGTGAAGTGGCGCCTCTGGGAGCTTCACGCAGTAGAGCGATCGACCTTCAGGTCGTCTGCGCGAGCCACCGCGACCTGGAAGGACTGGTCGCCTCGGGTGAGTTTCGGGAAGACCTCTACTTTCGTTTGAATGGTGCGCGCTTCCAGTTACCGCCGTTGCGCGAGCGTAGTGACCGGTTGGCGCTGATCAACCGGATTCTCGATGAGGAATCGACGCTTTGCGCGGAACCGATGCAACTGGGAGGTGCGGCTCTGGAATGCCTGCTCGGCTACCGCTGGCCAGGTAACGTACGTCAGTTACGGCACGTGTTGCGTTATGCCTGCGCGGTGTGCGATTCAAACCTGATTCAGGTCAGCCATTTGCCCGAGCAGTTGCAAGATCACCGACTTGATGGACCAACCATCGATGGCTGTGCGAGCCCCGAACGTCAGGCCCTGCTCGACGCCTTGGTGCGCCACCGCTGGAAACCCACTGCCGCTGCCAAGGCATTGGGTATCTCCCGGGCAACCCTGTATCGGCGGGTGCATCAGCACGGGATCGACATGCCTGGCAGAAGCCAGGTGTAAGCCTGTCACGACACGTGGCGTGAAAGTACCCGGCGCCTCAGCGGCCTGATCGCGATTCCATCGACTCGATTTTCCGATTTGTCCCGAATATTTCTTGGAATGTGCGGGAGGTTTTTCGCTTTTTCAGCTTGCTGAAACGATTCATCAAGTCTATAAAAATGGCACAACTCCAAGAAAGGCTGCTGTCATGACCCCGCTCAAACTCTTTGTTGCCCTCAGCGCACTGTCCGCTGCCTCCCACGCCATGGCCTGGGATTACGTTCTTCTAGACACCGACAAAGCCGCCCAGGACTGGCAGATCACCAGCCAGCAACTCGGCGTAAAAACCGACAAACCCTTCAGTGTCGCCCTGCGCACCTTGCACGGCGGTCGGCAGGAAGGCGTCAGCATCGTCGACATCGATAACGGCACGATGAAACTCTCGGTCGTGCCGACTCGTGGAATGAACGTCTTGCACGCCTCGGTCGGCAATGTGCGCATGGGCTGGGATTCGCCGGTCAAGGAAGTGGTCAATCCGGCCTTTATCGAACTCAATGGCCGTGGTGGTCTGGGCTGGCTGGAAGGATTCAATGAGCTGGTCACCCGCTGCGGATACGAATGGGTCGGCCACCCCGGCGTCGATAACGGCGAACTGCTGACCCTGCACGGTCGGGCCGCCAACATTCCTGCGAACACCGTCACCCTGCACATCGATGAAAAACCACCGTACGCCATCACCCTGCGCGGCGAATTGAAAGAGCAGGCGTTCAAGAAGGTCGACTTCTCTGTTGAGACCGAACTGGTCACCGAACCCGGCAGCGTAGTGTTCGCCCTCAACGACACCCTGACCAATAATGGTGACTATCCGAAGGAATACCAGGCGCTGTATCACAGTAACTTCAGCACCCCGTTCCTGGAGCAAGGCGCTCGTTTCGCCGCGCCGGTGAAACAGGTGTCACCGTTCAACGACAAGGCCAAGGGCGATCTGCCCGACTGGCAAACCTACCGCGCACCGACCAAGGACTACGACGAAACGGTTTACAACGTGGTGCCGTATGCCGATGCCAAGGGCGATACGTTGACCGTGTTGCATAACAAGGCCGGCAGCCTGGGTGTTTCGGTCGGTTTCAACACGCAGACACTGCCCGTGTTTTCTCTTTGGAAAAATACCGATACCCAAGGCCAGGGCTATGTCACGGGGCTGGAGCCGGGGACAAGTTTTTCCTACAACCGCCGTTATCAGCGACCACTGAACCTGGTGCCGACCATTGGGCCGAAGGAACACAAGCAGTTCCGCATCAGCTACAGCTTGTTGGCGGATAAGGCGGCCGTGGATAAGGCCTTGAAGCAGGTGAGCGAGATTCAGGGGGGGCGCGAGACTGAGGTGCGGCAGACGCCGCTGGTTGATCTGACCAAGGGGTGACACCGGCTAGATCATTGTCGGCCGATATCGCCGCGCCTCGGCCAAATGTTCGCGCCTGATCCACTCGGCATGCTCAAGGTCCACCCCTGTGTGCGACCTTGAGCGGTTGATGGGCTGCTTGCAACGACATTGTTGAACGCTCCACACGAATGCTGCCTGTTCATCCTGTGATGGCCTATTGAGCGGCCACCCGGTGTAATATCCAGTACCCCGTACACAGGGCTGACAACAACAAAAACGAGATGACGTGGCCCTGTCGCTGCTTGTCGCAGGACACGTCACCGATGCAGTTGAGGAGCGGTAATGATGGCGAAACTCCAGGCGGCCAGGCCCCCTGCAGGACGTTCGACGAATGAACAACGGCCGGTGAAAACCGTCGGCTTTCTGGTCATCCCCAACTTCACCACCATCGGCTTCGCCTCGGCCGTGGAAACCCTGCGCATGGCCAATCTGGCGGCGCGCCAGACGATGTTCCGCACGGTCATCATCGCCGCCAGTCTGGACCCGGTGACGGCCAGCAACGGCATGCGCATCCTGCCTGACTACACCATCGCCGATGCGCCCAGGCTCGACATGCTGTTCGTGGTCGGATCAAACCCGATCGTCTCCAATCACAGCAGCCGACCGCTCATCAACTGGTTGCGCAAACTGGCGCACGATCAGGTGCCGCTGGGCGGGATTTGCACCGGCAGCCACTTGCTGGCTCGCGCCGATTTACTCAAGGGCTATCGCTGCACGATTCACTGGGAAGACATCGAAGCCCTGAAGGAGCGTTTCCCGGGGATCATTATTTCCAACCAGTTGTTCGAGCTCGACCGTGATCGCTACACCTGTTCCGGTGGCGTGGCATCCATGGACATGACCCTGCAATTGATTGCCCGCGAACCGGGTGGTCGTGAAATCGCGGCCCATGCGGCCGAGTTGCTGTTGTGCGATCGGGTACGAGGGGCTCAGGAGCAACAGCGTGTTCCATTGCGGCAAAAGCTGGGCACTTCGCAGCCCAAGCTCAGCCAGATGGTGGCGATCATGGAGGCCAACCTTGAGGAGCCGGTAGGCCTGGAGGAACTGGCGCGGTTGAACGAGGTATCGGTCCGCCAACTGGAGCGTCTGTTCCACAAGCATCTGCAACGCACACCGAGTCAGTACTACCTGGAACTGCGTCTTTCACGGGCGCGACAATTACTGCTTCGCAGCGAATCGCAGGTTCGTGACATTGCCCTCGCCTGCGGCTTCGTTTCCCCGGCGCACTTCTCCAAGTGCTACAGCCGTTTCTTCGGTGTATCGCCCATTGGTGAGCGTAAACAAGTCGCTGCCGCACATTAGTGCGGCAAACGATGCAATTGCTCGCGAAGCCGCGCTGACGCTAAAGAGTGATGTGGGTGGGACTGGCCTCTTCGCGAGCAAACTCGCTCCCGCATTTGATCTTTGTGAACATCGATTCGACATCCACTGAAGATCCCCTGTGGGAGCGAGCTGGCTGGCGATGGCGTCCAAGCGTTCGCCCGAGTGCAGGTCAGTCCTGCAACGCCTTATGCGCCGTTTCCCGACTCGCCAGCATGGCAATCAAGGCCACCGCCGCTGCCGCCAGCAGGTACCAGGCCGGGGCCATTTTGTTGCCGGTCAGTTGAATCAGCCAGGTCGCGATAAACGGCGCGGTGCCACCGAACACCGCGTTGGCGATGTTGAAGCTGAAGGCAAATCCGCTGAAGCGTACGCGGGTGGGGAATATCTCGGCGAGGAAGCACGGCAAGGTGCCGTCATTCATGGCCAGGATCGCGCCGAACGCAATCTGGATCATCAGAATCACGATCAGCGGTTGATTCTCGAGCATCCCGAACAGCGGAAATGTCAGCAGCAGGAACAACACCGAAGCCGTCAGCAACATGGTCTTGCGCCCGAACCGGTCCGACAGCTTGCCCATCAGGAAAATCAGGCCGATGTAGGTGGCCAGCGACACCGTCGACGCCAGGAACGAATCGCTCTCGGTCATGCCCATTTCGGTGGACAGGTAGGTCGGCATGTAGCTGAGCAACAGGTAGAACGCCACGGCATTCAGGCAGGTCACGCCGATCCCGATGATCACGCTGCGCCGATGCACCGTCAGCAATTCGCGAATCGGCGCCGGGGTTGCGCACTCCTTCGCTTCCAGGCGTTTTTCCATCTCCAGGAACTTGGGCGTGTCCTGCAGGCTCATGCGGATATAGCGCCCCACCAGGCCGAATGGCGCGGCCAGCAGGAAGGGTAAGCGCCAGCCCCAGCTGTGCAGGTTTTCGACACTCATCCATGAATGCAAGCCGGCCACAAACACCGCGCCGAACAGCAAGCCGGCCGCCGTACTGGCCGGGACGATGCTGGTGTACAAACCGCGTTTGCCCTCAGGGGCATATTCGGCGAGAAAGGCCGAGGCTCCGGCGTATTCACCCGACGCGGAGAAGCCCTGGAACAAGCGAATCAGCAACAACAACGCCGGTGCCCACAGGCCAATATGGTTGTAGGTCGGCAGAATGCCGATGCAGAAGGTCGAGACAGACATGATCAGGATCGACCAGGACAACGCACTGCGCCGCCCATACCTGTCACCGAAGTGGCCCCAGACCAGTCCCCCCAGCGGACGGACGATAAACGACAGCGCAAACACCGCGAACGTCGCCAGCAACGCGGTGGCCTTGTCGGTTTGCGGAAAGAACGTCAGGGCGATGACGGTGGCCAGGTAGCCGTAGGCCGCGTAGTCGAACCATTCGACGAAATTTCCCATGAAACTGGCACTGGCAGCGCGGCGCAGGGCCTTGCGCTCGGCGGTCTGTTCTAATTTCTGGGCCAGGGTCGGCGTCAGGCTTGCGCTTTGGGTACTCATTGGCCACCTCCAATGCTGGCGGTGAGTTGATCGTAATGAGAAGTCGGGACTAAGAACATGACATATACCCTCTATTGTTGTACTTGGCAGGGTTAAGGGTCAGTGGATGCTGCGCGCTCTGGGTGCGCATGCGTTTTTTTTCGGTTTGACTCGGTCGCCGGAAAGCTGTTTGGCCGCACATCAAAATCAAACGCCGCACAGGATCACTGTGCGGCGCAAGGTCTTACTTTTTGATGATGTTGTGTTCCGGGCCATACGGGAACTTGGTGATGTTTTCCCCGCCCTCCTCGTTGACGATCAGTATGTCGTGTTCACGATAACCGCCCGCACCCGGAAGGCCTTCGGGCAGCATGATCATCGGTTCGATCGAAACCACCATCCCCGGCTCCAGAACGGTGTCGATGTCTTCGCGCAGTTCTAGTCCTGCTTCGCGGCCGTAGTAGTGGCTCAGGGTCCCGAAGGAGTGACCATAGCCGAAGGTGCGGTATTGCAGCAGATCGTGCTCCAGGAAGATCTCGTTCAACTGCAACGCAATGTCGCAGCAGCGCATACCCGGCTTGATCAGTTTGAGACCGGCCTCGTGCACCTTGACGTTGACTTCCCACAGGCGCAAGTGCTCGTCGGAGCAGTGGTCCAGGAACAAGGTGCGTTCCAGGGCCGTGTAGTAACCGGCGATCATCGGGAAACAGTTGAGGCTGAGAATGTCGCCCTTGTTGACCTTGCGCGAGGTGACCGGGTTATGCGCGCCGTCGGTGTTGATGCCGGACTGGAACCAGGTCCAGGTGTCCATCAGTTCGGAGTCCGGGAAGGTACGGGCGATTTCGCGCACCATGGCCTGAGTGGCGTGCAGGGCCACTTCGTATTCCGGAACCTGATCACGCAAGGCTTCGACGATGGCGGCACCACCGATGTCCGCTACCCGGGCACCCTGACGGATGATCGCGTGTTCCTCGGCGGACTTGATCATGCGCATACGCATGCAGGGGGCGGCTACGTCCACCAGTTCGGCCTGCGGATAGCGGCTGGCGAGTTTGTCGCGATTGAGCAGGTTCAGATGGTCGAACTCAATGCCGATGCGTCCGGCCTTCGGTAAGGCCTGCTGGATCGCGACGAAGAAGTTGTCGCGCTGCCAGTCGGTGTAGACGATGTTTTCCGTGCCGACGGTACGGCGCCATGGCTGACCGCCGTCGATGTTGGCGCTGATGGTCACGGCGCTGTCCTGGGTCACCACCAGCGCGTATGAGCGACCGAACGAGCAATAGAGGAAATCACTGTAGTAGTTGATGTTGTGGTAGGACGTGAAGACGGCTGCGTCGATGTTGTTCTGCGCCAGATAAGCCCGCAATTTGGCCTGGCGGTTGGCATATTCCTGAGCGGAGAACGTCGGGGTGGTTTTTTCGCCGTTCTTGATCTGGATGGTTTTCGGCATTTGCATGTCATTTATCCTTGTCATTGTTTGAGCTACAGAAGGCGCCAATCTGGCGGGCCGCTGAAGATCATTCGAACAGATGCAAAGCGTGGTTTTTTGTGCGAATCCGACCTGTAATTGGCCATACCCGCTGTTTGCGACGGCACGCCTGAAGACCACAGCGACAGAACGCAAAATGCCCCCGGCAAGCGCGATACAGGCGCTTGGCGGAGGCATTGGCAAACGGCTTGTGTGTGTCAGTGGGACAAAGAAGAGGCTCGCGACCGGACCGGTGCCATGCGTAAGGAGGCCGAAGCACTCTGGGCCTTTGCAGGCAGGTTCATGCCCATGTGCTCACGAGGGTGTGCGCCGAAGTACTGGCGATAGCAACGAATGAAATGCTGCAGCGAAACGAATCCGCACGCCCCAACGACAGTCGCCAGGGTCTGTTCACCGTCGCGCAATAACTGTCGCGCCCGTTGCAGGCGCAAATCCAGGTAGTGTCTGGACGGCGAACAGCCCAGGCTGCTTTTGAACAGCCGTTCAAGGTGTCTGCGGGAAACGCCCATGGTCTCGGCCAGTTCATCGATCCCCAGCGTTCGGCACAAGTGCTCGTTCATCAATGCCAGTGTTGCCTGAAGTTTTGCCGGGGCCTCATGCATCGGCAGCAGCGGCCGGGACTGGCGTGCTGCGTATTTTTCCATTCGCAGGATCAGGCCACGACCGTGGGTCCGGCCGATCACTTCGTGCATCAACCCCTGGACGGCCTGCGGACCGACGCAGGTCAACCGTTGGCGATCGACACAAAACGGCGCGGCTACCGGAGTCAACTCGCTATAGGCCGCCATCTTCATTGAAGGGTCTGGCTCGGGCAGGCTGCAACGGAACCCATCCAGGGCGCCAATCTTCGCCAGCAGCCATCCGGCATTGCCCAAGGCCCCCAGGCCTATCGGTTGCGCTGCCCAGTGGCGCAGTCGAGTGCACAGGGCCGGATGATCCGTCCGAAGAGGCAAGTCATCGCCGCCACAGAGGATTAACACATCCAGCGGCAGCGCTTGATCCAGTCGCGCAGTGGCGGTTGCGATGCCGTTAGTGGCATGCAACGGCTGCCCCTCCAGGCTAAGGATCTGCCACTGGCAGACACGGCGCCCCGCTATCTGATTGGCCAGCCGCAGTGGCTCCAGTGCATTGGCCAGGGCATAAAAGTCAAAGGCTTCGACCAACCAGAAACCTATCTGCAGCACTGGCGTCCGGAGCCGGTCGGATTCGGTCAATGGCAGCATGTTCCACGCTCCCGTTGGCCAAGGGCTTTGATAACCATGTCGATCTCCACGCCGCGTCAAAGGTGGCAGCAATGCACCTGATTGTCGGTGCCCGGGGGGCGCAGGGTTTGTCAGATTTCGACTCCTGAATGCTCGCCACTGCCAAGGGCAAGCCGGGGTCATGAGTGTCAATGCGTCCCGATCACTATCAGGCACAAGCGAATTGCATTAACAATGAAACACTTGGCTCGACGCCGGAAATGGCCAGACTCGACCTTTTGCGCCCCCCTCCGATCAAAGCCAATCGTCACCGCTGCACGGTCGGCTTTTTTTTGAACCAGAATTGCTTTGGATCACTGGTATCCAAAGCAATGCTAGCTACGCTTGCTTCATCGACCTTGAGGGAGCATCGGCATGGGCGGCGTGAAATTTTCCAGCGGTTTCGGCCTGCCAGTTGCCAGTTTGCTGGGGATTTTCGTCCTGTTGGGCGGCTGCGGCAAAGAACCGGATTCCCCGGCGCGCAAGCCGCCTGAAGTGACGGTCATGACGGTCACCGCTCGCGACACGCCGGTGACTTTTGAATTTGTCGCCCAGACCCAGAGTTCCCGCGAGGTGGAAATCCGTGCCCGCGTGGCCGGCTTCCTGGACAAGCGGCTGTACACCGAAGGCGATCTGGTGAAAGCCGGGCAGACGCTGTTCCAGATGGACCGTAAACCCTTTGAAGCCGCGCTGGTGTCGGCCCAGGGTCAACTGGCCCAGCAGCAGGCCCGCTGGGAAGTGGCCAAGGCTACGCTGGCCCGGGTCAAGCCACTGGCGGCGCAGAATGCGGTCAGCAAGATGGACCTGGACAATGCCGTCGGCAACGAGCGTGAAACCCGTGCCGCCGTACTGGCCGCAGAGGGTACTGTGCGCACCGAGCAGTTGAACCTCAGCTACACCACCATCACCTCTCCCCTCACCGGACTTTCCAGCTATGCAAAGAAGCAGGAAGGCAGTTATGTGACGCCAGGCGAGTCGGGGTTGCTGACGTCGGTGTCACAGATGGACCCGATGTACGTCAACTTCAGCCTGTCGGAAAACGAAACCCTGAAGTACCGCGACGAAATCGCCGCCGGCCATCTCATTTTCCCGCCGCGCAGTGAATTTACCGTTGAAGTGGTCCTGGCGGACGGCACCTTGTTCCCCAACACGGGCAAGTTGAATTTTCTGGCGCCTGCCTACAGCCAGGGCACCGGCACCTTCCTGGTTCGCGCCGTGTTCGCCAACCCCAATGGCCAGCTCCGTCCGGGCCAGTTTGTGCGGGCGCTGGCCAAAGGCGCATCCCGGCCCAATGCCATTCTCGTGCCGCAAAAAGCCGTGCTCGAAGGTGCCAAGAGTCACTTCGTTTGGGTCCTCAATGCCGAAGGCAAACCCGAGCAACGGGTGGTTGAAGTGGGCGATTGGCAAGGGGACAACTGGTTCATCAACAAGGGCCTGCGGGCTGGCGAGCGCATCGTGGTCGATGGTGCGATCAGGGTCACGCCGGGCGGACCATTGAACATTGTCGATGCACCTGGTGCCGCGTCCACAGGCGCAGCCGATGGGCAAGCGGCAAAAGCCAACGGCGGGAAAAGCCAATGAGCATTTCCCACTATTGCATCGATCGGCCGATCTTCGCCTCGGTGATCTCCATCATCATCACCCTGGCCGGTGCAGTGGCCATGCTCAAGCTGCCCGTTGCGCAGTACCCGGACATCACGCCGCCACAGATTACGGTGGCGGCGACCTACCCCGGTGCCGATGCGCAGGTCGTGGCCAATAACGTCGCCGCGCCCATCGAGCAGCAGGTCAACGGCGCCGACAACATGATCTACATGAACTCGTCGAGCTCCGCGACGGGCAACATGACCCTCAACGTGTTCTTCGAAATCGGCACCGATCCGTCGCTGGCCCAGGTCGACGTGCAGAACCGGGTCAACCTGGCCTTGCCGCAACTGCCCTCCGCCGTGCAGAGCCAGGGCATCCAGGTACAGAAAAAATCCTCGGCGTTCATGATGGTGCTTGCGGTGTATTCCCCCGGCGATCGCTACGACAGCACCTACGTCGCCAACTACGCCAACCTCTATATCCTCGATGCGATCAAGCGCATTCCGGGGGCGAACCAGGCCAGTATCTTCGGTACGCCGGACTACGCCATGCGGATCTGGCTCAAGCCCGACCGCATGGCCCAGTTGGGCATCACCGCCGCCGATGTGCAGAAAGCCGTGGCCAATCAGAACCAGCAGTTCGCCGTGGGCCGGGTCGGTCAGTCGCCAACGGGGCAACCCGTGGAGCAGTCGTTTGCCGTGACCACCAAGGGACGCCTGACCGAGCCATCGGAGTTCGAGAACATCATCTTGCGCGCCAGCAGCAACGGCGCTGCCATCGTGCGACTCAAGGACGTCGGGCGCGCCGAACTCGGGCAAAAGGACTATTCCCTGCGCAGCACCTATCAGGGCCGGCCGGCGACGCTGATTGCCGTGTACCAGCAACCCGGGGCCAACGCCCTCGACGTTTCCGCGGCGGTGACCAAGACCCTGTCGGACATGAAGGCCACGTTTCCCGAGGGCATCGAATACAAGATCGTGATGGACACCACGGCCTTTACCCGCGCTTCGATTACCGAGGTGATCCGCACCTTCTTCGAAGCCCTGGTGCTGGTGGTCATCGTGGTCTACATCTTCCTCCAGAGCCTGCGAGCGACGCTGATTCCGGTAATCGCGGTGCCGGTGTCGATTGTCGGCACGTTCATCGGCATGTCCGCCCTCGGATTTTCGGTGAACATGCTGACGTTGTTCGGCATGGTGCTGGCCATCGGTATCGTGGTGGACGACGCGATCGTGGTGATCGAAAACGTCGAACGCAACATGCATGTGCACCAGATGACGCCCAAGGACGCGGCAAAACGGGCGATGGATGAAGTGGCAGGCCCGGTGGTGGCCATTGTGCTGGTGCTGTGCGCGGTGTTCATTCCGGTGGCGTTCATGGGCGGTATCACCGGTCAGCTCTACAAACAGTTTGCGATCACCATCGCCATTTCCGTGGTGATTTCCGGCCTGGTTGCCCTGACCCTGTCCCCTGCCCTGGCCGCCCTGCTGCTCAAGCCGCAGCACGGTGACAAGAACGCCTTTTTCCGCTGGTTCGAACGCAATTTCGAGCGCATGACCGAGGGCTATTCACGCTCGGTGGCCTTCATGATCAAGCGCTTCGTGCTGGCGTTGCTGCTTTTTGCCAGCATGGTCGTGCTGATCCTGTTGATGGCTCAGCGTATCCCCAGCGCGTTCCTGCCACCGGAAGACCAGGGCTACTTGCTCGGCGCGGTGATCATGCCCGACGCCGCCAGCCTGGATCGCACCGGAGAAGTGGGCAAAGTAGCCAGTGATTTCTTCATGAACGACGAGGCCGTCGAAGGTGTCGCGATTGTGAACGGCTACAGCCTGCTCGACGGCCAGAACAAGAACAATGCCGGTGCATTTTTCGTCGGCTTCAAGGATTTCGAGGGGCGTTACAAAGACTCCGAAACCATCAAGGCACAAAGCGCCCCGGCGGTGATTCAGAAAGCCGCGCGGGCGTTTTCCACGGTTCAGGGCGGGATCATTTTGCCGGTCAACCCACCGTCCATTCCCGGCCTGGGTACCACCGGCGGCATGGAGGTCTGGGTGCAGAGCAAGGGCGACGGCAGTGTCGGTCAACTGGCGGAACTGGTCGCCAATCTGGTGGCGAAGGCCAAAACACGCCCTGAGCTGGGTGTCATCACCTCCACCTTCAATGTGTTTTCCCGTCAATTGATGGTCGACGTCGATCGGGAGAAAGCGGAATCCCTGGGCGTGCCGGTCGAAGATGTCTACAGCGCCATGCAGACCATGTTCGGCTCGCTCTACGTCTCGCAATTCAACAAGTTCAGTCGCCTGTGGCAGGTGATTTTGCAGGCCGAACCGGAGTATCGCTTGAAGGCCGAGGACCTGCAGGAGATCTTCGTGCGCAGCAAAAACCTCGACATGGTGCCGCTCAAGGCCTTGCTGACCACCCGCTACGTCACCGGCCCCGACCTGCTGACCCGTTTCAACAACTTCCCGGCGGTCAAACTCACGGCGAACCCCGCACCGGGCTATAGCTCCGGCCAGGCACTCAAGGCTCTGGAAGAAATCAGCGCGGAAATCATGACCAATGACTATGCGCTGGCCTTGAGCGGCGAGGCATTCGAGGAGAAAAAGAGCGGCGGTGCCTCCTCCCAGGTGTTCATCTTCGGCCTGGTAATGGTGTTCCTGATCCTCGCGGCGCAGTACGAAAAGTGGTCGCTGCCCGTGGGTGTGCTGCTGGCCGTACCCTTTGCCTTGTTCGGCGCCCTGCTCGCCGTCCTGCTTAGGGGCTTGAGCAACGACGTCTACTTCCAGATCGGCTTGACCATGCTGGTGGCGCTGGCCGCCAAGAACGCCATCCTGATTTTCGAGTTTGCGGTACTGAACCGGGAAACCGGCATGTCGGCCTACGACGCCGCCATGACCGCCGCAAAAGAACGTCTGCGCCCTATCGTGATGACGTCCCTGGCGTTCATCCTCGGCTGCGTTCCGTTGGCCATCGCCGTCGGTGCCTCGGAGAACAGCCGTCACTCCATCGGTACCGGGGTGATTGGCGGCATGCTGGCGGCGACGGTGATCGCGATCTTCTTCATCCCCATGTTCTATTACCTGATAGAGCGAATGTTCGGGGAAAAGGACAACGCCCAAAAGGCTGCCAAGCCGCCGGCACTGACGCAGGCTCCGACGATTCCCGACGGCGCGGCACAAAACCGACATGAGGGGGATTGAGATGCGTAAGCCTCCTTTCCCACTGTTGTTGTGCCTGGGCCTGGCGGGTTGCATGGTAGGGCCTGACTACCAGCACCCGAATATCGACACCCCCGCGGCCTACCGTTACGCGGACAAAGAAGCAAAGAATCTGTCGAACACGCTGTGGTGGGAGCAGTTCCAGGACCCTGTCCTCAATGACCTGATCCGCACGGCGCTGCTCGAAAACAAGGACATCAAGATTGCCGCCGCGCGGGTCGAAGAGTTCCAGGGCCGTTACGGCCAGACCCGCTCCCTGTTGTTCCCGCAAGTCGGGCTGGGTGCCCAGGGGCAGCGGTCCCGTTCGCAGCGAGACACCGGCCCGGTACCGCTGGATCCATCGGTGGATCCGGTGTTCAACAACTACCAGGCCATTCTCAGCGTGAACTGGGAACTGGATATCTGGGGCCGTTTGCGCCGCCTGGACGAATCCGCCCGTGCCGATTTGCTGGCCTCGGAAGAAGGCCGTCGAAGCGTGATATTGAGTCTGGTCGCCTCGGTAGCGTCGAGTTACGTGACCCTGCGCGATCTCGACCGGGAGCTGGAAATCGCCCGCACGACGGCCAAGGCGCGCGGTGAATCCTATGAAATATTCAAACTGCGCTACGGTGCCGGCACCATTTCCGAAATGGAACTGGCGCAGAACCAATCCGAATTCGAGCGCACCCAGGCGTCGGTTGCGCAATTCGAACCCTTGGTCGCGCAACAGGAAAACGCCCTGGCCGTGCTGCTTGGGCGCAACCCGGGGCCGATCATCCGCGGCCGTGACCTGGCCCAACTGAATCTGCCAACGGTGCCGGCCGGCTTGCCGTCGGACCTGCTCGAGCGGCGACCTGATTTGCGTCAGGCCGAGCTGAATCTGATCTCGGCCAATGCCCAGATCGGCGCCGCCAAGGCCCAGTACTTCCCGACAATCTCCCTGACCGGGCTGTTGGGCTCCGCCAGCACCCAACTGTCGAACCTGTTCACCGGGCCCGCTTCCACCTGGTCCTATGGTGTGGCGGCGAGCATGCCGATCTTCACGGCCGGCGGTATCGCCGGGCAGGTGCAACAAGCCGAAGCCTTCCAGAAACAAGCGCTGCTGACTTACCAGCAGGCGATTCAATCGGCGTTCAGGGACGTGGAAAATGCCTTGGTCGCGTCGAGTAAATCCAGAGAGCAGATGGATTACCAGGCCAGGCAGGTCGAGGCACTGAGCACTTACGCCCATTACGCACGGTTGCGCTACGACAACGGTTACACCAGCTACATCGAAGTGCTGGACGCCGAGCGCAGCCTGTTCGACGCCGAATTGAATTACACCCGCACCCGTGGCTCGGTGTTCACCAACATGATCGATCTGTACAAAGCGACTGGCGGTGGTTGGGTAAGCGAGGCTGACAAGCTGACGGTCGTCGGCAAGGACAAACCTGGCCAGTAGTCGCCGGGTTGCCCCTTCACCGCTTATTCGTAATCCTCGTCCAGCCCCGGCTTTCGTTCTTGCGGATGGTTATTGAGGTAGCCGCTCACGGCAGAGCCCACCGTCGGATAGAACGCCGATTCGCCGAACCGCGGCATAAGCCCGAATCGCTTGAGCTTGTCCTTGACCGGGTCCTTCATTTCCGCCACGCACAATTTGATGCCGGCCTCGTGCAAGGTTTCGTGCAGCTCGGCGAGCATGTCGGCGGAGGTCACGTCGACGCTGGTCACCGGCTCCGCTGCCACGACCAGCCAGCGCACGGGCGTGGGGGACGCGGCCACGGCGTCCAGCACCCGGTCACTGAACAGTTCGGCGTTGGCGAAAAACAACGGTGCGTCCCAGCGGAACAACACCAGTCCGGGCAGCATGCGCGCGTTGGGGTAACGTTTGATGTCGTGAAAACCGTGCACGCCATCGGCACGCCCCAGAATGGCAGAGTACGGGCGCCAGGCATCCCACAGAAACTCAATGACCGCAATGACGATCGCCAGGCCGATGCCCTCGATCGCGCCAAACACGGCCACGCCTATCGTGCAGACGATGGAGAGCCAGAACTCCCAACGCTGGATACGATAGATTCGCAGGAGGTCAGTGACTTCGATCAGGCCGATCGCCGACGCGATCACGACAGCGGCCAAGGCACTGGTCGGCAGGTTGTGCAGCAGGTCCGGCGCTACCATCAGCAGCACGGCGACCGCCAGTGCACCGACGACGCCGGCCAGTTGGGTCCTGGCCCCCGCCGCTTCGGCCACGGGTGTGCGTGATGAACTGCTGCTGATCGGGAAGCCTTGAAACAACCCACCCGCCAGATTGGCGACGCCGAGCCCTACCATCTCCTGGTTCGGATCGACATAGGAACGGGTGCGTGCCGCATACACCCGGGAAAGCACACTGGTGTCGGCGAACGACACGAGGGCGACGGCACAACCGCCAATGATCACCGGAACGATATCCTCAGTGGTGATCCACGGGATGGCGAACGCCGGCAGGCCTTGTGGCAGTGAACCGAGGATCGCTACGTTATGCGACGCCAGGTCCAGCACTCCCACGGCCACCGTGGCGCCTGCCACCGCGATCAAAATCCCCGGCACACGTTTTTTGTCCTTGAGCAGCAGGATCACCAGCAGGGTCGCCGCGCCGATGGCGAACGTGACCCAATTGGTCTTGCCATCGACCACCGCCATTGCAATGGCCCACAGATTTCTCAGGGGGCCTTCGCTGTTGATCGAGAAGCCGAAAAACTTCGGTAACTGGCTGATCAATACCGTCAACGCGATCCCGTTCATGTAGCCATAGCGGATCGGTTTGGACAGCAGTTCCGTGACGAAGCCCAGGCGCGCGATACCGGCCAGGATACACACCGTCCCCGAGACGATCGCCATCATGCCCGCCAGGGCGATCGCGCGTTGCGGATCGCCGCCGGACAATGGCAGGACCACCGCAAGTATCACCGCCGCCAGCGAAGAATCAGGCCCCAGTACCAGAATCCGGCTGGGCCCGAACAACGCATAGGCGAGTAGCGGCACGATGGTTGCGTAGAGGCCGTAGATACCGGGGACACCTGAGGCCACCGCATAAGCGATGCCGACTGGCACCAGCATGGTCGTGAGCACCAGGCCGGCGACGATATCGTGCTGCAGCCAGGCAGCCTTATAGCTGCGCAGCATCCGCAGGCCCGGCAGCCAGCGGCTCCAGCCGGGTTGGTCGGCGCCTGTTTCCCTGCGCGCGATCCGTCCAGGCTCTGTGGGCGGCGTATCCGAATGATTCATGGGACTTCAGCCCTCTGGCGATGGCGCAGGTTCGCGTGGACGTACCGGTCAGAATTTTTCCGGGATGTGCCGGAACGGATAATCCGGCTCGCGATAGCTGCCAGGTTTCTGCCGTTTGGGCAAGGTCACCTTCTCGCGCGGGATCTCTTTGTACGGGATGCGGCTGAGCAGGTCAGTGATGATGTTGAGGCGGGCCCGACGCTTGTCGTTCGAGTTCGCGACCAGCCAAGGGGCATATTCGGTGTCGGTGGCGTTGAACATCGCATCTCGTGCCCGTGAATAGTCGTACCAGCGGCCATAGGACTTGAGGTCCATCGGCGACAGCTTCCAGATTTTGCGCCCGTCCTTGATCCGTGCCTCGAGTCGGCGGGTCTGCTCCTGCGGGCTGACCTCCAGCCAGTACTTGAGCAGGATAACCCCGGAATTGACGATGGCGTGTTCTACGAGGGGGGCCGTTTGCAGGAATTTTTCCACCTGTTCTTCACTGCAGAATCCCATCACCCGCTCGACGCCCGCGCGGTTGTACCAACTGCGATCGAAGATCACCACTTCACCAGCCGCCGGCAGGTGCGGCAGGTAGCGCTGCACATACATCTGGCTCTTTTCACGGTCGGTCGGGGCTGGCAGGGCCACCACCCGAAAGACCCGCGGGCTGACGCGCTCGGTCAGCGCCTTGATCGTCCCGCCCTTGCCGGCACCGTCGCGCCCCTCGAAGACAATACAAACCTTGATGCCCTTTACCCTGACCCACTCCTGCAGCTTGACCAGCTCGACATGCAGCAGGCGCAATTGCGCCAGATACGCTTTGTTTGTCAGCTTCGCGCCTTCAGCGGAAGCGCTTTTTGAGCTGCCTTTTTTATCCTTTGCCATGTTCAAGACCTCACGATTTTCAGTCACTGACTTACAAAAGTTCACCCCGGCAGTGGCGCTGGAGGGAATTGGAAATGCCTGGATGCTTATCCGCCGAGCGCAATGATTGCGCTGATCAGCAAGGCGCCGGTGATTGTCAGCGCAATCGCCCCCTGCCATGGTCTGGCGCCTGCGTAACGCGCCAGAATCCAGCCCCCCGCGAAGAGCACAGCCAGTCCGACGAGGTTGGACACGCGTACCGCAAGTCTTGTCTGTTCGAGTAACAGAAACGGGATCACCAGCGGAAATGTGGAGAGCACCACCAGCAGGAACACACCGAGTGCCCCCTTGAAGTCATTCAGGCCAAGTCGCGGCGGCGCGGGCATGGTGGCGGTTTCGGCCAGGCGTCGACGCAACAATTCCAGGCCGTCGGCACCGGCCGCTGTCGCCAGGCGTGGTGGTAATGCATTGGCAATGAGCGACTGCCCGGTAGCCGCATCCACCCCGCTGCACACCTTTTTCAATAGCGTGCGGTTGCGGGTATGTTCAATCAGTGTTCGCAGCAGATACATCACCGCGTCCGCGAGTCCCCAGGCCAGGTTGCAGCCGAGCGCGGCGATCATCATCACGCGTTCGGCCTCCTGATCTGCGGTGACCACGCTGATCGTTCCAGTGAAGGTCATCGCCATGAGCAAGCCGAAGATCACCTCCGTGACACGCTCGACGGGATCGAGCACACGCGAGGGCTTATGTTCTGCGGTGCTTTGCATGCTCCCAACCTTGGCAGGTTTCTCGCCTTTGGATGCCCTGTGATTCAGGTTCGCGGGCCTGCGCTGGCGCCGGTCTTGCGACAGTCCGATTCCAGCCCCCTGTGAGTGTAGTTTGAATCGATATTGCTGCCGCATTGGTGCGAGCAAACCCGGTCGGTTTTTTTGCTCGGGCTACACTCCCCCGGTAACAGCGCCCTGGCTTGACGTTATTCGCCATGGCCGACTTGAAGAATCAGGATCAAACCTGACATCCACCATTCGCCTTGAGCCTCACTGGCGCGGCATTCATGGCCGCACCTTGCACCATCACGGAGTCTCTATGTTTGTCAGTCTGATCATCATCCTCACCTCCTCCCTGGTCGTCATTTCCCTGTTCTATCGCCTGCGATTGCCACCGGTGCTGGGTTATCTCTTCGTGGGCCTGATCGTCGGCCCCAGGGCGTTTGGCTGGGTGGATGAAAGTGAAGCGCTGCCGCTTCTCGCCGAACTGGGCGTGGTGTTTTTGCTGTTTTCGCTCGGGCTGGAATTTTCCCTGTCGAAAATGATTGCCCTGCGCCAGGTTGTCTTTGGCCTGGGCAGCCTGCAAGTACTGGTGTCGGGGGCGGTACTGGGCGCGTTACTGATGCTGGCAGGCGTGGCGACGACGCCAGCGTTGTTACTGGGTGGCGGGCTGGCACTGTCTTCCACCGCCATTGTCAGCAAGGAGTTGACCAGCCTCGGCGAGATTTTCAGCAGCCACGGCCAGAATGCCATCGGCGTTCTGTTGTTCCAGGACGTGGTCGCGGTGTTGTTGCTGACCCTGGTGCCGGTCTTCGCCGGTAACAGCGATCAAGCCTGGTATTGGGCGCTGCCATTGACCCTGGGTAAAACCGTGTTGTTGTTTATCGGGCTGTCCCTGGCCAGTCGCTGGGTATTGCCGCGCCTGTTCCATGAGGTCGCGGCGGCTCGCTCGGCTGAGCTGTTCGTCTTGCTGGCCCTGGTCATCGTCCTGCTGACGGCCGGGCTGACCCACCTGATCGGGCTCTCCCCTGCCCTGGGCGCATTTCTCGCCGGCATGTTGCTGGGGGAAAGCCACTACCGGCACCAGATCGAGGCCGATCTGCGGCCGTTCCGCGACATACTGCTCGGCGTGTTTTTCATCAGCATCGGCATGCTGATCGACTTGCGCCTGTTCGCCAGTCACGGCCTGCTGATCCTCGGGCTGACGTTGGCGCTGTTGCTGATCAAGGGCAGCGTGGTCGCGCTTCTGGTCAAATGGCGCGTCAGCGACGGGGAAACCGCGTGGCGCAGCGGCCTGGCCCTGGCCCAGGGCGGCGAGTTCTGCTTTGCATTGATGGCGCAGATGCAGCAAAACGACCTGATGCCTGCCAACCTCGGCAGCCTGTTGCTGGCGGCGACCTTCTGCTCAATGGTGGTCACCCCGTCGTTACTGCGCGCCGCCCCCTGGATTGCCACACATCTGCACCGCAAACCCAATGAAGAAGCGAAGCTGGAGGAAATCAGCGCGCTCAACGCCGGCGTGCAGGGCCATGTGGTGATTTGTGGTTACGGTCGTGTAGGGCAATCGATCGGGCGAATATTGCGCAAGGCGCAACAGCCCTACATCGCCCTGGACAATGACCCGGTCCGGGTACGTGAAGCGGCCGTCGCTGAAAGCGACGTGCATTACGGCGATTCCCATCGTGGCGAACTGCTGGTCGCCGTTGGCCTGGAGCGCGCCAGCCTGGTGGTCATCGCCGTGGACAAAACCGAGGTTGCCCTGCAGGTGCTGAAGGAGGCGCGTCGCATCAATCCGGACGTGCCGATCCTGGTGCGTACGCGGGACGACAGCCAGTGTCCCGAGTTGAAGGCGGCCGGCGCCAGCGAAGTGGTGCCAGAGTTACTCGAGTCCAGCCTGATGCTGGCGTCGCATGCCCTGATCATGTTGGGATTCCCCGAGCGTCAGGTCCTCGACCGCATCGCCCAGGTACGGCACGACCGCTATCGCCTGCTACACGGGGTTTATCCCGGCGCCGAAGACGGGGAACTTTGAAGATTCAGCGCCTCACAGCGACAAAAAGCCGTTGTACAACCCATATCCCGCCAGGCCGGCAGCGGTGATGACACAGGCAAAAATGCCTTTCTCGAAATGGCTGAACAAAGGCTCTCCCTGCTCGTGCTTGGCCTTGGCGAACAAGATCACCCCAGGCGCATACAGCAACGCCGACAGCAGCAGGTATTTCACGCCCCCGGCATACAGCAGCCACACCGCGTAACTCAGCGCAATGCCGCCGATCAACAGATCCTTGGTGCGCTCCGCCGAGGCATGCTCATAGGTTTCGCCGCGCCCGCTCAACAGCACCGCATAGGCCGCCGACCATAGGTACGGCACCAGGATCATCGACGACGCGAGGTAGATCAGGCTGGTGTAGGTCCCAGCGGAAAACAGCGTGATCAGCAAGAAAATCTGGATCATTGAATTGGTCAGCCACAACGCGTTGACCGGCACGTGGTTGGCGTTCTCCCGGGTCAGGAACGCCGGCATGGTCTTGTCCTTTGCGGTGGCGAAAAGGATCTCGGCGCACAGCAACGCCCACGACAACAAGGCCCCGAGCAACGAAATCGCCAGGCCGACGCTGATCAACAAGGCTCCCCAGGGGCCGACGATGCGCTCCAGCACCGCCGCCAGCGACGGGTTCTGCAGCGTCGCCAGCTCCGGCTGGCTCATGATCCCGAGCGACAGCACGTTCACCAACACCAGCAAGGCCAGCACGCCGAGGAAGCCAATGACCGTCGCGCGCCCGACATCGCTGCGTTTCTCCGCCCTGGCCGAATAGATGCTGGCGCCTTCAATGCCGATGAACACGAACACGGTGACCAGCATCATGTTGCGCACTTGGTCCATCACGCCGCCAAAGTCCGGATTGCTCTGCCCCCAGATGTCCCGGGTGAAGATCTCGGCCTTGAAGGCCACTGCGGCAATCACGATAAACATGATCAGCGGAACGATCTTGGCCACAGTGGTCAACTGATTGATGAATGCGGCCTCCTTGATCCCGCGCAATACCAGAAAGTGCACTGCCCAAAGCAATACCGAGGCGCAGCCAATAGCGATCGGTGTATTACCCTGGCCAAATACCGGAAAGAAATAACCGAGGGTGCTGAACAACAACACGAAATAACCGACGTTGCCCAGCCAGGCACTGATCCAGTAACCCCAGGCCGAGGAAAACCCCATGTAGTCGCCGAACCCGGCCTTGGCGTAGGCATACACCCCGGAATTGAGCTCCGGTTTGCGATTGGCCAGGGTCTGGAACACGAAGGCCAGGGTCAGCATGCCCACGGCGGTAATCGCCCAGCCGATCAGCACCGCACCGGCATCGGCGCGCTCTGCCATGTTCTGAGGCAGTGAAAAGATGCCACCACCAATCATCGAGCCCACCACCAGGGCGATCAATGCACTCAGTCGAAGCTTTTGCGTGGGTTGCGACATTCCTGGGTCTCCATTTATTTCCCGATGCGGCCGGGTTTTATCACAGCCATGAAACCGTCACTTGCCTGGCATTAACTAAATGGCTTCAGCGCAATGACGTTTATTAAATAACCCCGAACAAGGAGCCTGTTAGTTATAGCCGATCAGAATATCGGTGCCGTGTTAAGAACACTTTGGCTGAACGAAACCGTTAATTCATAGCGTTACTGAAATCGGGTGTCAAAAATTTGCAGAAACACAGAAACGAACTAGCGTAAAAACTCGAAGCAATACGCAGTATTGCCGTTTGTTCTTTCCGAGGCCTCTGGATAAGGCGTTTCCGGAGAAGTAGCCATGTTTCCGGATCGAATATAAGTCGTTCAAATCGCAATGGAATGTGCCCATGTACTGATCTAAATCAGATGATTGAATTGCTAACAGAACTAATCTGTTGTCTCTCTTCTCCTGCATTGGAGTCATGCAATGTCTGAATCCCCCGGAAAACTGAAACTTGGCGCACTGGTGGCCTTGGTCGTCGGTTCGATGATTGGCGGCGGAATATTTTCCCTGCCACAAAACATGGCTGTCAGTGCAGACGTCGGCGCCATTCTGATTGGTTGGGCAATTACCGCCGTGGGCATGTTGACCCTGGCCTTCGTCTTCCAGACGCTGGCCAACCGCAAGCCTGACCTGGACGGTGGTGTTTACGCTTACGCCAAAGCCGGTTTTGGCGACTACATGGGTTTCTCTTCCGCCTGGGGATACTGGATCAGTGCCTGGCTGGGCAACGTCGGTTATTTCGTTCTGCTGTTCAGCACCCTCGGTTATTTCTTCCCGATCTTCGGCGAAGGCAATACGGTGGCCGCCGTGATTGGCGCGTCAGTGCTGCTGTGGGGCGTGCATTTCCTCGTGTTGCAGGGGATCAAGGAAGCGGCATTCATCAACCTGGTCACCACGATCGCCAAGGTCGTGCCGCTGTTGCTGTTCATGTTGATCACCTTGTTCGTCTTCAAACTGGACATCTTTACCGCTGATATCTGGGGCCTGAAAAACCCGGACCTGGGCAGCGTGATGAACCAGGTGCGCAAAATGATGCTGGTCACCGTGTGGGTGTTCATTGGCATCGAAGGCGCGAGCATCTTCTCGGCGCGGGCGGAAAAACGCACCGACGTGGGTAAAGCCACCGTGATCGGGTTCATTACCGTGCTGCTGTTCCTGGTGCTGGTAAACGTGCTGTCGCTGGGTGTCATGACCCAACCGGAACTGGCCAAGCTGCAGAACCCGTCGATGGCCGCCGTGCTGGAGCATGTGGTGGGTCATTGGGGCGCGGTGCTGATCAGCGTCGGTCTGGTCATCTCGCTGCTCGGGGCATTGCTGTCATGGGTGCTGCTGTGCGCGGAGATCATGTTTGCCGCGGCCAAGGACCACACCATGCCGGCATTCCTGCGCAAGGAAAACAGCAAGAATGTACCGGTCAACGCGCTGTGGCTGACCAACGCCATGGTGCAGCTGTTCCTGATCATCACCCTGTTCTCGGCCAGTACTTACCTGTCGCTGATCTACCTGGCGACCTCAATGATTCTGGTGCCTTACCTGTGGTCGGCAGCTTATGCGTTTTTGCTGGCGGTACGCGGTGAGACTTATGAAAGCGCCGCGCCCGAACGCCAGAAAGACCTGTTCATCGGCGCGATCGCCCTGGTCTACGCGATCTGGCTGATCTATGCCGGCGGCGTCAAGTACCTGCTGCTGTCCGCCCTGCTCTATGCGCCCGGCGTCATTCTGTTCGCCAAGGCCAAGATGGAAATCGACAAACCTGTTTTCACCAACGTCGAGAAGCTGATTTTCGCGGCCGTCGTCGTGGGTGCCCTGGTGGCGGCCTATGGGCTGTATGACGGCTTCCTGACTCTGTAACCCCCTGATTAATTGTCATCTGGAGGATCACTGTAATGACCACGGAAAAAGTTAAGTTCGGCGTCCATTCCGAAGCCGGCAAACTGCGCAAAGTCATGGTTTGCTCCCCCGGCCTGGCCCATCAGCGACTGACCCCGAACAACTGTGACGAACTGCTTTTCGACGACGTGTTGTGGGTCGCTCAAGCCAAGCGCGACCATTTCGATTTCGTCACCAAAATGCGTGAGCGCAACGTTGATGTGCTGGAAATGCACAACCTGTTGACCGACATCGTTGCCATTCCTGAAGCCCTGGACTGGATTCTGGAACGCAAGGTCACCGCCAATTCGGTCGGCCTGGGCCTGATCAATGAAACAACCTCGTGGCTGCGCAGCCTGGAACCTCGCAAGATCGCCGAGTTCCTGATTGGCGGCGTATCGGCCGATGACCTGCCGGACAGCTTCGGTGGCAAGACCATCCAGATGTTCCGCGACTTCCTCGGCCACTCCAGCTTCATTCTGCCGCCATTGCCCAACACCCAATTCACCCGCGACACCACCTGCTGGATCTACGGTGGCGTGACGCTCAACCCGATGTACTGGCCGGCGCGCCGCCAGGAAACACTGCTGACGACCGCCATCTACAAATTCCACCCCGAGTTCACCAACGCCGACTTCCAGATCTGGTACGGCGATCCTGACCAGGAACACGGCAGCTCCACCCTTGAAGGCGGCGACGTCATGCCCATCGGCAACGGCGTGGTCTTGATCGGCATGGGCGAACGCTCATCCCGTCAGGCGATCGGCCAACTGGCGCTCAACCTGTTCAAGAACAAAGCCGTCGAGAAGGTGATCGTTGCCGGCATGCCGAAATCCCGCGCAGCGATGCACCTGGACACGGTGTTCAGCTTCTGCGACCGCGACCTGGTGACCATCTTCCCGGAAGTGGTGAGCCAGATCGTGGCCTTCACCCTGCGCCCGGACGAAAGCAAGCAAGGCGGCATCGACATCCGTCGCGAAGAAACCAACTTCCTCGACACCGTGGCCAAGGCCCTCAATCTGAAAGCACTGCGCGTCGTGGAAACCGGCGGCAACAGCTTCGCCGCCGAACGCGAACAGTGGGACGACGGTAACAATGTGGTCGCCATGGAACCCGGCGTGGTCGTCGGCTACGACCGCAACACCTACACCAACACCCTGCTGCGCAAGGCCGGGGTCGAGGTCATCACCATCAGCGCCGGCGAACTCGGCCGCGGCCGTGGCGGCGGTCACTGCATGACCTGCCCGATCATCCGCGACCCTATCGATTACTAACCTATTAACCTCGGTCCGTGCTTACAACGCACGGACCCAGGGGATAACCGATACCTTAGGAGATCCAAAATGGCGTTCAACATCCATAACCGCAATCTGCTGAGCCTGGAACACCACACCCCTCGCGAATTGCGCTACCTGCTCGATCTTTCCCGTGACCTCAAGCGGGCCAAATACACCGGCACTGAACAGCAACACCTCAAAGGCAACAACATCGCGCTGATCTTCGAAAAAACCTCGACCCGCACCCGTTGTGCCTTCGAAGTTGCCGCTTATGACCAGGGCGCGAATGTCACCTACATCGACCCGAACTCCTCGCAGATCGGCCACAAGGAAAGCATGAAGGACACCGCCCGGGTGCTCGGGCGCATGTACGACGCCATCGAATACCGGGGTTTCAAGCAGGAAATCGTCGAAGAACTGGCCAAGTTTGCCGGCGTGCCGGTGTTCAACGGCCTGACCGACGAATACCACCCGACGCAAATGATCGCCGACGTGCTGACCATGCGCGAACACGCCGACAAGCCAATCCACGAAATCAGCTACGCCTACCTCGGCGATGCGCGTAACAACATGGGCAACTCGCTGCTGCTGGTGGGCGCCAAGCTCGGCATGGACGTACGCATCTGCGCGCCGAAAGCCCTGTGGCCGGCGGACGACCTGGTGGCCCGCTGCAAGAAATACGGTGAAGAAAGCGGTGCCCGCATCACCCTGACCGAGGACCCGAAAGCGGCTGTCAAAGGCGTGGACTTCATTCACACCGACGTGTGGGTGTCCATGGGCGAGCCGGTCGAAGCCTGGGCCGAACGCATCAAGCAATTGCTGCCGTATCAGGTCAATGCCGAGCTGATGAAAGCCACCGGCAACCCGCGCACCAAGTTCATGCATTGCCTGCCGGCCTTCCACAACAGTGACACCAAGGTCGGCAAGCAGATTGCCGAACAGTATCCGCACCTGGCCAACGGCATCGAAGTGACCGATGACGTGTTCGAATCACCGGCCTGCATCGCTTTCGAGCAAGCGGAAAATCGCATGCACACCATCAAGGCGATTCTGGTGTCGACACTGGCTGACTTGTAACAGCTTACTCGGCTCCTTGTGGGAGCTGGCTTGCCAGCGATGGCCGCACCTCGGTGTATCTGATAGACCGCAGTGATCCCATCGCTGGCAAGCCAGCTCCCACAGGAGACCGGGTCGCCCGCTTACTTCTCTTTTTGAAGGACATACACCATGCGTATCGTCGTTGCTCTGGGCGGTAACGCCCTGCTTCGCCGGGGTGAACCGATGACCGCTGACAATCAGCGCGCCAACATCCGGATCGCCACCGAACAGATCGCCAAGATCCACCCCGGCAACCAACTGGTCATCGCTCACGGCAATGGCCCTCAGGTCGGCCTGCTGTCGCTGCAAGCGGCAGCCTACACGTCGGTGTCGCCTTATCCGCTGGACGTGCTGGGCGCTGAAACCGAAGGCATGATCGGCTACATCATCGAACAGGAACTGGGCAACCTGCTGGACTTCGAAGTGCCCTTCGCCACGCTGCTGACCCAGGTCGAAGTCGACGCCAATGACCCGGCGTTCCAGAAGCCGAGCAAACCCATCGGCCCGGTGTACTCCAAGGCCGAGGCGGAAAAACTCGCCGCCGAAAAAGGCTGGGCCATTGCCCCGGACGGCGACAAATTCCGCCGCGTGGTCGCCAGCCCCAAACCGAAGCGCATCTTCGAGATCCGCCCGATCAAGTGGCTGCTGGAAAAAGGCAGCATCGTGATCTGTGCCGGCGGTGGCGGTATTCCCACGATGTACGATGAACACCGCAGGCTTCAGGGCGTGGAAGCGGTGATCGATAAAGACCTGTGCTCGGCGCTGCTGGCCGAACAACTGGAAAGCGATTTGCTGGTGATCGCCACCGACGTCAATGCGGCGTATATCGATTACGGCAAGCCGACCCAGAAAGGCATCGCCCAGGCGCACCCCGACGAACTGGAGCGCCTGGGCTTCGCCGCCGGCTCCATGGGGCCGAAGGTGCAGGCAGCCTGCGAGTTTGCCCGCCATACTGGAAAGGTCGCGGTGATTGGCTCGCTTTCGGACATCGAAGCGATCGTCCAGGGCAAGGCCGGTACTCGCGTGAGCACGGCGACACCCGGTATCAGCTATCGATAGTCGCGATACTGCGGGCAGGCTGGCGGCCTGCCCCGCTTCAAGGCCTATTTGAAGGAGAGATGACAATGGCTAAGTTCGAGCCCGGTCACATGCACATCGAGCGTCATGCGCTGACCAACGATGACGTCAGCTACAACATATACATCGACTACGAAGTCACTCAGGACCCCAAGGAAGGCAAGGGGATGCTGTTCAAGATGCACGGCACCATTTTCGACAAGCCGTTCGAAGAGAGTTTCTATCTGCCCAAGGACCAGGCCTACAATTTCGGCCGCAACTTCACGACAGTTGTAGAGAAACACGGTATTCCAAGGACCCACAGCCAGATCGGCTCGAGCCACGTTTACTACGACAAAATGTTCGAAGATGTACGCAAGCAACTGAACATGCAGTCGGGGGACCCGGTCAAACCCGAACATCTGGGATGACCCACGCCCCCACCTGTAGGAGCGAGCCGCCCGGAGCAGGCTCGCTCCTACAAACGCGCATCGTCGCCTATTGGCTCAATGCCTGTTCACGGATCAGCCGCTTGTTGATTTTCCCGACACTGGTCTTGGGTATGTCGGCCACCAGCCTGATCTGCCGGGGGATCGCCCATTTGTTGATGCGACCACTCTCGACATACTGAAGCAGATGGGTCACCAGCATTTCAGCCGTGATGCCTTCTGACACGACCAGCGCCACCGGTCGTTCCCCCCACTGCGGGTCAGGTACGCCCACCACCGCCACCGAGCTGACGGCGGGGTGCTCGCTGATCAGGCTCTCCAGCTCGAGCGAACTGATCCACTCCCCGCCCGTCTTGATCACGTCTTTGATCCGGTCCTTGATCTCCACGACGCCCATGGGGTCGATGGAGCCGATGTCACCGGTATGCATCCAGCCGTTTTCCCACAGTTGCGCGCCTTGCTCGGGTGCGTTCAGGTAGCCCTGGGTCAACCAGGGTGCACGCACCACGATCTCGCCCAGCGCCTCACCGTCCTGCACCACTTCGTTGCCGCTGGCATCAATGATGCGCAAGTCCACCATCGGCACCGCCACGCCGGTCTTGATACGCGCGGTCACCTGATCGGACGCCGGCAGTTCCAGTTCGGGCTCACTCAGGTGCGTCAGGCACAGCAACGGACAGGTCTCCGACATGCCGTAGCCGCTGTGCACACGCATGCCCCGTGCGGTCGCCTGGGCGGCCAGCCCATGGGTCAAGGCGCTACCGCCCAGGAGCATTTTCCAGCCGTCGAAATCAGTCCGTTGCCCTTCGTCGCAACCCAGGATCATTTGCAGGATCGTCGGTACGCAATGGGAAAAACTGACCTTCTCTTCGCGGTACAGCCTGACCAGGCTGTTGGGCTCATAACGCCCCGGATACACCTGCTTGATCCCCATCAATGTCGCGACGTAGGGCACGCCCCAGGCATGCACATGGAACATCGGCGTGATCGGCATGTAGACATCGTCGGAACGCAACAATGGCAGGCCCTGATACACGCCGAGGGTGCCGACGGCATTGAGCGTATGCAGGACCAACTGGCGATGGGAGAAGTACACGCCCTTGGGGTCGCCCGTCGTGCCCGTGGTGTAGAAAAGCGTGGCGACCGAGTGCTCATCGAAATCAGGGAAATCGAAGTGCGTTTCAGCCCGCGCCAACAGGCTTTCGTATTCCCCCAGCACCGGTAACGCGGTCGACGGCGCGTCCTGATCGGTGAGCTGAATGTAGCCTTTGACGGTGGTCAACTGATCGTGGACCTGCTCCATCAGCGGCAGAAAATCGTCATGCACCAGCACCAGATCATCTTCGGCGTGGTTCATGGTGTAGAGAACCTGCTCCGCGGACAGGCGGATATTCACCGTGTGCAACACCGCCCCCAGCATCGGCACGGCGAAAAAACACTCCAGATACCGATGGCTGTCCCAATCCAGCAAGGCCACGGTATCGCCAGCTTTGACGCCCGCCTGGGTGAGCGCGTTAGCCAATCGTTTGATGCGTTCATTCAGTGTCCGGTAGCTGTAGCGCAGCTTGTCCGCGTAGACAATTTCCTGATCGGGCGCATAGCGTGCGCCCGAGAGCAACAGGCTCTTGATCAACAAGGGGTAGCTGTAAGCGCCTGGCGCAGGCGCGAGTATTTTTGTTTTCACCACGGTGAAGTCTTCCTGATGCTGTTGATTGGAGATCATCTCCGGTTCACGGGGTCAGAACTGATCGGCGTCGAGCAAGTACAGCGACTCGCTGCCGGCCTTGACCGACGCGGCCAGCGAATGAACGCGTGGCAGCAGGCGGGCGAAGTAGAAGCGCGCTGTGCCCAGCTTGCTGGCGTAGAAGTCGTCCTGCGTTTCCTTGCCCACGGCTGCCTTGGCCATCAGTGCCCACATGTAGGCGTAAGCGGTGTAACCGAAGGCGTGCAAGTACTCGACCGACGCCGCGCCGATTTCATTCGGGTTGTTTTTCGAACGGTCGAGCAGCCACGCCGTGAGTTCGTCGAGGTTGTCCAGGGCGCTGTTGAGCGGCTTGGTGAACTCCGCGAAGTCGGCGCAAGCGGTGGCAGTGAAATGGCGAATCTCGTCGGCAAACAGCTTGTACAACTCGCCTCCGGTGCCCACCACTTTGCGTCCGACCAGGTCCAACGCCTGAATGCCGTTGGTGCCTTCGTAGATCTGGGTGATGCGCACGTCACGCACCAGTTGCTCCTGGCCCCATTCGCGGATGTAGCCGTGGCCGCCGAAAATCTGCTGGCCGTGAATCGTGGTCTCCAGCCCCATATCCGTGAGGAACGCCTTGGCCACCGGCGTCAGCAACGCCACCAGGTTTTCCGCGCGCTTGCGGGTCGCGGCGTCTTCGCTGAACTTGGCGGTGTCCAGTTGCATGGCCACGTAAGTCGAGAAAGCACGACCGCCCTCGTTCGCGGCTTTCATGGTCAGCAGCATGCGCCGCACGTCCGGGTGGACGATGATCGGGTCGGCCACTTTGTCTTTGCTCTGCGCGCCGCTCGGCGAACGGCTTTGCAGCCGGTCACGGGCGTATTCAACGGCGTTCTGGTACGAACGCTCGCCCGTGGCCAGGCCTTGAATGCCAACGCCCAGGCGTTCGTAGTTCATCATGGTGAACATCGCCGCCAGGCCCCTGTTCGGCGCATCGACGATCCAGCCCGTGGCACCGTCAAAATTCATCACGCAGGTGGCGGACGCCTTGATCCCCATCTTGTGTTCGATCGAACCACAGGACAGCGCGTTTCGCTGGCCCAGGCTGCCATCGGCATTGACCATGAACTTCGGCACCAGGAACAGCGAAATGCCCTTCGGCCCCGCCGGGGCATCCGGCAGTTTGGCCAGCACCAGGTGAATGATGTTCTCGGTCAGGTCTTGTTCGCCGCCGGTGATGAAGATCTTGGTCCCGCTGATCTTGTAGGAGCCGTCGGCCTGAGGTTCGGCCTTGGTGCGGATAATCCCCAGGTCGGTGCCCGCGTGGGGTTCGGTCAGGCACATCGAGCCAGTCCAGGTGCCGGCGTACATGTTCGGCAGGAAGGCGGACTTCAGTTCTTCGCTGGCATGGGCCTTGATCGCCAGGCAAGCACCGGCGGTCAACATCGGGTAGAGGCCGAAAGACAGATTGGCGCCGTTGACCATTTCCTCGACCTGCGCGCCGATCACCTTGGGCATGCCCATGCCGCCGTAGGCCGGGTCACCGCCGACGCCGCCCCAGCCACCCTCGGCAAAGGCGCGATAGGCCTGGGCAAAACCATCAGGGGTGGACACTTCGCCGTTGTGCCAGGAACAACCTTGCTCGTCGCCACTGCGATTGAGCGGCGCGATCAGTTCCGCACTGATCTTGCCGGCTTCTTCGAGGACTGCGTTGGCGGTTTCTTCATCCACCACCTCGGCCAGGGCCGGCATCGCCGCCCACAGGCGAGAGACGTTGAAAACTTCGTTGAGGACGAACCGGATATCGCGCAGGGGTGCTTTGTAGTCAGCCATATTTGAATACTCAGGCAATGTCAGGGCATTCAACCTGCCCTGGTCAATGGAAGTGCAAAAAGGTTAATGGTTTGCGTCAACAAGCTCCGCCGTTTGCTCCTTGGTGCTTACGGGTACGGGGGCGATGTTGCGCAGCAGGAAACTGGACAGTGCCGGGATCAGGATCAACGCACCGAGCATGTTCCAGATGAACATGAAGGTCAGCAGGATGCCCATGTCGGCCTGGAACTTGATCGGCGACCAGGCCCAGCACACCACCCCCGCCGCCAGGGTGATACCGACCAGTCCCACCACCCGGCCGGTGAAGGACACGGCGTTACGGTAGGCCTGTGCCAACGGCATGCCCTGGTGCTGGTAATGCAACTGCACGCTGAGCAGATACAGCGCGTAGTCGACACCGATCCCGACCCCCAGCGCGATCACCGGCAGCGTCGCGACCTTGACGCCAATCCCCATGATGACCATCAGCGCCTCGCAGAGAATCGAGGTCAGTACCAGCGGCAGCAGCGCCACCAGCGTGGCACGCCAGCTACGGAAGGTGATCAGGCAGAACAGCGTCACTGCTGCGTACACGTACAGCAGCATCGTGTGATTGGCCTCACGCACGACGATATTGGTCGCCGCTTCGATACCGGCGGTGCCGGCGGCCAGCAGGAACTGGCGGTCCGGGGTGCTGTTTTCGCGGGCGAACTTGTCGGCGATAGCGACCACCGCGTCCAGCGTTTGGGCCTTGTGGTCCTTGAGGAAAGCGATCACCGGCATCACCGAGCAATCGGTATTGAACAGCTCCGGAGCATTGACCGAGGCCTGCTGCGCCGCGTAGTTCAGCACGTTCTGGTTGCGCTGGATGCTGTTGAGCTTGGGGTTGCCCTCGAACGAACCGGCGGTGATCTGCCGGACCGCATTGACCAGCGAAGACGTCGCTTGCACGCCCGGGTATTGCTGCAACTCCCAGGCCAGGCGGTCGGCCAGAATCAGCGTCTGATAATTCAGGCAACCTTCAGGCGGGGTCTTGATCATGACCGCGAACAGATCGCTGGACAGCGCATAGTGGCTGGTGATGTAGGCGTTATCACGGTTATAGCGCGAGTCGGCGCGCAGCTCCGGGGCGCCGCTGTCGAGGTCGCCGATCTGCAGGTGTTGACTGACCATGAAGCCGGCGATCCCCAGCGCCACGGCGCCGAGCACGATGCCCGTGGCCCACTTGCGCGTGGTGAAGCGGTCGAGAAAATCCCACAGCTTGCCGAAGCCGCGGCTCTCGTCGGCACGGGTGTCGATCTTCAGCGCTCGCTCCGCGGCCTTGCGCCCGACACCGATGTAGGACAGCGCCACCGGCATCAGTAGCAGCGAGGTGAAGATCAACACCGCCACCCCGATACTGGCGGTAATGGCCAGGTCCTGAATCACCGGAATGTCGATCAGCATCAACACCGCGAAACCCACCGCGTCGGCCAGCAACGCGGTGACCCCGGCAATGAACAAACGGCGGAAGGTGTAGCGCGCCGCGACCAGCTTATGGGTGCCACGGGCGATGTCCTGCATGATGCCGTTCATCTTCTGCGCCGCGTGGGAGACACCGATGGCGAAAATCAGGAACGGCACCAGCACCGAGTACGGATCGATGGCATAGCCCAGCCAGGCGACGATGCCCAGTTGCCAGACCACTGCGGTCAGCGAACAGAAGATCACCAGCAGCGTGCTGCGGATGCAACGGGTGTACAGATAAATGATGACGAACGAGGTGACCACGGCCAGGCCGAAGAACATCATCACCTGGATCAGGCCGTCGATCAGATCACCGATCAACTTGGCGAAACCGATCACATGCACCTTGTACTTGCCGGTGCCTTCTTTTCCGGCCTTGCGTGCGGCGCTGTCACCGGCGAACTCAACCTTGTCGCGCAGTTGCTGCTCGAGGGTCTGGGCGAATTGGTAGTAGTTGATGCCATGGCCGGTGGCCGAGGCAACGTCCAGTAATGGCACCACCAGCATGCTCGATTTGAAGTCGCTGGCCACCAGACTCCCGACGAGGCCTGCACGGTTGATATTCTGGCGCAGCTTTTCAATGTCCGACGGCGAGCCCTTGTAGTCATCGGGCATTACCGGGCCACCCTGAAAACCCTGCTCGGTGACTTCAGTCCAGCGTACCGACGGGCTCCACAGCGACTTCATCCAGGCACGATCGACGCCTTCGGTGAGGAACAGGTCGTCGTTGACCTGCTTGAGCACGGCCAGATACTCAGGGTCGAAAATATCGCCCTGGGTGTTTTCCACCACCACCCGCACCGAGCTGCCCAGGCCGCGCAACGATTTGCGGTTCTCGAGGAAGTTCTGAATGTAGGGCTGGCTCTGTGGAATCATTTTTTCGAAGCTGGGGCGCAGCTCCAGACGAGTCAGCGCCATGTAACCCAGCAGCAGGGTGACGATCACCATGAACAGCATGAACAGCGGACGGTGATTGAACACCCAGCGTTCCAGCCGGTTGCCGGAGCGCTGATCGAAGTCACGCAAATCGCGGATCACCGGCATGGTGTCTTGCTTGATGTTGCCCATGTCAGGGTACTCGCTCTAATTGATCCAGTTCTTATTCGACGCGAAGTGCACGCACACCACGACTACCCACCAACACCAGCGAGCCATCGGCGGCCAGCGTGGCACCTGCCACGGGGGATTGACCTTGCTGCGGTACCAGTTGCAACTGCGTACTGCCTTCCTGTTCCACCAACATGTGACCGGCCTGAGTGAACAACCGGTAATTGCCTTTCGCGTCCAGCGTGGCGGCGGTGATATTGACTGGCAGCCCGGCGTTCAACTCACTCCAGCTCTTGCCGGCATCGACACTGCGAAACACATGTCCGCGCAGGCCGTAAGCCAGCACTTCACCTGGCTTACCGATAACGCCGAAAAAGCTGCCCTGATAAGGCGTTTGCACGGCCATGAAATGCTGGCTGGACTCATCCCACTTGAGCAGCAGGCCCTGTTCTCCTGCGATGTAGAGCGCGTCACCGGTGGAGGCAATGGCTTCGAGGTGCAAACCTTGCGGGTTTTCTGTGCGGTCTTCGAAGGGTGTCCAGTGCTGACCGCCGTCTTCTGTACGCAAGATCAGGTTGAACACACCGACTACGTAGCCGAGTCTGGCGTTGGCGAACCAGACGCCCAGCAGCGGTTTGTCGGCGCCCTCCTCGACCAGACGCTGGCCTTCGCTGACGAGCTGCGCCCATTGTTCGTTGCCTGAATCGGCACTGGCCAAGTCACCGTAGTGTTTGACCAGCAAGGCACCGATTTGACGACCATCGAGCTGCTTGCTCCACGTCGCGCCGGCATCGCCGCTGTGCAGGACCACACCATCGTTGCCGACCGCCCAGCCTTGTGTTGCTGTAGGAAAACTCACGGCTGTCAGGTCGGAACTGACCGGTACAGCAGCCTGCTGCCAGCGCTTGCCAGCATCATCGGAATAAAGAATGTGGCCACGCTGGCCGACAGCAACCAGTCGCTCTCCCGCGCGGGCCACGTCCAGCAGAGGGCTGCGCACCGCCAGGGCACTGGCCTTGGCTGGCAGGTCCAGCACGTCAACATAGCCGGCCGCTTGGGCAAGTCCCTGCAACAGTGCCAGCGTGGCGCCCAGCACCAACGACACGCACTTTTTGTACGAATACATACGGCGTCCTCATGAGGGAACTGCGCTGGGGCACGAACGTGCAACCCAGCGTTGAAATCAGGCACCCCTGGACTCTCGACTCGGCGCCGAGAGTTGTCCGGTCACACTGCCGGGGAGGCAGTGGACCAAACAGGCTCTGTGTCACTTTGTGCTTAGCGAATACCGGCGCCCGCCAGGGACTCCGGCGACCACTGCACCTTGGAGAGCGGGTCAACGTACTTGATGCCGCCGTACGGGCCTACCACGCCATTGATGTTGTAGGAGCCGCCGACCAGATCGTAAATCATGAAGGGTGTAGCGTCCGGGACTTGCTTGTCATAGCTCTGGCTGAGGAAAGCGAAGGAGCCACGGTACAGCTGACCACGTGCGTCGTATTCGTCGGAGGCCAGAGCGGTCCAAGTGTCTTCATCCAGGTAGAAACGACGCTTCTGGTAGACGTGCCGTGCGCCAGCCTTGAGGTTGCCCTCCACGACCCAGACGCGGTGTTTTTCCCAGCGCACGAAGTCGGGTGCCAGGTGGTTGGGGGTGGTCAGCGACTTCGGATCCTGGGCATAGGTCAGCTTGTAGGTGTTGTACGGCACGATCATTTCTTGCTTGCCCACCAGCTTCCAGTCGTAGCGATCCAGCGCACCGTTGAACACGAAGACATCGTCATAGGTACCGGCGCCGGCAGTACCCGGGTTAGGCGTGTCGTAAGCCAGGTCCGGTGCCAGTTTTACCCGACGTTGACCTGGCAGGTACTGCCAGGCGCGACGCGGCTGTTGCAGAGGGTTGGCGGCGTCCTTGAGCATGACCGACTCGCCCGCCCGGCGCGCAGGACCGGTGTAATACAGCTTCATCTGATAGTAGATGTCGCTGCTGCTGATGGGCTTCGTCAGGTTTTCGTAAATCGGATAAGCGATGAACGCTTCGCCAGTGATCGCCAGGCTCGGTACGCCCGCCGAATCGACGTTCCAGGAGTCATACTTGGAGTTGATGCTGACGCCCTGATAGCGCAGCAGGAAGTTCCACATCGCCTCGGCACCCGATTGCGGGATCGGGAAAGGCACGCCGGGCAGGACGTTATCGATGGCCAACCCGCCCTCGAGCGACTTGGCACCGCTGGCGTTTTTCAGGCCATTATCCAACACCGCCTGAGGCAGTGCTGCAGTGCGGTGGGTCGGGTACACATTGATGTGATAGGTCGGAAAACGCTTGGCCAGCTCCGCGGTGGTGGCCGTCAGCAACCCCTTGTATTGATCGACGTTCTTGCCATCGATCACCTGCAGCGGTTTTTCACTGGCAAAAGGGTCCGGACGCATGCTGTCGCCGGGTTTGAAGTTGGCCGGAGGGGTGGTCAAGCCACCGGTATACGCCGGAATGGAACCGTCGGCATTAGCGGCCTTTTCGGCCCCGACCTGGGTCAGGCTGGTGCCGAGTCTGGTGGCCTCCTGAGCCGATACGGCGGCCTGCGCATGAGCGGCGAAAGCCATGGCCAGGGATGCGGCCAGCAACGTGTGCACGAATTTCATCTTGTTATTCTCCTGCTTACCGGGGTAAGCCATTCGTGAATCAGAAAGTGGTTTTCAATGTCAGGTAAACAGCGCCACGATCCGCAGTGGTTGCGCCGGCACCCGAGAACGACGAGTAGCCACCGCCATAACACGCGTAGTTTTCGTTACCGCTGAAGGCGTTCGGCGTGGAGCCGTCGCCACCTTTTGAACCTGTGCTCACGCCGCTGACGTTGCACTTGTCGGTCTGGCCGAAGGAGTCCACATACTTCAGATCGACAAAGTATTTGTTGTAAACAATCGCGCCGACGCCGACGGCATAGTTGCCAGTGTCTTTCGCACCGCCGCCGCTGACCGGTGACACGCCAGCAAGCCCCGCATTGACCGATATCGGCATGTTCAGATCGACACCAGGGAATACCTGGTACCAGGTCGGCGTGAAGTTGACCGCAATACCCCAGTTGTCGCGAGTCGGCTTGTCGATGCCCTGGTAGCTGCCATTACCCTTGTAGAGCGCGGCATTCTGGCTATCGAGGTGAAGCAGGTTGCTGTAATAGAGTTCGGTGAGCAGGGTTGCCTGATCGAACACTGGCGTTTTGGGAAGGGTCATCAGGCCGTTGAGTGTCCAGTGCAACGTCTCACCGGTGGCGCTCAAGTTGCCATTGCTGGGGATTTCATTGACAACACCGGTGTCCGCCGTACGCGCGGGCAACAGGCCTAGCCCCTGACCCAGACCGTACGCGTTGCTATTGACGACGATTGCCGGGATGCTGGCCAGTGGCATGTTTTCGCGGATGTTCAGGTCCGAGCCAACACTCACGCCGCCCACGTCCTTCGACAGGCTCAAACCGAAAATATGAATATTATCGGCATAGGCCATTTGATAGGTGGCGGTGCTCAGCGAGTTAAGCGTATTGGCGACGCCCTGCACCTGCCCCGCTGCGGTCTTGAAATTGGGCACAGTCCCATTGGGGTTAGCCGAAGTGATACCGGTGGCGTTGATCCACGCCTGCGGCAAAATATCCGAGGTCTGGCGGTAGTAGACGCCCAGTGTCCCGTCCAGCCAGGCCGGCGACCATTTGGCCATGACGCCCCAGTCTCCGCTGTTATCCGGCGTCAGGTCGTGACCGCGACGCACGTTGGTCAGACCATTGCAAGGCGCCAGTCCACATCCCAGCAAAGGGGTACCCGAGGGGGCATTGGTGTTGCCCAGCAGAAAGGACTGCGCACCGGTACCCACCAGATCGGAGCCGCCATAGTAGGTACCCGCCTCGGGCAGGCGGGCGGCATCCCAATGCATGAAGTACTGAGCGCCCAAGGTCAGCTCGGGATTGACGGTGAAGGTCATCGAGAGTTGATTACGCGGAACGAACAGTTCCTTGGCCTCGGTACCCGGCGAAGCCGCCAGCTTGGCAAGGTCCAGGCCCGACTGACCGTAGCTGATCGAATGCACCGGGTTCAGGATGGTCTCACCCCAGAACACGTTGTGCTGACCGGCCTTGAGACTGATCTGCGACTCATCGCCTACTTCATGGTTCCAGAACACAAAGGCGTCGAGAATTTCCCCGGACGGACCACTGTAGTAGCGCTGGGCATAGTTGCTCAGGTGCGGACTGCCGTTGCCGACGCCGGGGTTGACGCGACTACCGATCACAGGGCGCGTGTCATTGTTAACCAGCCCGGAGGTCGAGCCATTGCCATTGACGAAGGGATTGGAACTGGAGCCAATGTCATCATAGGCCTGGTCGTACCAACTCGCGGCACTGACGCGAAACCCCTGCTTGCCCTGGTTGACCACATCCAGCTCGCTCAGCACGTCAAGGCGGTTGGTGATGTTGGTGCCGCCCTTGCGAAAGTTGTAGTCACCGTCGTTGTTGTTCGGCGTCCCCAGCATGCGCTTGTCGGCGTTTTCGGTCCGCACGCCGTAGTTGTACTTCACGGTGTTGTCAAAGCGCACCGACCAGTCAGGGTTGCCGGTATCGATTTCGACCGCCTGGGCCACCGGCATCGAAGCAGCCAGAATGGCCAGGGCCAACAGACTGCGACGTGAAGGGAGTGTGTGGCTGTGACTCTTATTGTTATGCATTACATTGTCTCCGCCATGTTGTACTTGTTTTTAAGCGCAGCTTTCCTTGCACAGGCCCTGGTGAAGGGTCTGCGTTTTTCTCACAGGTTAGAGCAGGTGCCGGACACAACACGTCCGGCCAGGTGCCTGACTAGCGATCCAGTTCCAGGATGAGGGCTTCGGCTTGCGGCCAGTGGCCAAAGCCCGAAGCGGGATTGAGATGGCCGACTTCGCCGAGGTTGAGCAGTTCGCTGCCCCAGTTGCGGGCCATGCGGGTGACGGCATCCAGACTGGCCAGGTGATCATTGGTGCTGCCCGCCACGATGCTGCGAAACGGCAGCGCACCGGCAGGCAGAGGGTCCCAGCCGTTGGCTTTGAGGGTTTCAGGGGATGGGTAGTTTGTTGGCCAGGTGGCATTGAGGTCCGGCGGCGCGGCCAGCAGCGCGCCCTTGATCGAGCCGCTGTGTCGGGCGGCCCAGTGGGCAACCATCAGCACGCCCGCGCTGTGGGCGACGAGAATCACCGGTCCGTCGATTTGCTCCAGTTGGTGCTGGATCGCCCGGACGCGGGCGGCGCAATCCAGTTTGTCGGTTTCAAGTGGCGGAACGCTGCGTACGTTGTTCAACCGGGCTTCAAGCAGCGTTTGCCAATGCTCGGCAACGTGGTCGCGCAGACCCGGTACAATCAGAACGGTAGCGGCGGTTTGCAGTTTGTTCACTTGAACACCTCACCTTCTCGGTAGCTCGCCTGGCTGTATCGCCAGCATCTTTTTGTAGTACCGACATTAAAGAGCCCCCACCCGCTATGCTTTTCATTTGACGACACCGACTTTTCTTTTGATGACACCGCATTGGCGCCTGGTTGATGGTCGTGAACAAGCCAAAAAACGCGGCTTCAAAATCTTTTCATTTCATGATGTGCTGGATATAGTCCGACCCGCTCAATTCCATCGAGACGCTCCAGGGAAGACCTCTGCATGACCAAGCTCGTTCGCGCCGCTGTCTTGACCAACTACCTGGATGTGGCCCATTACCTGGGGTTCAATCCTCACGATGTGCTGGCGCAGGTCGGCCTGAGCAAGGCCCGTCTGCTGGCCCCCGAGCAACGCATTCCGATCGATTCAGCGGTGCGCCTGCTGGAGCTTTCGGCGGCCGCCACCGGTTGCCAGACCTTCGGCCTGAGCATGGCCGAGTCGCGTCAACTCTCGGACTTTGGCGTGGTCAGCCTGCTGCTCACGCATCAGCGCACGCTGCGTGATGCGCTGCAGGTGCTGGTGCATTACCGTCACCTGATGAACGATTCGCTGGCCATCTTCGTCGAGGAGGCCGGCAAGATGGTGATCATTCGTGAAGAGGTGGTCACCGAGTCACCGATGTCCTGCCGGCAAGCCAATGAGCTGGCCATTGGCGTGATGTTCCGTCTGTGCGCGGCCCTGCTGGGGACGCATTGGCATCCATACGGCGTCAACTTCACCCACCAGGCTCCGGATAACCTGCATCTGCATCGCCGCCTGTTCGGTTGCAACCTGGAGTTCGGCAGCGAATTCAACGGCATTGTCTGCCCCGACGCCAGCCTCGACATGGCCAACCCCCATGCCGACCCGGCCATGGCGCGTTACGCCCAAAGCTACCTGGATTCGCTACAGAGCCACGAAGGACCGTCGATGCTGTTTGAAGTGCGCAAGGCCATTTACCTGCTGCTGCCAATGGGGCGCGCCACGATCGAGCAAATTGCCCAGACCCAGGGCATGAACGTACGGACCCTGCAACGTCGCCTCAAGGATGATGGCTGTGCGTTCAACGACCTGATCAACGACGTGCGTCGCGATCTGGTGTTGCGCTACCTGGAAAACCCCAATTACTCGCTGAGCCGAATTGCCGACATGCTGGGCTACTCCATGGCGAGCTCGTTCACGCGCTGGTTCATCACCCAGTTCGACATGCCGCCAGCGGCCTGGCGTGCAACTCACAAGCCCGGCAGCGCAAAAGCGCCGACGGAGACGACACCCTTCCTCGCCCCGAAAAAAACCTGAACCTCTGGAGATCAAACTGCGGGCGCTGGCTTGCCAGCGAAAGCAGCCTGGAACTTAACGCAGCCCTCAAAGGCCCTTTCGCCAGCAAGCCGGTGCCTAGGATTTCGCAGCAGCCTCCAAATAAAAAAACGGCGACTGCTGGTACAGTCGCCGCAAAAAAACCGGTGCTTTTGACGCCGGTCGAGCGCTGCACGGCGTTGGAGTGAACACAGTGCGACGCCACTTGCTGAAAGCTGTTGCGTGCGCCGGGGTTACGCTCCCCAGTGCAGCAACAGCAGCACAAGAACCACCAGGAACACGGTCTCTCCCACCATCAGGAGAATCGGCTTGATACCGACGGCGGCCAGTTCCTTGAGTTGGGTTTTCATGCCCAGGGCGCTGATGGAAACCACCAGGCACCAGCGAGACAGCTCATTGACCGCCCCCTGCACCGCCGGGACCACCCAGCCGGTGCTGTTGATGCAGGCCAGTATCAGGAAGCCAACGGCGAACCACGGCAGCAGCGGCGGCCGTTTGCCAGTGGGATCGGCGCCTTGCATGCGGGTAATCATGGCGGCGCTGACGATCACCGGCAGCAGCATGGCGACGCGCATCAGCTTGACCACTGTGGCCGTATCGCCGGTCTCGGTCGACATGCTGTAGCCGGCACCGACGACCTGAGCCACGTCATGGATGGTGGCCCCCAGGAACACGCCGGCCACCTGTGGCGACAAGGCCAGCCACTTGGCAATCATCGGATAGACGATCATCGCCAGGGTCGACAGCGCCGACACCCCGATCACGGTGAACAAGGTGGCGCGTTCTTTCTGCGGATGGTTGGGCAACGCCGCCGCCAGGGCCAGCGCCGCCGATGCGCCACAGATCGCCGTGGCCCCGCCGGTGAGCATGCCGAACAGGCGCTGGAACCCCATGGCCTTGGCCGCGACCACCGAGACGCTAATGGTCACGACCACCAGAATCACCACCAGGGCCACCGGTTTCCAGCCCAGCGCGGCCATCTGTTCCAGGGTGATGCGCATACCGAGCAGTGCCACGCCAATGCGCAATACGCTACGCGCGGTGAATTCAATGCCGGCCTTGCAGGCACCGTCGCCCGACAGGAAGTTCAGCGCCATGCCCAGCAACAAGGCGAACAGCATCACCGGCGCACCGTAGTGCTCGGATAAAAACGACGCGGCCGCTGCCACGATCAGACTGACAATGAACCCCGGTGCCAATTCGCGGGTGCGGCTATGGATACGGGTAAGAGCAATGGCGCTCATGGCACGGACTCCTCGGAAATGATGATGAACGCCTGGCCGTCGATGATCTCGACCGGGTAGTTAGTGACCTTGACCTGGGTGGAATTGAGCAAGTAGCCGCTGAGCAGGTCGAAGCGCAGGCCGTGGGCGCAGCACTGGATCACTCGACCCTCCAGGCGCCCGCCACAAAGCGACGCGCCCTGGTGCGGGCAGCTGTCGTCGATGGCGAACAACTGCCCGTCAACGTTGAACAGCGCCAGGCTTTTGTCGTCGAACTCGAACAGTGCACGGCCACCGGCCTGAGGGTGTTTGCCGGCAGGTACGGGGATACGCCTGGTCATGCCGGTTGCCGCTCGCGATCACTTTCCCTGAGCGCTTCACTCATGGCCCCGAGCAACGCCTGCGCAGGTTGTGCACCGATCACCGTCAAACGGCGGTCGAACTGAAAGCTCGGTACGCCACTGGTCGCATCGGGGGATCCGGCGAAGGGCGTCGCATCGCCTTTCAGGCAATCGAGCAGGCTGTCCGGATCGACGCCGCAGGAGCTGGCAATGGCGAGCAACGTGTCACGGCAACCCAGGTTTTCGCCTTTGCGGAAATATCCGGCGAACAGTCGTTCGAGCAACATTTCACGCTGGGCGACATTGCCCAGTGCGCTGGCACGCTCGAACAAACGATGGGCATCAGCGGTGTTGGGCATGGTCTCGATACGGCTGAAGTCGATGGTCAGCCCGACCGCCGAGGCAGCCTGCCGAACCTGAGCCTGGCGCATGGTCACGGCATCGGCATTGCCCAAGCGCTTGCGATAGAAATCGGCGAAGGGCTCACCTTCCACGGGCAAATGCGGCAGCAACTGCACCCCGTGCCAGACCGTGGTGATCTGCACATCCGGGTTGCGACTGCGAAACTGCACTTGCGCATGCTCCAATTGGCGTTTGCCGATCAGGCACCAGGGGCAGATAAAATCAAAAAACACATCAATGGATAAGCGACGACTCACAACTTCACCTCTAACCCGGCTGCATTGACGGGATCAGGCACGCGCTGACCCTGAAGGCGGGCAATATCTCTGTGGTAATGACACTTGGCATAAAAGAACACCGCAGCTGCCCCGAGGCTGACCAGAGGCACCCACTGAAAGGCCGCCTGCAGGCCGATCAGGTCGGACACCCTGCCGGTGATGAACGGCCCCGGCGCCAGGCCGAGCATGTTGTTGGCCAGGGTCAAGGTGGCGAACGCCGTGCCATGCACCGAATAGTGGGTCAGGTTGGCGACCATCGCCCCGGCAGGACCGGTGGTGCCGGCGGCAATCAACATACCGAGGCAGATCAACGCCAGTTGCACAGGCCCCGCCGGCAGGGCGAACGCCGCCGACAACAGCAGGCAACTGCCCAGGCAATAGCCAATGGCCAGGGCCACCTTGCGTTCCGGTGATTGCCGGCACAGGCGATCACTGAGCATGCCGCACAGAATCATCCCGGCGCCGCTGCACAGCACGATGATCGCCGCCATGCCCCCGGCCTTGTCCGTGCCCATTTCGTAGTAGCGATTCAGGTAACTGGGCATCCATACGATCACGGTGCCGCCGACGAACAGCTGCAAGCCGCTGCCGACATAGGTCGCGATCACCGAGCGGCTGGAAAACAACGTGCGCAACGGTTGCTTGACCTTCGCGGCCGCCAGGGTCGCAACGCGCTGCGGAGCAATGCGTGCTTCCTTGACGATGATCGGATACAGCACCGCCAGCAGCAGGCCAAACAGCGCCATGCCGGCAAACGACCAGCGCCAGCCCAGCTTGGCAGCGATGGCTCCGCCCAACGCCATGCCCAACACGGAACCGAACATGCCGCCGGCCATGAAGGCGCTGGCCAGGGTGGCTCGCATGTGTTTGGGAAACACGGAAATCACTACGGCGATGCCGACACTGCCGTACGCCGCTTCACCAACTCCGACCATGAACCGCGCAATGAACATCTGCGGGTAATCCTGGGCCAAGGCACAGCCCAGCGTGGCCACACTCCACAACAGCGCCATCAGCGCGAGGCTTTTGACCCGGCCGAAACGATCCGCCATCAACGACAGGGGAAACGTCAGCAGGCCGACCATCAGGGCTACAACGCCACTGAGCAGGCCCAGTTGTCCATCGCTCAAGGACCACTCGCCCTTGAGCATCGGGAACACCGCGTTCAGTACCTGACGCGACATATAGTCGGAAATCAACAGGCCAAACGTCAGTGCAAAGACGATCCAGGCATATTTGCGCGCAACGCCGACACCACTGCAGTCGTCATCGTCCGCGGCGATTGGATGAAAGGCCATGCAGCCTCCTCAAAGCTTCGTTTTATTGTTGTTATCAAGCGTGTTGCATGCAGTGAGCGAGAGACCATCGGCCTCTCGCCGCCACTGCCGGTCAGCCGCGCTGCGGCACACCTTTCTGCCCAACCTTGCGGTTGGGGGCCATGCCGTTGGCCAACAGGGTTTCTTCGATGCTTTGGTATTGCACACCGATGCGATAGATCTCGCGGGCCTCTTTACCGGTCGCGATTTCGCGCCCCAGTTCATGGGCGATGCGCACGGTTTGCTTGATCTGCGCCACCGAGCCGAAGCGTTCACCCTTGTGATCAATGATAGTGTCTTCGTTGCCCACACGCGGGTGCATGCCCATGGACATCGCCATGGTGTTGAACGGCAGTACGTTCTTGAGCAGCGACTCGGAGGTCAGGGTGCAACCGTCCGGAACACGGTGGATGAAGTTGAAGAAGTTGAACGGGTTCGGGCCGTCGAAACCGCCACCGATGCCGATCCAGGTCAGGTTCAGGGGGCCCTTGTAGATGCCCTTGCGTACCAGACGCTCGAGGGTTTCATAGGCATGAATCCCGGTCAGCTGGAAGTGCGGCTGGATGCCGTTCTCCGTGAGGCGCTTGAGGTGCTCGGCCACCCAGGCTGGACCGGCCGGCACCGTCATTTCGCTGTAGGCCGCCTGGAACAACGGATTGGCCAGGGAGGTGCCTTCCAGGTATTCCGGATACAGCAGCTCCATGATGTTCATTTGGGTGGTGTTGATCGCCACCGTCACCTGATCCGGTTTTGGCGTCAGCTCGGCCAGCATGTGGCGCGTATCGTCGGACAACCACTTGGCCGCTTCGCCATCGCTTTCAGGGGCGAAGGAAATCGAGCCGCCGACCTGGATGATCATGTCCGGCACGGCTTCGCGCACACCGGCGATCAGCTCGTTGAACTTGGACAGGCGCTTGGAACCCTTGCCATCCAGTTCGCGTACGTGCAGGTGCAGAACGGTGGCACCGGCTTCGTAGCACTCGACCGCTTTTTGCACTTGCTCATCCATGGTCAGCGGGATGTCTTCGGGGAAGTCTTCCGGCATCCATTCCGGGCCATACGGGGCCACGGTAATGACGACCTTTTCCATGTTTTCGGGGTGTAGGGAATCGTCGAAGAATTGCATGGTTGCTCTCCAGTTCTTATGCCAGTTCTTATGATTGTCCCGCCCACCCGGATTCGTTCCGGGCAGACGTGTTTACGAGTGCGTATGCAGAAGGGGTCGATCAGTAAGTCTTGTCGCCCATGATCCCGGCGCGTTCCATCTTGCGATGGCACGGCGGGTAATCCATGACGGCGTAATGCTGGGTACTGCGGTTGTCCCAGATGGCAACGCTGTTGGGCTTCCAGCGCCAGCGCACTTGATACTCGGGGATGTACGCCTGGCTGATCAGGTAACGCAGCAGCTCGCTGGCGCCAGGGTTGGCGTCCTGGCCGAAACGCACCCGCTCGGGGGTGTGGAAGTTGCTGAAGTGGGTGGTGAAGGCGTTGACGAACAGCACCTTCTCACCGGTTTCCGGGTGGGTACGCACCACCGGGTGCTCGGCGTCCGGATACATGGCTTTCAGCGCCAGGCGTTTTTCGATCGGCATGGCCGCGCCGAAGCTCGCTTCGATGCTGTGGCGCGCGCGCAGGTCGGCAATCTTCACCTTCACGTCATCGGGCAGGTTGGCGTAGGCCTCGACCATGTTCGCCCACATGGTGTCACCGCCGACCGGCGGGCACTCCACGCAGCGCAGCACGCAACCCATGGGCGGTGCTTCGCGCCAGGTGGCGTCGGTGTGCCAGGCGTTCTCGTAGCGGTCCATCGGCTGGTCGGGGTTCTTATAGATCTGCACCAGGCCGGGGTGATCCGGATCACTGCCAGCCACTGGATGATCCTCCAGTTCGCCGAAGCGACGGGCGAACGCCACGTGCTCGGCGCGACTGATGTTCTGGTCGCGCAGGAACACCACACGATGGGTGAGCAACTGGGCCCGAATCTCGGCGAAAAGACCATCGTCATGGATCGCGTCGGCGAGGTTGACGCCGATCAGTTCCGCACCGATGTTGCAGGTCAATTGTTCGACTTTCATGGCAGCGAACTCCCTTAAATGACGAAAATCGACGAGCCCGTGGTCTTGCGCGATTCCAGGTCCCGGTGGGCCTGAACGGCATCCTGCAAGGCGTAGTGCTGGTTGATCTCGATTTTGATCCGGCCATTGCCGACGTGGTCGAACAATTCACCGGCCAGGGCCGCTTTTTCCGCAGGGTCGGCGATGTAGTCGGCCAGGGCCGGGCGGGTCAGGTACAGCGAGCCTTTCATCGCCAGCATGACCGGGTCGAATGCCGGGATCGGGCCGGACGCCGTGCCGACGCAGACCATCAGGCCGCGACGCTTGAGCGAATCCAGCGAGCCCATGAAAGTATTCTTGCCGACGCTGTCGAACACCACGTTGACGCCGACGCCGTCCGTCAGTTCGCGAACGCGCTGGGCGACGTCTTCATGACTGTAGTTGATGACATGGTCGCAGCCGTGGGCCCGGGCTATTTCACCCTTGACCTCGGTGGACACGGTGCCAATCACGGTCAGGCCCAGCAGCTTGGCCCACTGCGAAACGATCAGGCCGACCCCGCCCGCTGCAGCGTGCAGCAAAATGCTGTCACCGACCTTGAAATCGTAAATGCGACGCATCAGGTACGACGACGTCAGGCCGCGCATGGTCATCGCCGCGGCAGTTTCGAAACTGATGGTTTCCGGGAGTTTGATCAGCGGCGCCGCCGGGATCAGGCGCTCGGTGCTGTACGCCCCCAAGGTGTTGAGGAACCCGGTGTAGGTGACGCGATCACCCACTTGCACGTTGGTCACCCCTTCGCCGACGGCCTGGACCACGCCGGACGCTTCGACACCCATGCCATTGGGCAGCGGGATCGGGTAAGTGCCATTGCGAAAGTAGGTGTCGGCATAGTTCAGGCCGACCGCCACGTGACGAAGACGAACCTGGCCTGGGCCCGGGTCGCCGACTTCGACCTCTTCGTAACGAAGAACGTCGGGACCACCGGTTTCGTAAAAGCGAACGGCTTTGGCCATTTTTTCTTATTCTCCAATCTGCGATTTTGGCGAGTGCGTCGAATTGCGCTGATTGGACTGTAGGTCTCCGGCGCCGTCATCGCTTCTCATCAGACGACAACGGCTTTTCATTTCATGACAGGTGTCGGTGGCCACCTTGAAGAATTGCTCCAGCCATTACGGCGATGCGAGCGTCCCTGCCGTCTGCTTCGTTCAGTCCGTCATTTTGACTGTTTCGGCTCCTGCGCAGGGGCCGAATACCATTTCTCCCTCGGCACCCACTTCGCTTCCCCCGGATCGCCAAAATAGTGCGGCGACATGATTTGCACGCCGTACTCGTTGAACACATCCTGGATATTGGCGTGCAGCATGCTGAGCAACTCGGCACGGGTACGCGGTTGGCTGGGGATGGCCTGGGCCACGAGGCGGTACTCCGGGTAGAAGTCCGACAATGCGGTCTGAAACACCTGGGGCGTCGGCACTGCAAGGACCCCGGTGGTGCGTCTGGCGGCTTCCAGCAGCATGGCTTCAACCTGTCGCCAAGGCGTGTCGTAGCCGATGGTCACCACTGTATCGACCACGTAACCGTCGCCCTGCACGGTTCGCGAATAGTTCTTGGTGACCGAGTTGGTGATCATCGAGTTGGGCAAGGTCAGCAACTCGCCCAGGCCGGTACGGATGCGCGTGGTGAACATGCCCAACTCCGTCACCGTACCTTCGTATTCACCGATACGCACGAACTCCCCCGGTCGCAGGGTGCGTGTGTAGGTCAGAATCAGCCCCGACGCCGCCTGACCGATCACACTGGTGGCGCCCAGGGAAATCATCAGGCCGATCAACACCGACAAGCCCTTGAATGCGTCGGTGCCCGCCCCTGGCAAATACGGATACGCCATGGCCAATGCAAACAACCAGATCGCCAGGGACATCAGCCGGGTGGTCGGCTGCAAGGTTTCCTGGTTCAGCCAGTTGAAGATGCCGGGGCTGGCCAGGCGTCGCAACACTCGCTTGCTGAAGGCGCTGACGCCTCGGGCGATGAAGAAAATCATCAGGGCCACGCCCAGTCCGGGAATGGCGCTGATGATGCTTTGGAACAGGTAGGTCACGATCTCCAGCAGGTAGTTATTGAGGCTTTCTCCCCATGGCCGGGTGTAGGGAAAACGCGACAGGACAAATCCCAGCCACTCGTAGGTCAACAGCAACACCACCAGCCAGCGCAGAAACCACAGCACACGGCTGACCAACAGGTAGAGGAAATTGGCATCGATGAGCTGGACGCGCCCCACGCTCAACGCCTTGGTGTGCCGATCCATCAACTCCGGGAGCTTATTCAGCATTTTTCGCCGCAGGTAAACCATGACCCACAGCAGCGCAAGGTAAAGGGTGGTGGCCAGCGTCACGGCGATCAACGCCCTGAGAATCAGTCTCAGGCTGCGCGCTTCCTGGGTCTCAGCGACCACCAGGCGCAGGTTTTGCGCCGCTTGCTCGGCGGTCTCCTGGGTTGACGCGGCACCCTGGGTGTCAACGTCTTTGGGGGCCACAATGAAAGCGCGCCTGACCCCTAACAACACCAGGTAACTGTTCTGGATCGGATCAATGCTGACGGTCAGATCGTCGGCTTCATCCAGCGCCTCGCGGATCACCGCGCTGGCGCCCTTGACCCGCGATTGCGGTGGCTCTCCGAGAACCGTCGCACGGAACACAATGACACTGCGGTTGGCCACTTTGAGCTCCGCGGGTGCATCCGGGGCCTTGGGCGGATCCTCGGCCCGCAGAGGCACCGTGCTCAACAAACAGAAAACGGCGATGACGGCTGTGACTAACCTGTTGCGCATGCTGGGTTCCTTTCCGCACAGGTTTCAGGGTAATGGCTGATTTTCGTCCTGGGGCCGATCCTCCACCCACTGCCAGAACAATTGATAGCCGACCGCAAGCGCCACCGGGCCGATGAACAAGCCGAGGATGCCGCTGGTGACCATACCGCCCAGGGCACCGATCAGTATCACCGGCATTGGCACGGCGACCCCGCGCCCCAACATCAAGGGTTTGAGTACGTTGTCCACCAGGCCCGCAACGAACACGTAAATGGCGAACACGATAGTCGCGGTACTCGGACCTTCAGTGGCGAACACATAAACGATGACCGGGATGGTGATGAGCGTCGCCGGCAATTGCATGATCCCCAGCAACAACACCCCCATTGCCAGCAGTCCGGCGGCGGGCACGCCCTTGAAGACGAACCCCAGGCCCACCAGCAACATCTGGATGAAGGCGATGCCGACCACCCCGAGCGCCACGGCCCGGATCGTCGCGGTGCACAGCGCGGCGATACTCGGGCCTCTGTCCGGCCCGCTGAAACGCGAGGCGATCTGGATCGCGCTGCGGCGGCCGGCTTCGCCGTAGGCCATGAAGATGCCGGCGATGATCAGGGCGAAGATGAAAATGAGAAAACCCATGCCGATTCCGGCCAGTTTGCTCAGCAGCCCGAGGCTGACGCCTTTGATTTGCGGAATGTACTTCACGGTCAGGCTTGGCAAGTCGTTGGCTGCCTGCAACCAGAGGATCGATATGGGTTTACCCACCAGAGGCCAGGTGGCGACGGATTCGGTCGGCGGGGGAATTTGAAAGCCCTGGGTCTTGACCATGTAGATGGTTTGCTGGATCGAATCTACCACCGAGGAACCCAGCAGATAGACCGGTACCATCAGGATCACGATGGCGGCCAGCACGATCAGGGTCGCAATCAATCCGTCCTTTTGTCCAAGCGACCCCCTGAGCCGAGTTTGCAACGGGTAAAGCGTGATCGCCAGGATCAGCGACCACAGCATCAAGTCGCGAAACGGTCGGAAAATCTCGAAGCAAAACAGCACCATCACGACAATCAGCCCGGCGCGGATCAACACATCAAGCAGGCCGCCGGACAAGGTTTTCACTGTAAGCGGTGTGGGCACCATTGCTGTCTCCTCGCGGTTCGCCGTGAAGTGGGCGAATCTGTTAGCCCAGCATAGACGCACATTGCACGGCGCGAAGGATCAACGCAGCTTCAGTGGATCGACCATGTTCGCCGCAATGGCCATGCCCACCAGGTCCGGCAACGTGTTGGCCTGCATGCGTTTCATCACCCGCGAGCGATACAGGTCGACAGTCTTTGCACTGACGCCCAATTGCTCGGCGATTTCGCGGGTGGTGTAACCCTGCACCAGAGGCAACATGACGTCGCGCTCCCGTGGCGTCAGCGTGAGCAAACGTGCCTGCAAGGCCTGATTGCCGGACCGCCGCGTGGCGCAACTGCTCAGTGCCTGCTGCACGCTGTCCAGCAGCAACTGCTCGTTGTAGGGCTTCTCGATGAAATCATGGGCGCCCGCCTTGAAGGCCCGGACCACGATCGGCACATCGGCGTGGCCGCTGACGAAAATGATTGGCAGGTTCAGTTCACGCACGCGCATTTCTTCCAGCACGTTCAACCCACCCATGCCGGGCATGCGCACGTCGAGAATCACACAGGCATCGAGACTGGCATCGCAGGCATCGAGAAACGCCACACCGCTGGTAAACGGCAAGGCCTTGAGACCGACCGACTCCAGCAGCCACACCGTTGAATCGAGCATGCCCTGGTCATCGTCGACCACATACACCACGTGCTCCGTCACACCTGACATTGCGTTATTCCTGTTGTTGTTTTGTTGGACCGGCAAGCGGCAGGCGGCAACACATCAGCAGCCCGACAGGCTGGCGCCGGGCCTGCAGATCGCCACCGAAACCCTCGATGATGCTGCGGCTCATGGACAAGCCGAGCCCCAGGCCCTCGGCCTTGCTGGTGTAGAACGGGGTAAAGATCTGCTCCAGTTCGGGCTCGCTGACACCCGGCCCCTGGTCTCGCACACTGATTTCCACGCTGGCGCCACTGCCCTGCTCCACCGCCATCACGATCAACGAAGGCTGACCGGGATGTTGCTCGCGGTTGGCGTCGATCGCGTTGCGCAGCAGATTGAGCAACACCTGCTCAAGCAACACGCGGTCGGCGTAAACGGGCGGCAGATTATCCGGCAGTCGATCCTCGATTGTCACTTGGCAATTGCTCGCCTCCCAGGCACACAAACGCACCGATTCGCGGGCGACGTCGGTGAGGTTCAGCGCTTGCATGCGACGCTGCCCCTTGCGCAGAAACCCGCGCAGACGCCGGATTACTTCTGACGCATGAGTGGCATGGTGGGTAATGCGTTCCAGCCCTTGCGCCACTCTGGCAGTTGCCTGGGGATTGCTGCCCAGTGTCTGCAAATAGCGTTGGCTCGCATTGGCGTAATTCACCACGGCAGCCAGTGGCTGGTTGATTTCGTGGGCGATCCCCGAGGCCAGTTCACCCAGCGTCACCAGCCGCGCGGTGTGCGCCAGCTCATCCTGATGACGACGTTGCTGCGCTTCGCGCAATTCACGTTCGGTCATGTCCCGTGCCACCAGCGAATAATAGCGCTCGCCGCCGGCGCTACGGTGCGCCAGCAACACCAGCGAAACCGGCACCGAGGTGCCGCCGCCGGGTGGCTGCAAGCGCGAATCGGTGCTCCAGACGCCATCGCGTTCAGCGCTGCTCCAGCCGTCATGTTGCAGGCGCGCCAGGTCGGCACTGGCGAACAATCCTGCGAGGGCCGGCATCGCTTGTTGCTCATCGATGCCGAGAATGCGCCGCGCCGCCGGGTTGAGGTAAGTGACTTGACCCTCGGAATCGATGAACAGCACCGGGTCGATGTTGGCCTCGACCACTTCGGCCAGGCGGCGCTTGTTTTCCTCGGCCTGCACCCGCGCCGTGACGTCCCTGGAGACGCTGACCACTTCGACCACTGCACCGGTGTAAGTCTCGCGGATGGCCCGGCTGGCGGTTTCGAACCACAGGTAATGCCCGTCGCGATGGCGAATGCGATAGGTCATCGTGTGATATCCGTCCTGTTCCAGCGCATCCCGCGCCCGCTGAACCAGATTGGCCAGGTCCTGGCCATGGAACAGCCCCTGGGCCATTTGCCCGCGCAATTGCTCGGGCCAGTAGCCGAGCAACGTCCAGGACGCGGGCGAGGCATCGAGAAAACGCCCGTCCGGCGTGTGCCGGGAAATCAGGTCGGTGGTGTTTTCGATGATCAGCCTGTACAGCCGGCGTGCGGTGGTCGCTTCCCGTTCTGCCAGCACTTGAGTCGTGGCATCGCGGCAACGGGCGAGCACCCGGTTGTCCTGCGGATCGGGGATGAACGTCCAGATCAGTATTTGCGCTTCGAACCGGGCCTCGACACCTTCGATGGCGCGTTGCTGATCCAGGCACGCGCGCACCAACACCCGATGATTGACCGGTAAAAAGCCCAGCACATCAGTCAACGGCTTTTCGCCGAGCAAGGCCAACAGCGCCGCGTTGAATTCCAATGGTCGACCCTGGGCATCGAGCAACAGGCTCGGTTGCGGATCGTGGCCCAGCAAAGGTGAGCCGCGCAGCATCCCGTTGACGCTGCTGAGCAGGGTCGTCAACACATCCTGCACCCAGCCGAGCCAGTCGAGACTGACCCCCTCGCACACCTCCACCAGCAACAACCCTGCCTGGCCCGGTTGCAAGGCCAGATCGAACACCTGGCCATGGCTGATGGCGGCGCGACGCAATCGGCCCGACAACCAGCAGTCGAGTTGACGGACTTGGGCCAGATCCAGGTGCCCTGCTTCGACCAGGCGTTCAAACAGCAACTGATCGCTGGCCAGCGCCGGGTCGCCCAGCCCCGGCGGAAAGTGCTGGGCCGAGCCTTCGTGGCTGTAGATCCGCGCATCGGGCTGCCAACTGAGATAAACCGCGCGCTGCACTTGCGGGCAATCCTGAAGGGCACGGCACAACGCATCGGCGCGGGCAGCCAATGCCACGCCTTCGCGTTGCAGGCGCAACCAGCTGTGCAATCGAACGGGAGTCAGGCTCATCGCGGGTCCACTTTGTGAGGAAAACCAAGGATATACCGGGTTTAGACGTCTGGCGGCATTCGATTAGAGTCGAACGAAATTCATATAGTATATATACCATACGCAATAGGTTGTACTTCCATATCAATGACGGGTTGTTATATAACGTACTCCGGACATAAAAGGTGCCCTCAGCGACTGCCTCGCCAGGTCACCCATAGAGCTAACAATCAGCCACCGAGTACCCGAACATGTCGATCTATGAGCAAGGGCTAGACCCTTCGGCTGTCAATCACATTGCCTTGTCGCCTCTGAGCTTCATCGAACGCACTGCCAACGTTTATCCGGACTACCCCGCTGTCATCCACGGTTCGATCCGCCGCACCTGGGCCCAGACCTACACCCGCTGCCGGCGCCTGGCCTCGGCATTGGCCGGGCGCGGTATCGGCAAGGACGACACGGTGGCGGTGATGCTGCCCAACATTCCCGAGATGCTTGAAGTGCACTTCGGCGTGCCGATGATCGGTGCCGTGCTCAACCCGCTCAACGTGCGCCTGGATGCCGAAGCCATTGCCTTCATGCTCCAGCACGGTGAAGCCAAGGTGCTGATTACCGACCGTGAATTCCATGGGGTGATCCACGCGGCGATCGGCATGCTCGATCACCCGCCGCTGGTGATTGACGTCAACGACCCGGAGTATGGCGAAGGCCAGTCCGTCAGCGATCTGGACTACGAAGCCTTGTTGGCCGAAGGCGATCCGGCGTTCGACTGGAAATGGCCAGTGGACGAATGGCAAGCCATCTCCCTGAACTACACCTCCGGCACCACCGGCAATCCCAAAGGCGTGGTCTACCACCATCGCGGCGCGTACCTGAACGCCTTGGGCAACCAGATGACTTGGGCCATGGGCAACCATCCGGTGTACCTCTGGACGCTGCCGATGTTCCATTGCAACGGCTGGTGCTACCCCTGGACCATCACCGCCATGGCCGGCGTGCATGTGTTTTTGCGCCGGGTCGATCCGCAGAAAATCCTGACGCTGATTCGCGAGCATCAGATCACTCACCTGTGCGGTGCGCCGATCGTGCTCAATGCCCTGGTGAACATGCCGGAATCGGCGAAAGCAGCCATCGATCATCCGGTCAGCGCCATGGTGGCCGGTGCCGCTCCGCCGGCCAAAGTGATCGGTGCCGTGGAAGCCATGGGCATCAAGGTCACGCACGTCTATGGCCTGACGGAAACCTACGGCCCGGTGACGATTTGTGCCTGGCATGCCGAATGGGATGAGTTGCCTCTGGAAGAACGGGCGCAAATCAAGTCCCGGCAAGGCGTACGTTACCCAACCCTGGAAGGCGTGATGGTCGGCGATTCGAAGACCCTGGAGCCGACCCCGCGCGATGGCCAGACCATCGGTGAGATCTTCATGCGTGGCAATACCGTGATGAAGGGTTACTTGAAGAATCCATCCGCCACGGCCGAAGCGTTCGAGGGTGGCTGGTTCCACACTGGCGACCTGGCGGTGTGTCATCCCGACGGTTACGTGGAAATCAAGGATCGTCTCAAGGACATCATCATTTCCGGTGGCGAGAACATTTCCACCATCGAACTCGAAGGCGTGCTCTACCGCCATCCGGGTGTGATGGAAGCGGCCGTGGTTGCCCGTCCCGATGAAAAGTGGGGCGAAACGCCCTGTGCCTTTATTACGCTCAAGGCCGATCACCAGGACGTTCGCGAGGCGGACATCATCAGTTTCTGCCGCGAACACCTGGCCGGCTTCAAAGTGCCGCGCACCGTGATCTTCACCCTCTTGCCCAAGACATCCACCGGCAAGATCCAGAAATACGTGCTGCGCGACCGGGCTGCGGCGCTCTAGCCTGACGCAACGCCGCACCCCTTGAGCGGCAGGTGATTGACCTGGCGCCCAAGGGCTCGTGCACGCCGACTTTTGCGCCAGCGTTTCCAGTCATAGACCAAAAAGGTACGGCCCGCCGATGCGGCGCCCTGCCCCTCGCACAACCGTCACAACGAGGTTCACGTTATGCCCGAATTCAAAGCCCCGCTGCGCGACATGCGCTTTGTGCTGCATGAAGTGTTCGACGCCCCGGCCCTGTGGGCACGCCTGCCGGCGCTGGCCGAGAGCGTCGATGCCGACACGGCCGACGCCATTCTTGAAGAGGCGGCGAAAGTCACCTCGCACCTGATCGCACCGCTCAATCGCAGCGGCGATGAAGAAGGCGCGCAGTGGCAGGCGGGGCAAGTCACCACGCCCGTCGGCTTCAAGCAGGCTTACACCACCTACATCGAAGGCGGCTGGGTGGGTTTGTCCGGGAATGTCGAGTTTGGCGGCATGGGCATGCCGAAGATGCTCGCGGTGCAGTTCGAAGAGATGCTCTACGGCGCCAATTCAAGCTTTGCGTTGTATTCGGCCCTGAGCTCCGGTGCCTGCCTGGCGCTGGATGCCCATGCCAGCGAAACCTTGAAAAACCTCTATCTGCCACCAATGTACGAAGGCCGCTGGGCCGGTTCCATGTGCCTGACCGAAGCCCACGCCGGCACCGACCTGGGGCTCATCCGCACCCGCGCCGAACCTCAGGCCGACGGCAGCTACGCCATCACCGGCAGCAAGATTTTCATCACCGGCGGCGATCAGGACCTGACTGAAAACATCGTCCACCTGGTGCTCGCCAAGCTGCCCGATGCGCCGGCCGGCCCTAAAGGCATTTCGCTGTTTCTGGTGCCGAAAGTGCTGGTCAACGCCGACGGCTCCCTCGGCGCAGGCAACGCCGTGAGTTGCGGTTCGATCGAACACAAGATGGGGATCAAGGCGTCGGCCACCTGCGTGATGAACTTCGACGCCGCCAGCGGTTGGCTGATCGGTGAGGCGAACAAGGGCCTGGCGGCGATGTTCACCATGATGAATTACGAACGCCTGTCCATCGGCATCCAGGGCATCGGCTGTGCCGAGGCGTCCTATCAGAGCGCCGTGGCCTACGCTCGCGAACGCATCCAGAGCCGCTCGCCGACTGGCGCCATGGCTCCGGACAAAGCGGCCGACCCGATCATCGTGCACCCCGACGTGCGACGCATGCTGCTGAGCATGAAAGCCCTGACGGAAGGCGGTCGCGCGTTCGCCAGTTATGTCGGGCAGCAACTGGACCTGGCGAAATTTTCCGACGATGCCCGGGAGCGTGAGAGCGCCCAGGACCTGGTCGCGCTGCTGACGCCGGTGGCCAAGGCATTTTTTACCGACACCGGCCTGGAAAGCTGCATCAACGGCCAGCAAGTGTTTGGTGGCCATGGCTACATCCGCGAATGGGGCCAGGAGCAACTGGTGCGCGACGTGCGCATCGCGCAGATTTATGAAGGCACCAACGGCATCCAGGCGCTGGACCTGCTCGGGCGCAAGGTGCTGGCCGACAAGGGGCTGGCGCTGCGCCAATTCACCGGGGAGATTCGTCGCTTTACCGCCCAACCCGATGCGCCCTATGCCTCTCAGTTGCTGGACGCGGTGCAGCGCCTGGAGGACCTGAGCGACTGGCTGCAGGATCGAGCGGCGACCCACCGTAACGAAGTCGGCGCCGCTTCAGTGGAATATCTGCACCTGTTCGGTTACGTCGCCTACGCCTGGCTTTGGGCGCGGATGGCGCAAGTGGCCCTGCACAAACGGGGCGAGGACGAAACGTTCTACGGCGCGAAAATCGCCACCGCCGACTTCTACATCCATCGCCTGCTGCCGCGCATCTTGAGCCTGGAGCAATCCATTCGCGCCGGCAGCGCCCCGTTGTATGGCCTGAGCGCCGAACAGTTCTGACGCTTGAACCCACGCGGCGTCAGCTCCTCTCAATCGGGCGTCGCGTTTTTTATCCATAAGCTCTGGCAGGCACGCCTGCCCCCCTGTGCGTGGGCGCGATTCCATTGGCACGCTTGCGGAAAAACACCTCCAACACAGCACACCGATTCAATCTTTGCGCCTGAGTCTGCGCCACCATGAACGCCTCACTCCCCCGTAAGGATCGTTGTCATGGCCATTGCGAAAGCTGTTCCCGGTAAAACCCTGCTGAACCCGACCGACCACACCCTGATCATGATCGATCACCAGTCGCAGATGTCCTTTGCGACCAAATCCATCGACGCCGTCACGCTGCGCAATAACGCTTCCCTGGTCGCCAAGGCTGCGCGTGGATTCAAGGTCTCGACGATTCTGACCACGGTCGCCGAAAAGAGCTTTTCCGGTCCGATCTTCGACGAAATCAAGGCGGTGTTCCCGGAACACAAGGTGATCGACCGCACCAGCATGAACACCTGGGAAGATGAGCGGATCGCTGTCGAGGTCAATGCCTTCGGCAAACAGAAAATCGTCCTGGCCGGCTTGTGGACGTCGGTGTGCATCGTCGGCCCGGCACTGTCGGCAATCGACCAGGGCTTCGAGGTCTATGTGATCGCCGACGCCTGCGGCGACGTCAGCACAGAAGCCCACGAAATGGCCATGCAGCGCATGATCCAGCTCGGTGCCCGGCCGATGACATCGCTGCAGTACCTGCTGGAGCTGCAGCGTGACTGGGCGCGCACCGAGACCTACGACGAAACCGTGAAAACCTCGATTGCCAACGGTGGCGCCTATGGTCTGGGACTGATCTACGCCAAAACCATGTTTGGCGCTTCGGAAGGCCATTAATCGCTTTTCAACTGCCTGCGGCTGCGGACCTTTCGCAGTCGCGGGCCTGTGGTGACAGATCGATGAAGTGTGCCTCCCCCGACCTGCGGATCAGCCTGTCCTTATGCTTATCGCTACTGACCACCGGGACCGCCCTGGCAGACGAATCGGCGTCAGGGTTTCTCAGTGGTGCGTCGCTTGATGTGCTCAGTCGCAACTTCTACCTCAACAGCGATTACCGTTCCCCCTCGCCGACGGGCAAAAGCTATAAAGCCGAATGGGCTCAAGGCTTTATCAGCTCCTTTGAATCCGGATTCACACCGGGGACCGTGGGTTTTGGCCTCGACGCCCATGCTTTCCTGGGTTTGAAACTGGACAGCGGCAAGGGCCGTTCCGGGACCGGTTTGTTGCCGGTCGGCAGCGATGGACGCAGCGCCAGTGACTATTCCAGCGGTGGCGGTGCAATCAAACTCAATAGCTCGAAAACCACCTTGTCCTTCGGTGAAATGACGGTGGAAACCCCGGTGTTCGACACCTCGGACAAGCGTCTGCAACCGGAATACGCCACCGGCTTTCTGCTCAACAGCCGCGAAATCGACGGCATGAAGCTTGCTGCCGGCCACTTCACGGCCTTCAAGAACCAGGACAGTTCCTCAAGCAAGGGCAATTTCTACGGTTACGGGGCCAATACCGAAGCGGGCGGAATTTCGTTCGCCGGCGCCGACCTGTTTACCCAAAGCCCTGTCGGCGGCGCACTGTACGCCTCAGAGCTGACGGACACCTGGCATCAGTACTACGGCAACCTGCACCTGAAACAGCCGGGCATATTCCTCGACGGGAACATCTACCACACCCGGCAAACCGGTCAGGCGCTGGCCGGCGCCATCGACAACACGGCCTATAGCCTGTCGGGCAAATACACGGTCGGTGCCCATGGTTTCACCCTGGCGTATCAAAAAGTCGAGGGCAATACGCCGTTCGATTTCGTCGGTGGCGATTCGATCTACCTCGCCAACTCGATCAAGTACGCCGATTTCAACGGCGCGGGCGAACGCTCGTGGCAGGCACGTTACGACCTCGACTTGAGCACCTTTGGCGTGCCCGGCCTGAACTTCATGACCCGCTACGTCAAAGGCACCGGCATCGACGGCACCCACGCGCCCCAGGGCGGAGCGTATAACCCGTTCGACCCGTCGCTGGGTGAGTACGTACCGCAACAAGGGGATGGCGGACGCCATTGGGAGCGCGACATCGACCTGCGCTATATCGTGCAGTCCGGTGCCGCCAAGGGGTTGAGCCTGCAGGTGTCCCATGTGTCGCACCGCGCCAACGCTGCCCAGGGCGGCGATGACATCGACAGGCTTTACGTGGTCATCCAGTACCCGCTGAATTTCGGGCCCTTCTGAGCGGAAAATGGCGGAAGGTAGCCGGAGTCGAACCTGCCCGGGAACGGATGCCGTCCCCAACCGGGTTTGAAGCCCGGCCGCGCCACCGGGCGCGATTACCTTCCTTGAAAACCTGGCTATGGGCGCCGGGCCAATACGTTGTCGGGACGAATCTGGCGGCGATCGCCCACCCGTCGGGTCAGGCCCAGGCGATCGAAGTATTCGAGAATCTGGATACTGCGCTTGCGCCCCAGGCCCACCGCATCGCGAAACGCCGACACCTGGATCACCGGGTCGACGTCGGCCAATTGCAACAGCATAGCCGCCAATCGGCGGATCATCGCATCGGTATAAAAGAGGTCGCGGGCCACCTGGTGCAGCAACCCCAACCGGGCCATTTTGCGCAGCAGCAAACGCACCGTGGCTTCGTCATGCGGCAAGTCGCGCACCCAGGGGGGATCGAATCCGGCCGTTTCGAACAATGGCTGTAATTGATGCCAAAGGGCTTCGTCCGCGTCGCTCAGGCGCACCTGATGGCCAGGCAGATGCAGCCACGGCCCGCTGCTGGCGATGTCGTCACTGACCAGCAATTCGTCGAGCAGGCAGATGAAGGTCGGACGATCGAGGACCGTGGCACTGAATCGACGCAGGCGATCGCGGTCCGGACCCATTTGGTCCGGCTCCAATTCGTGAAAGCGCGCCAGTTGTTCCAGCAAGCGTGTTTTCAGCCCTTCCCAACGCGCCGCGCTGAACAGCAACGATCCTTGGCGGGTGTCGATCAGGCGCACGTCCGCGGGCAAAACCCAGGTGTCGCGGGGGCGATTGAATTGACGCTCCAGACGCACGGAGTCGAGTCCGGTTTCGCCGTGGGCCAGTAATTCAGGCAGGCAGCGTTCCAACTCGTTGTGCGCGGCCAGCGCGTGTAACTGCGCCAGACGCTCGGGGCTGCGTCGTTGTCGGTCAGGCGCGAACGGGTCGAGCACCCGGCCACCGCCGAGGGTACGTTGTGCGCTCTGGTCACGCAGAATCAGTGGATCGCCCTTGACCGCCTGCACCGGCGCATTCAGCAGCAGTTGCGCGAACATCCGTGCGCCCGGCGCCAGGCTGGTGCCCTCCAGCAACGCCACGTGTCCGGTCACGTCCTGCGTGCCGAGATGAATGTGCACCGGTTGAAAGTGTTCGAAAGCGCGCGGTTCGCCGGGTAACAAACGCAGGTCGATATCGATTCGCTGGGTCGGTGCATGCAGCCATTCAGCGCACAGCCACTGACCTCGGTGTATCTGCTCCAGCGCCAGGCGTTCGGCACTGATGTTCAAGGCCACACGCTGACCGGCCAGGGCGACCTCGGCCACTCGATTCTGTGCATGCAGGCCGCGCACCCGCACCGATTTGCCGAGCGGGCCAAGCATCAATGTATCGCCGACCGTAACCTGCCCGGACAGCGACGTGCCGGTGACCACGATACCTGCGCCCGCCACGCTGAATGCCCGATCGATCCACAGGCGAAAACCACCTTTGTGACTGCGTTGAACGACCTCGCGTTGCGCTTCGATCAAGGCCTGACGCAGGGTGTAGATGCCCTGCCCGGTCACGCTCGACAGCACGATCTGCGGCGCATCGGCATAAGGGCCCGGCGCCAGCAAGGCTTTGACATGCTCACAGACGATCTGCACACGAGCCTCATCGACCCGGTCGCATTTGCTGATCGCCACCAGTGCCCGGGGGATGCCCAGCAGTTCGACGATGGCCAGGTGCTCGCGGGTTTGCGGCATCACCCCGTCATCAGCAGCCACCACCAGCAGCACCAGATCGATGCCCTGCGCCCCGGCCAGCATGTTGTGGGTGAAGCGCTCATGACCGGGTACGTCGATAAAACCGCTGAGGCCGGCGCCCGGTTCCAGCGCGGCGTAGAGGTAACCAAGGTCGATGGTCATGCCTCGCTCACGCTCTTCCCGGCGTCGGTCACCGGATTGTCCGGTCAGCGCCTGGAGCAATGCGGTCTTGCCGTGGTCGATGTGCCCTGCGGTGCCGACGATCACTTTGCCGGATCCCCTGCTTGCAACTGATCGAGTTGCGCCAGCCATGCCGGCTCGTCGTCCAGTTGGCGCAAGTCCAGCCACAAGGCGTCGTCGTCGATGCGCCCGAGCACCGGAATCGGCAGGCTGCGCAGGTTCTCTTCCAGACCGTGCAACCAACGACCGCGCAGACGTTTGGAGCAGTTCGGCCGCAGGCATAGCGCCGCACCCGGCAAACGCGCCACCGGCTGGCTGCCACTGCCGATCATGCCCAGCGCCGGTTCTGCACTGACGCTCCAGGCAGCGCCTAACACGTGCGCCAGGGACGGCAACAGGCGTTGAGCCTGGGCGAAGATCTCCGCCTGGGGCCGGGTCAGCAGCCGCAGGCTTGGCAGCCGCTCGGCCAGGCGATCCGGGTTGCGGTACAGGCCGAGCACCGCTTCGAGGGCGGCGAGGGTCAGTTTGTCGACGCGCAGTGCACGTTTCAGCGGGTTTTTCTTGATCCGTGCGATCAGTTCCTTGCGCCCTACGATCAGACCGGCCTGGGGACCGCCGAGCAGTTTGTCGCCGCTGAAGGTGACGATGTCTGCGCCATCGAGCAGCGCCTGTCGCACCGTCGGCTCGACCGGCAGGCCCCAGCGCGTGAGGTCCAGCAAACTGCCACTGCCGAGGTCCTCCAGCAGCGGCAAGCCATGTTTATGCGCCAGTTGCGCCAGCTCTGCGGTGGGCACGCGAGTGGTGAAGCCCTGGATGTTGTAGTTGCTTGCATGCACGCGCATCACCAGACCACTGCGCGGGCCGATGGCGGCTTCGTAGTCACGGGCGTGGGTACGGTTGGTGGTGCCGACTTCATGCAGCTTCACCCCGGCGCGGGCCATGATGTCCGGGATGCGAAAGGCGCCGCCGATTTCGATCAGCTCGCCCCGGGAAATGATGCCTTCCTTGCGCGCGCCCAGGCTGTTGAGGGTAAGCAGCACGGCGGCGGCGTTGTTGTTGACCACGGTCACCGCCTCCGCGCCAGTCAGCTCGCGAATCAGGCCTTCGATCAGATCGTCGCGGTCGCCACGCTTGCCGCTGTGCAGGTCGAACTCCAGATTCAGCGGATAACGCGCGGCCATTTGCACTGCGTCTATGGCTTCCTCCGGCAGCAAGGCACGCCCCAGGTTGGTGTGCAGCACCGTGCCGGTGAGGTTGAACACCCGGCGCACATGGCTGCGATGCTGATTGGCCAGCCGCTCACCCGCCCTGCCCGCCAGCACTTGTGGGGCGAGTTCAACGGCGTCGAGTTGTCCGGCCAGCACCGGTTCGCGCAAGTCGTCGATTAACTGTCGCAGGCTGGCGAGCAAGGCATCGCGCCCATAGCGTTCGGCCAAAGGCTGACACGCCGGGTCGCGCAGCAAGCTGTCGATGGAGGGCAGGCGCAAGGCTGGGCTGGCGGATCGGGCAGACATCAGGCGCTCCGGCAAAGGTGGACCGCCTGAGTGTAGACGTTCGCGTCAGTCGCCTCCGGGGGCCAGCAGCAGATTGGGCGCCGGCCGCTGAAAGCCTTCCTGCTCCAGGCGCATGTCGAGCATCAGGCTGCTCAGGTCGGCGGACAGCGCTTCGCCTTCGGCGTCACACTCCAGGTAGATCTGCTTGAGGTAGCTCTGGCAGCCGGGACAGGTTTCGGCGCGCAACGGGGCTTTGTCGGCAGCGTGGCGGTCGCTGTCGAAGCTGACGTATTGCAGGCCCTTGCTTTGCTCGCAATACACGCACTTGACCCGCACCACATGCCATTCGCAGGCGCACAGCGAGCACACCAGATAGCGCAGACCGTTGTATTTGCCGCGATGGCGAATTACCCCGGCCATGGCCGGTGAACCACAGGCCGGGCATTGGTTGAGGCTAGAGCCGGGTTTCAAGGCGAGGTCTGGCGTCGTCAGCAACCAATGACTCCACGCGACCTGCAATGCCGCGCCGAGAAACGGCACCAGGGCCGCTGGCAACAAGCTGAACTGGCCGCTGACCAAAGCCAGCGCCCAGGTCTTGAGCTGCCCGACGCTCGCGTTGCGCAACGTCGCCACAGCCTGTTCCACCGCCGGTTGCGCGGCGGGTTGATAGCGCTGCAACAAACCGTGGAGGAATGGCAACCAGGCGTCTTCGCGCACCAGGCTGTCGGCGGCGAACGGCGGTAGACCGTGCTCCAGGCAGCGCCGGATACGTTGCGGATCCGGCACGGCCGCGTCGGGTGGATCATCCATCAGACGCTGCTGCTCGTGACACAACCCGGCAATCAGGCGCAGGTACTCGGCCAAGGGATGCCCTTCGGCCAGACGCTCCAGGCGCAGCGCGCGCAAGGTGAACAGGTTGGGCGGTGGCAGGTGCAGAAACGGCGGTGCCGTGGCCGCCGCTTCGATCTCTCCAGGCTCCAGAATGGTGGCCAAATCGTTATCCTTTTTTGCTCAAGGGCGGGTCGGGACGCTCGTCACGCGTCACCTCGCGATACCACAGTTCATGGTGTTTCTTCGCCCAGGCGCGGCTGACCCAGCCATGCAGCATGGCGCTGACCGAGCCCTTGATCCAGATCCCGGCGTAGATGTGCACGATGATGCTCAGGATCAGCACGAAACCGGCCAAGGCATGCAGCAACATCGCCCAACGGATCATGGTGATGCCGAAGTAGTCGCTGAAATACGCGCGCCAGATCACCAGACCGGTGAACAGCAGCCCGAACATGCACAGCAGTAAAGTCCAGAACAGCAGCTTCTGCCCGGGGTTGTACTTGCCGATGGGGGGCACGCCCTCCTCTTCGTTTTTCATCACCCGGTCAATACGCTTGAGCCACAAGCGGTCATTGGCAATGAAGTAATTGGCGCGCCAGAAGCGCACCACCAGCCCGAGGAACAACAGAAACATCAGCACACCCATGAACGGGTGCAGGATGCGTGTCCAGGGACCGCCGCCAAACAGGTTGCTCAGCCAGAACAGCGCCGGGTGGAACAACGCCAGCCCGGACAACCCGGCCATGAAAAACAGGATCGCCACCAGCCAGTGGTTGGTGCGCTGGTTGGCGGTATAGCGAAGGATCTCTTTGCGGATCATGACCTGTTCTCCCGCTTCGGATCATAGGTGTGCACCGACGGATCGACCTCGTGCACCGCCGGGTCATTGCCTGGCGGCAGTTCGTCCTCTTCGACGATCTGCGGGCCAACGCGCACGTAATGGAAGAACCCGGCCAGCACCGCCGCGCCCATCGCCAGCAGCGCCAGGGGTTTGCTCACGCCTTTCCACAGGCCCACCAACGGGCTGATCGCCGGGTCGGCGGGCAAGCCAGCGTAGAGCTTCGGCGTATCGGCATGGTGCAGCACGTACATCACATGGGTGCCGCCGACGCCGGCGGGGTCGTACAGACCGGCCTGGTCAAAACCGCGACTCTTGAGGTCGACGATGCGCTCGGCGGCGTGCTCCTTCATGTCTTCCTTGGAGCCGAAGACGATGGCCCCGGTCGGACAGGTTTTCACGCAGGCTGGCTCCAGCCCTACGGCCACCCGGTCCGAACACAAGGTGCATTTGTAGGCCTTGTGATCCTTTTGCGAGATGCGCGGAATGTTGAACGGGCAACCGGTGATGCAGTAGCCGCAACCAATGCAGTGGTCCTGGTTGAAATCGACGATGCCGTTGGCGTGCTTGATGATCGCACCGGGGCTGGGGCATGCCGTCAGGCAACCGGGCTCGGCGCAGTGCATGCAGCCGTCCTTGCGAATCAACCATTCCAGGTTACCGGCGTCGTTTTCGTGCTCGGTGAAGCGCATCAGGGTCCAGGTTTCGGCGCTGAGGTCCTGCGGGTTGTCATAGGTGCCGTGGTTGTGACCGACCTCGTCGCGCAGCTCGTTCCATTCCGAGCAGGCGACCTGGCAGGCCTTGCAGCCAATGCACTTGGTGGTGTCGATCAGCTTGGCGACTTCCTCCTGATTGCGCACCGAGGACGGTACGGTGGTGGTGGCCGAGCGGGCAATGATGTCTTGGCTGGCCATTTAGATTTTCTCCACGTTGACCAGGAATGACTTGGATTCCGGGGTCTGGGTGTTGCCATCGCCGAGGAACGGCACCAGGGTGTTGGTCAGGTAACCGTGGCGCGTCAGGCCGGTGAAACCCCAGTGCAGCGGGATACCGATCTGGTGCACCACTTGATTGTTGACCTGCAACGGCCGAATCCGCTTGGTCACCACCGCCACTGCTTCAATATGCCCGCGCTTGCAGCTGACGCGCACACGGTCGCCGGCGACGATGCCTTTCTCCTTGGCCAGCACTTCGCCGATCTCGACGAACTGCTCGGGCTGGGCAATCGCATTGAGCTTGCAGTGCTTGCTCCAGAAGTGGAAATGCTCGGTCAGGCGGTAGCTGGTGGCGGCGTACGGGTAATCCTTGGCCACGCCGAGGGAGTCCCACACCGAGTCGAAGATCCGCGCCGCCGGGTTGCTGGTGGCTTTCTTGTTGTCCGGGTGCATCGGGTTGATGCCGATGGGCGTTTCGAACGGCTCATAGTGCTCGGGGAACGGCCCTTCGTTCATCTTGTCGACGGCAAAGAAACGCGCCACGCCTTCGGGGTTCATGATGAACGGATTCATCCCGGCTTCCGGCGGCACATCGGCCTTGTAGTCAGGCACATCGGTGCCGCCCCAGGCTTTGCCGTTCCACCACACCAGGCGTTTTTTCGGATCCCAGGATTTGCCTTGCACGTCAGCGGAGGCACGGTTGTAGAGAATCCGCCGGTTGGCCGGCCAGGCCCAGGCCCAGCCCAGATGTTGATGCATGCCGTATGGGTCGCTGTTATCGCGCCGGGCCATCTGGTTGCCCGCCTCGGTCCAGCTGCCGCAGAAAATCCAGCAGCCGGACGCCGTGCTGCCATCGTCCTTGAGCTGAGCGAAGCCGGCGAGTTGGGTATTGGCCTTGATAGCCGCGCCAGTGACGTCGGTGAAGTCGGCGGTGGCGGAACCGTTGATTTCCTTCGCCAGTTCCTCCGGCGAAGGTTCGTCGGCGATCTTGTAGGGCCAGGACAGTTTGAGGATCGGGTCGGGGTATTTCCCGCCTTCGCTCTGATAGCGCTGCCGCAAGCGCAGGAACAGCTCGCTCATGATGCGAATGTCGGTTTGCGCTTCACCAGGGCCATCGGCGCCTTTCCAGTGCCATTGCAGCCAGCGGCTGCTGTTGACCAGCGAACCGTCTTCTTCGGCGAAGCAGGTGGTGGGCAGACGAATCACTTCGGTCTGGATGTCGGCGCTCTTCACATCGTTGAACGGCCCGGCGTTGCGCCAGAACTCCGAGGTCTCGGTGGCCAGCGGGTCCATCACCACCAGCCATTTGAGTCTGGCCAGCGCCGCCATCACCCGGTTCTTGTCGGGCAACGCGGCGATCGGATTGAAGCCCTGGCACATGTAACCGTTGACCTTGCCCTGGCCCATCAGGTCGAACACCTTGAGGATGTCGTAGTTGGGAATGTCCAGCTTCGGCAGGTACTCGTAGCACCAGTTGTTCTCGGCCGTCGCATTGGCGCCGTACCAGGCTTTCATCAGGCTGACGTGGAACTTGCCGTAGTTCTGCCAATAGGACAACTGCCCCGGCCGCAGCGGTTTTTGCGTGCGTTTGACGATGTAGGCGTTGTAATCCTGCTCGGCGTCACCCGGCAGCGTCAGGTATCCGGGCAACGAGTTGGACAAAAGACCGAGGTCGGTCAGCCCCTGGATGTTGGAGTGCCCGCGCAAGGCATTCACGCCCCCGCCCGGCATGCCGACGTTGCCCAGCAGCAATTGCACCATGGCGGCGCTGCGGATGATCTGCGAACCGATGGAGTGCTGGGTCCAGCCCAGGGCGTAGAGAATCGTCATGGTCTTGCCCGGCTGCGAGCAGGTGGCGATTTCTTCCCAGATCTTTTTCATGGCATCGACCGGCATGCCGCAAATCTGACTCGCCAGGTCGATGTTGTAGCGGCTGTAGTGCTGCTTCATCAGTTGGTAGACACAACGCGGGTCTTGCAGGGTCGGGTCGACCTTGGCAAATCCGTCCTCACCGAGCTCGTAACCCCAGCCGGACTTGTCGGTATAGGCGCGCTTGGCCACGTCGTAGCCGCTGAAAATCCCGTCTTCGAAGCCGTAGCCCGCTTTGACGATGAATGACACGTCGGTGTAGTTGCGCACGTATTCGTGCTGGATCTTGTCCTCGGTCAGCAGGTAGTTGATCAACCCGCCCATGAAGGCGATGTCGGTGCCGGTGCGGATCGGTGCGTAATAGTCGGCCACCGAGGCCGTGCGGGTGAATCGCGGGTCGACCACGATCAGCCGCGCCTTGTTGTGCGCCTTGGCTTCGGTCACCCATTTGAAACCGCATGGGTGCGCTTCTGCTGAGTTGCCGCCCATCACCAGAACCAGGTTCGCGTTGGCGATATCGGTCCAGGTATTGGTCATGGCACCACGGCCGTACGTCGGGGCAAGACTTGCCACCGTCGGGCCGTGTCAGACACGCGCCTGGTTATCAAACCCCAGCATGCCGAGACTGCGAATGACCTTGTGGGTGATGTAGCCCGCTTCATTGGACGCTGCCGAGGCCGCGAGGAAACCGGTGGTCAGCCAGCGGTTCACCGTTTGCCCCTGGGCGTTTTTCTCGATGAAGTTGGCGTCGCGGTCGGCCTTCATCAGGTCGGCGATACGATTGAGCGCGTCATCCCAGGACACCCGCGTCCATTCGCTGCTGCCGGGCTTGCGTACCTGCGGGTATTGCAGGCGACCGGGGCTGTGAATGAAGTCCAGCAGGCCCGCGCCTTTGGGGCACAGGGTGCCGCGGTTGACCGGGTGGTCGGCGTCACCTTCGATGTGGATGATGCTTTGCGCGACATTCTTCGCCGCATCGCCCTGGCTGTACATGATCACCCCACAGCCGACCGAGCAATACGGGCAGGTGTTGCGGGTTTCATGGGTGTGGGCAAGCTTGAAGTGGCGCACCTGTTCGGCAAAGGCTGGCGTCGGGGCCATGCCCAACGCACCCAGGCTAGAGCCTGCAAGGCCGATACCGGCGACCTTGAAGAACTGACGACGGCTGAGGTCCATCGTGCACTCCTGATCAGGTGGAAATCCGGTACTTTTCCCGGATTTTTCTCGACAAACATGGTTGCGGCAGACGGGCTGCCGACACTGAAACTCTAGACAACGCGAGGGGGTCCTGTGTGAAAACCGACCGTCGGCCGTTTGTCGAGTCGACGCAAACCCTGTGGGAGCGGGCTTGCCCGCGATGGCGGAGGGTCAGCCACTGTTAATGTTGACTGTGCCGTCGCTATCGCGGGCAAGCCCGCTCCCACAGGGGGTTCTTGTTCGGGCCATCGAGCAGGCTCGCTCCTACAGGGGCTTGGCGCTTATCATGGCGCCATATCCAACCCAGCCTTGACGAGACTGCGCATGACTTTCGATTTTGATCAGGTCTTCGACCGCCACAACACCGGCAGCACCAAATGGAGCCGCTACCCGGCCGACGTGCTGCCAATGTGGGTCGCCGACATGGATTTCGCCGCACCGCCGGTGATCATCCAGGCCCTGCAAAAACGCCTGGAACACCCGATGGTCGGCTATAGCGTGGCCCCGGACGACTTGCGCGAGGCCATCGTGGCCGACCTGTGGAACAAATACGCCTGGCGCGTGGAGCCCCAGGAACTGATCTTCCTGCCGGGCGTCGAGTCGGGCTTCAACATGGCGCTCAAGGCCCTGGTGCAACCGCAACAGAATGTCGTGGTGCAGGTGCCGAACTACCCGCCGCTGCGTCATGCCCCGGGCCATTGGGGATTGAACAAGGTCGAGCTGGGCTTCGAGGCGCAGCCTGATGGTACCTACGCCACGCCGCTGGCGACCTTGAGCCAGTCGCTGCAAGGTGGCGGCGCGCTGCTGTTGAGCAACCCGCACAACCCGCTGGGCAAAGCATTCCCGCGCGCCGAGTTGCAGGCCATTGCCGATATCTGCCTGGAGCACGACGCCTGGATCATCTCCGACGAAATTCACGCCGAGTTGTGTTACGACGGTCGCCAGCACATTCCGATGGCGACGCTGAGTCCGCAAATCGCCCAGCGCACCATCACCCTGATGTCGGCCAGCAAGGCCTACAACATCGCCGGGCTGAAAACCTCGTTCATGATCATTCAGGACCGCCACCTGCGTGAGCGCGTCAACCAGGCCCGTTGCGGCATGGTCGACAGCGTCAACCCCCTGGGCCTGGAAGCCACCCGCGTCGCCTACAGCGAAGCCGCGCCCTGGCTGAACGAACTCAAGGCCTACCTGCAAGGCAATCGCGATTACCTGGTCGAAGCCGTGCGCAGCCGCCTGCCGGGTATCAGCATGAACGTGCCGCAAAGCACCTACCTGGCCTGGCTCGATTGCTCGGCGCTGGGGCTGGACAACCCGCAGCAGTTTTTCCTCGAACAGGCCAAAGTCGGTTTGAGCGCCGGCCTGGACTTCGGCGATGACTGCCAACAGTTCGTGCGCCTGAACTTCGGCTGCCCGCGCTCATTGCTGGAAGAAGGCATCGCGCGGATGGAGCGCAGCTTGCGCAACCTCCGCACCTGACACCGGCCCAGGAATTGCGTACCCGGGCACGACCCATTGCAGGAGCGAGCTTGCTCGCGATGGACGTCAACGATAACGCGTGTAACCAGACTGAACGCGGCGCGCGTAAGCTTTATTGCCTGGATCGCCGCACCGGGGTGCCGTGCTGCGGGCATTGGCACTCGCCTCGTGCTACCTGCGCTGGATGCCGGTGGCATCGGGTGGCTGACCCTGTCACCCGTTTGCTCACTTCATCGCCGAAGCAATCACTTCCACCAGGCTGAGTTGAGTAAAGGGCTTCGACAGCCTGGGCAGTTTGGTGGCGAATCCTTCCAGTCGCTCGGCATAACCGGTGGCCAGAATAATCGGTACGTTGGGGTCCAGTGTGCGGATCGCATCCGCCAGTTGCGCACCACTCATCTGCGGCATGGCCATGTCGGTGATCACCAGGTCAATGCCCTGTTGCCCCGTAAACACTTCCAGTGCCTGGACACCGGAGGTGGCGCTGATCACCCGATGCCCGAGGTCTTCGAGCAACAGGCAGGTGCTGGTCAGCACCAGGCTGTCGTCATCCACCACCAGGACGCTCAGGCGTGGCACATCCGGCGCTGCGGGTTTATCGGCAACCAGGTTGGCCGCCACGCTCTCGGTAGCGACGGGCAACCACAGTTCCGCCGTGGTGCCCTGATCTTTCTGGCTCTTGAGCACCAACCGTCCGCCCAGTTGCGCGATAAAGCCGTGGACCATCGACAACCCCAGCCCGGTGCCCTTGCCCAGTCCTTTGGTGGTGAAAAACGGGTCCATCGCCGACGCCAGCGTCGCCTCATCCATGCCTTCCCCGGTATCGGTGATGCTCAGGCACACATAACGGCCGGCAACCAGTGCCGGGCGGCTGCCCTTGTGGATCTCTTCGGTTCGCGTGCTGATGACGATCTTGCCTCCATGGGGCATGGCATCACGGGCGTTGGTGGCCAGATTCAACACGGCCAGTTCAAGTTGGTTGACGTCGGCCATCACTGGCTCGACATCCGGAAGGAAACGCGTTTCCAATTCCACTGACGGCCCCAACGAACTGCGCAGCAGACCGGAGATTCCCTGCACCAGGGCCGGTATCTCGACAGGTTCCGACTTCAGTTCCTGACGCCGTGCAAAAGCCAGCATGCGCTGGGTCAGGGAAACACCGCGCAAGGCACCCTGGGTCGCGTTGTCCAGCAATCGCACGACTTTCGGGTCATCCGCCAGACGCTTGCGGACGATTTCCAGATTGCCAAGGATGACGGTCAACAAATTGTTGAAGTCGTGGGCGATGCCGCCGCTGAGTTGGCCGATGGCCTGCATTTTCTGCGCCTGGAACAGCGCTTCGCGTGTTTGCTCCAGCGTCTGCTGGGCGAGTGTCGATTCGGTGATGTCACGGGTGATCTTGGCGAAACCGAGCAAGGTACCGGTCTCGCCCCGGATCGGATCGACCACGACATGCGCCAGAAACCGCGTGCCGTCCTTGCGTACACGCCAGCCCTTGCTTTCGAATCGCCCTTCACGGGTCGCGGTGTCCAGGGTTCGCTGCGGCTCACCGGCCTCGCGGTCTTGCGGGGTATAGAACATCGAGAAATGCTCGCCGATCACTTCCCGGGGCAAGTAGCCCTTGATGCGCTGCGCACCGAGATTCCAGTTGGTCACGCGTCCATCCGGGGCGAGCATGTAAATGGCATAGTCCGTGACGCTTTGCACCAGCAAGCGGAACTGCTGCTCGCTCTGCTTGAGGACTTCTTCAGCCATTTTGCGGTCGGTCAAATCACGGGTGATCTTGGCAAATCCCAGCAATTTTCCCGAAGGATCGACAATCGGATCGATCACCACGTGGGACCAGAAGTGCGTGCCGTCCTTGCGTACGCGCCAGCCTTCGCCTTCGAATCGCCCTTCGTGAATCGCCGTGTCCAGCGCCCGTTGGGGCAAACCGGCACGGCGGTCCTCATCGGTGTAGAAGCGCGAGAAATGCTGGCCGAGGATTTCGGCTTCCTCGTACCCCTTGAAACGCTTGGCGCCGGCGTTCCAGCTGGTGATGATGCCGTCGGGGTCAATCATGTAGATCGCGTAGTCAATCACCGCATCGATCAACAAGCGAAAACGTTTGTCCTCAACGGCATTTGGCCTGCTTCGATCCTCGGTCATTGAGTTCTCGCATCATGATTGCTTTGCTGGAGTATGAGACAAACTGCATTTGGAAAGCCATGATTCCGGCGGTTTGTTTCATAGCCTGCAATCCCGGCCGGCTTAGCGATAGACGTATTTGGTGATATAGGAATAAAGGTCGTTGTAGACGAAATCAGGAACCTGCTTGTCATATTGGCTGGTTTTAAGCAGCTGTAAATGACATTCCTTGACCATCTCGTCACGCTCCTCCATCGAATACACCGACCTCCTGAGGATTGTGTCATAGGCGCTGTACGCATATGGCTGCAACGTTGAAACTTCGTTCAGATTCCCGTTTGCGTCCAGGGTATAGCTGCTGTGAGCACGCAGTACCCGCTCGCTCAGCGTGCCCAGACCACGCTCGTACAAGAAGATCTGCGAGCCGCTCACCGTCTTTGCGATGAACTCGAACGCAACGAGAACCGCCGGGGCGTTACTGATGCTCGACTCGAGTCTCGAATAGCTGACAAATCGCTCCATCTCCTGCTTTTGCAGGCTGGAGAATGCTCTTTTGATGCTGGAAAGATGGGCGAACGCATGATTGCAGCCCACGACATGGACTTCGAGTTGATAACCAGGAACAAACTTTGCCAATCCGGCAAAACCGATGTCATCGAACGCGCACTCCATGATGATGTTGTATCTATGAGTAAGCGCGTTGGCGAAGATTTTCGAACCAAGTTCCCTGGCAAACGCTTCTGAATGTTCGTAGGCGTGCAATACGCCGAACTCGATCATGTCGTCGTAACGCGGGTGTTTTTTTCGATATTCGGGCAGGTACAGTCGAATGTAGTTCCCGTAATTTCCGGATGGCAGCAAGCTCTTTTCCAGCAGGTAAGTCTTGCCCGAGCCCTCCACTCCGGCGGTGATCAGCAACTTCGGGATGGTTTCAGCAGTTTTGTCGGCAAAGAGCGTAGGGAAGATCTCGTCGAACGCCTTGATCACGTCGTCTGAGGAGTAACTGTATTTCGGTTCATCTGACATACCTTGATTTCCTTATCAAAGAATTGGGCTGTGATATCCAGCCCTCCCTATAAAACGTGCTGGCCCCAATTGTTCAAACCGTTGTTTTAATCAAGGTATGTATTTGTTATTAAGAGTGAAAGCTCCTACAGCGCAGAATGCACATTCGTTGGGGCAATCGACCACCAACGCGGCAGCAGTTGCCTGACCTTGCTCTCGGCGAAACGGTCATCGATCAACATCACCACACCCTGGTCCTGTTGGGTGCGAATCACCCGTCCGGCGGCCTGTACCACTTTCTGCACGCCGGGAAACAGGTAGGTGTAGTCGTAGCCGGCGCCGAAAATCGCCGCCATGCGCCGCTTCAACTGTTCGTTGACCGGGTTGAGCTGCGCCAGGCCCAGGGTGGCGATGAACGCGCCGATCAGCCGTGCACCGGGCAAGTCGATGCCTTCGCCAAACGCTCCGCCCAGCACCGCAAAACCAATGCCCTCGCCGCCTTCGGTGAACTGATCGAGAAACTGCTGACGCTGTTCTTCCGCCATCCCGCGAGACTGCGTCCACAGGTTGATCTGCGGGTGCCGCTCGGCCAGCAACTGCGCTACTTGATGCAGGTAATCGAAACTGCTGAAAAATGCCAGGTAGTTGCCGGGACGCTGGATGAACTGGTTGGCGATCAGCTCGACGATCGGCGCCAGGGAGGCTTCCCGATGGACGAACCGCGTGGAGATCCGGTCGACGATGTGCACTTGCAACTGGTCGGCATGAAACGGCGATTCGACGTCGATGCACACCGTGTCGAGCGGTGTGCCCAGCAGATCGGCGTAATAGTGGCGAGGGCTGAGGGTCGCGGAAAACAGCACAGTGCTGCGTGCGGCGGTCAGACGTGGCCCGATGAAACCGGCAGGCACCACGTTGCGCAGGCACAGTTGCGAAAGGCATCGTTTGCGGTCGAGGTCGCGCTTGCTGATGTCGAACAGGAACTGCCCATCGAAGAGCTCGGCCACACGACAGAACTGCAGCATCTCGAAGTAGAAACTCTGTAGTGCGCTGTCCAGCCCTTGTGGGTGATCGTTCAGATAGTCGCCGATGCTGGCACTGCACGATGACAATGCCTGGAGCAGTTTTTCCGGGGCTTTGTCATAGGCCTGGTAGGCGCCCGATTGGAGGTTGTGCAGGGCATTCCATTCGCGGCTGACCCGTTGCAGGGGCTTTTTCAGTGCTTCGGGAGCGGTTTTTCGTACGCCGTTGAGGGTCGCCTGATCAAGGCTGGCGCTGTACATCTGACGGCCACGCTCCACCAGATTGTGCGCCTCGTCCACCAGCACCGCGACAGTCCAGTTGTTGGCTTGGGCCAGGCCGAACAGCAAGGCGCTGAAATCGAAGTAATAGTTGTAGTCGGCAACCACCACGTCCGCCCAGCGGGCCATTTCCTGGCTCAGGTAATATGGACAGACCGCGTGGTCCAGCGCGACCTGGCGCAAGGCGCCCTGATTCAATAGCTTGAGCTCATTGGCCGCCTGGCGCGCGGCTGGCAAGCGGTCATAGAAGCCCTGGGCCAACGGGCAGGACTCACCGTGGCAGGCCTTGTCCGGGTGTTCGCAGGCCTTGTCCCGGGCGATCATTTCCAGGACCCGCAAAGGCGGTGCATCGGCGCTTTCAATAATCACCTGGGCGGCGTCCAGTGCCAGCTTTCGCCCCGGGGTCTTCGCCGTCAGGAAGAACACCTTGTCCAGTTGCCGGGGCGCCATGGCCTTGAGCATCGGAAACAGCGTGCCGACGGTCTTGCCAATCCCCGTCGGTGCCTGGGCCATAAGGCAGCGGCCCGTGCTGACGGCCTTGAACACCGACTCGGCCAGATGCCGCTGGCCCGGTCGGAAACCGGCATGGGGAAACGCGAGCTGCTGAGCCGCCCGATTGCGCGCCTCGCGATGGGCCATTTCCTGCTCGGCCCAGTGCAGGAACCGTGCGCAATGTTCCTCGAAGAACGACTTCAACTCGGCCGCGCTGAACACTTCGAGCAGACAGGTTTCCCTTTCGCTGACGATGTCGAAGTACACCAGCGCCAGGTTGATCCGTTCCAGGTCGAGCTTGCGGCACATCAACCAGCCGTAGACTTTCGCCTGGGCCCAGTGCAATTGGCGGTGGTTGGCGGGTTGCTTGCTCAAGTCGCCACGGTAGGTCTTGACTTCTTCGAGGCAGTTTTGCGCTGGATCGTAGCCATCCGCCCTGCCCTTGACGGTCAGGGTCCGATATTGGCCTTCGAGGGCGACTTCACTCTGGTAGCCCTCACTGCGCCGGGACGCCACGGTGCGATGGCCGACGATGCCCTCCAGCGCGGTCGGCGACGGTGTGAAGCGCAAGTCGAGGTCACCGACCTTGGCGGTGAACTCACACAGCGCCCGCACCGCGATGCTATAGCTCAAACGTCTTGCTCCGCCCATTGCACGTAGCACACGGCAATCGGCATCTGATGCTCATGACAGAACTCCAGCCAGCGCAGCTGGTTATCCTGCAGACGATCGCCGGGGCCTTTGACTTCGATCATGCGGTAGGTCTTTTGCTGCGGCCAGAACTGGATCAGGTCCGGCATGCCGGCGCGATTGGCCTTGATGTCCAGCAGCAAGCGGTTGAACCAATGCTTGAGGTGCTCGGCCGGCAGGCAGTCGAGGGCCTGCTCCAGCAGTTCCTCGCTGAGCACACCCCAGAACACGAACGGCGACTGCACGCCCCACTTTTGCGCGTAGCGTTCACGAATGGTCTGCCGGTAACGCCCGTCATCGAGTTCCGCCAGGCAAGCCTGGAACAGATCAGCACGTCGACTGTGGAAATCCTCACTCAGCAGGTCCACCGGGCCGCGCTGGAACGGGTGGAAAAACGCCCCTGGCAACGGCGCGAAGATCGCCGGCCAGCACAACAGGCCGAACAGCGAGTTGATCAGACTGTTTTCAACGTAATGGACCGGCGCCGTCTCTTCGGACAAGTGCGCCTGGACGTGGTACTCCACCGACAAGGCCGGATCGACCCTGGGCAATTGCAGGTCCAGGCGCAACATTTCCCGAGGCGACGCCCGTTTCATTGCCGGCCCGCCGAGTTTGCGCCGCAGCCTGGGCAGCAGACGAAGCAATTGTTGCTGTTCGGCGGCGCTTTGCGGCGATTGCCCGGCCTGGGTCGCCAGGTCCAGGGCCAGCTCATACTCCTCGCAGCGCTCCAGTACCCGAATCAGCCGCAGGCGCGCGCCGGGATAGGCGCACTGACGGTACAGGCTCAACGCGGTAGAGAAATCGGCGATGCGTTCACAGTGCTGGCCGATCTGGAACAGCAGCTTGTCTCGACGTCTTTGCAGCCAGGGATTGCTCAGCGTCAGGCCGTTGATCCGCTCGACAACCTCTGCCAGTGCCTCGCCGGCCTCGAACTGCTGCTGTTGCTCGTGCAGGAACAGGCAGGCGTCCACGTCCTCGCGGCTGCGCAAGCCACGGGAATCGGCGCAGAACTCGACTTTTTCGTAGGTGAAGATGCCAAGGTCGGCCAGGACGAATTCCGACCAGTCCTGATAAAGATTGCCGAAAAACATCAGGCGCAGGCGATCGCACAGGCCCATGATGGTCAGGCTGAACAGGCGATCGTCCAGTGTCGGGCACCAGTCGCGGAAGCATTGGAGTTGCGCGAATTGCTCGCTCAGCACCGGCAGCCAGTCGGCTTTTTTGCCCTTGGGCTGATCGATGGCACTGCCCAGGCATTGCAGGATTTCGGCCTTGAGCAGGACCTCGAACAGCGCTTCGAGGGTCAACGGTGCCTGCTCATCAACCCAGCCCAGCGCCAGTAACGGTTCGACGGCGCTGGCGATGTCGCCGATCTCGGGGTAATGCAGCTTGCCGGCCCTGAAGTGAATGCCCTTGCGCATGACCATTCTGACCAGCAGCCCCCGAGACTCACGCGGCAGGCCATTGAACTCGCGAATGAAGCGCTGCTCCTCGACGCTCAGTACATCGGCATAGCGATGTTCAAGCCAATCAAGCACCTGCATGAAGTTGTTGAGGTAATAGAACGGATCGTCGAGAGGGTTTGCAGTCACGGGAAAAAGGGCCATGGCGAGCGAATACTGGTTATGCGTACAGATACCAGTTACGCCCTGTCCGATGCAAACGAAAAGGGATAAAAGGCGACGCCGCCAGGTAATTTTCAACGGGCGTCGAACTTTCTGCCGTTCCATGGCACCAACCGCCTAAGAAGCGCAGTCGTTCGCGACAGTCGCACTGTTTCATTTGAAGTATGAGAGGTGGTTATGAACATCAAGACGCTGGGCCTGCCCTTGGCAATCGCGGCCTTTCTGGCCTTGGCCGGTTGCTCGACACCCACGGTAGTGACGCTGCAGAACGGCACTCAGTACCTGACCAAGGACATGCCGAAAACCAAGACCAAGGACGGCTTCTTCGAGTTCGAGGATATTTCCGGAGCCAAGGTCAGAGTCAACGCCAATGACGTGTCCACGATCCGCCGGGAAGACTGAGTAGCGCGTTATAGTTGATCACGTCCCCTGCTTATCCCCCTTGGTGTGGCAGGTTTCCATACCTGCCTTACACTGCGATACACCCCGTGCGAGCGAATGTTTGCGCAGGCATCACGTCATGATCCAGGTGAAGCCGAAATGAAAATGCCCACGCCCCTTTTGGCCGCTCTCCTCGCCGCCAGCGCGTGCGCGGCAACCAGCCTGTGCGCAAGTGCCGCCACTTCTTCGCGGGTATTCAAGACCAGTTTCGATTGCGCCACGTCCAGGGCATCCATCGAAAAACTCATCTGTCGCGACCCGCAACTGGCGCAAATGGACATCGAACTGCAGCGCCTGTATCTGTTGGTGCTGACAGACGACCACGCCGTACCACCACGAAACAAGGTCGAAATCGATCAGCAGTTCTGGCTCGACGCCCGTAATCAGTGCGCCTCGGATCGCGAGCCCAAGACGTGCACGATCCGCAGTTATGCCGAGCGCGCCTTTCAGCTGCGTCAGGGCTCAGCCATTGCCAGGACCAAGGATCCCAGCCGCCTGACTGAAGGCCCTGTGGCCTTTCGTTGCGCGGGATTGAATGCGCTGATCGCGGCCACCTTCTTCACTGTCAACCCGGGGGTCGTGTACCTGAAGTGGGCGAACACCTCCGTCACCTTGAACCAGCAGCCGAGCACAATTGGCACCCGATACAGCGGCAAGGATTTCAGAGGGAGCTACAGCTTCTGGTACGAGGGCGATGACGCCTTGTTGCTGATGCCGGGCTCGGCGGAGATGAGTTGCAAGGCCGAGCCGGTTGGCTGATTGCACACCGGGACCTCCTGTCCCGATGGCCTGAACCCCTTAGCTACCGGTGCGAATCTTGTTCCATACACGGGTGCGAACCCGGTCGATGTTCAGCGGCATGGCTTCGAGGGCGAACAATTTGCCCATCATGTCCGGGCTCGGATAGACCTTCGTGTCGTTCTTGATCGCCGGTTCGATCAGGCTGTCGGCCTGTTCGTTGCCATTGTCGTAGTGCACGTAGTTACTGATATCGGCCATGACGTCCGGGCGCAGCAGGTAGTTCATGAAGGCATACCCGGCCTTTTCATCCGGGGCATCGACGGGCATGGCCACCATGTCGAACCAGATCGCCGCGCCTTCCTTGGGAATCGAATAACCGATGTCGATACCGTTCCTGGCTTCCCTGGCGCGGTTTTCCGCTTGCAGGATGTCGCCGGAGAAGCCGACGGCCACGCAGATGTCGCCGTTGGCCAGATCACTGGTGTATTTGGACGAGTGGAAATAGCTGACATACGGCCGTACTTTCAACAGCAGTGCTTCAGCCTTCTTGTAGTCTTCCGGGTTTTTACTGTGATGCGGCAGGCCCAGGTAGTTCAGGGCGGCGGGCAGCAACTCCGGGCCGTTGTCGAGAATGGCCACGCCACACTTCTGCAGCTTTTCCATGTTCTCGGGCTTGAAGATCAGGTCCCAGGAATCCACCGGGGCGTTGTCGCCCAGTACTGCTTTGACTTTGGCAATGTTGTAGCCGATCCCGGTACTGCCCCACAGATACGGAAAACCATGCTCGTTACCCGGATCGTTGGTCTGCAAGGCCTTGAGCAACACCGGATTGAGGTTTTTCCAGTTCGGCAACTGGCTCTTGTCGAGCTTCTTCAGCGCCTTGCCTTCAATTTGCCGCGCCATGAAGTGGTTGGACGGAAACACCACGTCGTAACCGGATTTGCCGGTCATCAACTTGCCATCGAGGGTTTCATTGCTGTCATAGACGTCGTAGGTGAAGGCGATGCCGGTGTCTTTCTGGAAATTTTTCGTGGTGTCCGGTGCGATGTAGTCCGACCAGTTGTAGATCTTGACGGTGTCGGCGGCCTGACTGATTGAAGCGACGAGCATCAGCGGCGCAAGGGTCAGTGTCTTTCGGATCATGAGTCGATTCCTGTAGAGGTTGTTTTTGTTTGGCAGGCAATCAAGGGATCAGCTTTCAACTTTCTATTTTCAAAAAATCAACACGTAGGTCTTGCGCACGGTTTCCTGGATGTCCCAGATGCCGAGGGTGTTGGCTGGCAACATCAGTGCATCGCCGGCTTCTATGTGCAGGGTGTCGCCGCCGTCATCCGGGGTGAAGGTGCAGCGGCCCTGGATGAAGTGACAGAACTCCTGGGCGACGATCTGCCGCCGCCAGCGACCGGGCGTGCATTCCCAAACCCCGGTTTCGACGCCGTCGTCGCGTTCGACGCTGGTGGTCGATGCGACGGCCACGGGCAAGCCCAGCGGCACGGCGACCGGGCTGGACGCTTGCAGAGTGAGGGTTGCGGTGTTCTTGAATTGCGTGATGCTCATGGGAGTACCTTTCGATGAAGCCTGTAGATGAAGATCGCGTCGGTCAGTGCATGAAACCTTCCATGAACCCCGCGACCCCGCTGGCAAGCTTGCGCCGCCAGGGCGCGGTGGCCGGGTTGGCCAGGGTCTGGTCTTCATGGACAAAGCTGCGGATGATCGCGTTGTAGCCCAGCCAGCGGCAGGGTTCGGGCTCCCAGGCCCTGAGCGCATCGAGCCCGCGCCGGGGGATGACCCACGGCTGGTGAACCAGCTCGGTGTCGCGCTGCAGGATCAGGTCGGCAAGGGTTCGCCCGCCCAGGTTGCTGGCGCCCACGCCCTCCCCGCCATAGCCGCCGGACAAGGCGATGCCACTGGCCTGGTCGCAGAGCATGTGCGGCTTGAAGCGCCGTGACATGCCCAGGTTGCCGCCCCAGCCATGGGTGATCTGCACGTTCTTGAGCTGCGGGAACAGCTCACTGAACAGGTAACGGCGCAGCTCGATTTCGCTACTGGTCAGGTTGAAGTCATGGCGCAACTTGCCGGCAAACTGGTAGCCGCCGCGCGCGCCGAAGATCAAACGGTTGTCAGCCGTGCGCTGGCCGTAGGTGACCTGACGGCTGCTTTCACTGAACGCCTGGCCGTTGCTCAGGCCAATTTCATCCCAGGTGGCCGCAGATAAAGGCTCAGTCGCGACGATCAGGCTTTGTACCGGCAATTGGTAACGCCCGAGCGGCGGCAGCGTGACCGAATAGCCTTCCACCGCCGGCACCACCCAGCGGCTGCGAACCGAGGCTTGCGCGGTGCGCAGGCTACCCGCCTGCCAGTGGGTGACCGGGCTGTTTTCGTAAATCCTGACGCCCATGCGCTCGACGGTGCGCGCCAGGCCGCGTACCAGTCTGGCCGGGTGCAGGGTAGCGACGTGCGGTGCGTAGATTCCGCCATAGGGCTTGGCGATGCGGATTTGTTGCGCCAACTGCCGGGCACTGAGCCAGCGATAATCGTTTTCATTGAGGCCCTGGCGGTGGAGCGAGTCCAGATACTGGCGCAGGCTCGACTCTTGCTCCGGGTAGCGGGCGGCACAGTAAAGCACCCCGCCCTTGCGGAAATCGCAGTCGATACCTTCACGTTCGAGGACGATCTGCACTTCGTCAGGAATGCGGTGCAGCAGGTCATAGGACGCCCTGCGCTGTTGCGGTGACAAAGGGGCCAGCAACCGGTCTTCGCCCAGCAGATTGCCCATCAGCCAGCCGCCATTGCGCCCCGAGGCGCCAAAACCGGCGGTCTGCGCCTCGATGATGGCAATGTTCAGCTCCGGTGCCTGGCGCTTGAGGTAGTACGCGGTCCACAGGCCGGTGTATCCGGCGCCGATGATCGCTACGTCGAGATCCAGATCCTGATCCAGTGCCGGACGAGCGAGTAACGGCTCGTCGAGTTGGTCCATCCACAAACTGATAGTGCGCCACGCCGGCATGCAAGACTCCGCCACTCAAACTTCGATGGCGGTGATCCTAGTGCGTGGGCTCAGAGGCTGTCTTGCGCGCGTGCACGCAAAGAAATTTGTTTGACGTAGGCCTTGGGCGACTGGCCGGTGTGCTGGCGGAAACAGCTGTAGAACGCCGACAGCGAATTGAACCCGGCGGCAAAGGCCAGTTCGTCGATGCGCACCGGCGGTGTGGCGCTGTCCAGTGCCGCGAGCAGGTGTTGCAGGCGTGCCTGGTTGACGTAGCGATAGAAGCTCTGGCCCAGCACCTGATTGAGCAGATAGGAGATTTGATTACGGCTGTAGCCGCACTCCTTCGCCACCCGCTGCAAGTCGAGTTCAGGGTCGAGATAGGGTTGCTGGTGCTGGAAGTACTGCTGCAAGTCGTCCGCCATGAAACTCAGCTGACGCGGCGACAGGCCGAGTCGACTGACCGCGGGCCGTTGTGGCCCGGTGGTTTTACTGGCGGGCTGCTCGTGCACCAGGGAGGCGTATTCGTTGACCCGCCAGATCAGTCCGTCGCGCACGGTGATCGCTTCACTGGCGCGGAACGACACCAGGCCTTCACCGCCGCGCAGGGTGATGCGGTACTGAATGAACGCGGTGTTGCCGTCCAGGCGAATGCGATCGGAGTGTTCCAGCGCCTCATCCGGGTCCCTTGGCATGCTGTTGCGTACGTATTCGCGCAGTTCGTCCAGGCCCATGACCCGGTTCTGGAAAAAGTCGCTGTATTGAACATCGGGGTGGTACAGCGCCATGACGCCATCCAGGTCCCGGTGTTTCCAGCGTAGGTGATAACGCATGACCGTTTCGCCCGTGGCCTGGGTTTGCTGCGGGCCATCATCCTCGGCGTGCATAGGCATCTCGACGAAAAGCAACGAGCTTGCCGAACTTCTGCCGCCGCTTCAATGAGCAACGGCAGCACCCTTCATCAGAAGATCAGCCAGGATCTTGCTCTGGATCAAGAAAACAACCGGCAATCGCCAAACAGACTGAAAAAAACACATGATTTTCACATCCGGGTGCTACTTTTAAAGTCTGTCACCGGTTGAACCAACGAAGGTTCTTCCCACCTACCATGAGCTAATGGAAGCGCTCGATGAAGAAGGCGGGCAACATATGAATAAAGGCTTCAGTAAGGTCACCTTTCCAAACGCCTGCCAGCTGATGCGCTGGCATTTTCATCCCATGGGTTTCGAGGCGAGCATGGATGCCCCGGGCAGCATGATTGCCCGCCTGTTCGATCGAGCCACTGGCGAGACCATGATCGCCATTGCCGGTATACCTTGTGCAACCGTCATGAATGCAGCCGATGTAGAGCGAATAATCGAAGCCGTCGAGGATGAGCTCGAAGCGTTCATTCCCCCGGTGGCCCTCCGGAGCTATGCCTGAAGGCCGAACCTCACGAAAAAGCCCACACTTTGTGGGCTTTTTGTTGGCCGGGATTTAAAGCCTCAGGCTGAGCTCTTGCAGTCCCGGTGATCGACAAAAAACGCCTTGCCCTTGCCGATGCGGTCTGAAGCCTTGGGCATATTCACCGCCTGGGTATCCTGGGCATCGACGTACCAGTAGCAATGGCTGACGGCCCGGGTAATGCCGACGTAAGCCAGCCGCAGGATCTCGTCTTTCTGCGCGGTGTCATACGGCTCGCTGTCGCCGACCTTGCCCAGACCCGCCATGCGGTAGACCTGATTCTTGTACGGTGAACTGGTCAAGTGCTGGCAGTCGCCGAGCAAAAACACGGCATCGGCCTGCAAGCCCTTGGCGCTGTGATAGGTCAGCTGTTTCAGCCGCCGGGCTTCGTACGGCAAGCTAGAATCTACATTAACTACAGGTTGAATATGCTGCTCTATCAATAACTTATCGCTGCTTTTTCGATAGAGCATCAAGATTGAATCACCCTTGCGGTAGTGCTCCATCAAGCGCTTGGCCATGCCCTGATCGTCACGATCCAGCACGTTGACCGGCCACAACTCCCTGGGCGCGCCGCTGGCCCTGGCCTTCTTGCCGGGGATCGCTGGCGCGGCGCGGACGATGTGTTCGGCGGCGTCGATGATGTGTTGGTGGCTGCGATAGTTGTCGCTGAGCATGACCCGGGTGGTGCTTGGCGACGAAAACTCCTTGTTGAACTCCATGAAATAGCTCGGCGAACTGCCGCGCCAACCGTAGATCGACTGCCAGTCGTCCCCCACGCAGAGCAAAGACGAGCGCTGCGCACCACGCCCGACGTGCATGGCCGGGCCACGACTGCGGATTTCGGCCAGGCTGGCGCGAATCCACGAGACGATCTGCGGCGAGACGTCCTGAAACTCGTCGATCATCAGGTGTGAAAGCGGCCGCAGCAGCTCGTCGCTGAGGAGCTTGAGGTTTTCCGGGGAATGTTCGCTGAACAAGGCGAACATCCGGTTGTAGGTCATGATTGGCGGTTTCTGCTCGAGCAGATGATCTTCCAGCGCTCGCCAGAACAGACTCAATGCCTCGAAGAAAAACCGGTCCGGATCGTCCTTGGCAAAAGTCATCTGGCTGACGGCGTTCGGTACATCCAGGCCCAGGTTCTCGATAAACCCGGCGGCCGCGACGAAACAATCGAGCAATGGCGCGGACGCGAGCTCGCCCTTGACCTTGTAATCAAAGCCCGGCCCGGCACTGGCATCGCCGGCCAACGAGGCCAACACGCGCCTTGATGACTCGTAACTATCCAGCCAAATCAACGGCTTACGACAGAAAGCTTGAAACAGGGTGCGCTTTACAGCCCATTCTGCACGGACCGTCAGCTTGGCGTTCGGACGGCTGACCTGCGGGTTTTCCCGAGGATCGAAACCCAGTACGACCCAGGCGTCCAGGGACGGAATGTAGCCGTGGCAATGAAAGGTCGAGCCGTTGATATCGAAGGTCTGGCGATTGGGCTCGATGCCTTTGATCGGCCAGGCGCCCGCGCGAAACCACAAATCCTCGACGAAGTCGCACAGCTCCTCATCACGTTTGGCGGCCAGTTCGGTCACGGCCATGCGTTTTTGCACGTCCGGATGATCGCGCTCCAGCTCCCTGAGCTGCAAGGCGTGGCGTGACAAGGGTTTGATCAGTTCACGGAAACGCTCATCGCCTGTGTGCAAGGCGTGATAACAGGCGTTCAGGTGCTGGCGTTGGGCATCATTGATGCGCAGGTCGAACGGATTGCTATCGACGTCCTCCTCGCCGTTTTGCCCGCGGAAGCTGAGATTTTCAAAGGCCTGCAAGCGTTCGAAGCCGGGCAAGCTGCGGACCATCGGCAGGATCCGCGAGTGGAAAGTGCGCACCAGGTCGCGAGCGTCCTTGAGGTTGAGCGTATGCCCCCAGAGCGCGAACAGTTCGATCAACTTATTGATGAAGTCCTTGCGTGATTCCCGGGTGAAGGTCACCACCGTCATCGAGCTCAGCTCAAAGCCCAGATAATGCGCCAGCAGCACGATCCGCAGCACCAGGGTCGTCGACTTGCCGGCGCCGGCCCCCGCGATCACTGAAGTCGAAGGCGTGTCACTGAAGATCATCTTCCACTGGGCGGCGCTGGGCTGGGCGTGTGCCGGGAGCAAACGCGCGACGTCGGCCTTCATGCGTTTCTTCAATTCCGCGCTCAATGGCAGGCGCCAGTCGTCGAACAGGTGTTCGTCGATGCCGGGCGGACGATGCTCGGTCGAACGCGAGTCGCGAATCAACAGGACCTGCCGACCTTCTTCCAACCCTTCGAGCTTGCCCTCTTTATAGCCGTATTCCACCCCCGCCATATGGCCGCTGCGAAAGCCGTCGGCCTGGCCATGCAACCAGGACGCACGGTGCTGGGCGCGCAGGCGTGTCAGGCCATGGCCGAAGAACCGGGCGGCCAGGCGCTTGAGCAGCGGCATCTCGGCCAGAGGACGAAGTTCAGGCGGAAGATCGGGGGTGTGTTGCGGCACGCGGACGGACTCCAGGGTCTGAGGCTGTTGAGGGCTATGGTGTCTTCATTTGCCGTTGAGTTCTAGTGAAATGCTTATGACTCATTGGCTTATGCGAAGAACTGAAAGCAGGATGATAATGTTTCGAGGCGATTTCCTATCAAGTAAATCGATTGTTATGCAGCACTTTTTACGCTTTTTTTCGATCCTTGCCTGCTGGATGATGCCTGTCATCAACCACCGGTCTCGCTTCATGGCCCCGGCCTGCCGCCCCATGACGAACCTTTCAGGAGACGATCATGCTTGAACTCAGACCTTTCAACTCGCTCGGTGGCGCTCACCATGGCTGGTTGGATGCGCATCACCACTTTTCGTTCGCCGAGTACCATGACCCCAAACGCATGAACTGGGGCAACCTGCGGGTCTGGAACGACGACGTGATCGCCCCTGGCACCGGCTTCCCGCAACACCCCCATCGCGACATGGAAATCATCACCTATGTCCGTGAAGGGGCCATTACCCACCAGGACAACCTTGGCAACAAGGGCCGTACCGAAGCCGGTGACGTACAGGTCATGAGCGCGGGCACCGGGATTGCCCACAGTGAGTACAACCTGGAAGCGAAACCGACCAAAATCTTCCAGATCTGGATCATCCCCAACGAATCCGGCCTGGCGCCGTCCTGGGGCGCCAAGCCGTTCCCCAAAGGCCAGCGTGAAGGTTTCGTGACCCTGGCCAGCGGCAAGGCGGGCGACGATCAGAGCCTGCGCATCCGTGCCGATGCCCGGCTGGTAGCAGCGAACCTCAAGGCCGGCGAAACCGCCGAGTATCACCTGGACAACGGTCGCCGTGCCTACCTGGTGCCGGCAACGGGAGTCATTGAGGTCAATGGCTTGCGTGCACAAGCTCGAGACGGTGTCGCGGTGGCGCAAGAATCCGTATTGCGTGTGACGGCCATCGAGGACAGTGAAATCGTGTTGGTGGACCTGGCCTGATCCAGTAAACGCCAGACAAAAAAAGGGGGCAACCGTGATGGTTGCCCCTTTTTTTGTCCGAATCAGTGTAGCGAGGAGGCTTGCCCCCTCACCACAGGCCCCTCAATCACTTGGCGGAGATGGCGCCATCCACCAAGGTTTGAGCTTCGGCCACCAGTTGCTTGAGGTGCTCGTCGCCGATGAAGCTTTCCGCGTAGATCTTGTAGATGTCTTCGGTGCCCGACGGACGCGCCGCGAACCAGCCGTTCTCGGTCATGACTTTCAGGCCGCCGATGGCCTGGTCATTACCCGGGGCGTGGCTGAGGATACTCTGGATCGGCTCACCCGCCAGTTCGGTCGAGGTGACTTGCGCCGGCGACAGCTTGCTCAGCAGGGCTTTTTGCTCCGGGTTGGCCTTGGCATCGACCCGCACCGAGAACGGCTCGCCCAGCTCATCGGTCAAGGCACGGTAGGCCTGGCTTGGATCGCGACCGGTGCGAGCGGTCATTTCTGCCGCCAGCAGGGCCGGGATCAGGCCGTCCTTGTCGGTGCACCAGACGCTACCGTCCTTGCGCAGGAACGAGGCACCGGCACTTTCTTCACCACCAAAGCCCAGGGAACCATCGAACAGGCCATCGGCAAACCATTTGAAGCCGACCGGCACTTCGTACAGGCGACGGCCCAGGCGCTTGGCCACGCGATCGATCAAGCCACTGCTGACCACGGTTTTGCCCACGGCCGCATCCGCACGCCATTGCGGGCGGTTCTGGAACAGATAGTCGATCGATACCGCGAGGTAGTTGTTCGGCGCCAACAGGCCGCCGGACGGCGTGACGATGCCATGGCGGTCGTGGTCGGGATCGCAGGCGAATGCCACGTCGAAACGCTCTTTCAGGCCGATCAGGCCCTGCATCGCGTAGCTGGACGATGGGTCCATGCGAATCTGGCCATCCCAGTCGACGGTCATGAAACGGAAGGTCGAATCCACCTGTTTGTTCACCACCTCCAGGTCCAGACGGTAGTGCTCGGCAATCGCCGACCAGTAGCGCACCCCTGCTCCACCCAGCGGATCGACACCCAGGCGCAGCTTGGCATCGCGGATGGCATCGAAGTCGATCACGTTGATCAGATCGGCGACATAGGTATTGAGGTAGTCATGACGATGGGTGGTGCTGGCCTTCAGGGCCTGTTCGTAGCTGATGCGCTTGACGCCGGCCAGCTTGTTGGCCAGCAGCTCGTTGGCCTTGGCTTCGATCCACTTGGTGATGTGGGTATCGGCCGGGCCGCCATTGGTCGGGTTGTATTTGTAGCCACCGCTTTGCGGCGGGTTGTGGGACGGCGTGATCACGATACCGTCGGCCAGCCCCGAAGTACGGCCACGGTTGTAGCAGAGAATCGCGTGGGAAACCGCCGGGGTCGGGGTGTATTCATCGCCTGCGGCGATCATCACCGTCACACCGTTGGCGGCGAGCACTTCAAGGGCGCTGGCGCCGGCCGGGGTGGAGAGCGCGTGGGTGTCGATGCCGACAAAGAGCGGGCCGTCGATGCCCTGGGCTTCGCGGTACAGGCAGATCGCCTGGCTGATCGCCAGGACGTGCCATTCATTGAAACTCAGGTCGAACGAGCTGCCCCGGTGCCCGGACGTGCCAAAGGCGACGCGCTGGGTGGAGATCGAAGCATCAGGCTGGCCCGTGTAATAAGCCGTTACCAGTCGCGGGATGTCGACCAACAGTTCTGCCGGTGCCGGTTTACCCGCAAAAGGACTGAGTGTCATGCAAAACCTCTGGAATAGAGTGGTTTAGGGATAGGAGCGCAGTTTACTGGCAGTTTGACCATAGTGCGATGGGATCGATCCATGAGTGTGGCCGATGTTTTCAAACCTCGCTCAGTCAATGGCTTCCAGACGCAGGGCATCCCCCAGCAGGCCCAGTGCTCCGGCGAGGTCATGCTCGCTGGCAAAGGTATGACTCAGCCGCAGATGTTGAGCATGCAATCCCTGGAGGCTGAACAGCTCGCCTGGCGCGATCACCACCTGATGTTTGAGCAGGCGCTGAAACACCCGACGCACATCGACGCGGCGCAGCGAACTCACCCAGATGGTCGAGCCGCCCTGAGGCTCGACGAAGTGCAGTGCATCGCCCAGTCGTTCTTGCAGCAACTGGGTCATCAGCGCCTTGCTGTCCTTGAGCCGGCGCCGCAGCACCTGCAAGTGATGGTCGATTCGACCGTTGCTGTACAGGCGCGCAATGGCTTTCTGGCGAATCGGTGAAAGGCGGAAGGCGCGCAACAGAAAGTGCCGCTGCAATTCGGCTCCCAGGTGACGTGAGAGCAGATAACCGAAGGGCGCCTCCGGGCCGATGATTTTTTCGAAGGAGGAAAACACGATCAGTCGTTCGGCCGGCAGCAGATCGCGAAAATGCAGACCTTCAGGCTCGAACCCCAGCTCGCCGTAACAATCGTTTTCCAGCACCTGGCAGTCATGGCGCGCCAACAACTGCGCAACGGCCTGGCGATTATGGTCGGGCGCCCGGCTGCCCCGGGGCATGTTCACCCCGGAGGACACCATGACCAGTCTTACCGGCTCGGTTTCAAGCAGCGCTTCGAGGTGTTCGAGATTCAGCGCTCCGTTGGCCAGCAGCGGCCATTCGATGACTCGCACGTCGGCATCCTGCAACAGGCGCAGCAAGGCGCAGTCACACGGCGACTCGACCACCACCGTCGCGCCCCTGAGCGACAACACGGTGATCAGTATTTCCAAAACACCCCGCAGATCAGCACCAATGTAGACCTCATCGGCATGCCAGCAGCGCACCGGCGAAGAGGTATAACGCGCAGCCAGTGCGGTACGCAGTTCCAGTTCGCCGCACGGTTGTGAAGACGCTTGCGGCTGGCGCGGATACTGCCGCAGCAACTCCCTTTCCAGTAGCAACAGGGGGCTGTCGAGTGGCTGCAGCAAAGCGGGCTCATCGGCGCTCAGGTTCAGCGTGCCGGGGCGCCGCGCGTGGCTGTAGACCATTTCCAACAGGTCGCTGCCACTGTAGAGGGTACTGATGGAAGGCACCGGCGTAGCGTAATAGCCGGACTTGGCCAATGAATAGACGCGCCCTTCCTTCTCCAGCAGCGAGTAAGCGTATTGAATGGTCGAGATCGATACGTTCAGACGCTGCGCCAATTGGCGCAACGATGGCAGGCGCACGCGTGCATCAGTGGCATGCTCGCTGATCAGGCTGGTCAGATAGCGGTACACCGCCTGATAAGCAAAGTCGGTTTCGCGCGGACCTTTCATGGGCAAAAGCCTGTTTCAAAGCGTTTGAAGCTCACCTTCAGCGACCTGCCGACCATTCACCCGAGAGTGGGGCGTCGTCAGGTCCTTCAATGGCCTGCGCATCGGTGTCCGCCCACTCTGCTGCCCCGCCCCCTTGACTGGACACCGGCGCCATGCGGTAAAGCTTGCCGATCAGGCTGACAGGCAAGCCGCTGACGTCGATCATCCATTGCATGATCTGCTCGGCGACCGGCTGGCCCTGCATGGCCCGGTGCAGATCAGGCAAGGCCACGAGCATGCCTGGATGGCACTGGCGCAGGAAGTGCTCAAGCCTGGCGCCATTCTCGGTGAAGGGCGCAAACAACAGGCACACCAGTTGCGCCTCGCTCAAACCAAGACTGAGTTGAGCCTCGGCCGCCGCTTGCGCGCGTAATTCGTCCAGCGCCGCCGGGTTGCCGAACGCCTCCACCGCTTGCTCGCACAGGCGTTCCGGCAGTTGTCGGCGATGCATCATCACCAAGGTGCGTTGCAGGTATCGGGCGACGCCTGCCTCGTAGGTCTGACCCTGCACGTAGCAGGCTTGCAAGCCTTCAATATGCGCGGCAATGCCCGGGCTGGCGTACTCGTAGTCGTTGAGTTGCCTCGTCAACGTGTCCGCCTTGAAACCAAGAAACTCCGACAACAACGGCCAACGTTCTTCCAGATTACCGACCAATATGTCGTGAATACTGATGAATGTGCTGCGCCGGCAAGCTTCAAACTGCTCGGCCGGACGCCAGGGCACCTGGCCGTGTTCGCCATAAAACGCCTGGTAGCAGTCACTTCCCAGCTCGTCGAGTCGCGCGAACAGGCAGCCGAACTCGGAATCGGGGTGGCTCGTCAATCCGATGCCGGCCTTGGTCGCCGCGCGGTTCAATCCCTCGATGAACTGCTTCTGCTGGCGTGGTGAGTCGCCGCTGATCAAGGCGTCGACACCGTGGTTCCAGCGGGCGATTTGTCCATAGAACTCGCCTGTGGCCAGATAACCGTCATCCCAGAGTTCGAGCGGCTCGTCCGAGGTGCGGCGATGGCCGATCATCAACAGGTTCATCCGGTTGGACTCGCGACCGGCCTTCGATATGGGCGCGGCAGGGTCGAAGGGCAGGACTTCGCGGTTTTCGACCATCAACAGTTCAACCCTCGGGTCGTCATGGACGAACAACGCGCTGTAAGTGCGGTCGATGTTATCCAGGGCCGCTGAACTGGTGCTGTTCAAGCGCAACGTCGCCACCCGCAACTGGAATGTCGCCGGCGCCCGCGTGGCGATGGTCAGCTGTGCCGCACGCAGTAACGCCAGGGTGTAGCAACAGTCGCGGGAACCGGACTGGATAGCCAGTACCTTGTAGCTGCCCATTTGCTCCATGCCTCCGGCAGCCACCGCCAGGCGCTGGATCAATAATTGCAATGCGGTGCGTTCGGCACGGGAAAAGAAACTCAGTAAGCGTTGCAATACTTGTTGATAGACATTGTTCATGGCTTGTTCATGGATGTTGGTCATCTTTATTTACCTGATGCTTATAAGTCCGAAGCCGCGCAAATAACTGCGCGCACAGCGCAAGGGGTTGCCTGGAGATGAGTGAATTATCGGGAATGATAGCCAAATGCTAACACTTAAGTTTTCAAGCCAATATGCAGAAGGTTGGGTCGTTGCCAACGCGGCGAACGCCCTCTGCATTGACGAAAAGCCCTGCTGGCAAGGCTTCATCCGTTGGCGCTCGACATGCTAGGAAATGTCCGACAGCGTCCCACAGACGTTTATTACAAGAAATAAAGAAAGAAGTTGCCCCCGAATGTTCGGCAACCCTGTAACCGTGCAGTGTTTTTTTAATTAGTGGCAATGCTGTGCATCGAAAAGTATCGATCGGATACTTGGCCATGACTCATTCCTTGAGATGAAAGTAATCATTCAATTATCAAGGCTTAGATGCTGATTAGAAGCTACAGATAGACAGCAAAAACCAGTTCAGTTGCTGAACCGGCCCATTGGCAGGCCAATGGGGGGTGTCATGTCGGAAAGTGCTGAAGGCAAAAAGTCCGTGAAGGCACGGACTTTTGCGGGAGCGTCAGGCCGGTTCGACCTGCAGGGCGACTCGTTCGCGGCATGGGCATTCGTCCATGTAGCGATGTGCCTCGACCACCTCGGTAAACGGGAAGACCCGAGTCTTGAGCGGCAGCAGAACACGGTCCGCGGTCAATTGGTTGATGTCACGCAAGGCACGTTGCAGTGCGACCTGGTCCTGGATGATGCCCAGTTCCGGCTTGCCGGTGAAGTTGCCGATGCAGTGTACAAAGAACTGAATGTTCTTCTGAAACGCCGCGCAAGCCGGGAACGGTGTCTGGTTGCCACCTTGCAGACCGTACAGCACCAGGCTGCCCCGAGGCGCCAGGACATCGCCAAGCAGCGACATCTGCGGACCACCGAGACCATCGAACACGACATCGACACCACGATTGTCAGTGATCTTGTTGACCCGAATCAGCAGGTCTTCTTCTTCGGTGACGATGACTTTCTCGGCACCCAGCGACAGCAGGTTTTCACGTTCTTCCGCGCTCTTGGTGGCAGCGATCACTCGCACGCCCAAGGCTTTGCCCAACTGTACAAAGGAAGGGCCGGCACAGTGACTGGCGTCGGTCACCAGGGCAAATTGTCCGGGTTTGACCCGTGCCAGATCGACGTAAGCGAAATAGGCGATCAACAGCGGCGTGTAATGCACGCTGGCTTCAATCGGGCTGAGCACGTCGGGGTAGCGGGTCAGCGATGTGCGCGGCAGCACAATCAGATCACCGTAGACCGGATAGTCGTTCGGGCTCTGGGCGGGGAAGCTGGCGACCTTGTCACCCACGGCCAGGTCATCGACACCTTCGCCGACGGCGGTCACGATACCGGCCATTTCCTGGCCAATACCGGAAGGCAGGCGAGCGTGGGACGAGGCCAGGTTCTGACGCCACAGCGTGTCATACCAGCTGATGCCAATGGCTTCGACGCGCACCTGCACTTCGCCCGGTGCAGGCAGAGCCGTCGCATGCTCTTCGCATTTGAGCACCTCGGCTGGACCAAACTTGTGAAAACGGATCGTGCGGGACATCGCAAACCTCGCCAAATAAACCTCTAATGCCTTGAACTCTAGCTGGGCTTTTAACCCAAGACTATCAGTGGCTATTAATAGTCGACATGCCTGTCATTGATTCCGCAGCAGCGGCAACATTGTCAAATGTCGTGAGAAACCGAAGCCGCATTTGTAGGAAAACTGAATTACTCGGTGCAGAGTACCAGCCTTTCCCCGTAATATTCTCGCTGGCCATTGTTCTCATATGGCCGCTCACGTCAAGTTTGCTGACTCTGCCAGGACTCCAGATGAATCGTAATGACCTGCGTCGTGTCGACCTGAACCTGTTAATCGTATTCGAAACATTGATGCACGAGCGCAGTGTGACTCGCGCTGCGGAGAAGCTGTTCCTTGGCCAGCCGGCCATCAGCGCCGCGCTCTCGCGTCTTCGCGGGCTGTTTGATGATCCGTTGTTTGTGCGCACCGGCCGCAGCATGGAGCCTTCCGCCCGGGCCGTGGAAATCTTCGCCCTGCTCTCACCGGCGCTGGATTCAATTTCCACAGCGGTCAGCCGTGCGGCCGATTTCGATCCGGCCACCAGCACCGCAGTGTTTCGCATCGGGCTGTCGGACGATGTCGAATTCGCCCTGCTGCCGATGCTGCTCAAACGCCTGCGTGCCGAATCGCCGGGGATCGTCCTGGTGGTGCGCCGGGTCAACTACATCCTGATGCCGGGGTTGCTGGCATCCGGCGAAATTTCCATCGGTGTCAGCTACACCACCGACCTGCCCGCGAATGCCAAGCGTAAAGTGTTGCGCCGCAGTCAGCCCAAACTGCTGCGTGCCGACACCGTGCCGGGGCCGCTGAGCCTGGATGATTATTGTGCGCGTCCCCATGCGCTGGTCTCGTTCGCCGGCGACCTCAGCGGTTTTATCGATGAGGAGCTGGAAAAGCTCGGGCGCAAACGTCACGTGGTGCTCGCCGTCCCGCAATTCAACGGCTTGAGCACCCTCCTCGCCGGCACCGATATTGTCGCCACCGTGCCGGACTATACGGCCGACGCACTGACCGCTGCCGGCGGCGTGCGCGCGGAAGACCCGCCGCTGCCGGTGCGCAGCTTCGAGTTGCACATGGCCTGGCGCGGGTCGCAGGACAATGATCCGGGTGAGCGCTGGTTGCGCTCGCGGATTCAGATGTTCTTTGGCGACCCTGAGAGTCTTTGATTCAAGCCGTCACACACTTAAACGCCGGATGACCGGGCACTCACAACGGCCCGCAAAAGAGCTGCAGGCAATGCTGCTGAGCCAGATGGGTGGCGACCAGCAAGGTACGCCAACCCTCAAGGCCATATGACAGCACCTGCCACAGCCACAGCCACAGCCACAGCCACAGGTAGCTGAGTTGAAACACCACCCAGGTCAATCCTGGCTATCCACGGCGGTCAAGCATGGCGATTATCCGTACTGTCCATGATACGACGGGCTTTGGCGACCGTGTCTGCGGCCAGGCGTCCTTGCTCCACCAGTACCTGCGGAGCCGTCAGGCAGATCGCCTGGCTGTCCACCTCGAAGTAACGCCGCAGGGCGCGCCGGGTGTCTGAACAGCCGAAGCCATCCGTGCCCAGCACCTTGAACGGCGCACTCACATAGGGAGAGATGAGTTGGGCTCCCGCGTTGTCGCAAGTTGTGGTTACGCGAGGTGTTCCTTGAACCAGTCCAGCGCGGCAGCACTGGATTGATCGAATCTGGTGATATACGGATCGAAGTGGCCGCCGGGAATCGTCACGAGGCGCTTCGGCACAAGGGCGCGTTCGTAGGCGGCCAGCTCAAGATCGGTCAGCGTGATCGCGTCCTGCAGCGCGACGATCATCAGCAGCGGCGTGGGGGACACGCGCGCAATCCACGTGCCCGGTTCGTACATGCGCGCAGCGCGCGTCGAGCGCACCGTGACGCTGTTCTCCCAGGCGCCGTCGGGTAGGGGCTGCAGATAGAACTCGATGGCTTCCTTGGTACGGTACGAAGCTGGGACGGCCGGATCGGCGCTGACGATTGCCTGTCTACGCGGCGGCTCGCCGCGGGCTTGCGCGCGCTCGTCCGCCGTGAAGGCATCCTCGATGGCGGCGACAGCATCGGGCGGAATGCGGCGCAGTCCTTGCTCGAAGCCGCTGATCGTCGGCACCTGCGCGACGACCGCACGCAAGCGGCGTTCGGTTGCGCCAAGCACGAGTGCGTGACCGCCGGAATAGCTCGTGCCCCATAAGCCGATGCGCGTCGCGTCGACGGCGTCCTGGTCTTCGAGGAAGCTGATCGCACGCCGCCAATCAGCGATCTGACACCATGGGTCGATATCCTGGCGCGGCGTGCCTTCGCTGGCGCCGAAGTTGCGGTGATCGTGCAGGAGGACGACAAAGCCGTTGGAGGCAAATTTCTCAGCGAATGGCTCCAGGCCGTGCTCCTTCACGCCGGCATAACCATGCGCCATCGTGATGGCAGGATAGGGGGCGGTGCCGCCGGTGGGAATATAGAGCCAGCCGCGCAGCGTGACGCCGCCCTCGGCTTCGAACGCGATATCGATACGTCGAAACATGGAAGTTCTCCTTGTAGAAAGAGGTCAGGCGGCGCCGTAAACCCTATGCGCAGCGGCAGTTCATGCCTTCCACCCTTTTGCCTCGGTCACTCGATGCGAGGTCAATTGCCTGGTCGCTCAAGCGTGAAGAGCTGCTCCGCGCCGATTTCGAAATAGTCGGTCGGCCCACCTCCGCGCAGGATCGGGCACCTACAGTGCCTCCGGCCCGGTGCGCGTGCGCAACACCATGGTCGAAGTGATGGCTGCATTCATCCCGATCCCCGTCCAGAACATGGTGTCGGATCGGAGCCAGATGAGCCCCACTCCTGAGAAACGAACGAGACATTCGTTTCGAGTCAATTCTGCTGCGCCGTTTCTAAAGAACGGGGGCGGCTTTCGTATTTCTTACTTGTTTACCCAAGGCATGGAGAGGTCAATGTCAGAGACCAGCTTGCCACCGCCAAAGCTCATGCTCTCCAAGGGAACGGCATACATGATCAGGCTGATATCGTCCTGACTGACGCCCGCCTTTTCTACCGCGTAACGGGTGACCAACTCCGCGAGCTTGCGTTTTTGCTCCACTGTTCTGCTCGTGCCTATCGTTACCGTTACGACCATGCGCTTGTCAGATCTCTTCATGTCAGGAAAAGTCGGATGGATGAAAAGCTCATCGTCCTTGTGCTCACTGATGATGACGAAACGGTCATCCTTGGGCGTATCCATGGCTTCATGAAGAGCGAGATTCAAGGCATCCGCCAGCGCGCGTCTCTCTTCGCTAGAGAATTTTTGGGCCGGAATGTGGGCGTGGAATATTGGCATGAGTGTTTCCTCGGTGGTGTTGTTCAGGTCAAATGAGGCGATGAAGTGCGCTTCGATGTATGCGCTGCCTCAGCGGCCTCGACAACCCTAGCTTTCATATCCCGGAGGAACCGAGAAAATCTCCGCCTCTGGTGGCGGCATGTCAGCAGCGCCGTTTGGGTAGAGTGCCTGTGCCGCCGCCACCGTATTAAGAGACTCGCGAAGCAACTTGATTTTGCCGCCCTCGACAACGAGGTATCCCGTGAACAAGTGATGGATGAGACGTCCGGTCGACGCCGCGCGCGCTTCCGCCAGATATTCGGCGTACACCTGATCCTTCGTGTCGATCAGCACCGTGGTATTTTCGGGTTTGAAGCTGAAGCCGGGATAAAGGTTGCCGCCGACAAAATCATAGAGCTTCGCAATGGCTTCGCGCCCCTGATGGCGGGTCGGAATACCGAGCGAATGGAGGAATGGGAGTTCCAGCACGCCGTCCTCGGCGAACAGCTCAGCACATTTCTTGCCGTCGGGGACAACGGCAAGCAGGTCTAACAGCAATGTTTTTGCATCAGTCATGGTCACTTTCCTCAGGAAAAATTGGCGGCCGCCGCCAGGGGCGGCGCAGTAGGATCAGTTCGGAAAGCTATCGCCAAACATCGGGAGCCCACTTTTCGAACCGTCGCGCGTGGCCTCGTCTTGGATAACATCCCAGTGTTCGGCGAGCTGGCCGTTTTCGATGCGAACTATGTCGACCACGATCCAGTTTGTCGGGGCGCCGAATCCTGAGAAGCGGCTATGAAGTACGACATAATCGCCCGAGGCCACGGCCAGCCCATTTTCGTAGCGAAACTCGGCGGGCGCTGCCTTGACGAGATCAAACAGGCCTTCGCGACCGGGCGCGATATAGGCACTGTGCTGGATATAGTCGGGCGACCAGAAGCGTTCGGCCGCGGCATAGTCGCGCTTGTTGAACAGCGTATCAAACGCTTCCAACACGAAATTCCTGTTTCTCTCTTCGGTGCTCATTGGTTTGTCCTCTCTTCGTTATCTGTTGGGTTGAGGGGAGAGTAGGCGGATTAAATTTCGCCATCTCCCACGGCTGTGTGGTGGGGTATGTTGGTCCGTACAACTGTAATGATCTTCAGCGAAACGCCAGCTCATCGTGCTATGTCGCTGTTATCGTCATTTCGGCCATACGCAGCACCGAATTGCCTCTGTCACCCGTGTTGAAAAGCGCAGATGTTCGATTCTCTTACCACTTGCAACGTGCAAGTGGTTGAATAATATTTGCTCTACTTGCATAATGCAAGTAGAAATTCAAGGGGAATAGCAGTGCAACAGACAAGACGATCGGGCTGCCCGATCAACCTGACGCTTGAGCAGATCGGCGACCGCTGGAGCCTGATCGTTATCCGCGATGTTATGTTTGAGAACAGACGCAGTTATGGCGCGCTGCTGGAGCAAAACCAGGAAGGCATCGCCACGAACATCCTCGCAAGTCGGCTGAAGCACTTGACCGCGTCTGGCCTGCTGACACGATGTCCGGATCCGAAACATCAGCAGAAAGGAATTTACAGCCTCACGGAAGCGGCAATACAGCTTGTACCTCTGCTCGCACATATGGCTGCCTGGGGCGTTCGGCATACGCATCCGAGCAAGGAAGCGTCTTTGCGCGCGGGGGTGCTGGAAAAGGGCGGCCCTTCACTTTGGAGTGCCTTGATGGATGAGCTACGTTATCTGCATCTCGGTGCACCTCGTCCAGTGCGCTCAGTATTGGGCGAACTCCGGGTCGACGACGAGCAAGCAATCGCTACTTAGCACCAATCTTTGGCGTCATGACATCCACCATGGGGTGCAACGTGTTGGCGCTGATGCGAATTTGACCCAGGGGGGGGTCAAAATCGCATCAGCGCCAACATCGAGAGCACCAAGACGATGATCGATCGGGTTGAAGCGCAGTTCGACATCAAGCCGCAACGCCTCATCGGCGATACCGCGTACGGTACAGCGCCGATGTTGGCCTGGATGGTGGAGGAAAATGACATCGAACCTCACGTGCCGATGCGGGACAAATCCGAGGCCAAGCAATCCAACCTAATATGGAGATCCACTGAGAGCCATCCGAATCCAACTGGATCTCTGTCAGAAAATCGCCAGTCGCGATCGCTCGCACACCCGGTTCAAGTGGGGGCAACATTGGGGGCGTATTTGAAATTTTTCTGCCTGAAAATGTTGTTCTAGAGCCTAGTCAAAATGTTCTTTGGCGATCCGGATAGTCTGTAACGGAAGTCCACCCGGCTCAAAACAACTGCTTAATGACAGAAGGTTAACGGCATATACCGGACCTCAAGAAGGCCTATGACGAACCGATGGTCGCCGGCGTTCAGCCAGAAGATAAAAACGCAGAGCCATTGGCACGCGCGAACCCGCAATCACCCTCCGGGGCACGTGCCATCTGGCTGCCCAAGCGCTTCGGGCACTTCTCTATCGAGATCCTGGTAGACAAGGTGTCTGGAGGCATTTGTCGAGACTGCATTTGCCTGGGAGATGCTGCGGTGAACGTCTGATTTCGGACAATCCGGTGCGCCCGGATCGACCTCGGTATCTACCGCCACATCACCCACAGCTGTCGATCATGTGTTGGACGGTGATTGTGGAGTATCGGGATTGAGTTGCTGGCGTCTGAATTGTCCAGGTGGCTGGCCATGTATCTGGCGAAAGCGTCGGGAGAAATAAGCCTCGTCAGCGAAGCCGCACAACCTCGCCACCTCCCCCACCGGTCGTGTTCCATTGAGCAGATAATTGCGCGCCGCGTGCATCCTGCGCTCGAGCACCAGCTCAGTGAAGGTCTTTCCGATTTCCTTGCGCAACCAGTGCGTCAGATAGGTCGGAGACAGGTAAGTCGCAGCAGCCACCTTGATCAGGTTGAGATCGGGGTCGGCGATGTTCTTGCGCAAGTATTCCGACATCCTGCTCAGCGCATTGCGTCGGCTGACTTCGGCGGCATTCTCTTCGGCCAACCGTTTGAGCGGCTCGGCATACAAGGCACAAACACTCCCCACCAGTTGCAGCAACAACCCCTTGAGCATCTCACGAGTGCCAAACTGACGGTTCTCATCCAGGACTCGCATCTGTTCGATCAGGGCACAGACTTTGTTGAAGTCCTCATCGGCCAGAATGAAATCCAGATGTTCCTGGAAACGGAACGGTGACAACTCCGGGGCCAGCAAAATCGAGACTTCCTCCAGATCCATCGGGTCGCACTGCAAATGCGGCAGCAGGAAGGTCTGGGAGAAATTGATCACCATGAAATTGCTGTCGGCCGGATGCGGAATCACGTGCACGCGATGAGGCAGGATGAAGGCCAGTGTATTGCGTGGAAACGGACGTTCGACGTTGCCGATGTGCTGCACCGTATCTCCACCGAGGTTGACCTGGATCTGAAAGTACTCGTGACGATGCGGACTGGTTTCGGCTCGCCGTCCCTTTTTGTCGCGGATGTAGAAATCCGTCAATTCGCTGCGTTGCTGCATGACGTAGGTGGGTACTCGACTCGGTGACGACATTTCCTGAGGATCCTCGACAGGTAAGTGGACAGGTTGTCGTCGCGTCGCGATGCAGGCGGCGACTGCGGTGATTGTGAAGGCAGACACCGCTGGCTTCAACACGTCATAGGATGACAACAGAATACAGGGAATTAATTGTATCTGTGAGTGATGTGTCGTCCGTCCAAAAAGCCATGAGCACACACAAAATATTAATTATTTAAAAAACAATACCTTATGAAGCATATGAGGCAGAACTGTGGAAATGAGCTGATTTGATTTTTCTTGGACACCTGCATTAATCGATGTTTTCAGGAGAACAAACGATCTAACGCCTCCATTGATTTAGAGAGGTTGTACGACCACTGTGACAGGCAATGCAGCCCGACCCTTCCAAAAACAATCAAAAGGTGCGCACGTGATGAGCTTGTTTTTTTCCCTCGCCAACCCTCCCCCGACCGAGTCTGTCCGAAGGCGTATCTGAGCGCCTGACAGCAGCTGTCCGCGCCTCTCATTCAAGTAGCGATTGCTCTGCCCCGACACTGGAGGCACCGGCTTCGGCTGCGCGCGAACATCTCGATTCTTCTAACAATAAAAAGGTCTACTCATGTCGAACTCGCAAACATCCCCGTCCACCGCGCCGTCGGTGAGCGCTGGCGCCCGTGACGCCCTGTTGCCTCAGCGACTGCCAACGCGTCGGCGCTGGTTCATGCTGTCATTGCTGCTGATTGCGACCATCATCAACTACATCGACCGCGTAAACATCTCGATTGCCGCGCCGTTCATGGCCAAGGACCTGGGCCTGGACAAGATCGAAATGGGCCTGATCTTTTCCGCGTTTGCCTGGACCTACGCACTCGCCCTGGTGCCTGCCGGGTTCATTGCCGATCGCTTCGGTTCCCGATTCACTTACGGGGTGTCGCTGATCAGTTGGTCGACGGTCACCGTGTGCCAAGGCTTTGCCACAGGATTCGCTTCGCTGTTCGGGCTGCGCCTGGCCGTCGGTGCCATGGAAGCTCCAGCGTTTCCGGCCAACAGCCGTGCGGTGACGGTATGGTTCCCGGCCCGCGAACGGGGCCTGGCCAGCAGCATTTACGTGTGCGGCCAATATCTGGGCACGGCTCTGTTTACCGGCGCACTGTTATGGCTGGCCACGACCTATGACTGGCGCCATGTGTTCTACAGCACCGGGATACTCGGCATTGTGTTCGGCGTGATCTGGCTCTACGTGTACCGCGATCCGCTGAGCTGCAAGAACGTCAGCCAGGAAGAACTGAAGTACATCGAAGCCGGGGGTGGACTGGTCAAGAGCAGTCAGGAGCGCACCCGGTTCAACTGGAGGCAGATCGCCGAGCTGTTCAGCTATCGGCAAATCTGGGCGATTTGCATCGGCAAGTTCGCCAGCACCTCAGCGTTGTACTTCTTCCTGACCTGGTTCCCGACGTACCTGATCGAAGAACGCAAGCTGACCATGATCAAGGCCGGGATCTTCGCGGTGCTGCCGTTCGTGGGTGCAACGGTCGGCATTCTGCTGGCCGGCATCGTCTCCGACTTGCTGATACGCCGTGGTTACTCAATGTCCTTCGCTCGCAAGTTGCCATTGGTGGTCGGATCGATGCTGGGTATGTCGATTGTGCTGGTGAATTTCACCGACTCGAACGTGATCTGCATTGCCGTGCTGACCATAGCCTTCTTCGCTCAGGGAATCGCTTCGTCGTCGTGGGCGGCCGTATCGGAAGTTGCGCCCAAGGAACTGATCGGCCTGACCGGCGGGGTCACCAGCCTGGCCGCCAATATCGGCGGGATCGTCACCCCGATCGTGATTGGCGGCATCGTCCACGCGACAGGTTCGTTTGCCTACGCCTTCTGGTTCATTGGTGGCGTGGCGTTGATGGGCACCTTGTCTTATTCATTGCTGCTCGGTCGCCTGTATCGCATCGAACTCAAGGCGCGCTGAGCCAGGAAACCGTTTTTCTCCAACACGAGGCGGCTTTCGTCCAACTTTGCAAAAGATTGCCGCCGTACGCTGACGCTTCAAACAGGACGACTACAAAAATGATGATGACCGAGTATGTGTTTACCCCGGATCTGCCCGTGACCTTGCCGGTTGCCGGCAGCCAGCAGCGCTTTCCCATTGGCCGGGTATTTTGCGTCGGCCGCAACTACCCTTGGCCAGACACCCAGGGCCAGTCCCGCCAGCCGCCAGTGTTCTTCATGAAACCGGCGAGCAACGTGGTGGATGCGGCGGGTGAAGTGACTTTCCCGCCATTGACCGAAGAGTTCGTCCACGAAATCGAATTGGTCGTGGCCATCGGTGAAGGCGGCGCCAATATCCCGGAGAGTCAGGCGTTGGCCTATGTCTGGGGCTATGCCGTCGGTCTTGATCTGACCCGTCGTGACGTCCAGCGCGCGGCCAAAAGCAATGGTTTGCCGTGGGAGGGTGCCAAGGTGTTCGACGGCGCCGCGCCGATGACCGCCATCGTGCCAGTGACTCGCGCCGGACACCCGGACGGCGATTTGTGGCTGAACGTCAACGGCCAAGAGCGCCAGCGCGACAGCCTCGACAGCCAGATCTGGTCGGTCAGTGAAATCATCAGCCGCATCTCGCAATCGGTAGCGCTCCGGGCCGGTGACTTGATCATGACCGGCAGCCCGGCAGGCGTCGATCTGCTGCAACCAGGCGACGTCATCAATGCCGGGATCGACGGCATCGGCCAACTTGAAATGCATGTCGGTCAGCGACCTTGAACCCGGCACACGCCCTCGCGAATCGAGAATGGAGATAACAACATGAACAGTCCTTTGAAAGTGGCTCTGGTCACCGGCGCCGGTAGCGGAATCGGCCGCGCCGTGGCCCTGGCGCTGATGGCAGACGGATTCACCCTGGTATTGGCCGGACGCCGGCCAGAGCCATTGCAGGCATTGGTCGAACGGGCACAGAGCGAGGGACACGACGCGTTGGCGGTGCCCACTGACGTGCGCGACCCGGCCAGTGTCGATGCACTGTTTGCCACCATCACCGAGGTATACGGACGCCTCGATGTGGTGTTCAACAACGCCGGGGTCAACGCTCCTGCGGTGCCGTTGGATGAGCTGACGTTCGAACAGTGGCGGAACGTGATCGACACCAACCTCAATGGCGTATTCCTCTGCGCCCGCGGTGCCTTCGGGCTGATGCGCCGGCAACAGCCACAGGGCGGACGCATCATCAATAACGGCTCGATCTCGGCACATACCCCACGCCCCTTCAGCAGCGCCTACACCGCCAGCAAACACGCGGTGCTGGGGCTGACCAAATCCCTGGCCCTGGACGGCCGGGAATTCAACATCGCCTGCAGCCAGATCGACATCGGCAACGCCCTGACCGACATGTCGGTGCGCATGACCAAAGGCGTGCGCCAGGCCAACGGCACCATCGCCGTGGAGCCGATGGTGGACGTCAAGCATGTGGCCGATGCCGTGCGCTACATCGCCGGTCTGCCGCTGGAGGCGAACGTCCTGAACATGACCGTCATGGCCAGCGCCATGCCGTTTGCCGGTCGTGGTTAAACCGGCCTTTTTATTCCGCTACGCGAGGTTTACATGAAGCCAGAAGTCTTGCAGCTCAGCCCGATCCTGATCCCTGAAATCAACGCGCGGCTCGATGAGCTGTTTACCGTCAGACGCTACTTCCAACAGACCGACAAGCAGGCTTACTTGCAGGAACACGGGGCGAACATTCGCGGCGTGATCACCGGCGGCCATACTGGCATCAGCCAGGCACTGATGGCGCAGTTACCCAAACTGGAAGTGGTGGCGGTCAATGGCGTCGGCACCGATGCGGTAGACCTGGCTTACGCCAGGGATCGCGGGATCCGCGTAACCGCGACCATTGGCGCACTGACCGAAGACGTCGCCGACCTGGCCATCGGATTGTTGATTGCCGTATGCCGGGGTCTGTGCACCAGTGATCGTTATGTGCGTTCGGGGCAATGGCCCCATAGCCCGACACCGTTGGCCCCGTTGCCGTTGGCGCGTCAAGTGTCGGGCATGCGCATAGGGATCGTCGGCATGGGCCGGGTCGGCCGTGCAGTGGCGACCCGGGCCGCGGCGTTCGGCTGCCCGATCAGTTACACCGATCTGCAGCCGATGAACGATGTGAACCACACTTTCATTGCCGATCTGAAGCAACTGGCCAGCAACAGTGATGCGCTGATTCTCGCGGCCGCTGCCGACAAGGCTGAAGCCATCATCAATGCCGAGGTGTTGCAGGCGCTGGGCAAGGACGGGTATCTGATCAACGTGGCGCGCGGCAAGCTGGTCAACGAGGTCGATCTGGTGGCGGCGCTGGTCGCTGGTGAGATCGCCGGTGCGGCGCTGGATGTGTTTGTCGATGAACCGAACGTCCCCGAGACATTGTTCGGCAACGAGAAAGTGGTACTGCAGCCCCATCGCGCGAGTGCGACGCTGCAGACCCGCACGCGAATGGGAGAGATGGTGGTGGCGAGCCTGGTGGACAGTTTCGCCGGGAGAATACCGCAGGGTTCCGTGACTGACTGAAGCCTGGCCACCGAGGGGACGTTGCGCTCCCTCGGTGGCTCGGTGTCAGATAAACAGATCGACGCCCGACTGCTGCCGATTCAGGTTGGGCGGCACACTGAAAACCATCCGCAACCCTCTTGGTCTCTGTCAGAAATCGCCATTCGCAATCGCTCGCACAGGCGGGGCATGCGGCGGCATCGACAGATTTTTCCGACCTCAAAACACCGTCCTGGAGCCCTGTCAAAATGTTCTTTGGCGATCCGGATAGTCTGGCTTGAATGCTTTGTGAAGGCATCTGAGACCTTCGCTAGCAAGCCAGCGCCTACGATAACCCTGCCGATCACCATTCATGTGAACGACGCCAATTCTGCAGGCGCTGGCTTGCCAGCGATCGGCGCGACCCGGTGCCAGGCCAGACTGTTGCGTTTGTGGCAACACAGAATTGCCATCAACCGAATTGATCGGTACCTGACTTGAAGCGCAGGCTAGAGAGCTGACCGAGGCTCTCCTATCATTCCGAATGATAGTTATCTTCGCCCCGTTCGATTCGTCCGCTCCAGACCTGCCGCGCATCATTCGCCAATCTCAATACATTGGCGGATGCATCCATGGAACAGTCACTCAAACATTTGCGCTTCCCATTGGCCCTGTTGGCCGTCGTGGTGATGAGCGCCTGCGGCAAGGCTCCGCAAACTGCCGCCGCCCCACCCGCTGCCAAGGTCAGCGTGGCCAAGGTGCTGGAGCAACCCGTCAACGAGTGGGACGAATTCACCGGTCGCCTGGAAGCGCCGGAAACCGTCGAGATTCGTCCACGGGTTTCCGGTCAGATCGACGAAGTGGCTTTTACCGAAGGCGCTCTGGTGAAGAAAGGCGACCTGCTGTTCCAGATCGACCCTCGTCCATTCCAGGCAGAGGTCCGCCGCCTCGAAGCGCTGGTCGCCCAGGCCCGCGCCAATGCCACCCGCAGCGAAAACGAAGCCCAGCGTGGTGAGCGCCTGCGCACCAGCAACGCGATTTCCGCCGAACTGGCCGATTCGCGCACCAGCGCCGCTCAAGAAGCCCGCGCCGCCGTCGGTGCGCTTCAAGCGCAACTGGACCTGGCCAAACTGAACCTGAGTTTCACCCGCGTCACCGCGCCCATCAGCGGTCGTGTCAGCCGTGCGGAAATCACCGCCGGCAACCTGGTGACCGCCGATACCACGCCACTGACCAGCGTCGTTTCCACCGACAAGGTCTACGCCTACTTCGACGCTGACGAGCGCGTGTTCCTCAAGTACACCCAGCTCGCCCGCCAGGGCAAACGCGGCGCCACCACCCCGGTCTACATGGGCTTGTCAAACGAAGACGGCAACCCGCACCTGGGCCAGATGAACTTCGTCGACAACCAGGTCAACCCGAAAACCGGCACCATCCGTGGTCGCGCCGTCTTCGACAACAGCGACGGCAGCTACACCCCGGGCCTTTATGCACGGCTGAAGCTGGTTGGCAGCGGCACCTACAACGCCATGCTGATCAACGATGAAGCGGTCGGCACCGACCTGGGCAAGAAGTTCGTGCTGGTGATGGACGCCGACAACAAAACGGCCTACCGCGCAGTCGAGCTGGGTCCGAAGATCGAAGGCTTGCGCATCGTGCGCAACGGCCTGAACAAGGACGACACCATCATCGTCAAGGGCCTGCAGCGGGTACGACCTGGTTCGCCAGTCACCCCTGAAGTGATCCCGATGGCCAGCGAGCAAACCCTCGCGGCCCTGGCACAACAACGTCAAGCGCTGGAAGCCAGCAACCTGCCTCAAATCGCGCCTGCCAAGGTCGCGCCGGGTACGGCTGTGAAGCTGGCTGCTGCGACTCCACGCGGTTAAGGGATAACGACTCCGATGAATTTTTCCCAATTCTTCATTTCACGGCCGATCTTCGCCGCAGTGCTGTCGCTGCTGATCCTGATCGCCGGTGCCATCTCGCTGTTCCAGTTGCCGATCAGCGAATACCCGGAAGTGGTGCCGCCGACCGTTGTGGTCCGCGCCAACTTCCCCGGTGCCAACCCCAAGGTCATTGGTGAAACCGTGGCCGCTCCGCTGGAGCAAGCGATCACCGGCGTCGAGAACATGTTGTACATGTCCTCGCAGTCGACCGCCGACGGCAAGATCACCCTGACCATCACCTTCGCCCTGGGTACCGACCTGGACAACGCGCAGGTGCAGGTGCAGAACCGCGTGACCCGGACCGAACCGAAACTGCCCGAAGAAGTGACGCGCATCGGTATCACCGTGGACAAGGCGTCGCCCGACCTGACCATGGTCGTGCACTTGACCTCGCCGGACAAACGCTACGACATGCTTTACCTGTCCAACTACGCCTTGCTCAACATCAAGGATGAGCTGGCGCGTCTGGGCGGTGTCGGTGATGTGCAATTGTTCGGCATGGGCGACTACTCGCTGCGGGTCTGGCTCGATCCGAACAAGACCGCTTCGCGCAACCTGACCGCTACCGATGTGGTTACCGCGATCCGCGAACAGAACCGTCAGGTCGCCGCCGGTGCACTGGGTGCCCCGCCTGCACCGAACGCCACCGCGTTCCAGCTGTCGGTCAACACCCAGGGTCGCCTGGTGTCCGAAGAAGAGTTCGAGAACATCATCATTCGCTCCGGCGAGAACGGTGAAATCACGCGCCTGAAAGACATTGCGCGCGTCGAGCTGGGCTCCAGCCAGTACGCCTTGCGTTCGCAACTCAACAACCAGCCGGCGGTGGCGATCCCGATCTTCCAGCGTCCGGGCTCCAACGCCATCGAGATCTCCAACGAAGTGCGCGACAAGATGGCGGAGCTGAAGAAAAGCTTCCCGGAAGGCATGGACTTCAGCATCGTCTATGACCCGACGATCTTCGTGCGCGGCTCCATCGAAGCAGTGGTTCACACCCTGTTCGAAGCGCTGATCCTCGTGGTGCTGGTGGTGATCCTGTTCCTGCAAACCTGGCGCGCCTCGATCATTCCTCTGGTGGCGGTGCCGGTGTCGCTGATCGGTACGTTCGCCGTGATGCACCTGTTCGGCTTCTCGTTGAACGCCCTGTCGCTGTTCGGCCTGGTACTGGCGATCGGTATCGTGGTGGACGACGCGATCGTGGTGGTGGAGAACGTCGAGCGCAATATCGAACTGGGACTCAACCCGGTCGAAGCGACCAAACGCGCCATGCGTGAAGTGACCGGGCCGATCATCGCCACGGCGCTGGTACTGTGTGCAGTGTTTATCCCGGCGGCCTTCATTTCCGGGTTGACCGGCCAGTTCTACAAGCAGTTCGCCCTGACCATTGCGATTTCCACGGTGATCTCGGCCTTCAACTCGCTGACCCTGTCGCCGGCATTGGCCGCCGTATTGCTCAAAGGTCACGATGCGCCGAAAGACCGCTTCTCCAGACTCCTGGACAAGGTGTTCGGTGGCTGGCTGTTCCGCCCCTTCAACCGCTTCTTTGAAAAGGCCAGCCATGGCTATGTCGGCACCGTTGGCCGCGTGATCCGCAGCAGTGGCATCGCCCTGCTGCTGTACGCCGGCCTGATGGTCCTGACGTTCTTCGGTTTCTCCAGCACCCCGACCGGTTTCGTCCCGGCGCAGGACAAGCAATACCTGGTGGCGTTTGCCCAGTTGCCGGACGCCGCCAGCCTGGATCGCACCGATGCAGTGATCCAGCAGATGTCCGAGATTGCCCTCAAGCAACCCGGCGTCGCCAACTCGGTGGCCTTCCCGGGCCTGTCGATCAACGGTTTCACCAACAGCCCCAACGCCGGCATCGTGTTCACCCCGCTCAAGCCGTTTGACGAGCGCAAGGACCCAAGCGAATCGGCGGGCGCCATCGCGGCCGCGCTGAACGCCAAGTTCGCCGACATCCAGGGTGCCTACATTGCGATCTTCCCGCCGCCGCCGGTACAGGGCCTGGGCACGATCGGTGGTTTCCGCCTGCAAATCGAAGACCGGGGCAACCTGGGCTACGACGAGCTGTACAAGCAAACCATGAACATCATTGCCAAGAGCCACAGCGTTCCGGAACTGGCCAACCTGTTCACCAGCTACACCGTGAACGTGCCGCAGGTCGATGCTGCCATCGACCGGGAAAAAGCCAAGACCCACGGCGTGGCCGTCAGCGACATCTTCGACACCCTGCAGATCTACCTGGGTTCGCTGTATGCCAACGACTTCAACCGCTTTGGTCGTACCTATCAGGTCAACGTTCAGGCCGAGCAGCAGTTCCGTCTTGAACCGGATCAGATCGGCCAGCTGAAAGTACGCAACAACAAGGGCGAAATGATCCCGCTGGCGACCTTCATCAAGGTCAGCGACACCTCGGGCCCGGACCGCGTGATGCACTACAACGGCTTCATCACCGCTGAAATCAACGGTGCGGCAGCCCCCGGCTACAGCTCTGGCCAGGCCCAGAAAGCCATCGAGAAACTGCTCAAGGATGAACTTCCAAACGGCATGACCTACGAATGGACCGACCTGACCTACCAGCAGATTCTGTCCGGCAACACCGCGCTGTTCGTGTTCCCGCTCTGCGTACTGCTGGCGTTCCTGGTGCTCGCGGCGCAATACGAAAGCTGGAGCCTGCCACTGGCGGTGATCCTGATCGTACCGATGACCCTGCTGTCGGCCATCACCGGGGTGATTGTGTCCGGTGGCGACAACAACATCTTTACCCAGATCGGTTTGATCGTACTGGTGGGCCTGGCGTGCAAGAACGCGATCCTGATCGTCGAGTTTGCCAAGGATAAACAGCTGGAAGGTCTCAACCCACTGGCCGCGGTACTGGAAGCCTGCCGCCTGCGTCTGCGGCCGATCCTGATGACCTCCTTCGCGTTCATCATGGGTGTGGTGCCACTGGTGTTCTCCAGCGGTGCCGGTGCCGAAATGCGTCATGCCATGGGTGTGGCAGTGTTCTCCGGGATGCTCGGGGTGACCTTCTTCGGTCTGTTGCTGACACCGGTGTTCTACGTACTGATTCGCAACTTTGTCGAGCGCGGTGAAGCGCGCAAAGCGGCCAAGGCCCTCAAACTTGAGTCGCAACTGGAGTCGCATTAATGAGCCTGAAAGCCTTCCTGCCGAGTCTCCTGGTACTGGCGCTGAGCGCCTGTGCCGTGGGCCCGGACTACAAGACCCCGGCCACCGAGGCGGCCCATATCACCACCGCCACCGATGGCGCGGCCGGTCAGAAGAACTTCGACCGTTCCCGTTTCGAAGGCATCTGGTGGCAGCAGTTCGAGGACCCGACCCTCAACCAGTTGGTGACCGAGTCCCTGAAAGGCAACCGCGACTTGCGCGTCGCCTTCGCCCGCTGGAAAGCGGCGCGGGCGATACGCGATGACATCAGCAATGACGCCATGCCGACCATCACCAGCCGGGTCAGCAGTGACCTGGCCAAGGGGCAGATTCCCGGCCAGACCACCAATCGGGTCAACAGCGAACGCTATGACCTGGGCCTGGACATGGCGTGGGAGATCGACCTGTTTGGCCGCATCCAGCGCAACCTGGAATCGGCCAACGCCGAGCAACAAGCGGTCGAGGCCGATCTGTATCAACTGCAAGTCACCATGATTGCCGAACTGGTGGATTCTTACGGCCAGCTGCGCGGCGCGCAGCTGCGGGAAAAAATCGCCCTGGCCAACCTGGAGAACCAGCAGGAGTCGCGCAAGATCACCATCAGCCTGCGTGATGCCGGCGTGGGCGATCAGCTCGACGTGGAACGCGCCGACGCACGGTTGGCGTCGGTCGAAGCCAGCGTGCCGCAATTGCAGGCCGAACAGGTTCGGCAGAAAAACCGCATCGCCACCCTGCTGGGTCAACGCCCGGACAAGTTGAGCGTCGACCTGAGCCCCAAGGAATTGCCGGCCATTGCCAAGGCATTGCCCATTGGTGATCCGGGCGAACTGCTGCAACGTCGCCCGGACATTCGCAGCGCCGAACGCAAACTGGCTTCGGCCACGGCGCGCATCGGCGTGGCCAAGGCTGATCTGTTCCCGCGGGTCAGCCTCAGCGGCTTCCTTGGTTTCACCGCCGGGCGAGGTTCGCAGATCGGTTCCTCGGCGGCCAACGCCTGGGCGCTTGGCCCGAGCATCACTTGGGCGGCGTTCGATCTGGGCAGCGTCAAGGCCCGATTGCGCGGTGCCGACGCCGACGCCGAAGGCGCCCTGGCGAGCTACGAGCAACAAGTCTTGCTGGCCCTGGAAGAATCGGAGAACGCCTTCAGCGATTACGGCAAACGCCAACAACGGTTGATTTCGCTGATTCGCCAGAGCGAATCGAGCCGTTCCGCTGCCGACCTCGCCGAGATCCGCTACCGCGAAGGCACCGCCGATTTCCTGGTGTTGCTCGATGCCCAGCGTGAGCGTCTGGCGGCCGAAGACACCCAGGCCCAGGCCGAAGTCGACCTGTACCGCGGCATCGTCGCGATCTACAAGGCACTCGGCGGTGGCTGGCAGCCGGAAACGGTCGCCAGCAAGTAACCTTTTTCAAGCGCTCCTTTGGTTGGCCGCAACCAACCAATTCCTTTGCCCTGCGTCTCATTCGGTCGCGGGGCTTTTTTTTGGTTCTTCAGTTAATCCCGGGGAACTCGGATGGAAGAATCCCGGTAAGCGCCTGGCGTTTATTACCTGCTGCGGAACCTGTGTGGGTGCGGGCTTGTCGGGTCGCCGCATCGCAGCGATGACGTCAGCAAATCCAGCATCAAGGGTGACTGACTGATTGCTATCGCGAGCAGGCTCGCTCCCACCGGGTCCGAATATGTCCGCGAAGTTAGCGGTCCCCTTGAGATTTGTGATTTTCCTCGATGGTAACGGTGGCCGTGGTCCCGGCGCGCAGCTTGTCTTTGCCGGCGTAGCCCTCATCGATCCTGATCCGCACGGGTACCCTTTGCGCCAGCTTGACCCAGGTGTAGCTGGGGTTGATGTTGGCCAGTAGCCGCCCACCGGGCAGGTTTTCCCGGTCGGCGATCGCGAAGGCAATGCTCTGCACAGTGCCGCCGAACTTTTCACCGCTCATCAATTCAATGTCGACCCGGTCGCCCTCGGCGATGCGCGGCAACTTGGTTTCCTCGAAGTAGCCGCTGACATAGAAGCTGTCGCTGTCCACCAGTGCCAACAACGGACCGCCCACCGCTGCATAGTCACCCTCGCGGGTCAGCAGGTTGGTGACGTAGCCACTGACTGGCGATTCGACCCGCGTGCGCTTCAAGTCCAGTTCGGCCTGGGTCAATGCCGCAATCGCCAGTTGCACGTTGGCCTGCGCCAGCCCCAGGTTGGCCTGGTTACGCAGCAAGTCAGCCTGCGCCACCGCGACTTCGGTGTTGGACTTCTCCCACTCCTCACCGGAAATCGCCGAGCGCTCCTTGAGGGTTCGCCGCCGCCGCTCTTCGCTCTGGCGCTGGTGTAGCAACGCCTCGCTGGAGACGATGGTCGCTTCAGACTGGCCCAGCGATGCTTTCGCCACCTCCACCGAGCGTCTGGCGTGTTCAACTGCCAGGGAATAGCGCGCCGGATCGATTTCCAGCAACAACTGGCCCTTGTCCACATGCTGGTTGTCCTGCACGCCGAGACTGACGATGCGCCCCGAGACATCGGCGGACAGGGTCACCACATCGGCACGCACCCTGGCGTCCCGGGTCCAGGGGGCGCGGGTGTAATGCTCCCAGGCAAACCAGCCGAGAACGAACGCCAACACGACCACGGCCACGGTCGTCAAGTGTGAAAGGATCTTCTTCAAGGCGTCAGGCTCCCATCAGCAAAATCAGCGTCGCACACACGCAGGCGTACAACGCACCCTCGAACAACGCTTCATGCCAGACAAAGCGCAGCACCCCCAGGCGCCGCAGCACCCAGTCCAGCGCGAGGAAAATCGGCAGGCCCAGCAGCAGCGCCTGGGCGATGGGCGGCAGGTAGACACCGCCTATTTCCAGATCAATGGGCAAGTGCAGGTACTCCTTGTGGGATGACCGGTTCAAAGTGACGGCGATGGCGCTCCAGGAATGACACCACGATCAGCAGCGCCACGCGCATGCGAAACACCGACCACAGGTGTTCATGGACGCTGGAGTGCAGGGTGTCGAGTTCATCGCCCAAGGAGTGCAGGCTGGCGATCACGCGATCCGCCCGAATGCCGGCGCGCCCGGCGACCAGCCTCCCGGTTTCACGCACCGTGGCGAACAGCTGGCTTTGCAGCGCCGGCGTCAGCAACGCGTTGCCCTGCCCCTGTTGGCGCAGCTGGTTCAGGGCGATACCCAAAGCCATGCAGCCGAGGCTGACCTCAAACAGGTCCCGCGATGCCTGGTCGTCGGCCGCCGGCAGCAATCCCAGCATCATAGTCAGGCGATCCACCATGCGACTCTCGAAGGCAAACTGGTTTTCATCGGTGGCCGGGACTTTCAGCAAGGCGTACACCTGCTCGCAGTTCTCCTTGAACAACCGGCGCATCCGCAATACCGGCCGGAACGGAAAGATCAGCGCGTAGACACTCAATCCCAGTACCGTTGCGCAGGTGTAGGCACCGGCGAACTCGAACCACTGGATGGCGGTATTTTGTCCAAGCCCCACATTCAACGGGCCCAGCAGCAGAAATGTCGTCAACCCCAACCCCATACCGGTGCCGGTGGTCGGCGGACTGGACAGCCCCACGGCGACCGCGTAAAGCAAGGGCGTCAGCAGCAACGCGAGCATCTCGAAGTTACTGATCATCGGCACGAACAGGAACTGCAGCAGCGCCGACGCCAGCAACGCGAGGCCAAACCCTCGGGCATAGCTTTGAACGACCAGCAGCGGCCGTGGAAACGTCGACATCAGCGAACAGAGAATACCCAGCAGCACCATGCCCGCCCGCGCCCCGTCCCAGCCGGTTTCGATCCAGATCAGGCCAGCCACCAATAGCGCGGTGAATGCGCGGATGGCATTCATGGTCGCCAGGGTAAAGTCCAGATGCAGTGGATTCTCCTGCCCGCGAAAGACGCTGCTGGCGGGCCGCCCGCTCTGGATGGCATCGCTGAGCTCCAGTACCTGTTCCAGTTGCTGCAGCATCCGCGCCTGTTCCCAGCGCAGTGACCAGGCCAGCGAGCGCAAGGTGGCCGGCATGCTCTCGGTCATTTGTTCGGCCCTGTAGGCCAGTTCGTCGAAGCGTTGGCGCAACGTAGTGAAAGGGTGGCGTTTTTCGCTGGACAGCGAGCGTCCCTGTTGAGCCAATTCATCGAGAAAGGCCAGTTCCTCCTCGCGTAGCCGCTGGATTTCCTCGGGCAACTCCCCTTCCCAACGTTCTGTCAGCAATTGCCGCTGGTGACGCAAGGCGGTCAGCCGCGCCGTCAGCAACACCAACTGATTGCCCAGCAATTGCACCAGCCCGTTGGCGCTGCGCAGGCGAGGCGCGTCGAAGTACAGATGCCGGCGCACGCCCTCCAGGGCGCTGATCTGACCCAGCAGTTGCATTTGCCGGCGTTGAAAGTCCGCCTCGCTTTCCTCGGTGCGGATGACCGCACTGGCATGGGTCGCCAGCAGTTTGGTGATTTGATCGATTTTGGCGAAGTAATCCCGGGCCACGGCTTCAGGGCGCGCGGTGAGCAGGCTGACCACGCACACACAGGCAACAGCCAACAAGGTTTCGGTGACTCGGGTGACCGCCAGCAGAAACGTGCCGTCCTGATCCGGTATCGCCAGCAGCGCAATGACCACGGCGGTGTAGCCACTGAGGACGAACGCCTGGGAGCTGGTGTAGCGCAACAAAGTGCCGCCGGCGGTACAGAACGCGAGCCATAAGGCCAGGGTGGCAATGAAAGGCAGGGGCGCCTGGGGAAAGATCGCCATGGTGGCCACCGCCACCACCGCGCCCATGGTCGTACCGATGACCTGGCCAAAACTACGGGCCAGCACCATACCGCCCAATGGCTGACTGATGATGACCACGGCCATGACCGACCACTTGGGCTGATCAAGGTCGAACAGAAAGGCCAGGTACAGCGTCAGCAGCCCCGCGGCGATGGTTCTCAAGGCAAACAGCAGCACCCCGGGACCGGGGTTGAGTATCGCCTTGAAGTATTGGAGAAGCGCTTGCATTGCCACGCCCGCTGACCGTTGTCCAGCAAGCTTAGTCACAGCTGCGCGGGCTCGACAGCTTTCCGAACCAACGCGATCCGCTGTTTTCCAGGTCAGTCAGGGTTTGACTCGGAGCCTCGCCTGACCGAAGCTGCTGACTTTGCAAAAGCTTGCCAGCTCCCGGATTCTGAATGCCCCACTCCCGCCGTTATCTGCTTATCAGTCTCTGCGCCTTGTTTGTCGTCGGCCTCGCATGGCTGTACCAGCGCAGCACGACCCCTGTGGTGCCTGAAGCGATCAAGCGCGGTTACAGCGAAGCGCTGACCCAGGCCCGTGCCGGCCAGCCCGGCGCCGCTCGCGTGCTGTACCAACAATTGGGCCGCCCCGATTTGTCGCCCAAGCGGCGCATCTGGTTGCATGCCGAACTGCCCAACTATCCGAGTTCGGTGGCTCTGAAACTCGCGGACGCCGACTTGAAACATGAGTCGCCCGATGTGCGCATCGCCGCGATCAAGAGCATCAGCGGACTGGTGCCCAACGGCCAGCGCAGTTTGTTGCTCGGGCCGTTGCTGGAGGACAGCGACCAGAATGTGCGGTTTGCCGTCGTCAACGCCTTGCTGGGCTTGTCACCGGATGACCTCGGCTTGTATTTCGGGCCGCTGGAACAAGCCATCGATGCCTGGGAGCAAGTACTCAAAAACGCGCCGGAAAGTGCCGAGAATGACTACCAACTGGCTCGCCTGCATTTACACAATGCCGAATTCAAGGAAGCCCAGCAGGCGCTTGATAACACCCTGCGCCTGGCCCCCGACAACCTGCCGGCGCTGGTCATGCAGATTGACGTGCTCGATAAACTGGGACAAAGCGATGCCGCCCAGCAACTGTTGGCCAGGCAATTGAAGGCGCAGCCCGATTCGGCCTATTTGCAGCATGCCCTCGGGCTTTGGCTGCTCAATCATGGCCAGAGTGAATTCGCCCTGCTGGGGCTGTCCAAAGCCGTGGAGCTCGAGCCGGACAACAAGGACTACCGCTATGACCTGGCCACTACCCTGCACGGTGAACAGGAGCTCGAAGCGGCGCAGAAGCAATTGCAGGAGATCGTCCAGCGCCACCCGAACGATCGCAGGGCGCGAGTGCTGCTGATCAACTACTGGAAGGAAAGCGGACAACTGCAGAACGTGCAGATCCTGCTGGCACAACTCGAACAAATGAATCCGGACGATCCGGCCCTGCAGCAGGGTCTCTGATATCCCGCCGTAAATTTTGTTGAACGCTCGTCTCGACCAAAGGTCAAGTGAATAGGCAGACCATAGTGGCACTCAGCGCCCACTGCCTCGTTCCCCTAGTCAAGAGAGGGCATTTTTTGTCTATATCCCACGAGTTGATCAGTGTAAAAGCCGCCACCGGTATCGAAGGGCTGGATGACATCCTCGATGGCGGACTCTCTCGCGGCCACGTGTTTTTACTGGAGGGTGAACCGGGCACCGGCAAAACCACCGTTGCCCTGCACTTTCTGTTGGCCGGCGCCCAGGCCGGCGAACGCTCGTTGTACATCACCCTGTCCGAAACCGAACGCGAACTGCGCCAGGGCGCCCGCTCCCACGGTTGGGAACTGGGTGAAAACGTGCATATTTTCGAACTGACGCCGCCGGAAAGCCTGCTTAATGCCCAGCACCAGCAGTCGCTGCTGTACTCCTCTGACCTGGAGTTGGGCGAAGCCACCAAGCAGATCTTCGAAGTGGTCGAACGCTTCAAGCCAACCCGCGTGGTGCTCGACAGCCTGTCTGAAATCCGCCTGCTGGCGCAAAGCTCATTGCGCTACCGCCGGCAGATCCTTGCGATAAAGCACTACTTCGTGCGCTACGACGCCACCGTGTTGCTGCTCGACGACCTGACCACCGAGTCCCTCGACAAAACCGTGCACAGCGTGGCCCACGGCGTGATTCGCCTGGAGGAACTGACCCCCAACTACGGCGCCGAACGGCGGCGTATTCGGGTGGTGAAGTACCGAGGCCAGAAATACCGTGGTGGCTTTCATGACTTCACCATCATGGGTGATGGCGTGCATGTGTTTCCGCGCCTGGTGGCCGCCGAACACCGCGGGCGCTACCTGCGCCAGCAATTGACCAGCGGCATCACGGAAATGGACGCCCTGCTCGGCGGCGGTATCGAAACCGGCTCCAGCACGTTGATTCTCGGTCCGGCCGGTACCGGCAAGTCCCTCATCTCCATGATCTTCGCGGCCGCTGCCGTGGCCCGGGGTGAAAAAGCCGCCCTGTTCATTTTCGACGAGGAACTGGGTCTGCTGTTTGAGCGCATGAAAAACATCGGTATCGATTTGCAGGGGCTGCAGCGCAGCGGCAACTTGCTGATCGAACAAGTCGATGCCGCTGAACTGTCCCCCGGCGAGTTCTCCCACCGGGTTCGTCGCTGTGTCGACGAGCGCAACATCAAGACCGTGGTCATCGACAGCATCAACGGTTACCAGGCGGCCATGCCCGAAGAGAACGCCCTGGTCCTGCACATGCACGAGCTGCTGCTGTACCTCAATCGTCAGGGCGCCGCGACCTTCATGACCGTCGCCCAGCATGGGCTGGTTGGCGACATGCAAGCCCCGGTGGACATCACCTATCTGGCGGACACCGTGATTCTGCTGCGTTACTTCGAAGCCGTGGGCAAGGTGCGCCGGGCGATTTCGGTGATCAAGAAACGCACCGGCAGCCATGAATCGACCATCCGTGAATACCGCATCAGCAGCCACGGCATGACCATCGGCGAGCCGCTGGAATCATTCCAGGGCGTTTTGCGCGGCGTTCCCACTTATATGGGCGCCAGCAACCCGCTGCTCGGGGAAGAAAGCCCATGACGGCGGTCGAAGCCACCTCCGAGCGCGCGATCATCCTCGCGCCGCTGGGACGTGACGGCCAGATCGCCTTGATGTTGCTCCGTGAAGCGGGTTTCGACGGCGTTATCAGTGCGGGTCTGGTCGAGCTATGCCGCGAACTGGAACAAGGTGCGGGGTTGCTGCTGATTTCCGCCGAGGCCTTGCTGGGCATCGATCTGGAACCCTTGCTGGGCCTGATCGAGCAGCAGCCAGCCTGGTCGGACCTGCCAATCGTATTGTTGACCCATCACGGTGGCCCGGAACAAAACCCTGCCTCACGTTTTGGCCCGCAATTGGGCAACGTCACCTTCCTTGAGCGACCCTTTCATCCGGAGACATTGATCAGCCTGGTGACCACGGCCCTGCGCGGACGTCGACGACAATATGAAGCCAGGGACCGGCTGGTCGACTTGAGCCAGAGCGAGCTGCGCCTGCAGAACACCCTCGAAACCCTTGAGCAGCAAGTCGAAGAGCGCACCGCGCAGTTGCGTCACAACGAAGAAGTGTTGCGCCAGTCGCAGAAAATGGAGGCGGTCGGCCAACTCACAGGCGGTATCGCCCATGACTTCAACAACATGCTGACCGGCATCATCGGCAGCCTGGAGTTGCTGCGCCGGCGCCTGGCCCGTGGCCGCACCGAAGATCTGGACAGCCTGATCGACCTTGGCGTGACGTCAGCCAATCGCGCGGCGGGCCTGACTCATCGGCTGTTGGCGTTCTCCCGCCGCCAGTCGCTGGACTCCAAGCCGGTGGAGATGAACAACCTGGTGATCTCCATGGGCGAATTGCTGCAACGCAGCATCAACGAAAGCATTCGCCTGGAAATGCAGCTGAGCGAGCGTCTATGGGTGGCCGAGGCCGACCCCAATCAACTGGAGAGCGCCCTGCTCAACCTGGTCATCAATGCCCGCGATGCCATGCCCGACGGCGGCAAGTTGGTGGTGCGGACTGCGAACCAGCAACTGGATGCCGGCTTCACCGAAGCCCACAGCAACCTCAAGCCGGGTGACTACGTGATGCTCAGTGTCACGGACAATGGTTGTGGCATGCCGCAAAGCACCATCAGCCGTGCCTTCGATCCGTTTTTCACCACCAAGCCCATCGGCCAGGGCACGGGCCTGGGCTTGTCGATGATCTACGGCTTCAGCAAACAATCCCGGGGCCACGTCGCCATTCAAAGCGAAGTAGGCGAAGGCACCACGGTGAGCCTGTTCCTGCCTCGCTTCGGGGGCGACCTGCCCCAGGTCAGTCCGGTCGATCGCCAACATCCTCTGTTCGCGCAGAATGGCGAAACCGTGCTGATCGTCGAAGATGACCCGGCGGTTCGCGTGTTGGTGAGTACCGTGTTGAGTGAGCTGGGCTATGCCTTCGTCGAGGCCGGCGATGCGGACAGCGCGTTGCCGATTCTTGACTCGCCGCAGCGTATCGACCTGATGATCAGTGATGTCGGCTTGCCTGGCATGAACGGTCGACAATTGGCGGAGATCGGCCGACAGCACCGGCCCGGGCTCAAGGTCCTGTTCATCACCGGCTATGCCGAGCACGCGGCGGTGCGCGGCGGTTTTCTTGACCCCGGTATGCAGATGATCACCAAACCGTTCACTTTCGACCTGTTGACGGCGAAGGTGCGGGAGATGATCAGCGTCTGAAGAGCTCACCTGGCAGGCGTTGCCAAAGGGCAGCGCCTGCCGCCATCAGGACAGCATGTCCTGCATCATTTCCTGCAGCACATCCAGATCGAACGGCTTGGCGAGAATAGGCGCGGTGCGCGTGATCGGGCTGTCGGTTTCACGGATTTCCTGCGGGTAGCCACTGATGAATATCACCTTGAGTTCCGGTCGCAGCTTGACCGCGGGCTCGGCGATCTGCACGCCGGAGATTCCGCCCGGCAGGCGAAAGTCGGTGATCATCATGTCCAGGTGTGGCTTGCTGGCGAGGATCTCGAAGGCCTGCTCACCGTTTTCGGCCTGCAGTACCCGGTAGCCCTCCCCCGACAGGTAGGCGGTGAGTATCATCAGAATCGAGGGGTCATCTTCGACGATCAATACGACGTCTTGTGCATCTTCACTCATGGGAAGCCTTTGTTCGGTCAATAGCTGCTGATACGACCGTGAGGTCGATCAGAGGTTGCGTTTATCGCGCCGTTTTCCTACAGCGGCAGACAAACGCGAAACAGGGCGCCTTCGCCAATCCGGCTTTCGACGGTAATGCTACCGCCATGGGCGGTGACAATCTGTTCGGAAATAAACAATCCCAGCCCGAGCCCGGCGACGGCGTGTTTGGCCGTGACGCGCTCGAACTGCTGGAAAATCCTGTGCTGGTTCTCTTCACTGATGCCGATCCCGAAATCACGCACTTCTACCCGTGCTTCACCGTTCTCACTGTACACCTTCACGGTGATCGGGCTCTTGGCCCCGTAACGCAAGGCGTTGGTCAGCAGGTTGGAAATGACCTGCTCGATACGAAACTCATCCCAGTTGCCGATCACCGGTTGCTCGGCCACCAGCGTCACCGAGGACTCGGCGGCCTCGATCTGCGCGGCGAAGTTCTGCAATACATGGCGAACCCGTTCCGACAGATCGAAGCGTGTCGGTCGGATCGACAGCTTGCCGGTGCGAATGCGCGACACATCGAGCATGTCTTCGATCAGGCGGATCAGGCTTTTGATTTGCCGTTCGTCGCGGTCGACCATCGCGTGCATCTTGTCGAGGGTAAAAGCGGCCGCGTTATCACGGGCCAGATGCATCTTGCGCAACTGGGTTTCGAGGATCAGGCCATTGAGCGGCGTGCGCACTTCGTGGGCAACGATGGACATGAAGTCATCGCGCATCCTCACGGCCTGCTCCAATTCCAGTTGGGTACTCTGCAAGCGGTTGAGCAACGCTTCCTGTTCGCGCCGGCTCTGTTCCAGCTGCTCGACCTGCTGCTTCATCGCCTTGCTCTGACGAAACAGCTCGACGAACACATTGACCTTGCTCTTGACCGCATGAATGTCCAGCGGTTTGTGCAGGAAGTCCACGGCACCGCTTTCATAGCCCTTGAACGCGTAGTTCAGCTCGCGACCGGCGGCGCTGACGAACACGATGGGAATGTGCTTGGTCTTTTCCGTGCCACGCATCAACTCGGCCAGTTCGAACCCGTTCATGCCAGGCATCTGCACGTCGAGAATGGCCATGGCAAATTCGTGCTGCAACAACAGCGACAAGGCTTCGTCGGCGGAAAGCGCCTTGTAGACGATGCGGTCTTCACGCTTGATCAGCGCTTCAAGTGCCAACAGATTTTCCGGCAAATCGTCGACGATCAGCAGTTTGGCCTGAATATTACTTAGCATGCGATGTGTTCCAGCTCGACAAGCAGACGGCCGATGCCGTGAATAGTGAGAATGTGGTCAGGCTGGTGAATGTCCAGCGCCGCCAGGGGCATGGTCGCGACCTGCGCCTCGTCCGGGTCTTGCACGACCGTCAGCCCGCCACATCGCTTGACCTGTGCCAGACCGTGGGCCCCGTCGCGATTGGCGCCGGTCAACAACACGGCGAGCAGTTTCGGCCCATAGGCATCGGCGGCCGATTCGAACAGGTAGTCGATGGCGGGCCGCGAATAATGCACGCGCTCTTCAAGACTCAAGGAAAAGCTGCGGTCCTGCTCCACTGACAAGTGATAACCGGGCGCGGCGAAATACAGGGTTCCGGCTTCGACCTGGGTTTTGTCGCCGGCCTCCAGCACCGGCAAGGCTACCCGTCGGGCAAAGACTTCCGCCAACTGGCTGCGACGATCATCCGGCAAGTGCAGCACCACAATGATCGGCAACCCAAAGCCTTTACGCAGCGGGGTGAGGATATTGAGCAACGCTTCTACCCCGCCTGCCGAGGCGCCGATCACGATTGCTTCTATGGAAGGCAAGCCCATGGCGTTGTTCATGATTTACGGTAGATCCGTTCCAGTTTGACCAAGGGCTCGAATTGATTGCCATAGGCCGAAAAATCCGGGGTTTCCTTGCTCCCCAGCACCAGAAATCCACGGTGGCACAGTGACTCGTGAAACAAACCGAATGCGCGATCCTGAAGTTTTTTATTGAAATAAATCAATACGTTACGACACGAAATTAATTGAGTTTCCGAGAACACACTGTCGGTCGCCAGGCTGTGATCGGCGAACGTCACGTTCTCGCACAGCGACTTGTCGAATATCGCGTAGCCATAGGCTGCCGTGTAGTAATCGGCGAAGGAGCGCTGACCACCTGCGTGCTGATAGTTGGAAGTGTAGGCCCGGACATTCTCCATCGAGAAAATGCCTTGCTTGGCTTTTTCCAGCGAACGCGGATTGATGTCGGTGGCATAGATGATGGTGCGGTCCAGCAGGCCTTCTTCGCGCAGCAAAATCGCCATCGAATAGACCTCTTCACCCGTGCTGCAACCGGCGATCCAGACCTTGATCGACGGGTAAGTCCTGAGCAGCGGCACCACTTCCTTGCGTATGGCCAGAAAGTGCGAGGGATCACGGAACATTTCACTGACCGGAATCGTCAGCAGCTGCAGCAACTGCATGAACGCCTTCGGATCGTGCAAGACCTTTTCCTGCAGGGCCGAAATGGTATTGCACTCGAACTGGCTCAGCGCATGAGTGACCCGGCGCTTGATCGAAGCGCCGGAATAATCGCGAAAATCATAGCTGTACTTCAGGTAGATCGCCTCGATCAACAAGCGCAATTCGATTTCGCTGTTTCGCTCCCCTGGATAATGGCGCTCCACTAGATACGTTCCATTTTCGGTAACCACACACGGATCAGCGAAAACAGACGATCCAGGTCAATGGGCTTGGCCAGGTAATCGTTGGCGCCTGCCTGCAGGCAGCGCTCCTGATCGTCCTTCATCGCCTTGGCCGTCACCGCAATGATCGGCAGCTTGCGCCAGCGCGGGTCCTTGCGGATCTCGATGGTGGCTTCGAAGCCATCCATCTCCGGCATCATTACGTCCATCAACACCAGATCGATGTCCTCGACTTCATTCAATCGATCAATCGCCTCAAGGCCGTTCCGGCCAATGATCACGACTGCCCCCTTTTGCTCCAGTGCGCTGGTGAGGGCGAAGATGTTGCGTACGTCGTCGTCCACCAGCAGCACTTTGCGCCCCTCGAACACCTTGTCGCGGCTGCGGGCGGTCTTGAGCATTGTCTGTCGTTCATGGGACAGCCGGGATTCGACTTTGTGCAGAAAAAGTGTGACCTCATCCAGCAAGCGCTCCGGCGAACGCGCGCCCTTGATAATGATTGAGCGCGAATACTTGCGCAGCTCGGTTTCTTCGTCCCGGGTCAAGTTGCGCCCGGTATAGACGATCACTGGCGGAAACGAGCAGATGTCTTCGGTGGACATGCGTTTGAGCAGGTCATTGCCGAGCATGTCCGGCAGTTTGAGGTCGATGATCATGCAATCGAAGATCGTGGTGCGCAGCAGATCCAGTGCATCCTGAGCCAGGCCGACGGCGGTGATTTCGATGTCATCGTCGCCGATCAGGCGGGAAATGCTATCGCGCTGCAGATCATCGTCCTCCACCAGCAGCACGCGTTTGACTTTCTGGGTCAGCTTGGCTTCCAGGCGCGCAAAGACGTCCTTGAGTTCTTCGCGAGTGGTCGGCTTGAGCGCATAACCGATGGCGCCCATGTGCATCGCCGCCTCGACCCGGTCTTCGACGGAAATCACGTGCACCGGGATATGCCGGGTTTGCGCGTGCTCCTTCAGGCGTTGCAGGACGGTCAAGCCGGAATGATCGGGCAGGCGCATGTCCAGCAGGATCGCGTCGGGAGTGAACTCGCGGGCCAGGTCGTAGCCTTCATCGGCAGCATGGGCCACCAGGCACTGATAACCCAGTTCATGGGCAAGATCGTAGAGAATTTGCGCAAAGTTCGGTTCGTCCTCGACCACCAGAATGCAGCGGGTAGCGAACGGTGCCCTGTTGCGGTCATCGTCGAAGCGCGGGATGTCTTCGATTACCCGCGGCGCCAACGCGGCCGGCGCCGCAGGCGGGGCTGGCGCTAGCGCTACCGAACGCATCGGTTCGACGGGGTCCTCACCCGGTTCGACGTATTGTTGCGGCAAGACCAGGGTGAATACACTGCCCTGCCCCGGCATGCTGCTGACGCTGATGGAGCCGCCCAGCAAGGCGGCCAGGTCGCGGGAAATCGACAGGCCCAGCCCGGTGCCACCGTAGCGGCGGTTGGTGGTGCCATCGGCCTGGCGAAAGGCTTCGAAAATGCTTTCCTGCTGATCATCGGCGATGCCGATCCCGGTGTCGCGGACACTAAAGGCAATGCCGTGGTTGGGCGCCGAGGCAACGCTGAGACTGACACTGCCCTTTTCGGTGAACTTCACCGCGTTGGACAGCAGGTTCTTGATCACCTGCTCCAGGCGCTGGCGGTCGGTGAAGATCAACGCGGGAGCGCTGTCTTCCAGCGTGACGTGAAACTCCAGCTGCTTGTCCGTGGCCAATGCCTGGAACATCCCGCGCAAGCCGTCCACCAGACGTGCGACGCTGGTGCTTTCCGGGCGGATCTCCAGTTTGCCGGCCTCGACCTTGGAAATATCGAGTATGTCGTTGATCAGGTTGAGCAAGTCATTACCGGCGCTATAGATCGATTCGGCAAACTTGACCTGTTCGGCGCTGAGGTTCTCCTGAGGGTTTTCCGCCAGCAATTTGGCCAGGATCAACGAACTGTTGAGCGGCGTGCGCAGTTCGTGGGACATGTTGGCGAGAAATTCCGACTTGTACTTGCTGGAGCGCTGCAGCTCTTCAGCGCGCTCTTCAAGTTGATGCTGGGCCTGATTGAGCTCGGTGTTCTTCAGGTCCATGGCGTCGCGTTGCTCGGCCAGAATCGTTGCCTGTTCGGCGAGTTGCTCGTTGGTCTGCTCCAGCTCCACCTGCTGGGTTTCCAGGTGCGCCTGGGACTCCTTGAGGATCCGCGACTGTTCTTCGAGTTCTTCGTTGGCGGTCTTGAGCTCTTCTTGCTGCACCTGCAGCTCTTCGTTGAGTTGCTGGGTTTCGGCCAACACTTCCTGCAGGCGCTGGCGATAACGCGCGGCCTCAATGGAGGTGCCGATGTTGGCCGCTATCAACTCAAGCAATTCGATGTCGCGGTCGTTCAGTGGGCGCAGGAAACCCAGTTCGATGACGCCATTGACCCGGTCGTCGTCGCTGGTCGGCACCACCAGCACGCTGTGTGGCAAGCCCTGGCCGAGGCCGGAAGTAACCTTGAAGTAGTCGCTCGGGACGTTGTCGAGGCGGATCAGGCGCGCCTGTTGTGCCACCTGGCCGACAATGCCTTCGTCACTGTAGATCTGCTGATCGATGGCTTCCTGCTCACGCGAAAAACCGTAGGACGCCACGCGCCTGAGGCCGCCGTGTTCTTCACGGACATACAGCGCCGCCACGGCGCTGCCCAGGTACTGCGCGCAGAACTGCAGGATGTTGCGCCCGAGCAAATTCAGGCTCAGTTGCCCCAGTACCTGCTCAGCGAGCTCGGTCTGGCCATTGCGCAGCCAGGCCTGCTGTTCCAGGCGACGGGCGCTGGCCTGCTGCGCGGCAAGGTTGGCGCTGTAACTGGTGGACAGATTGAGCAGGTCGCGCCGGCCGATATAAGCCAGCAAGCCACTGATGGCGGCGATGAACAACAGGTAAAGTCCGATGCTCCAGACCGTCGTGCGCCTCACCTCATCGTTGCGGGTGGTGCGCAGTTGCTGCTCCATGTCGATCACGTCTTCGAATTGCTTGCGGATCTCATCGGTCAAGCGCTTGCCTTTTCCAGCCCGAACCGCGCCGCGGTAATCGCCGCTGGATCGCTGTAAATCGATCATGCTTTGCGCATAGTTGGCCCATTCCTGTTGCAAGGCCTGCAGCCGGTGCAGACGGTCGGTCTGGGCCGGGTTGTCGCCCGTCAAATCGAGCAAGGTCGTGAGTACGACCTCGATTCTCGGCTTTGCCGTTTCGTAGGGCTCGAGAAATTTCTCGTCACCGCTGAGCAGGAAACCGCGCATGCCGGTTTCCAGGTCGACCGTCAGCTTGAGCGCTTCATTGGCGTTATTGATCACCCGGTCCGTGTGTTCGACCCACTGGATCGTCGACAGCAGGTACATGATCAACGAAACGAAGAACACAGCACTGATAACACCAACACCCAGCGGCAGGCTGATGTTGCGGCTCAGGAGTTTGCGGAACCGTTGCTCATCAACTGAAGACTCAGAGGTCATAGTCAAGCCTTGTCCAACTGGTGAAAACCAAGGAGTTTGCCCCATAACCGGCGCATTGATCCAATTTTCTGATGCATTTTCGCGCAAAATCCTACCTCTCAGCTGCTTTGGCCCTACAGGAGCGGTTATCCTTACCGCTACTGTCTCACTACTCTTTTTACAGCCTGTCGGGAACTTGTCGGCAGTCGCCATTTACTCATGCAAGAGGCCGGCGATTTCGATCGACTGGCCACCCTCCCCACTTTTCGAGATGTCCGCCATGCCTGCCAACTCCTCCATCATCCTGGTCGTCGAAGACGATGCCATCGTGCGCATGCTGATTGTCGATGTGCTGGAGGAGCTGGAGTTCAAAGTTCTTGAAGCCGATGGCTGTGAGCAGGCGCTGGATTTTCTCAATGACGAGGACCAGCACATTGACTTGATGATGACCGATGTCGGCCTGCCAGTGATGGATGGCCGAGAACTGGCCGCTCAGGCGCGCATGCTGCGCCACGATCTACCGGTCTTGTTTGCCAGCGGTTATGCCGAAAGCATCGAAGTGCCCGAAGGGATGCATGTGATTGGCAAACCCTTCTCCATCGATCAGTTGCGGGACAAGGTCAAGAGCATTCTCGAGTGAACCTGCTACCGGCCATGGTCTAATACCGCCCCCTCGTAAATTTGTCTGCCCCCTGCACGCTCCAAGGAAACCCCGTACATGAGTGAACCTCGCGCAACCAGAGTCCTGGTCATTGGTTACGTCTGGCCCGAGCCCCGCTCCTCCGCAGCCGGCGGCCACATGATGCAGATCCTTGAGACATTCCTGCAGCAGGGTTGGGACATCACCTTCAGCAGCCCGGCCGGCAGCGGCGAACACCGGGCTGACCTGACGGCGCTGGGTATTCGTGAGGTGCCGATCGAGTTGAATAACAGCAGCTTCGACACGTTCGTCCGCGAACTGGCCCCGGATGTGGTGCTGTTCGATCGCTTCATGATGGAAGAGCAGTTTGGCTGGCGCGTCGAGAAACATTGTCCCCAGGCACTGCGCGTGCTGGAAACGTCCGACCTGCAAAGTCTGCGCGATGCCCGGCATCAAAGACTCAAGGCGCGATTGAAGGCCAGTGATGACGCCAATGACTTCACGGACTTGTTTGCACCGGCGTTGCGCGAAGAGTTCGAGTTCATGGCCGATACCGATCTGGCCAAACGGGAGATCGCCGCGATTTATCGTTGTGACTTGAACCTGATGATCTCCGAGGTGGAAATCGAGTTGCTGGTCGAGCAGTTCAACCTTCCGCGAAGCCTGCTGCATTGGTGCCCGCTGATGGTTGATCTGCCGAACCAGCTGCCGGTACCGTTCGAAGACCGTGCGCACTTCCTGCACATTGGCAACTTTCGGCATGCGCCCAACTGGGATGCGGTGCTTTGGTTGAAAACCGTCATCTGGTCAATGATCCGCGAGCAGTTGCCTGGCGCGCAGTTGCATATCTATGGCGCTTACACGCCGCCCAAGGCAACCGCGCTGCACAATGCCGGCCAGGGCTTTCACGTGATGAACTGGGCGGAAGATGCGTTGCAGGTCATGTCGGCGGCTCGGGTGAGCCTGGCGCCACTGCGTTTTGGCGCGGGAATCAAAGGCAAAATCGTTGATGCAATGCTCTGCGGTACGCCGACTGTCACCACGCCAACAGGCGCCGAAGCCATGCACGGCTCGCAAGCCTGGCCCGGAGCCGTGTGCCGAACCGCCCGCGAGTTCGCCAGTAACGCGGTGCGCTTGCACACCGACAAGTCTGATTGGCAGCAAGCCCAGTGCCAGGCCCAGGCACTGCTCGCCAGCCGCTACCAGCAGTCCACCCATGGCCCGGCCCTGATTGAAAAGCTGGAGTATTGCCAACGGTATCTGGCGCAGATCCGCCGGGATAACTTTACCGGCAGCATGTTGCGCCACCATCAACACAAGAGCACCCAGTACATGGCGCAATGGATTGAGGCAAAGAATCGCGTTCCAGAAAAAGTTATATGACCTACGGCGCTCCAACATAGACAGGACGTAATAACGCTGGCAGAAGCCCCTACGATGGTTTTTATCTACGAATGGTTCAGCACCACACGAAGCCGGGGCACGCGCTGCTGCATCATCAGCACCGATTTTTTCGAAGAATCCGACATCGTCCGCTATTGCTGGAGCGCCAGCAGCATGAAAGCCGTTTACGGCCACGCGCTCCATGAGTCCACAAGGTCTCGCTAGACGTCATATTGCGGCAAACTGGCATTTGCCACTGCGCAAAGGGCATGATCACGGTGCGTTAACAAGAAAAGCGTGCCGACATGACTCGTACTGCCAGAGTAACCGACCCTTCCTATGAGCTGATGGATGACCACAACGGGTTGTCCATCATCTACCGCCAGCACGGGTTTCCCTGCCCGCTGGTACGCTGGCATTTCCACAAGGAATACGAGTTGCACCTGATTGTCGCCAGCTCCGGCAAGGTGTTCATCGGCGACTACATCGGCAACTTCTACCCCGAAAGCCTGTTCCTGACCGGCCCGAATCTGCCGCACAACTGGATCAGCCAGGTGGCCGAAGACGAAGTGGTGCCCAAGCGCGACATGCTGGTGAACTTCACCGATGAGTTGTTCGACAGCGGCTATCAGGTGTTCGCCGAGCTCAAGACCCTCGCCCCGCTGCTGGAGCGGGCGCAGTACGGCATCGAATTTCGTTGCAAGCACACCATCCGCCAGGCGATGGACCTGATGCAACGCATCGCCGATACGCAGGGCGTGACGCGGCTGGGGCACTTTTTCATTCTGCTGGGATTGCTCGCAGCCACTGACGACTATCAGTTGTTGTCCGGCGCCACGACGCCGCAACTGGCTGACGAGCACAACATCGACCGCACCAACCGCGCGGTGGATTACATCTTTGCCCACTACGCGCGGGAGTTGCCGCTTGAAGAAGTCGCCGAGCACCTGGGCATGAAACCGACCTATTTCAGCCGGGTGTTCAAACAGGCCACCGGGCGCAATTTCATCGAATTCGTCAATCGCCTGCGCATCAGTAAATCCTGCGAGTTGCTGGCCGACGGCGACAAACCGGTGACCGACGTCTGTTTCGAATCGGGCTTCAACAATATTTCCAACTTCAACCGGCGTTTTCAACAGCTCAAGGGCATGACGCCGTCCCATTACCGGCGGTTGGTGGTACAGCGTCTGACCGAGCAAAACCACGGCTGACATCACCCGTCCCCGGGGGAGCTGGCTTGCCAGCGATGAGGCCTGCGCAACCAACATCTCTATCGACTGATCCACCGCCATCGCTGGCAAGCCAGCTCCCACAGGTTTTGACCTGCCTGGTGTCGAAAACCTGTACGGATTCGATATCACTTCACCGCTGAAAAGCCCTTCCCTGCGTCTACCGCTCTAAACCCCAGTGCAAAAAAGTATCGATTCAAGTGCGACGGATGATTTGTTTCGCCGTGAATTGAAGGCTGTAATCAGCGCAGATTCTTCCTACAAGCGGAAGACACAAAAACAATAACCGTCCTTCTGTCCCCCCTCGGGAGCAGAAAAGGAGTGCACGATGCAACCTTCTGTAAAAGCTCTGCTTGCCCTCACCTGCATGACCCTCAGCAGCGTCAGCCTCGGCGCCCAGACCCTGACCATCGCCACCGTCAACAACAGCGACATGATCCGCATGCAAAGGCTCTCGAAAACCTTCGAGGCCGAACATCCGGAGATCAAGCTCAATTGGGTGGTGCTTGAAGAAAACGTCCTGCGTCAGCGCCTGACCACCGACATCGCCACCCAGGGCGGGCAGTTCGACGTATTGACCATCGGCATGTACGAAGCGGCACTGTGGGGCGCCAAGGGTTGGCTGGAACCGATGAAGGACCTGCCGGCGAGCTATGCCCTCGACGATGTGTTCCCCTCGGTGCGTGAAGGTTTGTCGGTAAAGGGTTCGTTGTACGCACTGCCGTTCTACGCCGAAAGCTCCATCACCTACTATCGCACCGACCTGTTCAAGAACGCCGGGCTGACCATGCCCGAGCGCCCGACCTGGGAACAGATCGGCGAGTTCGCCGGCAAACTCACCAACAAGGATAAAGAGCAGTACGGCATCTGCCTGCGCGGCAAGGCCGGTTGGGGCGAGAACATGGCGTTGATCACCACCCTCGCCAACGCCTATGGCGCGCGCTGGTTCGATGAGCAATGGCAGCCGGAATTCACCGGCGCCGAGTGGAAAAACGCGCTGAACTTCTACGTCGACACCATGAAGAAATCCGGCCCGCCGGGCGCATCGAGCAACGGTTTCAACGAAAACCTGGCGCTGTTCAACAGCGGCAAATGCGCGATCTGGGTCGATGCCAGCGTCGCCGGCTCGTTCGTCACCGACAAGACCCAAAGCAAAGTGGCCGATCACGTCGGCTTCACCTACGCCCCGCATCAGGTCACCGACAAAGGCTCGGCATGGCTGTACTCCTGGGCACTGGCGATCCCGACCAGTTCCAAGGCCAAGGATGCGGCGAAAACCTTCAGCGCCTGGGCAACCTCCAGGGAATACAGTGCGCTGGTTGCAGAAAAAGACGGCATCGCCAACGTGCCGCCAGGCACCCGGGCCTCGACCTACAGCGAGGCGTACATGAGTGCCGCGCCGTTTGCCAAGGTGACGCTGGAGTCACTGAAAGCCGCAGACCCGAGCAAGCCGACGCTGAAACCGGTGCCCTACATCGGCATTCAGTTGGTGACCATTCCCGAGTTCCAGGGCATTGGCACCCAGGTCGGCAAGTCGTTTTCCGCGGCGCTGATCGGTCAGATGACGGTCGACCAGGCCCTGACGGCGGCGCAGCAAACCACAGAGCGAGAGATGAAGCGCGCCGGTTATCCCAAGTAACCGCCACTTAACCTGTGGGAGCTGGCTTGCCAGCGATGAGGCCGGCACATTCAACATTGATGTCGACGGCTCAATCGCCATCGCGGGCCAGCCCGCTCCCACAGGGTTCGCGTCTATGTCAGGAATGTTGTTCTTTCCTGAACATGTATCTGCACCCAAACGGTCGTGATCACCATGAATACCTCAACTGCCAAAGCTCACATGGAAATCCCTCAACCGCTGCGTAAAAGCCGGTTGAGCAACCCAGGCTGGTTTCTGGTCAGCCCTTCGGTGGCGTTGCTGCTGCTGTGGATGATCGTGCCGTTGGGCATGACGCTGTACTTCTCGATGATTCGCTACAACCTGCTCAATCCGGGTGAAAACGAATTCGTCGGGCTGGAGAACTTCACCTACTTCCTGACGGACTCGGGGTTCCTGCCCGGGGCCACCAACACCCTGTTGCTGGTGGGCAGCGTGCTGCTGATCAGCGTGGTGTTCGGCGTGTTGATCAGTGCCTTGCTGGAGGCCAGTGAATTTCTCGGCCGAGGCATCGTGCGGGTGATGTTGATCTCGCCGTTCTTCATCATGCCCACGGTCGGAGCGCTGATCTGGAAAAACCTGATCTTCCATCCGGTGTCGGGCATGCTCGCCTACGTCTGGAAACTGTTCGGCGCGCAACCGGTGGACTGGCTGGCGCATTACCCGCTGCTGTCGATCATCATCATTGTCTCGTGGCAATGGCTGCCCTTCGCGATCCTGATCCTGATGACTGCCATGCAGTCCCTCGATCAGGAACAGAAGGAAGCCGCGCGCCTGGACGGTGCCGGGCCCGTTGCGATTTTCTGGCACCTGACGTTGCCACACCTGGCCCGGCCCATTGCCGTGGTGGTGATGATCGAAACCATCTTCCTGCTCTCGGTGTTCGCCGAAATCTTCACCACCACCAATGGTGGCCCCGGCTACGCCTCGACCAACCTCGCCTACCTGATCTACAACCAGGCGCTGGTGCAGTTCGACGTCGGCATGGCCTCCGCCGGCGGCTTGATTGCGGTGGTGATCGCCAATATCGCGGCCATCGTGCTGGTGCGAATGATCGGCAAAAACCTGACAGATAAAGCCTGAGGCCCGCGCCATGACCCTTCAACAATCCCGTCGCCTGCAAAGCCTGCTGCTCGGCACCCTGGCCTGGGCCATCGCGATCCTGATCTTTTTCCCGATCTTCTGGATGGTGCTGACCAGTTTCAAGACCGAAATCGACGCGTTCGCCACGCCGCCGCAGTTCATCTTCACCCCGACCCTGGAGAACTACCTGCACATCAACGAGCGCAGTGATTACTTCAGTTTCGCCTGGAACTCGGTGGTGATCTCGTTCAGCGCCACCGCGCTGTGCCTGCTGATTGCGGTGCCGGCGGCCTACTCGATGGCGTTCTACGAAACCCAACGCACCAAAGGTACGCTGCTGTGGATGCTCTCGACCAAGATGCTGCCACCGGTGGGCGTCTTGATGCCGATCTACCTGCTGGCCAAGAGCTTCGGTCTGCTGGATACGCGCATCGCGCTGATCGTGATCTACACCCTGATCAACCTGCCGATCGTGGTCTGGATGATTTACACCTACTTCAAGGACATCCCCAAAGACATCCTCGAAGCCGCTCGGCTGGATGGCGCGACCCTGTGGCAGGAAATGGTCCGCGTGTTGCTGCCGATCGCCAAGGGCGGGCTGGCCTCTACCGTCCTGTTGTCGCTGATCCTGTGCTGGAACGAAGCGTTCTGGTCGCTGAACCTCACCTCATCGAAAGCCGCGCCACTGACCGCATTGATCGCCTCGTACTCCAGCCCCGAAGGATTGTTCTGGGCCAAGTTGTCGGCGGTGTCGACCCTGGCCTGCGCACCAATCCTGATCTTCGGCTGGATCAGCCAGAAACAACTGGTGCGCGGCCTGTCGTTCGGCGCCGTGAAATGAATGCCCATTGTGGGAGCGGGCTTACCCGCGATGGACGTAAACGTTAACGCGGGCTGCCTCAACAAACGTGTCGCCTGTGAGTTCATCGCGAGCAAGCTCGCTCCTACAGGTTCAACCAAATAACCAACAGTGGAGGCCCACCACCATGGCCAACCTGAAAATCAAGAATCTGCAGAAAGGCTTCGAAGGCTTTTCCATCATCAAAGGCATCGACCTGGAAGTGTACGACAAGGAATTCGTGGTGTTCGTCGGCCCGTCGGGCTGCGGCAAATCCACCCTGTTGCGCCTGATCGCCGGCCTGGAAGAAGTCAGCGGCGGCACCATCGAACTCGATGGCCGCGACATCACTGAGGTCAGCCCGGCCAAGCGCGATCTGGCGATGGTGTTCCAGACGTATGCCCTGTATCCGCACATGAGCGTGCGCAAGAACATGTCGTTCGCCCTCGATCTGGCGGGCGTGCCCAAGGCTGAAGTGGAGAAGAAAGTCAGCGAAGCCGCGCGCATTCTCGAGCTGGGGCCGATGCTGGAGCGCAAACCCAAGCAACTGTCCGGTGGTCAGCGTCAGCGCGTAGCGATCGGCCGGGCCATCGTGCGCAACCCGAAGATTTTCCTGTTCGACGAACCACTGTCGAACCTCGACGCGGCACTGCGGGTACAGATGCGTCTGGAACTGTTGCGCCTGCACAAAGACCTGCAAGCCACGATGATCTACGTGACCCATGACCAGGTCGAAGCCATGACCATGGCCAACAAGGTGGTGGTGCTCAACGGCGGCAAGATCGAGCAAGTCGGCTCGCCCCTGGACCTCTATCACCAACCGGCCAACTTGTTTGTCGCCGGTTTTCTCGGCACGCCGAAAATGGGTTTTCTCAAGGGCAACGTCAGCCGTGTCGACAGCCAGGGTTGCGAAGTGCAACTGGACGCCGGCACCCGCATCACTTTGCCGCTCAGCGCTGCCGACCTGACCGTGGGTGGCGCGGTGACCCTGGGCATTCGTCCGGAACACCTGGAGCTGGCCAAGCCTGGCGACTGCACACTGCAAGTCACTGCCGACGTCAGCGAACGCCTGGGCAGCGACACCTTCTGTCACGTCGTGACCGCTTCCGGCGAGGCCTTGACCATGCGTGTGCGCGGTGATCTGGCCAGCCGCTACGGTGAGTCCTTGAGCCTGCATCTGGACGCCGGGCACTGCCATTTATTCGATGCCAACGGCGTGGCGCTGACCCGCCCACTGCGCGTTGCCGCCTGATTTCAGAGAACCTGTGATGAAACTCAATAGACAGAACCTCAACCGCCTCGCCCCCGAGGTGGCCCTGCCCGCCTACGCCCTGAGTGACACTCGCCAAGGCATCGCCCACATTGGCGTCGGCGGCTTTCACCGCGCCCATCAGGCGTATTACACCGACGCCCTGATGAATACCGGCGAAGGCCTGGAATGGGCGATCTGCGGTGTCGGCCTGCGCGCCGAAGACCGCCGTGCCCGTGACGATCTGAAAGAACAGGACTACCTGTTCACCCTGTTCGAACTGGGCGATAGCGACGACACCGAAGTGCGGGTCATCGGGGCCATTCGCGACATGCTGCTGGCCGAAGACGGTGCCCGGGCGCTGATCGAAAAACTGGCCAGCCCCGAGATCCGCATCGTCTCGCTCACCATCACCGAAGGCGGCTACTGCATCGATGACAGCAATGGCGAGTTCATGGCCGGGCTGCCGCAGATCCAGCATGACCTGGCGAACCCTGACGCACCGAAAACCGTGTTCGGCTTCCTCTGTGCCGCACTGGCCAAACGCCGGGCGACTGGCACACCGGCGTTCACCTTGATGTCCTGCGATAACCTGCCGCACAACGGGGCCGTCACCCGCAAGGCGTTGCTGGCCTTCGCGGCATTGCGCGACGCCGGGCTGCGCGACTGGATCGAGCGCAACGTGAGTTTCCCCAATGCCATGGTCGACCGCATCACGCCGATGACCAGCACCGAACATCACCTGCAACTGGCCGACAAGCATGGGCTGGACGACGCCTGGCCGGTGGTCTGCGAACCCTTTGTGCAGTGGGTGCTGGAAGACAAATTCGTCAATGGTCGCCCGGCTTGGGAAAAGGTCGGCGTGCAGTTCACCGACGACGTCGCGCCCTATGAAGAAATGAAGATCAAACTGCTCAATGGCAGTCACCTGGCCCTGACTTATCTGGGTTTTCTGAAGGGTTACCGCTTTGTCCACGAGACCATGAACGATCCCCTGTTCGTGCGCTACATGCGCGCCTACATGGACCTGGATGTGACCCCGCAGTTGTCAGCGGTACCGGGAATTGACCTGACCGAGTACAAAAACACGCTGGTGGCACGTTTTTCCAACCAGGCGATTGCCGACCAACTGGAGCGCGTTTGCTCGGACGGTTCGTCGAAGTTTCCGAAATTCACCGTACCGACCATCAACCGCCTGATCGCCGACGGTCAGGACACCAAACGGGCGGCGCTGGTCGTGGCCGCCTGGGCCTTGTACTTGAAGGGTGTGGACGAGAACGGCGACACCTACGCCATCCCGGACCCACGGGCGGCGTTCTGCCAGGCGCTGGTGGCCGATGATGCGTTGATCACCCAGCGGATACTGGGGGTCGAGGAGATCTTTGGCACGGCGATACCACGCTCGGCGGAGTTTGTCGCGGCGTTTGAGTGGTGCTGCAACAGCTTGCGCGATGTCGGGGTGACGCGGACGCTGGAGAGGGTTCTGGCATAAGTCCTGCGTTGAAGCTGCTACCGTCGCGGGCTTGCCCGCGATGACGACCTGACAGACAACGCAGATGCTCAATGGTCACCAAGATCGACCTGACACACAGGACCTGCCATGACAAACCAACAACTCTTCCTCGGCATCGACTGCGGCACCCAGGGCACCAAAGCCATTATCCTGGACGCCGTCAGTGGTCAAGTGCTGGGCCAGGGCGCTGCTGCGCACAAGCTGATCAGTGGCGCCAATGGCCGCCGTGAACAGGACCCGGCGCAGTGGCTCGACGCGTTGACCCTCGCCAGCCGGCGCGCCTTGCTGGCAGCCAATGTCGACGGCGAGGCCATTCTGGGCATCGGCGTATCCGGCCAACAACACGGCCTGGTGCTGCTCGACCATCAGGGCAAGGTGCTGCGCCCGGCCAAGCTCTGGTGCGACACCGAAACCGCCGAAGAAAACGATCGACTGCTCAGGCATCTGGGCGGCGAAAAAGGCTCGCTGGAACGTCTGGGTGTGGTCATCGCCCCAGGCTACACCGTGTCCAAACTGTTATGGACCCAGGAACAGCATCCCGAGATTTTCTCCCGCATCGCTCACGTGCTGCTGCCCCACGATTACCTCAACTACTGGCTCACCGGGCGCAGCTGCAGCGAGTACGGCGACGCCTCCGGCACCGGCTACTTCAATGTGCGCACCCGCCAATGGGATTTGCAGTTGCTGCGTGACATCGACCCCAGCGGCCGCTTGCAAGCGGCGTTGCCGGAACTGATCGATGCTCACGCCCCCGTCGGCACCGTGCTGCCGAGCATCGCCGGGCACTTGGGCATCAACCCGCGCGCGCGGGTCTCCAGCGGCGGCGGTGACAACATGATGGGCGCGATCGGCACGGGCAACATCAAACCGGGCGCGATCACCATGAGCCTCGGTTCGTCCGGGACGATCTACGCCTATGCCGATCAGCCGAAGGTCAGTCCGGACGCTGCGGTGGCGACCTTTTGCTCCTCCAGCGGCGGCTGGCTGCCGTTGATCTGCACCATGAACCTGACCAACGCCACCGGGGTGATCCGCGAGTTGTTCGATCTGGATATCGAGTGTTTCAACGCGCTCGTCACCCAGGCCCCCATCGGCGCCGAAGGCGTATGTATGCTGCCGTTCCTCAACGGCGAACGCGTGCCCGCCCTGCCCCATGCCACCGGCAGCGTCCTGGGTCTGAACATGACCAACCTGACCCAAGCCAATCTGTGCCGTGCCGTGGTCGAAGGCACTACCTTCGGCTTGCGATATGGACTGGACCTGCTGCGCGACAATGGCTTACAAAGCCGCAGCATCTGCCTGATCGGCGGCGGTTCGAAAAGTCAGGTGTGGCGGCAAATAGTCGCCGACACCATGAACACGCCAGTGATCTGCACCGAACAAAGCGAAGCCGCCGCCCTGGGCGCGGCGATTCAGGCGGCGTGGAGTACATCCTGGGCCAACGGCCACGAAGACAGCCTCTCGGACCTGTGCGAGCGTTGCGTGAAACTCGACCTGGCCAGTGAAACCTTGCCGATTGCAGAAAACGTGATGGCCTCCCAACAGGCCTACGAACGCTATCGACAGCATGTCGCAACCCTTTAAAGAGCGAATAACTATGTATCTGGTGTGTGGCGAAGCGCTGTTCGATTTCTTCAGTGAAAACGACGCCAGCGAATTGGCTTCAAAAGTGAATTTCAAGGCGATTGCCGGCGGCTCGCCGTTCAACGTCGCGGTGGGTTTGTGCCGCCTGGGCGTCGACGCAGCGCTGTTTGCCGGGTTGTCGACCGACTACCTCGGTCGGCGCTTGTTGCAAGTGTTGCAGGACGAAGGCGTAGACACTGACTACCTGGTGGATTTCCCGGCGCCCACCACCCTGGCCATGGTCGCGGTCGGGGCCAATGGCTCACCGCACTACAGCTTCCGTGGCGAGGGCTGCGCGGACCGGCAACTGAAACCGGAACATCTGCCGGAACTGGGGCCGCAAGTGCGCGGGTTGCACATCGGTTCATATTCGCTGGTCGTGCAACCCGTGGCCGACACGCTGCTGGAGTTGGTGCGTCGCGAAAGTGGCCGGCGCCTGATCAGCCTCGACCCCAACGTGCGGCTTAACCCTGAACCCAACATCGAGCTGTGGCGCTCACGGATTGCCACGTTGGTGGAGCACGCCGACCTGATCAAGGTCAGCGATGAAGACTTGAACCTGCTGTATCCCGGGCAAGACCCGGCACGGGTGATTGATGGCTGGTTGCAGCACCGTTGTCAGTTGGCGTTTTTGACCCGAGGTGGCGAAGGTGCCACCGTATTCAGTCGCGCCCACGGTTCGTGGTCGATTCCCGCCTGTGCGGTGAAAATCGCCGACACTGTCGGTGCCGGCGATACCTTTCAAGCGGCTTTGATTACCTGGTTGACCGAGCAGCAGCTGGATTCGGCTGAAGGCGTGGGCCAATTGAGTCGTGAACAGATCGACGCGATGGTCAGGTTTGCGGTTCAGGCTGCGGCGCTGACGTGCAGCAAGACCGGACCGGACTTGCCGTATCGGCATCAATTGGGTCGTCGTTGAATTCGAAGGCCCTGTCGCAGGAACGCGGCCCGGAGCAAGCCCGTTCCTACAATTCCCGGTCATTCACAACGGGCGCCGTGGGAGATTCGACGACCTTAGCCGGAACGTTGCCGCCAAACGGTAGTGGCCAGGCGACAGGCGGCGTACAGGTGAGTTAACCAATGCTTAATCGCGCAGTCCAACACTCTACTGGACCGCACTCCCGCAGAGCCCTCTGACGCCCAGTGCGGCAGGTTCGACAACACGTCGAGCTGACTTACGCCTGCACTGGAGATCGTCTCATGAACTCGCGCACCCTGCTCGTTTCCGCCGCCCTGGTCTGTGCCTCATTGACAGGGGTTGCACAGGCCAACGACACCACTACCACCACTCAATCCGTACCTTCCTATCACTACGGCATGTCGCTGCACGTGGGTAAAGTCATCGCGCTGACCGAACCGGACACCCTGGATTGCAAGGTTGTCACGGCGCAAATGAAGTACATCGATGACCAGTCGGGCAAGCCTGCGGAGATTGCCTACCGAAAACTGTCTGACGCCTGCAGTTATCAGAACTGACTGAAAAGTCTGAAATAACACCTTGCGGTATTCGTGAGCGGGTTCTGGCGCTATGCTCTAGCGCCTTCCCCCACTGCCGCAAGGATTCGCCATGCAGTTATCGTTTCGTACGCTGTCGACATTCACTGCCACATTGTGTCTGCTACTGGCGCTGGTCTGGGGGTTGACGCCCCAGTGGTTACTGGCGACCTGGGATATCGAATATTCGCTGGCGGCTGGACTGATGGCACGACGGATCGCCGTATTGTTTGCGGCGTTGTGCGTGATTTTTTATCGGATTCGCAATGAAGCACCGTCACCCATCCGTCAAGCATTGAGCTATGGCTTCACGGTTGGATGCTGGGGACTGGCGGCGCTGGGTTTCGGCGAATGGCTCAATGGCCATGTCGGTCCGGGCATATTGCTTGCGGTCGGATTCGAACTGGCGCTGGGCCTGGCGTTTTTCCAGACCCGACGCGTATCGGCGGAGCTCGAGACAGTGGGCTAACCGGCCTTGCCCACCACGTGGCGGTGAACGCTTTCCGTATGGTGAAGTTCAAGGTCTGAACGCAGTTCGGCGATCAAATCATTGATTTCCCGGCAGCCATTGAGTTGTTGAGCGTTTATGCCCGTTTTCAATAGATCCAGCTGATCGGTCTCACCGTCCGAATACACTTTTACCGTCATCGACAACTCCGGCGTCAGCGTGCATTGGCAGCGCTTCGGTAGAAAACTGCTTTCAATGATGTTGCGTAGTTCCAAGGCAGATAAAAACATGGCGACCCTCTCCTTTGTGAGACTGCCAATCAACTGTCGGTGCTGACTCATGTGAAATCCCGGCCAGCTTGAGAACTACTCCAGCATAAAACATGCCTTGAATTTCGCTGTGCAGTTCATCGGTAAATCAAGAAGTTATTCCGGCGTTCTCAAATATTGACCGTGCAATTTGCAAAAAACACATTCAGAGGCCCTGCAATTTGCACACTCCGATGTCCGGTTTGCATTAGCCGCCGATGCCGTCAAGAATAGAAACACGCTGATCCAGTATCCGCTGACCCCACACATACGCAAGGAGGCAACATGGGTTGTTGGACCGCTAACACCACCGTTGGGCTGATAGTTGCCTTACTGTCGAGCGCTGCGCACGCAGCGAAACTTGAAGAGGTCGCCCCCTTTCCGAAACCTGAAAGTGGCTTTACCCGCCAGGTTATCCACCTCACCCCGCAAGCCCGTGAAGACGACTATCAGGTCGAGATCCTCGCCGGCAAAACCTTGAACGTCGACTGCAATCGCCAACGCCTGGGCGGCATTCTCGAAGAGAAAAACCTTGAGGGTTGGGGCTATCCGTTCTACCGCCTGGAAAAAGTCATCGGCCCGATGAGCACCCTCATGGCATGCCCGGATGGCAAGAGTCACCAGGACTTCGTGCCGGTGGTCGGTGACGGGTTCATGCTGCGCTACAACAGCAAACTGCCCATCGTGCTCTACGTGCCCAAGGACGTCGAGGTTCGCTACCGGATCTGGTCAGCCTCCGGCAAAGTCGATAACGCAATCGCTGAGTAACCGTGAAACGCACCGTTTGGCGTCCGCTTGCCGGCTGACTTGATTCACGCCGGGGCGTCGCATAACGCGGCGCGCTCGGCCACATGCCGCAAACTGTCGAAATTGATATTGGCTCCCGAATCGATGGCCACGAAGGTCTGGCCACGGGCTGCGCTTCTGGCGACGTACTTCTTGATTCCAGCCACCGCCAATGCACCGGAAGGTTCGGTGATCGAGCGGGTATCGTCATAGATATTCTTGATCGCGGCGCAGAGTTCGTCGTTGCTGACGGTCAGCACTTCGTCGACGCAAAACCGGCACACTTCAAAGCCATGGGCGCCGATCTGTGCGACGGCCACGCCATCGGCGAAGGTGCCGACGCTTGGCAGGACGACGCGCTGATCTGCCTGCAATGCTGCCTGCAAGCAAGCGGAGTGCTCCGATTCGACACCGATGATGCGTACTTCAGGCCGAAGGTATTTGACGTACGCCGCAATGCCGGCGATCAAGCCACCACCGCCCACCGGTACGAAAATAGCGTCCAGCGGCCCCTGGTGCTGACGCAGGATCTCCATGGCCACGGTGCCTTGCCCCGCGATCACATCCGGGTCATCGAAGGGCGAAACGAAAGTCTTCCCGGTCGTTTGCGCCAGGTCCAGCGCAAAGGCCAGGGCAAACGGAAAGCTCTCGCCATGCAACAAAGCGTCCGCGCCACGGCTGCGCACCCCGAGCACCTTCAGTTCCGGTGTAGTGGCGGGCATCACGATTGTGGCGTCGATCCCCAGCTCACGTGCAGCCAACGCCACGCCCTGGGCGTGATTTCCCGCCGACGCCGTCACCACGCCCCGCGCCTTTTGCTCAGGGCTCAGTTGGACCAGTTTGTTGTAGGCGCCACGGATCTTGAAGGAGAAGGTGGGTTGCAAGTCTTCGCGTTTGAGCAGGATTTGATTGCCCAATGCCGCCGACAGCGCTGGCGCCGGTTGCAACGGCGTGCGCACCGCCAGCTCGTAGACCGGCGCCGCAAGGATCTTTTTGACGTAATGCCCAAGCAGGGATTGTTGGGTGTGCACGCGGGTCATGATCGTCTCCTGACGTTGATCAGAGCCCCGAGACAGAAAATGAAAACCCGCCTCTAGGGCGGGTTGGGTGCTGCAGTCGTGAGCTAGCCCGCCAAATGAGGAATGGCGGTAATAATGCTTGGCTGGCAGCGCAATACGGTGGAAGTCATGTCCGGAAATTAGCCGGGTGCTGATGGCAAGTCAATGGCCAATTTTCTTTGGCTTGTTGATCCTGAACCTGTAGCGTCGTCGAGATTGCTTTAGCGGGTAAGCCCGCTCCCACAGGGTTTAGTGAGCACTTCAATTACGGTGAAGGTGGCCTCATTCACTTCGCCAATCGCTTCAGCCACAGCAACATCCCCCCTGCCCCGAACATCATTGCCAGCAAAAACAATGGATAAGAAACCCACCACGGGGTCCCCGCCGTCATCATGCTGAACTCGGACATGCCGCCGATACTCGCGATCAGGTTCAGCGGCAAAAACACCACGTTGATCAATGTCAGTTTGCGCAGCAGGTTGTTCATGCTGTTGTTCATCAGGTTGCCCCGGGCGTCGATGAGCCCGGAGAACACCGTCGAGTAGATTTCCGCCTGCTTGTAACACTGGTTGTTTTCGATGATCAGGTCGTCGATCAAGCCAATGGCATGGGCGCCGAAGTGCTCCTTTTCCGCATGATTGCGCAGCCGGGTCAGCACCGCGCCGTTACTGTGAATGGCGTTGATGTAATAGATCAGGCTTTCGCTGAGATTGAACATCTGGATCAAGTGCTGGTTCTGCATCGACGCATTGAATTTCTGCTGCAACTCCCGGGCAACCATCTTGATCACTTTGAGGTGCCCCAAATAGTGATGGATGTTGTTGAACAGTAATTCGAGCAGCACATCCAGTGGCGTGTTCAGCGGCTGGCGCTTGCCGAGTCCGCCAAGGGGCGCATCGTCAGTGGTGATCACCAGCAAGCGACCCAGGCAAAACAACAGGCCGCAGGACGACACTTGGAAAGCCAGGCTGTCAGCGCCAGAGTAATTGTCCGGTCGCTTCCAGATCAGGAACAGGTTGTCGGGGTGAAATTCGATGCGCGACACCTCGTCAGGGTCGAGCGCCGAGGCCAGGGCGTGATCATCCAGTTTGAATTGACTGTGCAGCAGGTCCCGTTCGGCGGCGTCGGGATTGCTGAACAGCATCACCTCGGCATCCAGTCTTTCAACGGCGTGCAGCGTACCCTGGCTCAATTGATAACTTTTGATCATTGGCCGCTCACCAGGCCTGGCCGCGGCGTTTGAGTTCAAGGCGGCGGACGAATTCCTCCAGGACCAGTGAATACAGATCGTCCTGCAAATAAGCGTCTTCGATGCCGGCGTCCATGTTCGGGTTGTCGTTGACTTCGATCACCACCACTTTGTCACCGGACTGCTTGAGGTCTACGCCGTACAAGCCATCGCCGATCAGGTTGGCGGTCTTCACAGCCAGCTCCACCACCGCGCGGGGCGCTTCGTGAACGGCCAGGGTCCGGCATTCGCCGTTGATGTCCTGGCCCTTGGCCTTGTGGTTGTAGATCTGCCAGTGCCCCTTGGACATGAAGTATTGGCAGGCAAAGATCGGTTTGCGGTTAAGTACGCCGATGCGCCAGTCGTACTCGGTGTAGAAGAATTCCTGGGCCAGCAACAGCACGGAATGCTCGAACAGCTCGGCCGTGGCTTCGAGCAATGCCTGCTGGCTTTCAACCTTGATCACGCCTCGGGAAAAACAGCCGTCGGGAATTTTCAACACCAACGGAAAACCGAGGCGCTCGCCGACCCGTTCGAAATCTTCCGGTCGCTCCTTGTAGAGGATTTCGGTGGCAGGCATGCCCAGTTGGTGGCTTTTGAGCAGGTCTGTCAGGTACACCTTGTTGGTGCAGCGCAGGATGGACGTCGGATCGTCCATCACCACCAGCCCTTCGCTCTCGGCTTTCTTGGCGAAACGATAGGTGTGGTTGTCGACGCTGGTGGTCTCGCGGATCAACAGCGCGTCGTACTCGGCGATTCGTGCGTAATCCTTGCGCTCAATCAAGTCGACGTCGATCCCCAGGGTCTTGCCGACCCTGACAAAGTTGTCCAGCGCCTTGGCGTTGGACGGCGGCAAGGCTTCCTGGGGATCGTGCAATATCGCCAGGTCATAACGAGCCAGACGCCTTGATCGCGGCATTCGCCAGATCTTGCGACTGAAACTGTCCAGCGAGTTCGCAAACTGATCTTCCTGATCTTCACGCAACTTGTGCAGCGCACCATACTTGATGCCCTCGATGTGCCAACCGTTAGTTCGGCGAAACTCAACTAACAGAATCGGACAGGCAAACACTTCAAATAGTTGGCGCGCCAGATCCTGTAAAGGCTCGATGTTGGTTTTGCCAAAATACAAGGTCAGGGTAAAGCCTTCGGTATCACTGTAGAGATGATGGCTGAGGGCTTTCTCAAGGGTTTTGTCCAGATCATCCAGCGCCAGGCCATACAGGGATTTACGCGTCAACTCACTGATGGTCCGCACCGACGGGATGACCTTGTGGCCGCGCGCTTCGGCCAGTAGGGAGCAATAGTAGCCATGCCCGAGGTACTTGTAGCTACGGCACAGGTTGATCACCTGAACGCGTTTGCCCTGGTCATTGTCGCGGGTTTGCTCGAGATACTCTTGAGCCGTAACGATGTCTTCACTGGGGAAATAAGAGGCCCAATCTTCCTTGCGCTCGACGATGATAATCAATTGGCTGGAAGTTCTATTCGCATCATTTAAATAAGTTGCGGAAGTGATTGCTGCCGGCAAAGTTTGCTCGGATACTGCGCGCCAATGACCTTGTACCGCTGACATAGTGATTGATCCGTTGGAGAACAAGACCTTTCCTATTAAGCACGAACTTTTTCGAAAGTCCCGTTTCATTACGCAACTTTTACGGTGGTCATATGAGTCTCGTATTTCGGTTGGCGGTCACTGAGGATCTACCTGCACTACTGCAACTTGAAGAACAGTGTTTCACCACGGATCGGCTCAACAGTCGCAGCTTCCAATGGATGATCACTCGGGCACACGGACAACTGCTGGTGGCCCAGCGTGGCGAGGACCTGGTGGGCTATGCCGTTGTGTTGTTCCATCGCGGTACGTCGCTGGCACGCCTGTATTCGATTGCAATCGCGGTCCAGGCGCGGGGCAGCGGTTTGGGCAAACAATTGCTCGAGCGCATCGAGGCCTGTGCACTGGCGCACGATTGCGCCTATTTGCGGCTGGAGGTGCGCATCGATAACCCGGCAGCGATTGCCCTGTATGAGCGCAATGGCTATCGGCGTTTCGCATTGATTCACGACTACTACCAGGACCACGCCGACGCGTTGCGCCTGGAAAAGCGCATCCTTCAGCACCGCGACTCACGAAACATCCAGGTGCCCTATTACCCACAAACCACCGATTTCACCTGCGGTCCGGCCTGTCTGCTGATGGCTATGGGCGCGTTGCAACAGGGCCGAGCGCTGGAGCGCCGCGAAGAACTGCAGATCTGGCGCGAGGCGACCACTGTGTTCATGACTTCCGGTCACGGAGGTTGCAGTCCACAGGGCTTGGCACTGGCGGCCTGGCGGCGGGGCTTTCGGGTGAATCTGCAATTGAGCATGCCCGGCCCTTTATTCCTCGACGGCGTGCGCGACGAGCATAAAAAAGACGTCATGCGCCTGGTGCACGATGAGTTCACGACGCAGTTGCAAGCCACTGATGTCGAGTGTGCGATGGGCGGGGCGCTGAACCTGCCGCGCTTGCTGGAACAGGGAGGACAGCCGTTGGTGCTGATCAGCAGCTATCGATTGACCCGTTCGAAATCGCCGCATTGGGTGATCGTCACCGATTGCGACGACGAATTCGTCTACCTGCATGACCCCGATGTGGACCATAGCCAGCATCGCCAACCCATGGACTGCCAGCATCTGCCGGTCAGCCACGGGGAATTCGAAAAAATGTGCCGGTTCGGCCGGGACAAGCTGCGGGCGGCGGTGATCCTGTATCGTCGCGAGTGAACGCCCCGATTGCTATGGCAAGGGCGCCTGCCCCTCTCCACGGTGCTGCACGTTATTTCAGTCCCAGCTTGTACAGCCCACCGTTCGCTTCATCGGTCAGCACGTACAAATAGCCATCCGGTCCCTGCCGCACATCGCGAATGCGTTGATTGAGCTCACCCAACAAGCGCTCTTCGTGGACCACCCGATCACCGTCGAACTGCAAGCGAATCAATTCCTGAGTCACCAAAGCACCGATAAACGCATTGTGCTGCCAGGCCTTGAATCGGTCGCCGTCGTAGAACGCCAGCCCACTGAGGCCGGGGGATTTCTCCCAGACATGGTGCGGTGCGACGGTGCCTTCGGCGGTGGTGCCTTTGGCTTCGGGGATCGGTTGGCCGGAATAGTCGATGCCATGGGTGGCCAGCGGCCAGCCGTAATTCTTGCCGCGTTCGATGATATTGACCTCGTCACCGCCCTGGGGACCGTGTTCGTTCTCCCAGAGGATGCCGGTCCAGGGATTGAGCGCCGCACCTTGGGGATTGCGATGACCGTACGACCAGATTTCCGGGCGCACGCCGGCCTGACCGACAAAGGGGTTGTCGTCCGGCACCTTGCCGTCGGGGTAAATCCGCACCACCTTGCCTTGCAACTTGTCGAGGTCCTGGGCGGTCGGGCGGTCGTTGTTTTCTCCCAGGGTAATGAACAGATAGCCCTCCCGATCGAACACCAGCCGCGAGCCGAAGTGGTTGCCGACCGACAGCTTCGGTTCCTGACGGAAAATCACCTGAAAATCCTTGAGTGAGGTCAGGTCTTCGGACAAGCGCCCACGGCCGACGGCAGTCCCGGCCTTGTCCCCCTGACCTCCACCTTCGGCATAAGACAGGTAGACCGTGCGGTCTTGCTTGAAGTCGGGTGACAGCGCCACATCCAGCAAGCCACCCTGCCCCTTGGCCCAGACCTCTGGCACGCCACTGATCGGTGCTGAGAGTTTGCCGTCAGCCGTCACCCGCCTCAGGTTGCCGGGCCGTTCGGTCACGAGCATGCCCTGGCGGTCAGGCAGAAACGCCAGGGCCCAGGGATGTTCCAGCCCCGTGACGATCGGTGTGACTTCAAGCGTGCCCTGCTCGCTCGTCATCTCCTGGGCAGCCGCTGCCATGGCGGACAATGTGGTGGTCATCAAGGCGCTGGCACAGACAATGGCCAGAAGGGTTTTACGCAACATGCACGATTCCTTTTGTCATGAGAAATGACCGACAGCCTGGCTGCCCGGCCATCACGGGTTGCGGGCGTCCGGGTCTCGCTGAGGCGGATTGGGGATGAACTTGGGTGGGCTGGTGGGGGCCGGCCGATCCTGAGGATAGCGATTGCCGACGCCACCATTATCGAGGGTCGGTGGCCGCGGAACCGGCACGGTGTTCGGCCCCCGGACGGCAGGCGCGCTGGGCTGTGTACCCTGCATGCTGTTTGGATTGGCGCGGCGAATCGGGCTGTTGTAGGGATTGTTATTGCTGCCCGGCAAGTTCTGGGCGATCTGCATCGGCGCACCTGACCCTGCCACATGAGCCTGAACCGCCGGAATGATGAAACCGCTGAGGGCCAGCGTGATGAGGCCAAGCATGCATCGGTTCATGGGGAGCCTCTCGACGTGAGCCAGAATAGAGTCTTCGATAGCACGCTACGCTCGGGGTTCGTATTTGTTAACAAAAAACTCCGAGAAGATGTAACACGAAGTTGGCGCCCCATCCCGGTGGGGCTGAAGGTCGCTGAAACTTTTTCCAGAGGCCACGTGTCAGCTGATCATCACTCACGAGTAGACGACCATGGCGCGGGCAATCTGGAAGGGCGCAATCAGCTTCGGCCTGGTGCACATCCCCGTGGCGCTGGTTTCGGCGACGTCTTCCCATGGGGTGGATTTCGACTGGCTCGACAGCCGCAGCATGGACCCGGTGGGCTACAAGCGCGTCAACAAGATCACCGGCAAGGAAGTGACCAAGGAACACATCGTCAAGGGTGTCCAGTACGAAAAGGGTCGATACGTGGTGCTCAGCGAAGAGGAAATTCGCTCGGCGCATCCCCTGTCGACCCAGACCATCGACATTTTTGCCTTTGTCGACAGCGAACAGATCCCGTTGCAGAACATCGACACGCCCTATTACCTGGCACCGGATAAACGCGGGGGCAAGGTGTATGCGCTGTTGCGCGAAACGCTCACCCGAACCAAAAAAGTCGCCCTGGCACGCGTAGTGCTGCACACCCGCCAGTATCTGGCGGCGCTGATGCCACTGGAATCGGCCATGGTGCTGGTGAAACTGCGCTGGCCGGCGGAAGTGCGCAGTCTGGAGGAGTTGGCGCTCGGCCCTGACGTCACCAAGGCCGAGCTGGCCAAGGGCGAACTGGACATGGCCAAGCGACTGGTGGAGGACATGAGCGCCGAGTGGTCGCCGGATGACTACCGGGACGAGTTTGAGGACAAGATCATGGCCCTGGTGGACAAGAAAGCCCACGAAGGCAAGATTGAGGATGTGGAAACGGCCACCGGCGAAGAGGAGCGCAAAACAGCGGATGTCATTGACCTGACTGAGTTGCTCAAACGCAGTCTGGGCGGCAAGGCGCCAGGCAAGGCGACCGCAAAACCCAAACCGGCTGCCAAACCGGCGGCAAGGAAAAAAGTCAGCAAGTAAGGCGCGCGGCCGGCCTGGCTCACCGAAGGCAAGCCCGCGATGCCCTCGGTCGACCCGGCGAATGAATCAGACCAGTATGAAGATCGCCAGCAACCCGCCGAAGATCGCCCACTTTTCCAGGTAATAGCGCTTACGGTTGCGCTTTTTCAGTTCTTTGCCGCGCAGACGAATCTTGTAGATCCTGCCGAACAGTCGATTGATGGCGCCGGTCCGGTCACCCTCCTCGTTCGGCGCTCCAGCCGCCGACATCACATTGCGACTGAACCAGGCGTTGAACGCGGCCGCCCAGCGATACTTCATCGGCCGTTCAACGTCGCAAAACAGAATGATCCGGTTCTGCTCGGTGGCGTTTTCGGCGTAATGAATGTACGTCTCGTCAAACATCACCGCTTCACCATCGCGCCAATGGTAGTTCTCGCCATCGACGTTGATGTAGCAACCGCTGTCGTTGGGCGTCGCCAGGCCCAGGTGATATCGGTAAGAGCCGGCGTACGGGTCGCGGTGACGCACCAGTTTCGAACCCGGTGGCAATTCCGCGAACATCGCCGCCTTGATCGAACCGATGCTCTGCACCAGTTCGGTGGTGCGCGGGCAGAGCTTCATCGCCGACGGATGGCTGTCGCCGTACCACTTGAGATAGAAGCGTTTCCAGCCGGATTTGAAGAACGAGTTGAAACCCACATCGTCATACTGGCTGGAGCGCTTGATCTCCCCGGCCTGCAAGAGGTTCTGGCCTTCGGCGCGGATTTCTTCCCAGTGGGCCTGCAACGGGCTCAGGTCGGGAAAGTCGGCCGGATTGAGATACGGCTTGTTGGGAAGCTTCGAGAACAGATAAAGGAAGCAGTTGATCGGCGCCAGAAACGTCGAGTGGTCGCTCAATTGGCGGCCCAGTTTATGGCGCACCCGCCCACGCAGATGGACATACGCGATGGAGACAACGTAGATAGCGGCAATGATGAGTTTCACGGAATTCGTCACACGTCATGGGTGAACAAACTGCGCGCCCTGCCAGTCTCTGGCCTGCGGGGCTTTTGCAGCGTCTGAATATGATTAGCAGCCCTATGGCACGCCGTTGAGCCGGCGCTGAATATCGGCAACTAATGATAGGTGGCATTTTAGCCACACTTTGTAACCAATAGTTAACCTGAAATGTTGAAAATCTGTCCGCTGATGCCAGCAAAGCGTCTGAGGGGCCGGATTGCCCTATCGTTTAAAGAGCCAGACCAGTACAATCGCCGCCAAACTTTATGCGCCCCCCCTTGGTTGATGACGGGAATGATCCCGGCCTCAGCGCAGGTACTGATTCGGTACTGCCGCCACCCGCTACTCTGAATGCTTCGCAGGAAAAACCTTTGATCTCTACAGCTAACATCACCATGCGATCTTTTGGGCGTCGTGATGTTGCGTAAAGCGCAGGAAAATCAAGGGCTTGAGCCGCGCCGGATCGCATCAAAACACCTTAAATAACGCCGTTTGGTATCAGAATTGGTATCAGGCCCCCCCCTAACCTCCAGTACGGCGAGCCTCTGCGATGAGGTCCAATGATGGATTGGATGTAGCCAACCACCACAGCCCCGGCGAGTCTGGGTTCGCCCTACGTTATCTCTTCACGATGTAGCAACTTTTTAGCAAGCTGTCACGGGCACTACCGGTTCTTGGTGGGCGGGTTAGGCGAACCGGGATTTGCTTAAGCAAGATCACCTTGAGTCGCACCCCAAACATTCGACTGCTACGCTGAATGCTTCACGGAGGATTCGCGATGGCCAATGCCGACCTGCTCCCTTCTCTGCTGTACAAGCTCAACGAAAATCAACTCGCCCTGGAGGCTGCCATCATGGAGCTTACGCTTTGGGCTGAGAAACGCGGAGCGACTGAGGTCGGTGGCAATGTTCGCGGCGCTCTGGAAGCGATCAACCGTAATGAAGAATTAATCAAGATGACGCTCGCGGTAATGATGACGCCGGAGTGACCGTGATCGGCTGTGGATTCAACCGTCGAGCAGCGGAGTGAAGTGCGCACAAGGGCGGGCGCGTTCAACCCATAGCTGCCGGTCAGAACCGGCAGAATACGGCCAACAGCGGACGTTCGGCTTCTTATGGTTTCGGTTGCCACACCCTGTCTGAGGCTCACTTCTCTATGTCGGCTCACTCTGTAGCTGGATGAATCGCAACGCCCCCCAGAGAGTATTCCCTTCTGCCGCGATGCTATGTAGCTGTGCGACGGCGCGTTCGTCTAAAGATGCTACTTGGCTGGCCAAGATAACCGCCAGCTCTACTGACCCAGAATATGGCAGAACAATTCTGTCAACCTCGAATCGCTCCACTAGGTCGCTGGCGCGTTCATATGGTCCCAATCGAAGTGGGACAGGATCAAAAGAGCGACCACAGGCTTAGCACTCCCGGGCTGATGCTCCAACCAAGACGCCTAACGCAGTGCGTTAGCTCGCTATCCGTCCGGCCAAGTCATCAAGGCGCCACTAGCCAAGCCCCCTCCGGAACGCCTCCTAGTCGAGCAACTTGCCCGCAATCGAAATTTTTCATAAAGTGCTGTCGTCTTGCCACTACGCACTCAAGGAAGGCAGTCATGGCTTTAAAATCACGTGGATTTCTCGCCGTCATTCTTTCCACCATTTCGTGTGTAGTAATGGCTGAAGAATCTACAAACGACCTTCAGACTTTTTGCACTAAAATCTCGAAGTATTACCAAGCTGCGGCCCAGATTCGGGAACAAGGGATCAGCGAGGAGGCAGCGGTAGTTTACATGGATCACATCAAAAATGAGGATGACAGGCGGTCAATGGTGGGCGCGATTGCAGGGGCGTATGAGGTGTACACAGCATATGACTCTGAACAAATAAAAGTTGTTTCCTACCGGCAATGCCTGATAGAAAATAAAGTCGCCCTGTAGTGATTTAGATCCAAGAATAGTTTAAGGATTGGGATTGAAGATGCTACTGACGAATCAAAGCTAATTAACTAGTGATTGCAGCAACTTAATGATCAAGGATGTATTATGAAAGCGTTTTTTTCAAGATTAATGTGGTTTAGTTTAGGTATGACCTCTTGTATCGCCCAGGCCGACTGCAATAGAGACGTTTTGTTGTACCAAGCAGTAGTCTCTATGCGAAACAAGGGTGTCCCTGAGGCAAAGGCTATTTTCCTGATCCCTAATTTAACTCGCAACACCGATGATGAGACGACCCTTCGCAAAGCTGTTGTAGACGTATATGAGACTTTTCCTGATGCCGGGGTAGTAGCGTTGACCGATAGAGCTCGCAAAGCATGTCAGGCGGAGGAACAAGCGGATAAAGCAGCACGGCCTGAACTGGTGCTTCAGTTCCGCGGAGCGGGGTCAGATGGCTCAATCATAGGGGACTGGAGTTGCAAAGGGTCAGAAGACAAGTTCGCCATTAGAACCTACAGTGTAGACGGTTCCGCATCACTAAACATCGTTAGCGGAAAGCTTCTACTTAAGGGCACATATATTTTTGATGGTGACCACATTTCCGAGACCTACACGTCTAAAATCATGGACGGTAAGGCATCTCCTGCGCAAACAAGTGGTCGTATGAGAGTCGCAATGTTATCAACCGAGCAGGCAGGAGTAGTCGATGACACTCACTTCCTTTGCAATCGTCGGGATAAGGGGCAAGAGCCCACCCTCGGTGACCTACAAAAAATTGTCGGCTCATGGAACTGTATGATGCCTGGTCATGCTGACATGAAAAGTAGAGTTCGATATGGCGCCGACGGTTCGTACGATTTGTTTCAACCTCTGGGATCGATCGTTCGAGGGACATTCAAAATTGAAGGGAATGTATTAATTCATAATAGTGTAACTGCTGAATACAAGGGTGAAAAATCTCCGTATAAGGACATCGTAAAGAAAGTTTTTTCGATCGGTGAAAATGGAACCCTTACCATTGATGGAAAAACACAGTGTGAGCGTGAGCAGAAACCGGTATCAGCATCGAAATGAAAGACCACTCTCTAGTGGATTGGTGGCCAAATTTGTTCCTCAAAGGTAGCCAGTCACGGAGCACGTGCCCTACAAGACGGCATTTATATTTAACAAATTTTCCTGACTTGCTTAAAGCTCTTTCTGCCTTGTACTTATATAACTTAGAAGTTTTTCGGAACTCGGAATACTCGTAGCTGCATTGGTAAAGCGCTCAACGACTGTCCCCGACCGACTTAAATGGGCAAAGAACGCTTTTCGATGCAGCCCCGCTGGGTTGGTCAGCTTTCGGTCCGCTCCCAGCGCAACGAGTTGATTGCTTTGAATTGGCTGATATCGATTGATCCACGCTCGCTCCTAGCTTTTGATCCAGGCCTAGTCCGTAGTGCCTCACCACAGGCCTCGTAACTTCGTATATCTGAAAGGCGTTGTGGCAACGAGCAGCACCAGGAAAACCGTATCAAAAGGCTGTTTTAAGGGTAATTTCACAGATTTACCCACCCATTTGCATTCGACCTGACCGGTCATTTTCTAAGGGTTTGACCAGTCAGTCGCGTGGCCATGACCGGCAGTGAGCGGACTATCGAGGTGTAATAAAATTTCATCGAGCGCAAAAATTTACCTGTCTGAAGAAATATTTTTCCGTGTAATCGTGAAAAGTTGATCGGGGCCGCTCTAAGGTTTTCTATCACATCACCGATAAATTCGTACACCAACTTTTTCGTACCTATCAAAGAAAATAACGCATACAAGGAAGACCATGAGCGAATTAACTTCTTATTTCACACACGGATTCAATTCAGATCACAATGGATGGGAAAGTTTTTTTCTGTACAACCCTCATCTCGGTTGGTCCTGGAACTACTCGTTCATTCCAGAAGACGTAAAGCTACTACACAAAAGAATTCAAGAAGAAAAAAACCCAGCTTTTCCGACAAATATAATTAACTGGAACTCAGAGAATATCGGCGATAAATTCGACTCAATAATAAGCGCAATCGTTGCCATCTTCGACGTGGATGAGGTTACTAGAAAGCATGAGCAATGGAGTAATGCAAACGAGCGAGCGATAGAAATCGGAGAATTATTAGCCAATAAAATAAATTCCGCACATAAGCCTGGCGATCACGTCGTGCTAAGCGCCCACTCACTGGGCACGATAGTTTTATACCAAGCTGTGCAGCACATTAAAAAAGACATTACTATTTATCTCTTCATGATGGCAGGCGTCCTTGAGAAAGATGATTTGGAATGGCTGCTTTTCACACATAAAAACATAGCACTAACATACAATTTATACAGCTACAATGACCGTACGTTAAATAGTATATTACCAAAGTTCGAACCAACAACCTACGAGCCCATCGGAAATAATGCCATTTCGTCGGGCACCTACCCCGTTTGTGACATTAACACCGGGATAGACCACTCAGAGTATAAAACTGACACCATCAGGAAAATATTTGTTGAGTTTTCCCAGCGTATCGACGCATTTAGAAGCAGTCGATTTGGAAAAATACTCCTTACTTACTTTGGTGACAGATACTTAGACACACCTCCGGCACCCTTAACTCCGAGGCTGTTTAAGTAATAGCTTTATAAAGCTAAATCAGGAAAGATTTTAACAGCCGCACCGTTAAGCCGAGCGGATATTATATCTATTTATTTTATATCACGCTCAAGCTCTCATAATAGTCGGCTATTTAGCGCACCTCTTAAATGCCAGCATTGGGATCGACTACGTCCTTTTTTTGACCGGCAGAAATGGGTCGATCTCTGTCGGTCGTCACTGCGGCGCGTTGGTCAACCGACGTGCTTTGCGATGCCCGTAAGTTGTATCAGAAGGCAGGTTTTCAGTTGGTCACAGCTTTGGAAAAGACCTCGTCAGCCAGACTTGGGCACGGGGCCTCTGGTGGCGTCTAGCCATGAACCACCCTGGAGTGACATGCTTGCCCCCAGCTACGCCATCCATCAGCACAACGGAGTTTCAGTGAGCATGGAGAAAGTACAGTTGTTATTGGATCAGGCCGGCGGCCTGGTGAGGGAGGCGAAAACCAAACTCGCAGCAAGCGGTGAGCTGTTCAACCTCTTCACCATCACCCGAATCGAGCGGGCCGAGGTCAACACTCACTCGGCGATGATCGCAGAACTATTAAGCCCCGAGGGCCGTCACGGTCAAGGCGTGCACTTCCTCGAACTGTTCTTGTCGACAATGGATTTTGCGCATGAATGCAGCCTCAACGAAGCCAGGGTGCAAAAGGAGCAGACGTTCGCGGGGTATGGTCGTGTTGATGTGGTGATTCACCTGAGGGATCACCTCATCCTTATTGAAAACAAGATCGACGCTCTCGACGGCAACCAACAATTGAAGCGTTATGACGATATTGGCAAGGCCTCAGGCAAGAAGTGGCAGTTGTGGTACCTGACAAAAAAAGGCACGGACGCGCAGGCAAGTAGTCATTGCGACGTGAGTTACCGTCGACTGTCGTACCAGGAGCACATCCTGGACTGGCTTGAGCGGTGCATCAGTTCCTCAAGCGAGACGCCTGCACTTCAGCACGCATTGATCCAATACAAGAACCTGGTCCAAAAAATCACAGGGCGGGCTATGACGCATACCACACGAAACGCACTAATTGATCTTCTCACCGCCGGGGACAATCTGCAGGCGGCCGAAGCCATCGCCCAAGCACTCCCCCATGCGAAGGGGAAAGTATTGTTCGGCTACTTTGAGGCTGTGCGACGAGCATTATCAGAGCGTTATGCTCCGATGCCATCGCCGATTGACTTTGCCGGGCATGAAAGTATCGAGGCGAATTGCTGCAAGTGGTTCATGCCCAAGGCATTGAGGTTGAAGAACGTGGGGATGTTTTTCGACATTGGCGTTGAGGGGGTGTTGTTGCGAATCGAGGTTGCTACCGATGCGCTGCATTATGGCGTGGTGCCGGTCAGTAACGGGAAACTGGCAAGCGATGGAAGGCTGTTGGCGCCGATTCCTCAATTGCCTTTACACCTGATGCAGCGGAATTGGAACGCCTTCAACTGGTACTCATGCCTTTACCAGGACAACGTTGCAAGCAAAATGGACTGTTTGTCTGATCCGGGTGGGTTGGTCACGCAGGTGCTGCGCACTGTCGAACTGATCAAATCAGGGCTGCCTGGCCAGCCTGAGTTGCAGTAGGGAAGTGTCAGCCCGTCGCAACGACAAGGAGCGCCGATCTGTTGACTAGCCAATTTGTCGGTTGAAAGCTGGCAATCTACCGTGCCGTTTTACGTGGGCCGTATGTAGATATACCTCAATGAGGGATACCACCACCGGGTCAGAGACCGTAATGACTGCAATCCGTGCTTCACCGCTATGAATGTGGGGCATTGGATTTTTGTCTTGCTCAAGCCCGGTGAACCGGTGGTTGGGAAAGGTCCGCCTGCCGTCTTCTCGGATGCTGGGCGTCTTGACATGGTCCCAAACCCGATGGTGCAGATTGTTCCTGGTTGCCTTGCCGATGTAGAGGATTTCCCTCTCGGGCGAGCCAAAAAAATACACGCCGCTCTTGCAACCAACACCATCGCCGGTGACGAGCATTCCTGGGCTGCTTGGGTCCGACCAGTCGCCGATGGTGGGATTGCCGTCACCAAAGGCGAACTCTATTTTGACCCTGTCGAATATCGCAGGCATGGCCTGAGCAAGATCCATTACCAGGATGAATGCTTCTTTAAAGTCCACTTTCCCCTCAACTTGCTATCCGTTTATTTGGCCGACGGGAATGCACCACGATGGCAAGTCCATCTGTTTCACGTATTCGACTTGTTTCGAGGGTAACGCGGGGCGTGAAGAAAAAACAATTGGGTCAGCGGGCCCATTCTCGTACCAGAGTAAAAAGTGAAGGATCGCTTCTGGCCGAATTCTGCCCGTCCCCACCGTCATTGGGTCGTTTTCAGCCCCTCGCGATGGGCAGAAAACGGCCGATTGTGTTGAAAAAGTCGGTCCTGCCAAACTGCCCGCGTACTAACTGCTGAAAACGCCTTTTTTGCGCGTAGCTACGCGAAATCGGAGCCTGGGAATCCTCTGCTAAAAGTAAAGATTTCAATCTCAAGCGCGTACTTTTCTGCCGTGGAAACCATGGCCGACTTTTTCAACAGAATTGCCAGTAGCGGACGTTCGCATCCAGCTGCTTATATCCGGATTGTGACGGTCTCCGCTCCACCGTCGCTTTGTACCTTGTCGCCAAAGCTTTCTCTTCTCTTAAAAATCATGAACTTGAAGAATTCCATCGCCGTCTTTTTAACTGCATAATTTCTAGACGGTTAGTTACCTATTGCAATTTTTACTATCGGATCGGCTTGACTCATGAAAAAACCGACCTAATTTGAAAAAGAACATCTAGCGCTTTAAATCAGACAGATCAAAAAAATCGCTCTGTCTACATCCTTGATTTGGAGTGATGAAAATGGCGTTGACTCCCATTACAAAGTCCATACTTAGCTCGGTAGCTCCAACATTGCTTGCTGCACTTACCTTGCCTCCGCCATTTAATATAATCGCTGCCGCTGTCGTTTCTGGGGCCCTTTCAACAGGTCTATCTCCAATAGCACCAGCACCAGCACCAGCACCGGCACCGGCACCGGCACCGACAGATACAACAGATACAAAGACAGACCAAACGCCACCAACAATTACACCGAAGCAGCCAGCAAATTCTACCAACACAACTTTGACACCTGAAGAAATTACAACTTTAGTAGAGAACAACTCAAACAACCCCGACTTTCTGCTTAAGCTTCGCAGTGCTGAAGCTGACCTGAGGAAATACGAGATTGATGCCGGCATTCGCTTCGCAGAATTAGAGCTGGAAGACCGCACCCGGGCTGGGGACTTTCAGCGGGATACCGGTCTTGCAGGGAAGGTTTTTTCTGCAGGCATGTGGCTGGTGGCTTTTAGTTTGACGGGGTTGCTAGTCGTAGTTATCGGAGCATTGATTTTAGTCTTCACAGGAGCTGTAATTCCCACTGATAAAGCCAATGTAGTAACAGCTGCTTTCGGTCTAATAGGTACAGCTGTAGGCTTTATTAATGGTATATCTGCCAACATTGTTGGTTTTTATTGGGGGAGCAGCCAAGGTTCAAAAGACAAAGGAGACCAAATTGCTCAAACGGTACAAAATCTTAGTGAACAGATTGGCAAGTCAACCTCAAATCCACCTCCTCCATCTAATCAACCCACACCCACAGCCACAGCCACAGCCACTACAGATAATTTTAGTACACCGAGTTCACCAACTGCTCCTGCAAACGTTGACATATTGGAACAAGTTATTTCACAGCTAACGACACCGCACAAACACTTTCCACAGGGGGTTTCTTGGGCGCTCACTTCAAAAGGTGTTTCAGTGGAAGGTGCACCAGCTATGGGCACTGCGGGTGAACCGACAACTGTACGCGCTATTTGGGATCGTTACGGAGAGCTTTGTTCGCAATATGCTAAGCAATATGGTGTACCGGTCGAACTTATTGTCGCAACCATTGCAGCAGAGAGTGGAGGTAATCCAACCGCGCGTCGTCAAGAACCAAAAATAGGTGACGAAAGTGTTGGACTCATGCAGACCTTAGTCAAAACGGCCCAAGGCGTGTTAGGTCGGAATATCAGCGGCGACCAATTATTGTCCCCAGAACTGTCTATCGAAGCTGGTACAGCGTGCATTGCAAAAAAATTGGGCAACACACACTTTGACCCTCCTATGGTTGCGGCCGCATACAATGCGGGGTCGATTATATTTGATGGTGGCGAACTAAATCGGTGGAAATTACTTTGTTATCCAACAGGCACCGGCCAACATATAGATCGCTATGTTGCATTTTTCTCCGATTGCATGCGCGTCAATACTGCAGGGGAATGGACCATTGGATCCGGTGTACCAAATTTTGTCACTGCGTTGGCTAAAAAAGGTCTCGACGAATAAACAGGTCTCACTGAGCGATCCAGACGCCCGCTCCATGATGACGCGCGGAACGGGAGTCGTCGGCTACAACGTGCAGACAGCGGTCGATACTCAGCACCATTTGATCGTTGCGCACGAGGTGACCAACGTCGGTTCCGACCGCGATCAACTCAGCTCAATGGCCAAGCTGGCCCGCCAGCCGCAGCTTCTGACATAGGCTATTGTAAATAGTACTGGCTGAATCAAACCAAAAACCGCAGCGTAGGTTACTGGCTAGACAGGATCATCTGGCAGATTACTTAAATCGAACGAACGATGGCACTTAGAAAAAGGAACCTTCTATGACTGAAGACCAACTGTATGCAGCGCTTCAAGCAGAATATTTACATCTCCAAAAGACCATTGAGGACTTCGATTCACGCGCCTTGACTATCAAAGCTTGGAGCGTAACCTTCGGTCTGGTCTCGATAGCTGGAGCTTTCGCTAGTCATTCGTATTTTCCTTTTCTTATCTCCTCCATAAGTACTGCATTTTTTTGGCTACTTGAGATTGAATGGAAGCTCTTTCAGATCTCTTACTACTCCCGGAGCAATCTGATCGAAGCACACTTTCGTGGTGAAGCGAAAGTCGAACATCCATTCCAAATTGGCTCGTCGTGGTACAGCGCGTGGAAAACGATACGAATCCAGAGAGTTAAACAAGTCACACTGTGGCCCCATGTCGCACTTCCTCATGCCTTTGTTATGATTTTGGGCACGTTGCTATTCTTCCTCTCAATTACACATGTAATCAACCTGAATGCCACCTAGCTTTATAGACGCATCTGACTGGCTGCTTTCGGCTGATTTCTGTCGACTGCCACAGGCTGCTTAGGGTCGTTTTGTAGCACTTTAATCAGTTTCACTCCTTTTCTACCGATCTCATCGGAGGATGCACATGCAACTGAGAGAAAGAGGTGTCTGGGTAAAGGTTCAAACCGACAGTGACTCCGTCGAAGGTTGGCTCGTTGGAGAGCTTCCTCAAGGACTCTTAGTCGCCACCGAGAAGCAGTTAGATTTTCCTCTACTCGTAAGGAGATCGTCCTGGAGGTCGACCTCCTACGACCACAAGCGGCCAAAACACCCGACACTGTTCCGAGAGGACGCTGGCGAACTTCAGGAGCGGATGTTTGATCTGGAGGGGGTGTTGCAGCCCCCTTTAGAGAAAGCGTTTCGTCGACTTGACTTCCACCAACTTGTTAAGTTTTCGCAACGCGCTGACGAACTCAGGTGGCACGCATATGACACAGAGCACATCGCAGACCTCGTTGGATTGGTAGCCTCCAAGACTGATGCTGCACTTCGATTGCATGAAGATGTGTTCCTCGCACTCGAGGACTCCGGTCTCCTAGAGGCATTGCAGGAGAATGCAAGCGATCTGCGTTCGATACCTCGAGAGTTCCTTCTCCCTGCCGCAGATCTGGAATTCCAATCAGAAGATGAGCTAATTGCGCATGTTAGTGATAAGGCCGAAAGCTTGAGCATTTCCAAGCACAAGGAGCAACTGGATCTTGCATTCGCGCGGCGTGATAACCTGATTCTTCGATCGCGTAACCGCACTCCCTCAAAGGCATCGGAGGAGCCTCCCAAGAAAGAGTCAGACGCCACACTCCTCTCTCGCTGGGCTGGGCCCACGCTGCGCATTATTGCGGGAACAGGTTTGGCATCAGCGAATGCCGCACTAGGTATCACGGCTGGTCTGACTTCAAATCTCGTCAGCATTGAGGCAACAGTCGTTCCCGTCTATGTGGGAGTTGCGACCTCAATCTACACTGGCATCGGGCAAGTGGCTGATGGTCTGGAGAAGATCGGCCGCTCTAAATGAGACTGCATATCCCGCTAAGACATTTAACTCCCACTCAACCGAACTTGCCTCCGGCAGTCCGGTTGATTCAAACGTGAATCAGCGTCCGCAATAGGCCGATACTGTTGAAAAAGTCGGCCCTTCCAGATGGACCACGTACGGACTGCTGAAAACGCCTTTTTTGCGCGCAGCTACGCAAAATCTGAGCCCGGAATGCTCTGCTCAAAGTAAAGATTTCAATCTCAAGCGCGTACTTTTTTATCGTGGAAGCTATGGCCGACTTTTTCAACAGAATCGGCCGAACGCAGCCGGTCACCAGTGACTGCTTTCGGCGCACCGGCCTCCTACACCTGATGACCTAGAACAATCCTCCTAATGCAATCGGCTCCCAGTTCATGATCACCAGTTCGCCGCTGACCTCAGCTTTACCTTGGCGCTGATTGGTATTGCTGTAGCGGATGTCCAAAGTTTCAAAGTGGAAGCCCTCGAAGACGCGACGGATATCCGGGTGATCGTTGATACTGACCATGACCTTGCCTTTGCAGCGGCGCATGAAGTCGGCCATCCGCTCGTAATTCTCAAACGGAAAATCCACCCCGTACCCGGCAGTCTGCCAATACGGCGGGTCCATATAATGAAAGGTATGAGGACGGTCGTAGCGTTCAGCGCACTCGAGCCAGGGTAGGTTTTCCACGTAGGTGCCAGACAGGCGCTGCCAAGCAGCCGAGAGATTTTCCTCGATTCGTAGCAAGTTGATGGCTGGGCCGGTGGTCGCGGTACCGAAGGTCTGTCCGGAGACCTTGCCGGCAAAGGCATGGTGCTGCAGGTAGAAAAAGCGGGCCGCGCGTTGAATGTCGGTGAGGGTTTCGGGACGGGTCATCTTCTGCCACTCGAACACCTGACGCGAACTGAGTGCCCATTTGAACTGGCGCACAAACTCTTCGAGGTGGTTCTGCACAACGCGGTAAAGCGTGACCAGGTCGCCATTGATATCGTTTAGGACTTCAACGGGCGCGGCCTGGGGTCGCATGAAGTACAGCGCGGCACCGCCGGCAAAAACTTCGACGTAGCATTCGTGTGGTGGAAAAAGCGGAATGAGGCGGTCGGCCAGGCGGCGTTTGCCGCCCATCCAAGGGATGATGGGAGTAGACATAAATAGCAAGACCTTTACTGTATGGATAAACAGGTGCTAGGCTCGCCGCACTTCGTGCACGGAGTAAGAGCCTTGGCTGGACTTGCAGGGACCATCTGCAGGGACGGCGGCCGGGTTGGATGTTGACGCATCCACCCCGGTCGCTCTTTTTCACTTCGGTGTTGAGACTTCTTTGGCATAGGCCTGACAGGCTGCCAGGGCAATCAATCCTTGGTCGCCGACATCGGTGATGCCGATAATTCGTTGAGCATGCGCTGGGTCAAGTTGGGCTCTTGTGGGGCCATGAACCACGCCGCCGGTGGTGGTGGCTGACATTGCGCAGCCGCTGGCTGAATCGGTGGCGTCGAGTAGGACTGACAGGCGCACATCAGCAGTGGCAAGGCGGTCGCGCAGGCGACCTTGATCACGTTGGGCATCGCTCAGGGCTCGGTAATGGGTTTGTTCGCTGGCTGATAGGCGCTGCTCCAAGGCCAGACGTTTGTCTTGTTCGGCACGCTGTTGCGCGGTCGAAGCCAGGGCCAGTTGATTGAGGGTGTCAGTGTGCAGTCGGGCCTGTTCAGCGAGCTGTTGGCCATAGCGCCAGTCCTGGACCTGCCAGGTCAGCACGGCAGCACCACCTGCGATTGCAATCAGTAGGCTGCCGACTACCAACACTCGGGACGGTGCAGGGATCAGGTCGACGAGACGCATAACACCGCCCTCGCCCGCTCCCACAGCTGCAGTCGATCCGTCAGACCATTGAGGCCGCCGTTGATCTTGCGGGTGATCGCCTCGAACTCGTCCCGATCGGCTAACGCGCTCAGCTCGCGCACCCACCAGAACCATGCCGCCGACTCGGCCGCCCATTGGGGCTGCTCGAGCAATTCGGGCGTGCGCAACAAACGCTCGTCATTGAACAGCGCCAGGCTGCAGCGCAGGTAGTTGCTGTAACCGGTGATCTGGATCAGGCCGCGACCGCGATAGCGCTGGCCATCCCCATCCGCCTCTGGGGTGTTCCCCAACTTCACCGCCAGATTGCCGGTGTCGTATTTGGCCAGGTACTGCTCGCTGCCCAGTTCACGCACGTACTGCAGTTGACCGGACTCGTGGCCGACCTGCGCGAGAAACGCCGCCTGGCGTTTTGGCGTGTTGATTTGCCGGCGGGCCATGGCGGCGTTTAGGGCGGAAACAAAAACGCCCGCTTGGCGGCGGGCGTTCGGCATGATGCGCTGTAGTTGTAATTCAGTTAACGGCATTCGCGTAACTCCTGTTTTGTCTGACAGCGACACTGTCAGCGGACTCGGCTTATTGACTCAGCTGGACCACCTTGAGGTCCTTCGGTTGTTTTTTCTTCTTGCCCTTGGCCTTCGCTTTGCCTTGCTTGCCGCCGTTGCACTCGACAGTGGTCGACCAACCGGACTGGGTGTAAACCTGTTCAACCGAATCGGTCAGGTACTCACCATCGAGTCCTTCCTTGAAGCCTTGGGCATTGATCGAGCGCTCGGCAAAGATGTCCGTACGCCCAGGCATTTCCAGACGCACGCCGGCACCCGATCGATTGAACGCGGCCAAGCGAGCCTTGGCCGCCGCCTCGGCAGCGGTTTTATTGGGATAGATATGCCGGTCGGTGTGCACCGCCGGCAGGCCATCGGGCACGTCGTCGTTGTCCAGGGAGACCACGACCAGTTTTCCGTTCTTCTTATCCTGATGTTTGGTCGCCACGGCCTTGTGCGCATTGCGATCCCCCAGACGAAACTGCCAACGACTGACGTCGCTGCGCGTCAAGGTGATCGCACCGAAGGCCTTGCCGCTTGCGCTTTGGCCGCCTTGGCGCGGCATCACCAACAGCTTGCCCTCGGCCACCTTGGCCGTGCAGTCGTACTGCTTAGCCAGGCGAGTGAGGAAATTAAAATCGGACTCACTAAGCTGGTCCGCCCGGATCACCTTGGTGTCCACCGGACATACCGGCTGCCAGCTGTTGCGCGCCGCAATGTCGGTCACGATGGTCGACAGCGGTACGTTCTCCCAACTGCCGCTGCGGATGGTCTTGCCGGTGCCGCGCATGTCACTGGCCTTGCCCTTGATCACCAGAGTGTCCGGTGGCCCGGAAACCTCGATCTCGTCCACCATGTAACGTCCCATACGGGCCAGCGACGTTTCGGCGTAACCGAGATAGACCTCGATGGCACTGCCGCGCGACGGCAGGGTTACCTGACCATCGCGGTCATCGATGCGTAATTCGAACTCGTCGGATTCCATCCCAGGCTTGTCCAGAGTGCGCAGCTGAATCAGCCGATCATTGATCAACGCCGTGATATCGGCGCCATTGGCAACGATGCGAAAAATAGGCGTCATGGATTTTGCTCAAAAAAAAACCCGCACAAGGCGGGTAAGAAAGTAAGGAGCTTGAGTAATCAAGCGGCTCGAGTGTAGACCATCAATCCCAAAGTGTGACCTGTTCCTGTGCGGGCGTCGCCAGATCCGGTAGCGCGATCACCACACCTGCACGATAGGGCTGCGCCTCATCGGCCAGGCCCTGATTGGCATTCAGCACCGCCTCAACAGTGCCGCTCAAATGGCCATAGTAGTTATGGCAGATGGTGTCCAGCAGATCCCCGTCAGACGTTCTGCATGTCGTCGCCATAGCGCACAAACTCCAGAGTGAACCCTTGTTTACGCGGAATTCCGCCGTGCATCAGCGCGCCCTGCTCTTCCGCGATGCTCTTCAGGCACCAGGTGCCCATAACATCGCCATAGCCCGTGGTCAGGGTTAACGGCCTCAGTTGCGCGCCTATGCTACGCAAGGTGTCGAGCTGCTTAAGCCCGCCCTTGAAGCCGGGATAGATCGTGCCTTTCAGGCTTATTTTTTCTTCGCCAATGCCGACCGCTTGCTGCGCCGACCGGCGCGACAGGCGTTCTTGCGAGGCCCAGCGAAACTCGGTGGAGCGCGTGAGTTCGTCGAAGGCCGCCGTATCCAGGTTGAAGTAATACGGTTGGGCCTTGGGATCTTGCGGCTGCAGGATCAGCAGATGCGGGAACGGCTTCACGGCCTCCGGTGCCGGCGTGCCATCAATGGCGAACGCACTGGTCGGCACGATGTTGGCCAGTGACGGACTGACCTTGCCGGCAATCGAATTGATCGCCGTCGATGCCTTGCCCGCCTGTTCCTTTAACGTCCCCATGCGCGCCTGCACCTCGGCGGCGGCACGGGTCGCCCGGCCGTAGGTGGCCACCACCTGGCCGACCTTGGCCTGTGCCGCATCGACACCACGCATCACTCGCTGCAGCTTGGCACCTATCGCCGGCCCCACGAAGGGGATGTTTTCCAGCTCGGATGCCGCGCCGGTTATTTCGCGGATCGCCCCGTTCACCGGGCCGAGCATGCCATCCGCACTGCGACGCCCGGTCTCCCCCGCTTCAACCAGGTACTTCAGGCCGGCCTGTAGCTGTTCCATGTAGGCCATGGGTGCTCCTTACAAATGGGGTTCATCGAACAGTTGGTTGGACGCACTCTGTTTCGCGGCATCGGCCATCATGCGCTGCATATGCGGCATCAGGTCCTGCGCCAGTCGTTGCGGATCTTTGACATCGCCTTGCACGGTGACTGGCATGTTCAAGGAGTACTGAAACTGCTGATCCACCTTGGTCGGCGCCGGTTTCCCAGGCTCTTTCGGCTGAATGACCACCGGCGCGGGCTTGGTCGGAGTCGGCGCCGCCAACGCGCGCGCGACATCACCCAAGGCTGGGCTGGGTGGTGCGGTGGGACCTGCCATCAGTAATGCACCAGGTGCGTTCGCCCCGTTGAAGGAACGCCCCATACTGGCCAGACTTGGCACCACCGGCCCCGGCCGAGGCGCCGTCAGCAAAGGCGTTACTGCAGTTGCCGGCTTTTGCTCTTCGCTGCCGAACCATGACTTGCCCGCGACACCGCCCAAGGCAGTGCCGCCCAGGCTGCCCAGATACGCGCCGACCATTCCGCCAATGGCGGTACCAATGATGGGGACCACCGAACCGATGGCCGCCCCGGCGGCGGCACCGGCCATGGTGCCCGCCAGCGAACCCGCCGCCTCGCCGTAACCTTCGGCCTTTTCGGTCTGGGTCTTGGCGTTCTGGTAGGTTTCGAATGCCATGCCACCGGCTTCTATCAGCGAGCCGCCCGGAATCACTTTGCCCAGTTTGCCGACCTTCCCCACCGTTTCCGCCACGCCCCCCAGCTTGGCCAACACGCCGCTGGTTGCAGATACGGATGCGGCTGGACGCGGCGCTGGAACAGCCGGCCTTGGAGCGGGGACCGGGGGACGTGAAGGGCCTCCCGGGCGTGGCGGCACTGCAGACCGACGCCGCCGCGAGGAATTACGGGCGGCCCCACGACCACGGCGCCGAAGCTCAACCGGTCCACCTCCGCCGCCCATGGCGGCAGCGTTGACCACAAACACCTTCCTGACGGCGCCGTCTTCTAGACCGGCTTGAACATCGCCATCGCCTGCGGCTTCTTTGGCCAGCGACACCACCTTGAGACCGGTCGACACCAAGTCAAAACCACCGGCTTTCTTGCCCTCCTGCCCGTCAGTCGCCTCACCACCTTCAGACGCGCCCTTGACCGCCGCCACGGCCTTCAGTCCAGTCTCGACCAATGACAAGGCCTTACCCGCCTTGCCCTTGAGCTCAGTCCCAGGCGCGGCACGATCTCCCTCCAAGGAGTTGGTGATGAAGACTTTCTGCACCTCGTCGGACTTGCCTTTGCCCAGTGTCCCGCGCGCCAGGTTGAACAAGCCCTTGCCGATCTTGTACGAGCTGAACAACGTTTTCAGCGCCAGGAATCCACCGCCCACTGCCGCGATACCGGTGACCACCCCGGGCGAGCTGTCCGACAACGCGGTGATGCCTTTGGTGACTTTGGTCAATCCCTCGGCCACGGAATCGGTCACCGGCCGCAGGGCATCGCCGACACTGCGCAGGGCGTCATCCATCGACTGCGCCATTTCCGCCCACTTCTGCGACGACGCTTCACGCCGCTCGGCGAGGTTTTTATCGAGGATGCCCGACGCTTCACGCGAATCGTTTTTCAGTTGGCTGTACAGCGCCTTGTTCTGCAGGTAGGCCGAAAGCGCGGCCTTGACCTGCATGTCGGCGAACAGGTCACCGGTGCGCAAGGCTTCCTCCAGCGACGCCATCATCGCCTTGGCCTTTTCTGGATCCGCCTCCTGGCTGATCTTCGCCGTCGCTTCGGCCATCTGCGCGGCGCGTTTCGGGTCGGTGGCCTGGATGTACTTCTGCGCCAAGGCCATGCTGGATTCCAGCGTCGACATGCCGTTCTGCAAACCGGTCTGCATCGAGCCCTTGTAGTCGATGCCGGCTTTTTGATAAGCCGCCACCGTGTCGGTTGAGCCGATCTTGCCCATCCAGTTTTTCAGGTTGTTCGCCGCCTCATCGGCGCCGCCGGCAGTCTTCATCTGTACCTGGAGCATGGCACCCAACTGCGTCACCGCGTCCATGCCGGTGATGTTCAAATTGCCCATGTTCGACAGCAGTTCGGGGAACCAACGCGCCATGTCGACCGCTTCAAAACTGCCGGCCTGGCCCTGAAAGGCAATGGCTTCCAGTGCCTGCTGCATCTGTTTGGCGTCGGTAATCTTGGCGTTCTGCCCGAGGGCATTGATCATCTTCGCCGTGTCGGCACCGCTCGAACCCTGACCCACAGCAAACTTGGCCGCGACCGGGGCATACTCCAGCGCCTTGGCCAGATCCATGCCGGCGCCCACCAGCTGGTTGACCACGTCGGCGACGTCATTGCGCGCCATACCCGTGTCGCGCGAGGTCTCGATGATCGTCTGCGCCATCTGCTTTTCTTTCGGATCATTGGCAATGCCGGCCTTGATCGCGATGTCGCGGACGATGGCCCCGAAGTCGGCACTGACCTTGGTCGCAATACCCACCGTCGCCACACCGGCCACGGCCTGACCGACCGTGCTTTTCATCCCCGCCTTGCCGGCATCGATCTGCTGGTAACCCTTGGCCTTGAACTCGGCCTTGCTTGCCGCCTGGCCGAGGGAACGGTACGCCTTGTCCAGCCGACCCACTTCGATACCCTGTTTTTTCAGGCTGTCGAGGTTGGAATTCAAGCGACCCAGCAGCTTGGACGCCCCAGCGGCGCCGCTGTCGTGGGCCTTTTTCCATTCATCGCGCAGGCGAATGGTGTCGCCAATCGTGCGCTGCAGCACCCGCGCCTTGTTGCCTTCCGCTTCCAGGCGCTTGATGCGCCCCGTCACCTCATTGAACGCGGCGCCGACCGTAGGACTGACGGCACCACCGATCACCAACCCGAGGGAGAGTTTGTTCGCCATGTCATGGCTCCCCTGTACAGAGCGTTACCGGAAGCGGCTCAATCCGTGAGCCACCAGACCATCTCGTAAAATGGCATCGACTGAATCTCGGCGGCAGAAAATCCGGTGTCCGCCGCGAGACGTTTCGCCACCATCTTCATCACCCCCGGATCAAACCCCGTCGTCTTGCTCCAGGCGAAAATAGCCGGCCTGCAAGCGGTTGTAGTCCACCACCTTCAGGCCCTCCAGATCGGCGATAGCGGCGCCGGCCAGGTCCGCGAACAACACCAGTTCGCGCTGTTCGTCGTCGCCACCTGCCGCGCGATCAGCCGCCCGCACTTCGCGCACCGTGGGTGAACGCAGGGTCAGTTTGTCGACCTGCACGCCATTGATTGCGCTGGGGCGCGACAGACTGACCAGCGCATTTTCAGCAGTGATCGACAGCCACGCCGGGAGTGATTTCGAATAATCCGCGTGCGGCACCAGGTGCGAATAGGCCGCCTGCAGACGGCGGTAGTCAACCACCTTCAGGCCTTCCAGATCCTTGATGCCCGCCTCGGCCAGGCTGGCGAACAGCAACAGTTCGCGCTGCTCGTCATCGTCACCCGCCGCCCGATCTGCGGCGCGGACCTCACGCACCAGCGGCGCCCGCAGCATCAATGAATCCACCTTCACGCCGTTGACCTCACTCGGACGCGACAGGGTCACGACGGCGCTGTCGGTGTTGATCGACAGCCAGGCCGGCAGTTTTTTCACAGTTTGCATGGTCATGCGGATCTATTCCCTTAGAGACCAAGCGCGGAGCGCACTTCAGCCAGCTGGTCTTTGCCATCGATCACCTGGACCCCGGCAATCATGTCGATTTCGTACATCACCCGACCGTCGATTTCGAGCTTGTAGTAGACCGGCGCGATCGCGTGTTTGATTTCCGCCGGATCGCCGGCTTTCCAGTCGCCCAAATCGACTTCTTTGAGCAGACCGCGCAAGGTAGCCACCACCGCCGTGACGGTGCCCTTGTGCCCGCGAAAGGCACCACGGAACGACGCGTTGAACGCCGAGCCATCGGCCAGCCCGAAGTGTTTGAGTGACTCGCGACGCACGCCTTTGGTGACAAAAGACGCTTCCATTTTTTCCAGGCCCTGGTCCATTTCGATGGCACCGGCCATGCCACCGCCCCGATACTCGTCGGTTTTGGTGGTCAGCTTGGGCAAGGTCAGGCTCGGCACGTCACCGGCAAAGTTGACGCCGTCGACGAACAGGTTGGTGTTGTACAAAGTTTGAGGAATCATCCTGCATGCTCCTTAAGCGTCGAGGACTTCGGTCAGCCACTGGTTGGTGACTTCGATCAGGAAGTTCGGGTTTTCTGCCGGCGGCACGTCGGTGAAGCGAATGCGCCAATACACCTTGCCCTGCTCGATCTGGCTGGCGGTGTTGAGTTCGGTGTCCGGAAACACTTCAAAATTGATGATCGCCCCGGCGTTTTTCTGATCGCGCATGAACGCATCCAGGCCTTCGGTCACTTCCTTGACGTAGGTTTTGGTGATCGAGCGGTCGACCGCCCACTTATGCCCGGCCTGAATTGCATCCATGAGGATGTCGCAGGTGCGCACGCGAGTGACGAACGCCCATTTCGCATCGCTGGAGCAGGTGCGGTTGCCCCACAGGCGATACCCGCCATCACGGATGATCGTGGCAATGTTCGCGCCATTGAGCAGGTTGGCCCGACAGGTTTCATCGCCGTCCAGGTACTCAATCGGGCGTGTGGTACCGGTGATGCCGACAAACTCCTTGTTCGACGGGGAGGCCCAGTAACCGTAGTTCGCATCGGTCCAGGCAAACAGGCCCGCGACCCAGGCCGAGCCCGGCGCATCGACCGTGGCACTGAGCACCGTGTCCCAGTACTGGACACCTGGATCGACTAGGTACACCCGCTTGCTGCCGAAGTTTTCGGCGTACGCCATCACCGCCTCGTCGGTGGTGTTCGGACCGTCGACAATGGCCATGGCGCGCAGCTTGCCGGCCAGCGCATCCATGGCGGTGGCCACGGCCTGGGTCGCTGAATGTTTAGGGGCGATCAAAAGTTTGGGTTGAGCGTTGTGTTTGCTCTTGCCGTCGAGCAAGGCTTGCAGGCCTGTGCGCTGCCCCGAGGCCAGGACACCGCCGATGATGGCCGAGGTTTGCAGCGCGGCATCTTCGAGTTTGGGCACGCCGACCGCGACGATCACCGCCTTGGCGCGGACATAGATCGCTTGAGCCGCCCGGGTAATCGCCGAGTCAGCACCGAACGCGGCAATGGCTTCGCGCTCGGAGGTGAGCAATACCAGGTCACCCGCTTTGGCCGTACCGCCGCCGAGAATGCCCGGGGTGAAGGTATCGCACAGACCAATGATCGAGGACGATGGCAAGGCAATGGTCCGCGCACCGGTGTCGACCAACGTCGTCGTAACGCCGTGAAAAAATCCACTCATGTAGCATTCTCCAGAAAGCAAAAGACCGCGCCCGGCGCGGTCATTTGCACAAACAAATACGCCCCGACAATGCGGGGCGCTCAAGGCGTTTGAACCAGGGTTTAGGCAGCGTTGCCAACCCCGGCAATGCTGTCGCGAATGGCCGCGATTGCAGTGTCAGCCAGCGCCTCGGCGGCGTCGTGACTGGTGGCCTTGAGCACCCGTTGTTTGCCCTTCAGACGAGCCGCACGGATGGCATACAGCGCCGTTTGCCAAGCCTCGGCCTCGGCAATGATGCTGTCGGCCGCCGCTTTGGGCTCCAGTTCGGCCGCGTCGGCCCAGGCCTGCACCGAGGGCGGCATGTCGCCAGCGTAACCACCAGCGGCGAAGCCGCGGGCCTCGACGGCGGCGTGCTCATACTCCAGAGCGCGCAGCGAATCGCCCAGCACCGCACGGCGAGCCACGTCGGCCGCTTGATCAATTTGCTGAGTGGCAACAATCACCGCAGCTCCTAGAGCCAGATCCGCGAAGGCGAACCCGATATAGGCTTGCCCCTCGTAATTAACATTGAGGTTCACTTTGTTCATGCGGGCAGATCCTTAAATCAGACTGAGGTTAGTCAACACGGTTGACAGGGTTTGCGGGTTGGTTCCAGCGGGGTTGGTCACGTTTGAAAAGTAATGCCCGAGCATGCCAGCGGGGAACGTCCCACCCGCCACGGTCAATACCGCTGACGATGCAGACAAACCCACCAAAGCCCCATAGAAGTCCGACGGCATCGTTACAGCGATACCCTGCATCACAAGCCCAACATAGGGCGGCAGATTGGCCCCAGAGTTGGTGCGGACAAACGAACATGAGCGCGTAGTGCTTGGCGCAGGAACCTGTCCAGCCGGAGACGGCAGCACTAAGTTGCAATAGCGAAGTTCGACGTTGTAACCCTGTGACCACGCGGAAAACCCACCCATCCCCGTAGTGGTTACGCCAGCGGCGTCCGTACTTTGGTAATACTTCGGGAACAAGTTACGAACTGCACCATTTCCATTGATGATCAGATAGCCAACCGTCAATGCTGGCGTATCCGTCATGGTGTAGTCAGACAGCAGGTTAACAAAGCAGATCCCGTTGGCCGGCGTGGCCGCCATTGCCTTGGCGATACTGCGAAACGCCGTATCGCGAGTTAGCCCGTCGTTAGTGTCCAGGCCAGCGAGCTGGTCGACGTACCACGTTTTTTGCATGGCGGGCACCGCCGCGATCGCCGAGGCGACCGCCGTTTCAATGCCTTTCTTAGCACCGGTGAAATATGAAAGAAGACCTTTGGTTTCAGTAACGAGGTCAGAAATTACAGATTCGAGACTCATAGGTCAGACTCCAAGCGTGGTTTTGGCAAAAAGTGTTTGCAAGGCAACAATCCCCGCAGCATTGGCAACAACTGCCGTTAGCAATTCCTCATGATCCGTTTCAGCCCGCACTTCAGCGGTTTTCATTCGGTCCATCAAATTGGCGATTTGTTGGCCTACTACCTGATCGACTTTTTCCTGACTATCGAGCGAGTCCTGATGCTTAAGATCACGCAACATGCCAGCAACACTGGCTGTCGCCAGCGCGGCCAGCTCGGCCGATAGCGTCAGGTTCAAACCCGCACCGGTTGACGTGATGGTCACGCTATTGGCCGGCAACGCGGTCAGCGACAGGTCATAGGCCAGCAGCAACTCGGCCGTAGCCGACTTGTAGGTCAGCGCCTCGGTCGGGTGCGACCACACCGCCAGCAGCGTGCCATCCGACAACCGAAAGCCGATCTCACGAGCCCAATAGGCTTTGCCATCGTCGGCCACCGCCGTGACATGAATCAGGGTGTCGCTCAGGCGCTGGCCGTCGGAAATGGCGTATTTCGCCACCGGGGTGCGCAAAGCAGTCTGTGTGTTGGCCGGGGTGTAACCGCTGGTGCCCACTTCGACATGGGTGATTTCTGCCGCCACGCCGGTGTTATCTGCGCGCCAGATAGCGGCCAGTCCGGCCTTGGTGATCACGGGTTGTAACGGGGTACTCATACGAGGACGGCCTCCATAGTGGCGCGAACAACGATTCGGGTACGGTGCGCGTTCGCGACCGCAAAGCCCTGCTCTACTTGAATAGGAACGCCCATCAGATCGGCGCTTTGATGAACGACACAGCGAACGCTGGACGCGTTGGCCAGCCCCAGGGTTTGCTCGGCGGTATCCATCGGTACGCCTTGCACGTCCAGCGTGCGGCGGTCCAATTGCCGCGTTTGGCTGGCATTGCCCAGGCGAAAGCCACCGTCAAACCGCGCGCCGACCTTGAGCGCGTAGTGACTACGCTCGTTCTTTGTCGCGTCGACCAGGGCACGCAGACGCTGGAACAGCTGCGGAGACAGAATCGATCCCTCGTCGCCGCGGTTGTCGTTGGCCCAGGCGATCAACTCAAAGGTGTAAGGCACCGCGCCGGGGATTTGCGTCCACTCCTTGAACTCGGCCCGCACCCCGACCGCCTTCAGCACTCGGCGCACCGCACCGACCGTGCCCTTGCGCTTGTGAACCGGGATCGACTCGCGAATCAGCGCGCGTTGCTGTTCTTCGGTGTCGGCGGCCTCCCAGCCTTCGACCGACATGGCCCAGGCCAACCAGGGCAAGAAGTCCACCGGACAGCGCGCCGAGTCGGCCACGCCCCGGATGATTTCCGGGTCAATGCCCAGGTCGCAGGCCGTGGCCAGCGCACGTTCCAGCGGCGTGCTGTTCAGCGGTAATAACCGGCTCATTGAACGACCGTCCCTGTGACCTTGATCGAGGTGCAGTTGGGGTAATGCCGCTTGTCACAGATCACGTCGGCCGTGGGCTGTTTCAGCACCACCCGGCGCACGCCAGAGACGTGCAAGGCGGCGTAGATCGCCGACAGCGACATTTCCCCCTCTAACTGCCGGGCCGCCTTGATCGCTGCCACCAGCGCCGCATTGGCCGCCGCCAGAACGACCACCTTCGACGGGCCGTCTAAAATCTCCAGCTCGGCATCGACACTAAAGTTGCTCGGCTGGCCGAGCTGGCTACGCGGCCGATCGGTGATCGGGCGCACGTCCTCGGCCGATAACGCCGCTTGCACGGTGGCTACCAGGGCGTCCGGCTCCACCGTGCTCTCGGGTGCCGGCAGCACCGCCAGCGACACGTCGCCGGGCAATGGGTTGACCAGGCCGGCCGGGTAGTCGCAGACGACCACGATTGCCCCGGCCGGCAACTGATCGCGCACCGCCTGGCTGATCTCCGCCGCCTTGAAGGTTGGCGAGTCGACCGACACGCTCGCGACGTTGGCCGAGGCGGTCAGTGCGTGAAACTCATACGCGCCGCGACTGCCCGCCACCGACAGGCTCTCAAGGGATAGCTGAGTGCGATACCGCAGCGCGTCGTCTTTTTCCATCACCGCCGCAATCGGCGGCACCGCATCAGGGTCGGCCTCGGTAATCGTCAGCCGCTCGACCCCATAATCAACCGCGCGATTGTCCAGATCCGTGCCGCGTGCATAGGCCAACAGACTGGCCTTCGCCGCGTCATTGATCCGCGCCCGGCTCATCAGCTTCTGATAGGCCGCAACCTCCAGCAGCTTGACGACCGGGTCAGACTCCAGCACCGCCGTCCAGTTATCGTCCATCTGCAAACGAAAGTCGGCCAGTACTTCCTGGTAGATCTCTTCAAAATCCAGCGACTCCAGCACTTCTGGCGCCGGCAATGCCGACAGGTTGACGACACTCATGCACTCACCTCCAGCAACACACCTTCACCGAGGTATTCGCCGCTCACTTGAATATCGATGGCCCCATTCAGCACGGACAGCACCCGCACACGCTCCAGGCGCAAACGCGGCTCCCAGCGTCCCAACGCTCGGGCGACCTCGGCTTGAACCGCGCTCTTCCAGCCTTCGTTCACCGGAAGGTCAACAAAGCGCCGGAGCGTGCTGCCGTACTCCGGCCGATAACGGCGACTGCCCAGCGGCGTGGCCAAAATGTCCGCAATGGACTGGCGAAGGTGCTCGACGCCGGAAATGGGTTGGCCGGTATGGCGGTCCATTCCGATCATCGACATCACTCCATGAGCGGCTGAAGGTCCGGGTGGGATTTCAGAAAGGTGATGGCTTCGACATCTGCAGTTTTTACCTGTACCTGCCCTTTGGTCACGGCCAACGTACGGCCGGTTTCGGGCACGATCAGCAGACGCGAGGTATAAACCGTGTCACGGAACGTCGAAAATTCCTGCTCCTGCTCCTGCTCCTGCTCCTGCTCCTGCTCCTGCAACGGCTTGGTGATCGTGTGTTCATCAGTGGCAGACACCTCAGTGGGCTTGGCCATGTGTTTTCTCCAGGCATGAAAAAGCCCACACTGGGCGGGCTTTGATCGGTTTAATTAATGCTTGTGGTTGGGCGTGTTGCCCGTCGTGTCGATAATGGCTGCATCGCTGGTGATGTCCTGCGTGACATGCAACGGACCGTCGATATTCACCGCGCCATTCAGGTTAATCATCCCACTCGTGACGTTGACGGCGCTGTCAGTAACCACCGCTTCGGTGCTGCCTACCTTGATCGATACCGTCCCGCTTGGCAGGGTGATGGTGTAGCTCCTGGCTTCCCAGTCGTACACCAGCGAACCACCATCCTCGAAACGCCAGACTTCCACATGATCGCGGTTATCCGGTTGCCCGCCGGCATCGCCGTACAGCCCGGGAATAAAGGTGCCCATGCCGGCCTGGCCACTGGGGTTGAACAACACCCCCTGCTCATTCAGGCTCGGCGCCCGCCAGTGTCGGGCCTTGCCGGCTGCCAAACTGTGCCAGCGCACCCAGGCGCTCACCCAGTCACCGGACTGCACCCGTACGGCGGCCGCTGCCAGATCCACCCCGACCACGACACACGGCATCAACATGGCGGCGATCATGCGGTCATGTTCGGCCAGGGCGTAACTCATGGCACGTCATCCGCAGGAAAGAACTGCTCTTTGGTGTCGTTGTTGAAACCGAACCACAGTGAGCCCGGCGGCTCATCGGGCCATGGCCATTGCTGCGGGCCGAGGTAGATCTGCTGATCCCACTCCACCAGCCAGACGGTGTAACCATCCAGCTCCGGCCGAGTCCAGTCCTGCCCGGCTTGAATGAACACCGCCGGCTCGACTTCCAGCCCCCAGGTTTGTGCCCGAAGAATCAACGCCAATTGAGTAGCCAATTGCACGGCTTGCTGATGGTGATGTCGCTGGATCGGGTCGACGACGATGCGCGCCTCGAACTTGCACACCAGCGTTGTTTCTCCGGTTCCGATATCGGTACCGGGTTCGAACTCGGCCATCTCCAAAAACACCGCCGGCAGCGCGATACGATCTTCGATTTTCGGCCAGGCAGTTACTGCTCTGACACCCGGCAATTCCGCGACCAGGTGTTGCTCGATGGCCTGATAGAGTTGATCCAAAGTAAATGGCTCATCCGACACGTCATTTCCCCTTCAGGTACTTTTGCAGTTCAAAGTTGAGCTCCTGCTGCAGGATCTCCATCAAGCGCTCATCGGCCTTACGTACCCAGCTGTCGAAGTGCGGTCGCGCCTGCTCCAGGGAGACCTTGGCCTTGGCCAGCGGAAAGCGACTGTCGTTCTCCGCAATCCAACCCGAACTGGCGCCACCCCGCGCACTGACGGTGCTGTCGGGGTAGTCGTCCGGATTGAAGTGTTTGCTCGCCGTGCGAATCCAGATGTCGGGCTTGTTGCCATAGACCTTTTTGAGGAACGCCCCCTGATACCGCCGCCCGGCCACTGATACGCCGATGCCGGTCTGTCGTGCCCGGCCAATCCGGCTGGACTCGATAGCGTTCAAGCCAAACCACAACTTGCCGCTCGTGGCCCCACCTGTGACCGGATAGCTGCGCAACCGCTGACGCACCGCCGCAACAGCGATGCGTTCCTGTCGACTGACCGCCCGGGCAATGTGCGTGCGCAACCAACCCAACGTCTTGTTGATCGCGCGACGATGCGCGGCGGCCGCCGCTTTGGGCACCACCTTGGCCAGCTCCTGGAACGCTTGCAGATCTGCCGACGAAGACTGAATCGAGATCATTCCGCCGTCGGCCGAGGACTTGAAGTGGCTACCGACATTCATGCACGCATCCTCAGGATCAAGGCGACCAGGCCGTCGCCACTCGGCTCCAGCTGCAGCAGGTCGTAATCGCCACCGCCGTCCAGCGCGGGCAAGTCGATACTGACCAACATGCCCTGTTGCAGGCCCGCTGAATCGCTGACGCGGATCTCGAGTCGCGGCTCGCGCAGGCCCGTGTTGAGCTTGCCGAACTTCGGCTGTAGCCAGGGTGCTGCGAACATGCCGAGCACCGGTTCGTCGCGGCCTTCGATCCGCGCGCTGTCGCCCAGGGTTTCGAACACCACGGCATCCACCTCGGCAATCAGATCACGAAAGCCCATGCTCAGAGTTCCAGCAGAATCTGCGCGAGCGGTCGAGTGCACAGGTGCAGCGGGTTCGACTGGGCTTCACCGGCCATGCCCTTGTTGAACGGCATCGGCTCGATTTTGCTGTAGTACGGCACGCCTTCGGTGTTAACCGTTTCCATGTAGTCGGCCGGCGCGAACACCGAGATGTAAAGGTCCGGCACGCCTTCGGGAATCAGCAGCGCCTTGTCGTCATGGATGAAGGTCACGCCGGCGATCTTCCCGCGATAGCGCTCCCAGACGATGCCGCCGAATTCGAAACTTTCGCGAGCATCGCCGCGCAACGCCGCTGCCTGCTGGCTGTTGAGGTAGGTTTCCTTAACCGACTTGTGGACCAGCAGCTTGTTCCAGAAATTCTTACCGCACAGTGCCCGCGAGCCGGTGCTGGTGATACTGCCCAGGGCTTCCTCCTGCAGGTCCAGCGCATCACCACACTTGACGCGAAGTTCGGTGTCCGGACTGTTCAGCCCCATGGACATTTTCTTGCGGGTAACGCCGAACGTTTTGTAGATGTCGAGCAAGACGGTGGTGCCGTCCGCATCAAGGATCTGGCCATTGAGCGCGCCCATACGCTGGAATTCGTGCGTGGCATCCAGCTGCCGACGCGCTTTGGCCAGGCGCTTGTTAACCACGTCCTGCACGGCCTGCAATTCAGAACGGGTGCCGAAGGCGCGAATGCCCTGGATCTCGTCGGCCTTGATGGCGAAGCGTTGCGGCAGGTGCACGGTGTTGAACGGGATCAGATTGCGCTTTGTGCCGCTGACCACCAGGCCTGACGTGCCGCGCTCACCTGCAGGTACCAGGGCCAGGGTATCGCCGTCTTTTTCGATCTGTACGGTCAGGGTGTTGATACCCTCTTCCTGGAACAGGCCTAGGCTGCTGATGCGGCCCGGGAGGTATTCCTGTTCGTTGATGGCGGCGGTCAGCGAAGAGACCGAAAACGCGTCATCGTTAAAGATTTCAATGTCAGCCATGTAGCTATCTCCAGAAAACAAAAAACCCGCACTGGGCGGGCCGGGGAATCAGAGTTGTTGTCTTAGCGAACGATCAGCGAATGAGTAGCCAGTGCTTTTTCAGCCGCAGGATCAAGGCCGGTGAGGTGTGTTTCGCTGACTTCCGCCAGACGCACCACGGCGCGACCGCGACGCACCACATCCGACTCGCCAAGTGGACCGTAGAGAATGGCGATAGCGTTTTCGGTGCCGTCTTCGGCAGTCGGGTTGTAAGGGGCAAACTCAGCGGTAGCGGTAACCAATCCCAGGATCTGCCCCGGCTCCAGCGCTGGGCCGGCGGCAACATTGATGGCTTCGCGGGAAATGGTGCCCGCCCCTTCAGACAGGAGAAACTCGCCTGCATGCATGGGTTCGCGTTGAATGGTCATCGTCTTGCTCCTGTCGCAGATCGGGATTTACCGGTCTGCGCGGCTTGGCGGGCAGACCAGATGGATGGTTGATCGATTTGTTTGGCCTGCACCTTTGGCGCAGGGTCATCGTCCAGCGGCAAGCTGTTGTCGATTTCGAAGCCCTTGCCGCTGGTGACGATCTTGTCGAACAGGCGCGCTCGAACAGCTGCGACGTCCAGCCCTGCCGCAACAAATTCGGCGCTGAACTCCGGCAAGCGTGCAGCCACACACAAGTCATTCACGGCCTTGGCACGGGCCAACTCGGCCTGGACGATTTCCTCGTTTTCAAGTTTGGTGGAGCTGAGTAGCGAATCGACAAGGTTGCTGATCCCCGCCTCAGCGCAGCGCTGGGTAATCATCAGGGCTAGCTTTGCCGAGTCGACTACGGGCGGTGTCAGCGGCGGATCGTCAGGCTCCAAATCCGACTCTGTCTCCGGTGGTTCGTCAAGCTGCGCGAGCAATTCGGCCGGTGCATGCTGGTAGCGCTGCAACACGGCCCCTTGGCCGAGACAGGCCTTGACCTTGACGCCGTCGCCGACTTCATCAGCCAGCCCCAAGGCCACCGCTTCACTGGCGGTCAACCATGTTTCGTTCGCGACCAAGCGTCGCAACTCGACCTCATCGATGTCCGGTGCCTTGGCCTTGTAGGCCGCTATGATGGCTTCCATCGTCTGATCGAGAACGTCGGCCACTTTGCGGAAGTCTTCGGCATCGCCGGCCGCGTAAGTCCAGGGGTTGTGAATCATCAACATGGCGTTTGAGGCGATCACCACTCGGTGCGCACCACACACGGCCACGCTGGCTGCACTGGCCGCCAGCGCATCGATCCGACCGGTGCAACGCTCACCCAAACGCGACAGGGCATTGTGCATGGCCAGCCCGTCAAACAAATCACCACCGATGCTATTGAAGGCGGCAATCACCGGCGAGGCGCCATCGTCCATGGCGCGCAGGTCTTGCACGAACTGATTGGCGGTAATGCCCCAGCCGCCGATCTCGCCATAGACGAACACTTCGATCACTCGCTCGGGGGCGTCGCCGCTGGCCTGAAGGGCATACCAGGTCTTGTCTTGCACCGGCACGCGCTGGCCCGCCCGGTTGTAAATGCGCGGTCGCGCTTTTTTGCTCATGGTTGCTCCTTGTCGTCGAGCGGTTCGACGGCTTCAAGAGTGTTGTAGTTGAGGCCAAGATGGGTGGCCCGGGCCAGGTCGGCCGCGTTTTCGGCGTCGACCGTTTCGGCGTCGTAACCGGTACGCAGGACCATTTCGCTACGCGAGGCGAATCCCGCCTGCACTTCCATGCGCCGCGCCTGCACGTCTTGCACCGGCTGGATGTAGGCCCAGCCTTGCGGCACCCAACGGGTACGCAGGTATTCGCGGCGACGCTGCGCGTAGTCGTCCAACACCAGGGCACCCGACAGCACGGCCATGTCCATCCAGGCTGCCCGCACGGGGCGGCAGAGTTGATGCACATACACGCTGAATTGCAGCTGCTCCAAACGGCGCCGGAACTCGTTCAGCACCACCCGCAACGCCCGGTCGTTAACCTCGCGCATGTCGCCGGTGAGGATTTCGTAGGGCGTCCCGGTACCCGCTGCAGCTGCCATCAATTGCTGTCGCATGAAGTCGGGATAGTTGTTGCCGGCGTCCGGTGGCTTGGAAAACTCAACCTCTTCACCTGGTCCCAACTCCTGCATGGTGCCGGGCTCCAAGGCGACCATAGGCGTGAAGCCATCGCCATCCAGGCTCAGCGGTTGACCGGTAACCGGGTCTCTTGGCACAGGGCCGGAGTCCGGGGCTGGCCGGCTGATAAACCCGGCAAACAGGTTGGCCACCTCCTGCCGGAACAAGACCGCGTCGTCGTAGTTGTCGAGACTGCGCAGGCGTTTCAACACCGGCGACAATCGCGGAACACCGCGCAGCTGGCCCGGCTCGACCGGTTCAAAGATGTGCAGCACCTGCGCAGCAGGCACCCGCACCAGTTGGTTATAACCGGCGTTCAGCGACGACGCATCGCGTGGATGCGCCAGGTACATCCAGTACGCCACCCGCTTGCCGCCGGGCGTGAACTCAATTCCTGCACGGATGATGTTGCCGGCTTTGGTCGTCTCGAATTTGTCGTGCGGTACGAACTCCGGCGCCAGCGCCTGAATCTGCAACGGCACCGCTAAACCTTCATCTAAGCTACGCGGTCGCAAGCGGACAAAGCATTCACCTGACGTTTCGACAGTGCGAGCGATCAGTGCCTGCTGGCCATTGAAGTCGGTGCGCTCGTCGGCATCCGATTCATCGACCCAGTCGTCCCAAAGCTCCTGCAACAGTTTGCGCAGGGCTTCGTTGTCGGTTTTCGGTCGCGGCGTGATGCCGGTACCGATCAGGTTACTGACGCGCTTGTCGATGACGTTGTAGGCATACGGGTCATTACGAACCGCTGCCCGCGACCGTGAACGCAGATTGCGCAGCGCCGGGGTGTTGATGCTGTTGATTCCGTTGTCCGGCGCATCCCAGCCAGTGGAGCGACGACCCTCACCGGCGCCTTCGTAACTGGCTTTGATGTTTGACGGCAACACGAATCCGTTACGGGTCAGCGTCGGATAGCGAGCCATTAGAGTCCTTTGCCTCCGTGGCAAAGCCGAACGACGCGGGAGCGCGGTCCGGCTGAGTTCACCAGCGAGGTGCGGATCTCGTCACGAGCTTTCAGCAGCTCATCGACCGAACGGTACTCCACGGTACGGTCGGTGTAGCGCACGGTTTTCTCACCGCGAGCGATGGCCGCCTCAACTGCGTCGAGGTGCTTCTGGGTAAATGACATATCAGCGTCTCTTCAGGTAACCGCTACTGGAGCTGCGGCGTTGAGGTGGTGCTACGGGTCGCGATTGCACGACAGGACCAAGTGGCTGCGGAGCTGGTTGCGGTACAACAGCGGATGCGTTTTGCTCGGCATTACTGACGCGCTCGCCTTGCACTGGCTTGATGCCTTCGTCGAACAGACCTGACTGCGCCAGCGACTGGCGCACCCGCTCCCAGTCGTGCTCCTTGTAGCGATTGAGACCCAGGTAATGGGCCATGGCCAGGCAGTACACCATCAGGTCGAGCGCTTCGTTGCGTTCGGCCTTGCCCTTAACCCATTCGATACGCTTGTGACCACGGATGTAGCGCGCGACCTTACGCTCGGCGACACACTGATCGAAAAAATCATCGGGCAGGTCATTGGCAAAGTGCAGCGCGCCCGGGCCGGCTTCGAACGGATAACGGTTGTAAATCCAGTCCTTCGCGGTGTCGGTACCGACGAACCACAGCTCGGCGCCGTTACGCTCGGTCTGACCTTTCCAGGTGACGTCCACCATTGATGGGCGCTGAGCAATCACCGGCTTGCCGGGCTTGCTCGCACCCTTGATGGCGAAGACATTTCGCCAGCGGCGGACACGGCAGAACTGGTAAACCTCATCGGTGTGGTGGCCACCGGAGTCGACCGCCACCGCGAGAATGCCGAGGCCAACATCGCACGGATGGCGATACTTGGCTTTGAGCAATTCGTCGAGCGCGGCCCAGGTGCGTTCATCGGCGGGGTCGCCCGAAACGATCTGGTAGTCAATGACCCAGCGCTCCATGCCGACGCCCCAGCCCATGGCCATGAATTCCAGGCGGTTGGCCTGAACGTCGACGGCTCCGGTGATCATGAGCACCGCTGCTGGCATCGACCCCAGACCGAAGAGTTCCAAGCGCGCTCGGGCTCTCAGCACATTGGCTTTGGTCTGCTCTTGAGCTGCATCCCAGACCTTCGCCAGCCGGGTGTTGTAGAACACCTGCATGGGTTCAAGATCACCCTTGGCCTGGGCCTTTTTGGCTTTCTCAAATTGCTTGGCCAGCGACTTCCAGTCCATCCAGCCGAGGGGCGAATACAGTGCGTTGAGGTGAAAGCCCACCGTCTCGCCGTCACCCTCGACATGGGCGCGCCACTCGCCTTTGGCGAGCATTTCACCCTTGTGGTATTCATCGATCAGCACGTCACAGTCCATCCCGGACGCCGCGCACTTGTAATGCACTACGCTGAAGTCGGCCGAGTAGAGAAGGTTTTCCCACTCAAGCGTCTGCATGTGACCACAATACGGGCACGGCACGTAGTAGTGACGCTGATCGCTGCCCTCGAACAAATCGGAGATTCGCGAGGCGCCCTTGATCGTGGGAGAGCTGGAGAAATAGAACTTCGCGTTGCGGCCGAAGGTACTGCCCCGCGTTTCCGCCAGCTCAATGGGGTCACCCTCCTCGCCGATGTCCACTTCCCAGCGGTCGATCTCGTCGCCGTAGATGTAGCGCGCAGACAGCTCCGACAAGTTGGCCGCTGAGCCGGCGGTGGTGACATACAAGGTACCGCCCTCGAACTCCTTGGTGTCCATGGTGTTGCGAGAGTCCCGCGAGCGGCTGGCCGCGACACGCTCACGCAACACCGGCGTCGCCTTGATGGTTTTGCCGATCCGCGACGACACCCGTTTGGCCAGGCCCAAGCTGGGCAACAGCGCCAGGATGTTCGACGGAGCCATGTGCATCAGGCCGCCAATCCAGTTCAGACCAATCTGGGTTTTCATTAGCTGCGACGCGACCATGGTGATCACTCGCTTGCAGGGGTGAGCTGGCGACAGGCAGCGCATGGGCTCGCGGGCGTACGGTGTACGTGAAGTGCGGTACTGGCCGGGTTCAGCAGCGCCGGTGTCACGCGGAATGCGCATGTACTCATCGGCCCACTGATCGATCCAGACATCCGGGTCGGGCCGGAGCCCACGGAAATACGCCTCACGGTACACCTCTGCACCATCAGGAATGTCCGTAGGCATAAGGTCAACTCATGGTCAGTGCGTGTTCAAGGTCTGCGGAGGACATGCGCTCGGCATCCTCCAGCGAGCGACGGATCGCCGCCGTCAGGTGTTTTTCGATTTCCCAAGGGTCCGTCATGGAAGCCAATTCAGGTGCCAGCTGCGGAGGCATGCCCAGCAGTTGATCACGCAGCATGCGGCCAGCATTATAAGCGCCCGTCTGCACCGCCGACGCGAACACCAGCGAGCCCTTGGCCTTGTGCAACTCGATCTCGGCGAGCTGTGCCAGGTTGTGCTCGCGTAGGGCGCGGGCTTTCTGGAAGTCTGGCAACTGCACGGTAGGGGCAATTACTGGCGGCGGCGCAGCCGTTGAAGTCGGTTCGACTTGGCCGGACAGTTGGCTGTACACGTCACGCTGAAGCCGATCTTGGTGGTGCCGATCCGCAACAGCGGTTTTGCTCGGGTCAGCGGTGTCGCGAATCAGAGCTTCGCTGGCCGTGACATCCACCTGCTTACCATCGGCGGAGAGCACCAGCCGGTTGTTGTTTTTCAACCAGGTGATGTAACTGGGCGCCCTGCCGATCCGAGCCGCGAAGGCGCTCTTTGACAGGTACATTGGTTCTGTCATAAGCCCTCCTTTTCAACGGCTTTTCAATGCAAACCTTTCAATTTCAATGGATTGAATTTCAGTAAGCTGGCAACCCTGCCGCTAACACTTTCCCGCGGGTTTCCGACCCCGTACCCACCGAATAACCCCAGGGTCCCCGGCGATTTCATGCCTGTCCGCCCCCGCTCGGCGGTGCTTCGCAGATCCCTGCCCGCTTTGCCAGCCACCGAGCGTACAAGCCACTGGCGACATCGGCGCCGAGACAAGCCACAACGCTACCGATCGCAGCAGCAGTCATCAGGCTGCAACTCAGCGCCGTGGCGAGCATCACCGTCGCCAGGCCAAACACTGCCGACGCCCCGAAGCGCAGCAGCACCCGCTTGACCAACACCGGCACCGCCATCCCTGCCGCATCAGCGCGCCACATCTCCCCGGTCAAACCCGCGAGCGCCACCAGAATCAATAACCATGTAGGAAGATCGGCCAGCGACTGCTGCACCTCCTGTTCAGTCGACATGCGTTGCCTCCTCGGCAATGGAATGAAAAACCCCGCCGGAGCGGGGTTGGGTGACCGGCTCAGGGAAGGCCGGGTGAAGCTGCACAGCACGTGCGAGGTCAGCGCCAAGGCGCAAATTCCATATCGTGGGGACTTTTTACCCCTGTCCGGAAAAACCGAAAAGGGGTCATTTTCGGTTGTTCGACTCGACGCAACTTTGACGCAACTTTGACTCAGGTTTGAGGGAAACCACCCCGACGAATGGCAATCAGCAAACCCGTGTGCGCCTACTCATTGAGGCCCGTGTGTAGTTGGTTTCTACCGTCCCGCTGCGGCGATCGCGCCCACGTGTTGTTGCGGTGCGTACGGTCAGTATCAACAGCACCTGCTCGTGTAAACGATGCACCCAGTTCCTGTAGGTCCGGTCAGCGTCCTCGGCGAGCTGCAACAATCGAAGCTGCTCACGCACGGTCATCGGGGGCTGGGCCAAGTATCGGTTGCGAGCCAACAGGGCCAACTGTGCGCCCTTCTCAGATTGCCGTTCGAGCTGCGTAACAGCAGCGGCAACCTCAGTGCTGACATGGTCCATACCACCACCGGCCGACATCATCAGATCTCGCGACCCAGGAGTACCACGGGGAGCGCAACCGCCGTACTGCATGATCGTAGCCATCGGGCTGCCCAAGCCGCCACCGTCGCCAACCTGGCCGTGCTGAGCGCCCCAATGCTGCATCAACACCTCAACTTCCTCGATCATCGCCCCACTCCCCTGAAAATCGAACCCGACACAAAAAACACCCAACCCGACACAAACCCAACACAGATGAAATCCTTATAAATCAATAGCTTTAATCGATCTGTGTTGAGTGTGTTGGGTTTGTTGGGTGTTTCTGTTCTCGCATGAAGAAAATAATCAGCCATCAGAAACCGAACATCTAACGTCACGCCTGCGCGCACGTGTAGCGAAACCCAACACACCCGACACAAAGCCCGCAAACAGCCGAAATAGAAGGCTCTACCCTGTGTGGGGTATCCAAAATCAACCCAACACACACCCGACACACCCAACACACTTTTAGATGTAGTCATGCGGCAGCCGCCTTGATGTGGTCCCAACTGTCGACATGCCAGCCCGCCAGCTTCGCCTTGGCCCGCCAGTTTTCCACCTGCTTGCCCAGCTCGGCCGCCTTCAGTGATGGGGGCGGGGAAGCGTCCTGATCGACGGGAAAGAAGAAAGCGCCAAAGCGCCGGTTGTTGCCATCGGTCCAGGGAATGGCCCGCGTCTTATCGACCTCGGAACTGATGAAAAGCGAGAACTTCGTCTGACTCATCACATGCTCTTTGTTCCGCTGGCACCATTCGAGAAATAGCGAGTAAAGGTCCGTCGACAGACACGGCCCCCAAAGCCCCTGGCCCAACTCGCTGTACTTCCACAGATGCAGGAACGTCTGCCATCCGGCCCGACTCAAGGCCACCAGTCGCTCACGGGCGTCCGTTGACGGCGGGCGCGTCCGCTGGTTGAAGTCGCCCAAATCAACCGACAACAACCAGCCGTACAGCGCCGCGACACCACCTTGCTCCAGCTCGCGGCCGATTGCCTTTTGCCGCTCGACCGGCAACGTCTCCATGGGCCACATCACCAGCATCCGGCGGTCACTGTCGCTGATCGGCCACGGCAAAATCTCGTTGCTCAGGAACACCGCGTTCATGTGGTTGGCTTCCTCCCAACCGTTGATGAACTTCGATTCCATCCGCACCGTCTTGCCGGTGATCAGGTGCTTGATCTTGCCCACCTGGTTGTATCGCTGATCGCGGCTCACCACCTCTTCGAATACCGACCACAACTTGCGGCTTTGCCAGGCGTTGAAGTTGCTCTCCAACTGCGTCTGGCCGACCGTGGCTGCGTACTGGCCGTACAGCATGCCCAGCGCATCAGCGAACAGCAGGCTTTTGCCTGAGCCTTCCATGATCGAGTGCATCAGCACGGCGGTGTCCATCTTGGCGCCCAGGTGCTGCAACGGGTACGCCAGCCAGCGGATCAGCCATTGGGACGCCGCTTCATCGTGGTTGCACAAAAACGAAATCAGCCAACGCAGGTTGACGCAGGCTTCGTCATCCCTGACCGGTTCGAGCGGCAAACCATCAAAGGTATTGATGTACACCGCAGGGTCTTTACTCATGGTCGGATCAAACACGATGTGTTCGACATCCACGGTGCGCCGCTCACTGCTGTTCAGCCACAGGGGATAAGTGTCACCCAGGGCCATCTTCACCGCGCCCTCGGCAATGCGCCGTTTCTTTTCCCGATCCCAGACATCCTTGGTGCCGTCGATGTACACATATCGGTCAGTCGGCGCCATACCCAGCGCGCCACCCTTCTTGCCCGCCATGCGCCGCGCTTGCTCGATGTCGCGGACGTGATCATCCGCAATCAAGCGTTTGCCCGTGTCATCCAACCACGCCTTGGCGAGTGGTTTGCCCACCCGCGCTTCGAACGCGGCCTTCTTCATCACCCGCGACTGGTCGCAGTCCCACACTTGCGTGGTGCCCTCGACCAGCGCAAAACGCCGAAGCAAATGGTCAAGTGTTAGCGCCTCCCCCGCGCCCCCATCAGGAGCCGGAGCGGCCTCGCTGATGTCGTCGTTCGCACAGCTCGGCTCGCTCACATCACCGGATGGGGTCGGGGGAAGATCCTGCGGATCAGGCCGCGATGAACGCTGCATGCCCAACATACGCGCAGCCTCCTTCACCGCCTTCGACTGGTCGCCACCGTGCTCGAGTAAACAGAACACCTCGAACGCATCGTTCTGATGCCCGTTCGCGAGCGGATCGGCACCGTGGTGCGAATAGACCTTGCCGTCGGCGATTGTCACCCCCGGTAGACCGGTGCTGCTCTGCGGGTAAAGCCACTTGCTGCCCCGCTTGATATAGCCGTGAGTACGCAGCAGTTCCTCGATGTCGTGGCAGCGATTGAACTCGTCGATCACCGACGGCTGCTTACCCGCCGCAGGTGCCGAACGCTTAATGACCTTCGCCGGCGCCGCGCTCGGCTTCATCGCCCACGGGCAGGCTGCCTCGGCATCACGTTTGAAGAATTCCCAGCCTTGCCAGATATTCAGCAGATCGACAGTCAGCGTCGGCAGGCCGTCGTTGGCGTTCGGTGGGGTTCTCCAGGTGTAAGGCTTGCCGGTACCCGGATGAATCGAAGGCGGAAACACGTCCTGTACCAGGCCAGCGCGCAGCTCGAACACCGTGAAGCGCTTGTACTCTTCAGCCTCCGCGCGCGCCGCAGCCTCCCCGACACCATCGCCCTGCTCTTTCGCAGCCTTGGCCTTATCCATCAAGCCTTTGTGAATCGAGCCGTCAGGGTCTTTTTCATTAGGCCAGGACAGAGAATGCCGGGTCAGCTCAACGCCTTCAGGCACTTTGAACACGACCCGGAAGCGCGCAGGGTTACCAACAATGGTCGGATACACCAACGCCATGGCATCCAGATCGACGCCCAGCAATTCATACAACACGTACCGCGTCCACTGAACGTCGTCGACGTCCAGCGAACAGACACGGCTCGGCCCAAGCACGACACCGAGGTTATGGTTTGGGTTTTGTTGCCAGAATGCTTCGGCGACGGACGCATCGGTGATGTAGCCGCCCGGCTTGTTCCACCCCAGCCCCTTAGGGGCTTTTTCTCCTGGTTCAATGGATACCAGGGCGAGGTCGAAAGTCGTGATGTAACGTTTTGCCCATTCGGCGACGGCTATTCCTTTGGCCGGTTCAGTCATCGCCGAGCCTCCCGCAACCCCTGACAGTCGACGCAGGTTTGGCAACCGGCAATCGTCTGTTGTCGAAGCAACGGGATGGGGTCGTCGCAATCCGCGCAAACTCTGCGCTGGCGCGGCTGGATGGCGCAAGGCGACGGCGCTGAAGCGCGACGTCGAGTAGGTATTGCGCCTGGTCGTTGGCGCGATCGATTTCATCAGCCATGAGCACGATCCTCCATCGCCTGACGAGCACCCGCCATGATTCCGAGAACTTCGCGGATCACGTCCATCCCCTGCTTTTCAAGATCGAGGACTTCGTGAAGCTCCCACACGTTGTCGGCAGCACCGTCGTGCATCGCGGCGACAAACTCGCCGGTCTCGCCGAGCAATTTGCCAACGGCTTTCAACGCATCACGCGTGGCCGGTACCGGCACCGGGCGGTACCACACTGCACCCGCCGGGCGCATCAGCGCATCGAGCAAACGCGAATCGCCGGTCAACCTGATCAGCTCTTCCAGCTCATCAGGGTTCAGCCAGCGACGCTCTTCATCGAGTTTGAGTTTCTTCTGAAGGGTGTCGTTGTCCAACACCATGTCAAAGGCAAGGGCGGTAATTCCGCCCTTGTAGTCACGACCAGCGCGATAAATCGCCTGTCGCAGTGGAAGGACCGGACCGGCGTCCGGCAAAAGATCTGTTCGACTCATAACCGTAAATCCCCTGTTTACGGTCTAGCCATAGTCCAGGGCAACCCCTATCCTACGACCACGACCGATGTGCATGTGCTGTGTATCGTCGTCGCTGGGCTGGGGGATCTTTGGTGAGAGGCCCCAGTCCGGCACCCTTAAGCAGCTTTGGAACCACGCAAGTAGGCCCAATCAATGTCAGCCCGAAGGTGCTCGCAAATGACTGCACCTTTTGACTCCCGCTCGATACCGACTGCCAAAGCCGCGCTCGCTCGTCGATTTCCGTAAGCAACCTGTTTCAACTGCCCAACAGAAGTCCCGCAATGAGTGGCAAAGGCCTCCAAAGCAGTCTTATCAAGAGTCTTCAAATATTCGTGCAAGGTCATATGCACCTCCTTCAGGCCACCTAGATTAGCAATTGCTAATGAATCAGACAATAGCAAACCGTAATTTACTGTTTGCTAAAGGGGCGAGATGATTGGCGGATGGATACCAAAAAAATGCGAATTCAGGTTTTGCGAGATTTGATGGGTGGAAAATCCCAGAAAGAGTTCGCCGAACAGCACAATTTAGATGCCTCCTACCTTTCACAGCTGCTGAACGGTCACCGTTCGCTTGGCGAAAAAGCTGCTGCAAACCTTGAAGCAAAAATAGGGCTTCCAGAAGGCACGCTTACAGCGCCATCCGCCTCGAGGTATGACTCAACGACCGCAGGAAAAAACCAGCAGTCAACTTCACAAGACGGAACTATTGAAGGTAATGCCGAGTATCTCGGACCCATCGACGTATGGGACGACGATACTCCGCTGGATGATGACGAGGTTTACGTGCCGTTTCTAAAGGAAGTCGAGCTATCCGCTGGAAGCGGCCGTACAGCTGTACACCAGTCCCACAAACAAAAGCTTCGATTCGGAAAGATGACGCTACGGCGCCAGAACGTTCAACCAACTGAAGCTGTCTGCGTAACTGTCAGTGGTAACAGCATGGAGCCAGTCCTTCCGCACGGCAGCACCGTGGGCGTTGATCAAGGCTGCACTACTATTACCGACGGCAAGATGTATGCGTTAAATCATGGTGGCCAGTTGCGCGTCAAAACTCTGTATCGCCTACCAGGCGGTGGCCTCAGGATGCGCAGCTACAATCGTGATGAGCATCCCGATGAAGAGTACAGTGCGGTTGATTTGCTAAAAAACGAAATCATCGTGATCGGAAAGGTATTCTGGTATTCAGTCCTGCTCTAATCCATTTCTGTCGAAAGACCCGCCGATGCGCGGTTTTTTTTTCGACTTCAAAAATAATATTTAGCATCCGCTATTGCACAATTATTTAGCTATTGCTAATTTCTGTCTCGTACACCTCTCACCAAAGAGTACGAGCCATGCAAACCACACAGCACAGCAACACCCGCTGCCCGGTCTACCTGCATCCTTCTGTCTGCAGTAATCGCGTAGCTGTCGAGGCCATCCAGCTCCGCACTGGTCTTCTGGTGATCACCACGCCGGAAGGCCGCACCGAAGCCGTCCAGCCAGTGAATACCCCCGCAATCGATGCCAACACCTGGCCGCTCGGAGGCGATGCCGCATGAACAGCTATCTCATCCCTCTCGCCCAACAAGATCTGCTGCATCACATGCTGCAGGTTGGTGGCGCCGCCGTTTGCCCACTTCAACGACCAGAGCAAACCATCCACGCAAGATTTGAAGTGGAGCTCACCGACAACAGCGCAGTCATCAACGTTGACCTGAGCGGCCACACCGGCGAACTGACCCTCAAGCGCTCAGACCGAGCCAATCACCTGCATCTGAGGGATTTCATTCAGGACATCGCGAACGGCCGCATTGAGTCGGCGCAACCCGCCCCACCAGAACAGTCCGGCCGGCTGGCGCAAATTGATCAGGTACTGGCCGACTCGGAAGCATTGCTTGGCCGCGTTCGCAAACTGATCGCCGCCTGAGGACAGCGCTATGAACCGCACCCTGGACCAAACCGCCGCAGTGCTCGGCATCAAACCCCGCGCCTTCCGCACCAGGTTGCGGGAGCTGGGAATCTTGAACAGCAGCGGTGACCTCGCCAGCCAGTATCGCGACCAAGGCCGCCTGTACTCAGCCCCCCGCGTCCGCTGGAACCCCACGATTGGCAAACCGGTTCACTACGCCGTAGTGATGGTGAAAGAAGCCGGGGTGGATTGGCTGGCAAAAAAGTTGGGCATCACCATTACGAACAAGGACGCCGCCGCATGAAAACCAATCAAGCCAATGCCTACACACAAGCCCTCGGCGCCTTGAAGTTGATCCCGATCTACCTCAACTGCCCCGGCGTCATCAGCCGCGCCACACTAATCGGCGCCTCGACCGAAGCCGTCCAGTTGCTGGAAAGCATGCCGGTGCTGAGTACCGAGCTGGCGGAGGTGTTTCGCTGCGTCAACAACGTCATTCAAGACGGGCAAGTGGCCTACGTCACCCCCACGAACTCGCCGGAGTATCCATTCGGTGCCGTGGTGGCTGATGCAAAAGGCCAAATCTGCGCCGCCGCGATGGGCAAAAGCAAAGAAGGCCTAGCCGAATTGATCCGCCTCAAGCTGGTGCCCCGATCGGAGGGGTTCGGGGAGGAAGCAGCATGAGCAACACCTTGGACCAGCTTCGCAGACAGTTCGCCACACCCTGCCCGTCATTGACGGCAGTCCGAGAGCAGTACTTCACGCACATCCGGACCGACCGCTACCTGCTGGAAGAGATCAAGGCCGGGCGTATCGCCTTGGTCGTCAAGCGGCTGCACAACTCGGCACGGGCGAAGCGCGTGGTTTACCTGCACGACTTGGCTGACTTCCTCGACGCCCAAGCGGCGAAGCAAGCGGCTTAATTCATCGGTGGCCCCTGCTGCCCAGGGGCAAACAACTCGCACTTAATGAGGCACAGCACATGAAACCCACAGACACAGCCGAGTTCATCGGCGAACTCAACGCGGGCGTCTTCGCAAACCAGATCGGCCACGCCCTTTCCGAAGTTGCATCGGGCGTTGTCGACAACGGCAAGGTCGGCTCCGTCACGCTGACCTTCACGCTGAAGCAGATTGCCGACAGCCACCAGGTAACGGTCAACCACAAGCTCGCCTACAAGGTGCCAACCAAACGCGGCAGCCGCAGCGAAGACACAACCCTCGACACGCCGATGCATGTCAACGAGGGCGGTCGCCTGACCTTGTTTGCTGAAGCTCCTCGCGCGGGTCAGCTGTTCAACCGAGACGCCGCGCCGATTCACGCGAAGTCCTAACCGACCTATCCATGCCTCTCACCAAAAGGAAAACGATCAAATGGAAGCCAAAGCAATTCAGTTGATTCAAGACACCGCCGTACTGGCCTATGCCAAGCCGCTGAGCACCTTCACTCCGGCGCTGGTGCTGCCGTCTGATCAGAAGATCCACAGCATCGAGAAGTTTCAAGCCGCTCGCAGTCGCTTCCGCGGCGCGCTCACCACCCACTCATTGCTGGACTTCGGCAACTACGTGATGGAACAAAGCGCCGATACCGTCGCCTCTGGTTTTGTCGACGCGGAAGCCATGTCGTGCACCGTGATTTTCAACCTGGGCAATACCAAAGAGCCAGGGCACGGCGATTTCACCGCCACGCTTAACTTGAGAAAGACTGCGGCCTTCCGAGCGCTGGAGCGTGCCGCCGCCATTCAATTCGCGCAGAAGGACCTGAGCGACTGGATTGAGGATTGGGCGTCGAACCTTCAAGCCCTTGCAGCGGACGACAGCCACATCGATCTACGCAAAGCCGCGAGCGCCATCCGCTCCATCAGCATCGAGCAAGCACGCAAGAGCGAACATGTCGTCGGCGACCTGAGCGCATCCCGTTCGGCAATGGACCAGATCGAAGCCAAATCCTCCGAAGGCCTGCCAGCCGAATTCCTATTCACCGTCGAGCCCTTCGAAGGGCTGAAGGTCCAGATCATCCGACTCCGTGTTGCCGTCCTCACCGGCGGTGACAAGCCCCTACTGCGCCTGCGCTGGATTGGCGAAGAACAACTGCGCGAAGACCTCGCACAAGAATTCAAGGACGTCGTTCAACAGGAAGTCGGGGGTGGCGCGAAGCTGACCATCGGCAGCTTCAACCTGGGCTAACCACCACTGCAACAACCCGTCGCCGGCCTCTCACCAATGAACCCGGCGGCGGGCTCTACCGAGGAACACAGCACATGCAACCGCAATACCTGATCAACGCGCCACTTAATGAAGAGGTCAACTCACCTCCTTTAAAAAGCATCCACTCGACTTCAAAACCCAATATGTGCGAGGCCGCATGACTGCACTTCGTCGAACAGTCCGAATCCGCCGCGGGCAAATGCCACCTCTAGATTTGCAAACCATCTGCGACAAGTGCGACAAGTCGCGGGCACACGGCAACCATGAACAATGCAGCAAACAGCGCCAGGCCGAAGGCATTGCCCGCCGCGCAATGGAGAAACTGTGATGGCCAGCACCGAACTGGAGACATTGCCGCACCCCGAAGTAGACAAAGTATCAGAAGAGGTCATGGCCCATATCCTGGGCATTTCATTTAGAGCACTCGCTACCCGGCGCGCCCGCAAGCAGATCCCCGAAGGCGTCTGGAACAAACTGGGGAATCGCATCATGTACAGCAAAAAGAGATATTACGAATGGGAAGAAGCACAGTGGATTTGCCCGATGGAGTTGAACTCTTCCGCAAATCCCTCAGGATTCGTTTTACTTGGAACGGTATCCGCCGAAGCGAAACCCTCCCCTATCCCACGACGCAGAAGGGCATTAAAGCTGCATCCCAATTACGCGATCAAGTAGACAACCTGATCAAACTCGGCCTGTTGGATGACGCCAAGTACGCCGAGCTGTTTCCCGGGTCATCGGTATTACTCGGTGGTGTACCGACCTTCCACGAGTATGCCCAGTTGTGGCTGGATGGCCGGAACATCACCAGCGGTACTCGCAACAACTATAAGGGTGCGCTGAACCTTTACTGGATTCCACCGCTTGCCCGGGTGCGCATTGATCTGATTACCACCACCCTCCTACGCCGCATTATTGCGGCTACGGAGTGGACGTCTCCTGGTGTTCGGCGCAACGCCTTGGTCAAGCTCTCGACAATTCTGGATGCGGCCGTGGCTGAAGAGCTGATCAAAAAAAATCCGGCCAAAATGATCGATCTCCCGAAGCGAGGTCGCAAGGAGATCAACCCGTTTTCCCTGGACGAAGCCAACCTAATCATCGACCACCTGTATCAGACGACACACTGGCCAAGCGGTATATATGCTGCGTTCTTTGAGTTCGCGTTCTTCACGGGGCTTCGCCTGGGCGAGGTCGCCGCGTTGCGCTGGGAGGCGGTTGACCTGGTGAAACGCCAGGTTCACGTCTGCCGCACAGTCGCCCTGACCGCCGTCGAAGAGCGCACCAAAACCGGCAAGGATCGTTTCGTGCTGCTGAACGAGCGAGCACTGCATGCGCTCGAGTTCGCTCGCCAGTACGCCGAGCGCCGCGCCAAGGGTATCGGCAGAGTCAAGACGACTCCCTATGTGTTCCCGCCGTCGAAGAACAGCGAGTACATCAAACAAACCTCCGATCTGCACAAACAGTGGGGGCCGGCACTCAAAGAGCTGGCGATGCCTTATCGACCGCCATACAACTGCCGTCATACTTATGCGACAATATGCTTAATGTCCAACATGAACCCCGCATTCATCGCTCAGCAGCTTGGCCACAGTGTCCAAATGTTGCTGACGACGTATGCGCGTTGGCTCAACTCAAGCTCAGACTGGGCGGAGCTGGAAAAGCTCCAGATTGGTATCAAATCGGTATCAGGCAAAAAAGACCAGCTCTAACCCATTGATAGGTAAGGTAATTGATCTCCACAGCTAACATCACCATGCAGTTCGGCGCCAAGCCGTTGTTCGAAAACGTTTCGGTCAAATTTAACGGCGGCAACCGTTATGGCTTGATCGGCGCCAACGGTTGCGGCAAGTCGACCTTCATGAAGATTCTCGGCGGCGACCTCGAGCCGTCTGGCGGCCAGGTCATGCTGGAGCCGAACGTACGCCTGGGTAAATTGCGCCAGGATCAGTTCGCCTACGAAGAATTCACCGTGATCGACACCGTCATCATGGGTCACGAAGAGTTGTGGAAGGTCAAGGCCGAGCGCGATCGTATCTACTCGCTGCCGGAAATGAGCGAAGAAGACGGCATGGCCGTGGCCGAGCTTGAAACCGAATTCGCTGAAATGGACGGCTACACCGCCGAATCCCGCGCCGGTGAGCTGTTGCTGGGTCTGGGTATTCCCCTGGAACAGCATTTCGGCCCGATGACCGAAGTCGCTCCAGGCTGGAAGCTACGGGTATTGCTTGCCCAAGCCCTGTTCTCCGACCCGGAAGTGCTGTTGCTCGACGAACCGACCAACCACCTGGACATCAACACCATTCGCTGGCTGGAAACCATTCTCACGGCGCGTAACAGCACCATGATTATCATTTCCCACGACCGTCACTTCCTCAACAGCGTCTGCACCCACATGGCCGACCTGGACTACGGTGAGCTGCGCCTGTTCCCGGGTAACTACGACGAGTACATGACCGCCGCGACTCAATCGCGCGAGCAATTGCTGTCGGACAACGCCAAAAAGAAAGCCCAGATCGCCGAGCTGCAAACCTTCGTCAGCCGCTTCTCGGCCAACGCCTCGAAAGCCAAGCAAGCGACTTCCCGCGCCAAGCAGATCGACAAGATCCAGCTGGCCGAGGTCAAGCCATCGAGCCGCGTGAGCCCGTTCATTCGTTTTGAACAGACCAAGAAGCTGCATCGTCAGGCCGTGACCATCGAGCAGATGTCCAAGGGCTTCGACGGCAAGACCCTGTTCAAGAACTTCAGCTTCACCGTTGAAGCCGGCGAGCGCGTCGCGATCATCGGCCCGAACGGTATCGGCAAGACCACCCTGCTGCGCACCTTGATGGGCGAACTCACCCCGGACGCCGGTTCCGTGAAGTGGACCGAGAGCGCGGAATTGGGCTACTACGCCCAGGACCACGCCCACGATTTCGAAGACGATGTCAGCCTGTTCGACTGGATGGGCCAGTGGACTCAAGGCGAGCAGATCATTCGCGGCACCCTGGGCCGCATGCTGTTCTCCAACGACGAGATCCTCAAGTCGGTCAAGGTCATTTCCGGTGGTGAGCAAGGTCGCATGCTGTTCGGCAAGCTGATCCTGCAAAAGCCGAACGTACTGGTGATGGACGAACCGACCAACCACCTGGACATGGAGTCCATCGAAGCGCTGAACCTGGCGCTGGAAAACTATCCGGGCACGCTGATCTTCGTCAGCCACGACCGTGAGTTCGTATCGTCCCTGGCCACCCGCATCATCGAACTCAGCCCGAATGGCGTGACCGACTTCAGCGGCACCTATGACGACTACCTGCGCAGTCAGGGCGTGGTGTTCTAAGGGCAGATCCACGCCTTTAGCTGCACAAGCTGCCAATGAAAAGCCCTGTCCATGTGACAGGGCTTTTTGCATATCAGACCAAGGTTTCCTGTTGGTGCATAAGTCATCTCGAGCAGGCTCACTCCCACAAGGGATACATTCCACAATGTGGGAGTGAGCTTGCTCACGATGGGGCCATGAACAACAGCGACAATGTCATGGCAAGAGTAGTTAGCATGCTTCCTTTTATGTCAACGCCACGCCATCATGCAGTTCTCCCACCGCCGCCCGCGAACGAGCCCTCATGTCTGCGCCGCAACAGCTACCGCAAAGCTCCATGGCGATCACCCTGCAGATCGTCTCCATCGTTTTTTATACCTTTATTGCCTTCCTCTGCATCGGCCTGCCGATTGCGGTATTGCCGGGCTATGTCCATGAACAACTAGGGTTCAGTGCCGTCATCGCGGGGTTGACCATCGGCTCGCAGTATCTTGCCACGCTGCTCAGCCGCCCCATGGCCGGGCGTATGTCCGACAGCGTCGGTACCAAGCGGGCGATCATTTACGGCCTGTCAGGCATTGTGTTGAGCGGGGCATTGACGCTGCTGTCGACCCTGTTGCAAAGCGCTCCGCTGCTAAGCCTGTTGATTTTGATTGCGGGGCGCTTATTGCTGGGGATCGCCCAGGGACTGATCGGAGTCGGCACCATCAGTTGGTGCATGGGCCAAGTGGGTGCCGAGCACACCGCGCGCTCGATCTCGTGGAACGGCATCGCTTCCTATGGCGCGATTGCCATCGGCGCTCCGCTGGGCGTGGTGATGGTCGATCAGTTGGGATTCGTCAGCCTGGGCATCGCGCTGTCGGTGCTGGCGTTGGCTGCGCTGCTGCTGATTCGCAACAAGCCATCGGTGCCCGTGATCCGGGGTGAGCGTTTGCCGTTCTGGGCGGTGTTCGGGCGCATTGCGCCCTTTGGTGCGAGCCTGAGCCTGGCCTCCATCGGCTACGGTACCCTGACCACTTTCATCACCTTGTATTACCTCAACCGTGGCTGGACCGGCGCGGCTTACTGCCTGACCGTCTTCGGCGTGTGCTTCATTCTGGCGCGTTTGCTGTTCATTTCCAGCATCAGCCGTTTCGGCGGATTCACCTCGGCCATCGCCTGCATGAGCATTGAATCAGTCGGCCTGTTATTGCTGTGGCTTGCGCCTTCGACCGCCTATGCCTTGATCGGTGCCGGCCTGACCGGCTTCGGCCTATCGTTGGTGTATCCGGCACTGGGCGTCGAGGCGATCAAGCAGGTGCCCAGCTCCAGCCGCGGTGCCGGTTTGAGTGCCTATGCGGTGTTTTTCGACCTGGCGTTGGCGATCGCCGGCCCCTTGATGGGGGCGGTGGCGTTGAACCTGGGTTATACGTGGATATTCTTCGCAGCTGCGTTGTTGTCAGTCACCGGCCTTTGCCTGACGCTGCTCCTGTCACGCCAAAGTGCGCGTCAAACCCGTTGAACGCTGACACCGACAAGATCATGGATTAAAACATTACCGAAGGATTCCAGCGCAACATGCCGCATCGATTGAGACAAAGAGCCAGCATTGTTTGAAGTGTCAACTTTCACAGATGCTCGACGCCGCTGTTACATAACAATCGACAAATGGAAATTAATAAACATGCGTATATTGCCTTTAAGCCTGCTCGCACCTGCATTGCTGTTTTCCCTCTACGGCACAGCCCATGCGCAAAGCTCGACGCAGCAACAAATCTGCCATAACGGTCAATGCTGGGACGTCGGCGACGATATTGGGGATGAGTGCTGCCCATTTCTACGTCAGGAAAACCCTATGGAAAATCTCCTGAAACTCCAGGGTGTCACGTTCAACTGGAAGCAAAACGACCTTACCCATGTCGGCCTGATTGCCCAGGAAGCGTAGAAAGTCTACCCCCCACTAGTACGCACTGATCGGGGCCACTTGCAAGTTGATTACCAAAAACGGGTGGCACCTCTTATCGAGTCCGTACGTGAACTTAATGCAAGAGTAGTCACACCGGAAACTGCTTTAGCTGATAAGTAACCAACGATAAACAACTGCCGATCCCCCTCACTGATCGGCAGTTTGCATTCCGGCCCGAGTCGCCTTGCCCAGCGTGCGGGAGAAGAAGCTCCCGGCTTCGGAAATCAGGTTGCGGTGAATGTCTTCACGATCGACACCATCGGCATCAGTACACAGCGCTGGCGTGATGACAATCTGCTCGTCATTGCACGGCGCCATGAATACGAAGTGCCCTGCCCCGGCCAGCAACTTGAAGTCCGGAGCAACGGGCAGCTTGCGCGCCAAAGCCACTGCGTTTTTGTCGATGGGCACCAGTTTGTCGCCGTCGCCGCTATAAAGCAGGACGGGCACGTGCACGTCGGCGAGGGTTTGGCGGCCGAACTTCAAGCTCAGCGGCGCCATCAGCATCAACGCGTGGACGCGCGGATCCGCCACCGGTTGCAGGTCATCGCGGTCGACGATCAGTTCACCCTGGGTGTTGCAGGCATCGCTGTCGTCCGGGCGCTCCTGGCAGTAACGGCGCAGGCGCCCCAGATCCGGGGTCGCGCCAGACAGAATCAATGCGGTCTCGCCCCCGGCCGAATAACCGATGACGCCGACCTGATCAGCATTGACGAACGGCGACAGCATGCGGTCGCCCAGGGTCGCGGTAATGGCTTCGGATATCTGGATCGGCCGTCCGTACAGGTTGCTCAAGGTGCCGAGACGACTGTGGTCCTTGGAGTTGTCGCCGGGGTGAATCACGGCTACCACCACAAACCCCTTGCGCGCCAGGGAGGTGGCGAGGTCGTGCAGCGCCAGTGGCGTTCCGGTGTTGCCGTGGGAGAGCATCAGCATGGGGAACCGGCCGATGGCGACTTTGGTGTCTTCACCCGCCTCGACGGTGTAACCCTCGAGCCTGCTGGAGTGTTCCTTTTCGCTCGATGGGTAGAAGGCAATCGCACGCATCGGTTGCAGGTCCAGCGGGTCGAGAAAACTCAGCTCGTGGTAACCGACGCTCCAGTGTGGGCGCGGCGCAGGCGCGGCGTGCACTGTATTCAGGCTGCAGAGCAGACAAATCAGCAAAGTTGCACAAAGACGCACCATGGGATGCCCCACCCTGTTACCGGACTCGAGACCTGTACCCTTGACTGCATAACTTGGGCCACAATCTGAAACGACCAGAAACAAAAAACTCCGTACCTGGTACTTGCGTATCCAGAATACAGAGTTTTTTGAGGGCTGCCTGAACGGCGTACCGTCTTTACGCAAGTTTTACGCGGCGGCGAACAATTGCTCGCTGATTTGCGCGTGAGCGTCGCTCATGGCCTTGTTGCGGACTTCATCGCCATAAGCCAGGCCGTGGGCGCGAACGAATTCGATGTCCGTGATACCGATGAAACCGAACAGCACCTTCAAGTACTCTTCGTGGGCAACACCGGTTGCCTGGCCGGCATGCATGCCACCGGAAGTCGACACGATCACGACTTTCTTGCCGCCGCACAGCCCTTCAGGACCGGCTTCGGTGTAACGGAAGGTCTGGCCGGCAACGGCGATGCGATCGATCCACGCCTTCAATTGAGTCGGGACAGTGAAGTTGTACATCGGCGCTGCAATCACCACGGCATCGGCGGCGAGAAACTCGGCCAGGGTAGAAGCACTGAGTTGTGCTTCGTGCTGTTGTGCGGCGTCGCGCAGTTCAGCGGGCGTGCCGGCGGCAACCAGGGTGTTCGAGGAAAAATGGCTGATGGCGTCAGCCGCCAGGTCACGGTATGTCACCACCGCCGACGGCTCGGCGATTTGCCAGGCTTTGACGACTTCGCTGCTCAGCTGACGGGACGCCGAGTTGTCACCAAGAATGCTCGAATCGATATGCAGCAGTTTCATGTGGGATCTCCAGGTGAGGATCGCCACCGGGGCGATCTGATGGAAACGATCCTACAGACGAAACCAATAGCTGATTAGACTGTAACAATGCGATAGTTTGTCCCACTGATAGAACAATCGAGCCAGTACCCATGCAAGACCTCAATGACCTCTATTACTTCGCCAAGGTCGTGGAAGCCGGTGGTTTCGCCGCGGCCGGGCGACTACTCGGCATTCCCAAGTCACGGTTGTCGCGGCGCATTGCGGAATTGGAAGAGCGTCTGGGCGCCCGCCTGCTGCAACGAACCACTCGCCAGCTCAAATTGACGGCCGTTGGCGAGCGCTACCTGCGGCACTGTCAGGCCATGTTGCTGGAGGCCGAGATGGCCGACGAAGCCGTGGCCAGCATGTCCAGTGAACCCCGAGGACGCTTGCGGGTATCCTGTCCCGTGGGATTGGCCCATGAGCTGCTACCGTCCGTGATCAGCAAATTTCTTGAAAAATGCCCTCAGGTTCAACTGGAAGTCATGCTGCTCAATCGCCGCGTCGATCTGGTGAATGAGGGCGTCGACGTCGCCCTGCGGGTCCGCGAACTGGGTGATGAAGACCCTTTGCTGGTCACCCGCCGCCTGCGTCAGGCGCAGATGCTCCTGGTCGCCAGTCCGGCGCTGATTCACGGTCGAGAAATCAATCATCCCGAAGATCTCAAGGGTTTGCCGGTGCTTGGCGCCCTGGAAGCCGACCGTATGGTGCACATTCGCATGCTCGACCAACAGGGCAAGAGCTGCGACCTGGCGCTGGAGGCCCGGCTGGGTATCGACGACTTCATTATCCGTCGGGCCTGCACCCTCTCCGGCCAGGGCTTTACCATGCTGCCGATGATGTATTGCGAGCAGGAACTGCAGACTGGCGCGTTAGTGCAGATACTGCCCGAGTGGTCACTGCCTGGTGGCTGGTTGCAGGCGGTCTACCCTCATCGACGCGGGGTGATGCCAGCCGTTCGCGCCTGGATCGACCATCTGATCGAATCATTCAATGCCTGTGGGGACCGATTGATATGAAGGCTGGACGCATGAGCGAAGAGGACGCCGCGACATTCTGCCTGGCGTTGCCCGGCGCGCGGGAAGACTACAAATGGGGAGGTGTACGGGTATTTTCGATTGCCGGGAACAAGATGTTCGCCTTGCAGAATCTGCGTGGCGCGTCCCTGGCGTTCAAAGTCGACAAGGATTTGTTTCTCGGTCATTGCGACCGTCCGGGCATTCATCCCGCACCTTATCTGGCACGGGCGCAGTGGATCATCATGGCAACGCCCTACCCGCTTGGCACCGAGGAGCTGCAAGGTCTGTTGCGGCGCTCCCATCAACTGGTGGTCGGCAAATTACCCAAGCGTACCCAGGTAGGGTTATTGCTTTAAAACAGTGCCAACAGATTTGCACCAAGAAACAGCATGTCGATCCAGAACACCTGGTGCAGCAACACGATGATCCAGAACACCAACTGATAAGAGACCTTGCGCGTCTTGTGCCGAAAGACTTGCTGGGCCAGCAAGGCACCCGGCCAGCCACCGGCGAACTCCAACGCATGCAGCACGTTTTCCGGTGTTCGCCGTTGATCGACCCGGGCCCTGCGTTTGTCATTCCAGTACAGGAAAAACGTCAGCACGCTGACGATGCCGTAGGCCGCCAAGGGAATCGGCGAGACCCCACGCAGCCACAACGACATCGAACCTATCAGCGGCAGCGCGCACAAAATCGCGAACACCAACAGTTTCAGACGCAGATGCTGGATATCTCCCCCGGACTGCCGCCCGGGTTGATTGCGCGCGCTGGAATCACTCATGGCTTGGCGGCAGTCCAGTCAACCCAGCCAAACTGCCAGGTAGCGAGAATCAGCAGACCGAATGCGATGCGATACCAGGCGAACGCCGCGTAGCTGTGGCTGGCGATGAACTTGAGCAAACCTCGCACGGCAATCATGGCGAAGATAAACGCCGTGACGAAACCCAGGGCGAATACCGGGAAGTCTGCCGGCACAAACAGCTTGTGGTACTTGTAGCCTGAGTACACCGCCGCCCCCACCATGGTCGGCATCGCCAGGAAGAACGAGAACTCGGTGGCGGTTTTACGCGACAGACCGAACAACAGGCCGCCGATGATCGTCGAGCCGGAACGCGAAGTACCCGGAATCATCGCCAGGCACTGGGCAAACCCGACTTTCAGGGCGTCTTTCCATGTGATCTCATCGACGGTATCGGCATGCACTTCATGCTGACGCTGTTCGGCCCACAACATAATGATGCCGCCCACCACCAAGGCCGTCGCCACGGTGATCGGGTTGAACAAGTAGTGGTGGATCAGGTCAGCGAAAATCACCCCCAGCACCACAGCCGGCAGGAAGGCGATCAGCAGGTTCGCGGTGAAGCGCCGCGCACTTGGCTGGGTCGGCAAGCCGATGACCACGTCGAAAATCTTGCGGCGGAACTCCCACACCACCGCCAGGATCGCCCCGAGCTGGATGATGATGTTGAACGCCATTGCACGCTCGCCACCGAAGTCGAGCAAGTCGGCCACGATAATCTGGTGACCGGTACTGGAAATGGGCAAAAACTCTGTAAGTCCTTCTACAACGCCAAGAATCAAAGCCTGAAAGGCGGTCCAAAGATCCATCAATCCCCCAAAAGGCTATGCGCCGATGCATGCCCCATTAGTATTTTTTAAAACGCTTATCGCGATCAGCGTAGTCGAAACTACGCGAGCACAAGAAACACACTCGATCCTGAAAACTCCGTGAAACAGTTGGATTTCAGGTTTACCGTGCGGGCGCAAATCCTATCAGACAAGTCCGATCCGTGCTGCCGTGTAATGGGAACTGGCGAGAGGCAGACGCTGATTGATGACAGGAGCAAGAAAACGCAACACAGCGTCATGTAGAGCTGACGCGACACCTTGCACTCTGGGTACAATCCGCCCCTCTTCGACTTTACCCAAGGAAACTGCATGTCCGGGCTTGAACTGTTTGCCGCCGCCCTCGGTGTCAATGCCGTCTGGCTGACGGTCAAACAGAACCCTTGGTGCTGGCCGATCGGCCTGGTCATGGTGCTTTTATATAGCTGGATCTTTTTCGAAGTGAAGCTGTATTCGGACATGCTGCTGCAGCTGATCTATGCCGCTTTGCAGCTTTACGGCTGGTGGCAGTGGACCCGCGCAGGCGAGACGCAGCATGGGCGCGAGGTCAGCCGGTTGGGCGGCCAAGCAGTAGCGTCGGGGCTGGCCTTCGGCGCGATCGGCAGCCTGTTGCTGGGCGCCGCCATGGCGCACTGGACCGACGCCGCGCAACCCTGGCTCGATGCCGCTCTCACGGCCTACAGTCTGGTGGCGCAATTCTGGATGGCGCAAAAGCGCGTGCAGTGCTGGCCGCTGTGGATCGCTCTGGACTGTATTTTCGTCGGCCTGTTCCTCTATAAAGGCATGTACCTGACTGCTGCCTTGTATGGGCTGTTCACGCTGCTGGCCATAAAAGGCTGGCGCACATGGCGCAGCGATCCGCTGCTTTGCCCATGAAGGTGTTGGTGCTGACAGGCCCGGAATCCAGCGGCAAAAGCTGGCTTTCGAACGAGATTCACGCCAATTTTGGCGGCATATTGGTCGGTGAGTATGTTCGGCACTTTATCGACAGCGAAGCCCGCGAAACCTGCTACGGTGACATTACAGACATAGCGAATGGCCAGCTTACTTGGGAAGATGAGGCACGCGGCAAACAACCTGAATTGTTGATTCTCGATACGCACCTGCTGAGCAATATCCTTTGGAGCCGTACTTTGTTTGGCGCTTGCCCGGCCTGGATAGAACACGCATTGCTGGCACGGCACTACGACCTGCATTTGTTGCTCAGCCCTGAATCCGTGGCCTGGCATGACGATGGACAACGTTGCCAACCGCAACTGGCAGAACGCCAGGCGTTTTTCCAGGCCAGCCACCAATGGCTAAACCTGCACCGCCAGCCTTTGCAGGTACTGCAAGGCGACTGGACACAGCGCAAGCTGGCGGCATTCGAGGCTGTGGCATGCTTGCTAAAAGCCTGAAACGAGCGCCCCCTGCAAGGGTGTAAATGTCCATTCCTGAAACACTCCCTTCCCCGCAAACCCGCGAATTAAAGCGTTCCGGGCCTTCCAGAAAGAAAATGTTACGCCGCTGATACAACTTGCCTGCAACGCCCTTGGCGAGCAATGCCGCCCGCATGGACGGTGTTTTTGCGTGGCTTTGTCTCAGGAGCGTTACAAATCTTTTTCAACCACCTTGATTAATAAGTCCAACTTGTTGTTTTAAAAGGAAAATCAAAAACCGGCACACCTTCTGCTCTCTTCCTCGCAACGCTGATAAGGGCCAGCGTTCCACTTACAGAAGGAATTGCCGCCGTGGGGAAACTTGATAACCGCATTTTTAGCCTCCTGCTGATCGGATGTGCACTGGGCTCAAGTGTTTGCCTGCCTGTACAGGCAGACAACGGCATCATCATTATCAAACGTGATGTTCAGGTGCGAGACGCGGTGACTCCGACGTTAGCTCCCGATCCTAACCCCACGACCGCCAATGCGAACCCGTCCAAACAAATCCTCAATCAGACCAGCGAATTGAGCGACGGTGACTTTGCCAGCGTCGCCAGTGGTGCAGGCATTTCACGCCTGGTCGCCCAAGGCACCAACAACCTGGGCGGCAACATCACCAACCAAACCCAGCTTTCCAACATCCCCGCCGGACGCTCGGGAAATTCGGGCAACAACGGCATAGCCAACATGGTCAATTCAAACGTCCAGCAAGGCCTGGGCGCTTTGAGAATCATAACGGGGGACCGTTGAGATGAATCGCTCGCTACTGATCATCGCCATGCTTTGCAGTACATCGGCCTTCGCCCAATCTCCTGTTATCAATAACGCCGAAATCGATGATTCGGGCGCGCAGTACCAGGGCAACTTCTCCGTCAACCAGGCGGCTGGCGATCTCCAGCAACAGGCCAACGCCCGGGCCATCGCCATTGGCCATGGCGCCAGCGCGACCGTACAGATTCGCCAACGGCTGCGCGGTCAGGTCGACCCTGCCATGGATGCGCACTCGAGCATCCAGGGCAACTCCTTCAGTAATGGCAGCGGCGTATTGGGCGTGAACCAGAGTTCGGGCGCCAATACCCAGCAAGCCAACGCACTGCGCATCAGCATCAGTGCTCAGCCGCAAAGCATCGACGACAGCGTCCTCATGCAACAGAACGTGACGCTGCTCAACAACTCCGATCCAACTGACTCTGCACCGGGCTACCGCCAGGTCGCTACCAGCGATCAGGCCTTCACCGGTAGCCGCGGGGTAATTCAGTTGAATCAGAGCGCAGGGGTGGGAAACCGAATGGCCAACACCTTCAGCGTACGGGTCGCGGATTGACCCAAACAGGTAGTTACAACACTTAACCTAAAATAAGTACGGAGAATCACCATGAAACCTTCGATGGCACTAAAGCCTCTGGTTTTCGCAATTGCTGCGGTCATGGCTGTTGCTGTACAAGCTGGGCAAAACGATCGGCGTGACCATCACCACGGCCACACTCCTCCTCCAACCAAGATCCTCGTCAACGCGACGGCCAAAGCGTGGGATAGCCAGACCAGTACCGGCAACCGCATCAGCAATGCTGGGACTCAGAACGCAGCAGAGATGAATAACTCTGCTACAGGCGCCAGCGGCAACGTCGGTGTCAACGTAGCTGCAGGCGACGGCAACCAACAAGACAACGCGGCCGCCATCGCAAATGCCAGCTCCACCTCCAGTCTGGATAACAGCTTCGTGTTCGGCACTGCCGATGCCAGCTCTAAAGTCACGCAATACAGCAACAATAACAAGGTCTACAACTATGGAAGCACCGCCTCTGGCGTGATGAGCGGATCGGGCAATGGCGGCAGCGGCAATATGGGTGTCAACGTTGCTGGCGGCGACCTTAACCAACAGAAAAACACCATGGCAATTGCCAACTCCAACTCGCCGCTCGGTAGCGCAATGGCCACCGCCTCTGCCGATCAGAAGAGTCCTGGTCTGACAGTGGATAACGACGCCGACCGGACTTATCGCGTGGATACTCTGACCGTTACCAAAACGGCCAGCGGCAGTGCCTCCTTCAACAAGAACTCCAATTTGAGCGTTGATAAGAGCGCCAGCAGCAGTTGGTCTGCTAGCGGTAACAATAGCTTCAATGCAAGCGGATCAAAAAGCTACGATGCTAGCGGATCCAGAAGCGCAGATTCCAGTGCTTCCAGCAGTGCTTCGTTCGATGCTTCTCTGAACGCTAGCCTGGACGCATCGGCGAGCGCTTCCAGATCGTCGACCTGGAATAATGGCGGCGCCGATCACACCCGCAGCAGGTCTGCTGATGCTTCGCTGACCGCATCACTTGATGCATCGGCCAGTGGTTCTCTCAATACGTCGAACAGCAGTTCGTCCGACTCTTCCTACACCAAATCGCACGACTCTTCGTTCACAAAAGCGTATGACTCCTCGTACGCCAAATCAGGCGAGAAATCGTCTGCGTCTTCGAAAGACGTAACGAAGAGCTTCAGCGAAAGCAGTTCATTTGATTTGAGCAACACCTACTCCTATCAAGTGCTGACTCCAACCGGCTGGGCAAACCCTGTGACCAACACTGCAACCCTGAGTGGTTCGGTGAATGGTGGCAGTGGCAACCTGGGTGTCAACGTGGCTGCTGGCGTGGGCAACCAACAAAGCAACTCGCTGGCCATCTCCAACCAGTCGTTCTAATGCTGTCTCTGGAGGCCCCCTTACGGGGGCCTTTTTTCACAACAACCAGAAGGCATCCCACAATGCGCATTATCGTCTTGGCATTTTTGCTTTGTGTGGCCAGTGTGAGCGAAGCAGCACAAATGCCGCTGTCCGTCCTGCCGGGCGGCGCAGTGGTGTTCAAGCCGATCCAGAGCATCCGCGAGCGTAAATTTGCCGACCTGGTGCAACAGAAAACCGACTTCAGTTGCGGTGCAGCGGCGCTGGCGACCATTTTGCGCCAAGCCTATTGGCTGGACGTCACTGAAGACCAGATCATCGAAGGCATGCTGGCACACTCCGATCAGGATCTCGTCCGCGTTCAGGGCTTCTCCATGCTCGACATGAAGCATTACGTGGAAAGTATCGGCATGCGCGCCCGTGGCTACCGGGTAGCAACGGAAACCCTGGGTGAAATCAAAATTCCTGTGGTGGTACTCATGGATATACGTGGCTACAAGCATTTTGTAGTCATGCAGAGGGTCCATGACGGCTGGGTGTATATCGGAGATCCGGTACTCGGTCATAAACGCTACAAAATCGACGACTTTGTCAAAGGCTGGAACGGCATCATCTTTGCCGTCATCGGTCAGGGCTACGACAAGACCAATGCGTTGCTCGACCCGCCGTTGCCTCTGACCGCCAAGAATCGTGTCAACAATTTCAACCCGGTGCCAGACGCTGAGTTGATGGATTTTGGATTCATCCAAAGCGACTTCTTCTAATAACAAGGGAGCACGAAGCTCCGGGAGTATCCAATGAAGACTCCAATCTGGCTGGCAGTGGCTTGCCTCGCCGCCAGCCTGCCAATCCATGCAGAGACCTTTAAACCCATCGAACTGAATGACCAGCAATTGGCGAGCCTGCGCGGTCGCTTTGTCATGCCGGGACGCATCATCAGCTTCGGCATTGCCATGACCAGCACCTGGCAAAATGCCAACGGTGAAGTGATCGGGGCAACGTCCTCGATGCAGATTCAACAATCGACCATCCAGCCACAGTTCTATGTGTCGAAGATCGATGAAAAAGGCACGGGTACCTCGCAATCCCAAGGCACCGGCACCGTCACGGGCGGCAACGGCCTCAACAGCACCGAAGGTGTCACACAAGTCACGCGGGCTGCCGGTGACTACAACTCGGCCTACAACAACGTTGATATCAACGTGAGCAAGGCTAACCAGGCCCCAGCCATACAACAGCAGCAGGGCCAGCCATTGGCCGCCGGCTCGACGTTAACCGGCGCCAACGGAGCGGGTTCGGTGAGCGTTTCCTCGACCGGCAGTGGCATACAACTCAACATCCTGGCCAATAACAACCAAGGCAGTACGGTACAACGCCTGGCCCAGGGCGGGCTGCTGCAGAACACGACGTTGCTCGGCGCCGGCAACCAGGTCCGCAACATCACGTCGCTCAATGTCGTACTGCGTGACACCGTTCCGACGGCCGGTTCGTTGAGCGGCAATCTAGACCAGCTCAAAGGGCTACGCACCAGCGGATTCTGATCTACGCTCAGTGTCACCAGACGTGTCAGAAGGGACGGCTAACCCATGCATCGATCTTTAACGTTCAGGGCTTTCGTTTGTTTGAGTAGCCTGGCCCCGGCTTCATTGCTATACGCAGCACCGGATCCCCAGGTTGAAGCATTAAAACAAGAACTCATGGAGCTGAAACAACGTTACGAAGCACAACAGAACGCGCTGATGGTACTCGAACAGCGCGTTCGCCAGGTCGAAGAAACACCAGCGACACCTGCACCCAAGCGCCTGACCAAATCCCCTGCGGAAAAGACCAAGGGTGGCCAGACAGTGGCCACCTCCGGGTCGGGAGCCACAGGCGCGTCATATGGTCAGTCGCTCAAGGATGACTCGGAACCTGCGCAAAGCGTTTCCAACCTCTATGACGAAGCCAGCGGCTTCTTCGGTGGCGGCAAGTTCAGCGTCGAAACCGGCCTGACCTACACGCACTACGATACCCGCGCATTAACGCTCAACGGCTTCCTGGCACTGGATTCGATTTTTCTCGGCAACATCAACATCGACCGTATCAAGGCGGATAACTGGACCCTGGACTTGACCGCCCGCTACAACGTGGCACAACGTTGGCAGTTCGACATCAACGTTCCCGTGATCTATCGCGAATCGACGTACTCCTCCGGAGGCGCCGGTGGCGCAGGTCCGGTGACGTCGGATGCATCCGTCACCCGCGACCCGACCATCGGCGATGTCAACGTTGGCGTTGCCTACAAGTTTCTCGATGAGTCGGCCAACTATCCCGACGCGGTCGCCACATTGCGGATCAAGGCACCAACGGGTGAAGACCCTTACGGCATTAAGCTGATCGTGGATCCGAACAATAATAACCTGGCGGTACCCGAAAGCTTGCCTACCGGCAACGGTGTCTGGTCGATTACCCCGGGCATCTCGCTGGTCAAGACCTTCGACCCTGCGGTGCTGTTCGGCAGCCTGGCCTATACCTACAACATGGAAGACTCATTCAGCGACATCAGTCCCCAGGTCAATTCCAAGGTGCCCGGAGACGTGAAACTGGGCGATTCCTGGCAGATCGGCGCCGGCATTGCATTCGCCTTGAACGAGAAGATGAGTATGTCGTTCTCGTTCACTGATCAGTTCGCCCGCAAGAGCAAGATCAAACCGGACGGAGGGGATTGGCAATCCATCACCAACAGCGATTACAACTCGGGCAACTTCAACATCGGCATGACCATCGCCGCCAGCGATAACCTGACGATCGTCCCGCAACTGTCTATCGGGATGACCGACGACGCGCCTGACTTTTCCTTCAGCCTGAAATTCCCTTACTACTTCTAATCCTGCTCCAACTAAAAGCCCGCTGTTTCAGCGGGCTTTTTTGTAGGCTCTTCAAGCTCTCGCAGCATTGGCTTGCAGCGATACACCTTAGCGGATCACCGTATTTGATGCTTGTGCAGCAAACGGTAGAAGGTGGGCCTGGAGATCCCCAGCACCTTGGCAGCGATGCTCAGATTATCGCTGTGGCGGTTAAGCACATCGCACAACGCCTGGCGCTCTGCCCGGTGCTTGTAGTCTTCCAGCGTGCCCATCGGCACGGCGATGGAATGATGGCTGATCAAGCCCAAATCGCGTGCTTCGATCTGCCGGCCTTCAGCCAGTACCAACCCGCGACGGACCCGGTTGGCCAGTTCCCGAACATTGCCAGGCCAGTCGTGCTTGCCCATGGCGATCATCGCGTCCTCACTGAAACTGCGTGGACGGCGACCGGTTTCATGGCTGTAGAAATGGGAAAAGTGGTTGGCCAGCATCGACAGATCGCCATTGCGCTCACGCAGGGGGGCGGTTGCGACCTGCAACACATTGAGCCGGTAATACAGGTCTTCGCGAAAGCGTTTCTTCTCGATCGCGGCCTCGAGATCGACGTGGGTCGCAGCCAACACGCGAACATCCACTGGAATCGGCTGACTGCCCCCCACCCGCTCGATGTGCCTTTCCTGAAGGAAACGCAACAGATTCGCCTGCAACTCCAAGGGCAGATCGCCGATCTCGTCGAGAAAAAGCGTTCCACCGTTAGCCGCTTCGATCCGCCCGATCTTGCGTTGGTGGGCGCCCGTAAAGGCACCCTTTTCGTGGCCGAACAGTTCGGACTGGATCAGATGCTCGGGAATCGCGCCACAATTGATCGCGACAAAGGGTTTATTGTGGCGCAGGGATTGACGATGCAGCGTACGGGCGACCAGTTCCTTGCCTGTACCGCTTTCCCCGCGAATCAACACCGGCGACTCGGTGGGCGCCAGTTTGCTCAACAACTTACGCAATTCGCGTATGGGTTTGCTGTCCCCCAGCAGTTCGTGTTCGGGCTGATCGATATGAACCGTTCCCTGCCCGCGCAGGCGCGCCATGCCAAAGGCCCGCCCCAGGGTGACCTGGACCCTGGAAACATCGAACGGCAAGGTATGAAAATCGAAAAACCACTCGCAGACAAAGTCCCCGACATTCTGTAGCCGCAGGACTTCCTGATTGAGCACGGCGATCCACTCGGTTCCGCTGCGGCTGATGACATCCTTGACGGCATCCGGGTGCTCGAGGTGCCAGGGCTGTAACCGTAACAATCCTACGTCACAGGTTCGGTCGGCGGCGTTTTCCAGCGAACAGCTGTCCACGTCCCAACCCACGGAGCGCAACCCCGGTAGCAGACGATGGCAGTCGTCGCAGGGGTCCACGACTAATAGACGTCGTAAGGCAGGCGCATCGCTCATGACTATTCCTTGGCGCCAAATTCAGGAAAAATTATTAAAAACAGTCATTTGGCAAACCTGGCTGTAACATTAGCAAGAATTTGACGTGGCCTTGTACCGTTTGACTATAGAGCGGGCGCGTAAATAGTTATAAGAAGGGACTTTGTTAGCCACCTAATTAATTCAACCTTTCATTTACCTTTCAAAATGGCTCGACGCATCGGGTATATGAAAGAAAGTTGAAATTTCTTTTGATCGCATGTGACCCGACCCCCTGTTGCGGACATCAGTACAAGTAACCTGCCGAACGCCAAGCCCAACCGTCGGCACATCACTTGATTGGGCATACTGAGGGAATATCCTATGAACGCCCCGCTCCGTATCAACGAAGCTCTTTTGATTGCCGACCGCGCATTTCAGCCTTTCCAGTGCGTGGCCTGGGCGCAAGACTGCACCGGCGAACTCAGCCTGACCGTGATCGACCGTACCAACACCAGCATCGGCCGCAAGCAGATCCCGAGCAGCGCCTATACCGATCCAGCACAGCTTGAGCGCCTGCTTGAACAGGCCCGTACCGAGTTGAGCGAGGAAGGTTACCAACTCCAGTCCTGGTCAATGCCGCATTAATTGTTTTGCGGATTATCCCAAGGATAATCCGCGCCTTTCCCCTTCGTTAGTTGGTACTTGCGACACTCGTTTATTTGAACTTGTACGCGTCTGAATACGTTGCTGGCTTGCCAGTGGTTCGAAAAGACACTGTTGTGGCACACAACGACCCTCCGCTTGTTAGTTATCCCCATTGTGCATTCAAGCATTCAGGTTTTGAATGTTCTCCTTATAGTCTCCCTCCCAACTTCTGGATCAGGACGACTCGCAAGGAGATGCGTGCATGTCAATCCAGTCCGTCTTGGCTTCACAACCCGTAGTCGGTCATGCCGGTAAACTCGATCCTGCCTTCGCCAGCCATGGCAAGACCCAGGTGTATTTCGCCGACAGCCTTTCAAGCATGGCCAACGACGTCTCGATAGATTCACAGGGCCGTTTGCTGGTGGCGGCAAAGGTCGGAACCCAGGGAGGTAGCCGTTTTGGCCTGGCCCGACTGCTGAAGGACGGCTCGGCGGACCTGACCTTCGGCCACCAAGGCAGCGTCATCGGACAATTCGAACAAGGTTTCGAAGCCATGGCCGGCAAGGTTCAGGTGCTGCCCGATGGACACATTCTGATCGTCGGCCTGCACTATGAAAACACCCACCGTACCCTCCCCGCATTGGCCTTGTTTGACCAACAGGGCCGCCCGGCCCGGCAGTTTGGCGACAACGGTCGTTGCGTCGTGCGCCTGCCGGGGCATCTGTCTCATGGTGTGCGCGATGCCTGGCTGCCCGCAGGCGTGCCGGGTGCCGAAGCTTGTGAGGTGGCGGTCCAGGAGGACGGTCGAATCCTGCTGGTGGCCAACCATCACTTCGAACTGGCTGATCATGCCGGCCTGCTCATCCGGCTCGCCCCCGACGGTTCGCTGGACAGTACCTTCAATGGCCGCGGTTTCGTGATAGTCAGGCATTTGCTGATGAACACCTGGCTCAGCAGCCTGAGTGTGCAGCGGGACGGTCGGATCCTCGTCGGCGGCTCGATCAACTTCCCCGAGGAAGGGTTGTTGGCCCGCTATCTCCCGGACGGCAGTCTCGACGCCCATTTCGCCGTCGATGGATTCATGACCTTCAGGGCTCGTGGGCACAGCGCTCAGGTGAGTCAAATCATTCAGCAGGAAAATGGCGACGTGCAGTGCTTTGGCAGCAGCCGCGACCCGATGCATTGCATGGCCTTGAAAGTACGGGTCAATGGCCGCCCGGACAACCGCTGCAACGGCGGCCAGGCGCACTTGCTGAACATCGCTCGCAGCGGTTGCCAATGGACCGCCGCTCAAGCGCAACCGGACGGCAGCGTGTTGGTGGCCGGTGCCACCATCGGTGGTGTCGAAGCCGACTTCATTCTTGGCCGATACCTGCAGGACGGTCAGCTCGATCACGCCTTTGGCGATGGCAATGGATGGGTGCGTACCCGTCTGGGCAGAAGCCTGGATACGGCAACGTCCGTCGCCGTGCAGGAAGATGGAAAGATCGTGGTCGGCGGTTATTCCCTGGATGGCAACTATAAGGCGGTGGTTGTCCGTTATCTGCCTTAGTCCAAAGTATTTCTTCCGTACTTGATCTTCCCTTGCGCTTACGGCAAGTTGCGCGCTTCTTAATACAAGGAGCAGCTAATGTCCGGCTCGATGCCCCAGGCGTTCGCGCGTAACTTTCTGGGCAATTCACCCCGCTGGTACAAGGTTTGTATTGTCGGTTTCCTGATTCTCAATGCTCTGGTGCTGTGGACGGCAGGTCCGGTGGCCGCTGGCTGGTTACTGGTGCTGGAGTTCATTTTCACCTTGGCCATGGCACTCAAGTGTTATCCGCTGATGCCAGGTGGCTTGTTGTTGGTCGAAGCACTGTTGCTGAAAATGACCACGCCACAGGCGCTCTATGACGAGCTCGTGCACAATTTCCCGGTGATCCTGCTGCTGATGTTCATGGTGGCCGGCATCTACTTCATGAAAGACCTGTTGTTGTTCCTGTTTTCGCGCCTGTTGCTTGGGGTGCGCTCCAAGGCGCTGCTGGCGTTGATGTTCTGCTTTTTGTCGGCGTTCCTCTCGGCGTTTCTAGACGCTCTGACTGTGACGGCAGTGATCATCAGCGCTGCCGTCGGGTTCTACTCCGTGTACCACCGGGTGGCCTCGGGCACCGATCCACGCCAGGACGGCGAGTACGGCGATGATCAGCACCTGCCTACTCTCCATCACGGCGACCTCCATCAGTTTCGTGCGTTCCTGCGTAGCCTGTTGATGCACGGTGCCGTCGGTACGGCGCTGGGTGGCGTTTGCACGCTGGTGGGTGAACCGCAGAACCTGCTGATCGGCCACGAAATGGGATGGCATTTTTCCGAGTTCTTTCTGAAAGTCGCTGCGGTTTCGCTCCCGGTGCTGGTGGCGGGCCTGGTGACCTGCGTCCTGCTGGAGAAACTGCGCTGGTTCGGCTACGGCACTTTACTGCCGGACAACGTCCGCGCCGTGCTGGCCAATTACGCCGCCGAAGACAATGCCGAACGCACTTCGCAGCAGCGTGCAGCCCTCATCGTCCAGGGCGCGGCCGCATTGATTCTGATTGCCGGTCTGGCGTTTCACGTGGCGGAAGTGGGTTTGATCGGTTTGATGGTGATCGTGCTGATCACGGCCTTCACCGGCATCACCGACGAACATCGTCTCGGCAGCGCATTCAAGGATGCCATGCCGTTCACCGCATTGCTGGTGGTGTTCTTCGCCGTGGTGGCGGTCATTCACGATCAGCAGTTGTTCACGCCATTGATCCAGTGGGTACTGGCGCTGCCCGCCGATCAGCAACCGGGCATGCTGTTTATCGCCAATGGTTTGCTCTCGGCCATCAGCGATAACGTGTTCGTGGCGACCATCTACATCACGGAAGTGAAACAAGCGTTCCTCTCCGGCCACATGAGCCGCGAGCATTTCGAAACACTGGCGATCGCGATCAACACCGGTACTAACTTGCCGAGTGTGGCGACGCCTAACGGTCAGGCCGCATTCCTGTTCCTGCTGACTTCGGCGATTGCGCCGCTGATTCGTCTGTCTTACGGACGGATGGTATGGATGGCGCTGCCCTATACCGTGGTGATGGGTGGTCTGGGTTGGTACGCCGTGAGCTACTGGCTCTAAAGATTGCCCAAAAAATGTGTGGGCGAGCCTGCTCGCTCACACGATTGGATTTGAATGGCTATCGAGGGAGGATATACCGCTCTATCGCCTGAGCCGCACCCTCCTCGGTATTGGCGCCCGTCACCACATCAGCCTGGCGCTTCACTTCCTCCTCGGCCTGCCCCATGGCAATCGACAACCCGGCGCGTTGGAACATGGCCGGATCATTGCCGCCATCGCCCATGGCCGCCGTTTGCTCCAGCGGCACACCGAGAAACGCGGCCAGGGTCGCCAGCGCTTGGCCCTTGTTGGCTTGCATCGCGGTGATGTCCAGATAAACCGGTTGCGAACGGGAAACCTGGGCCTGCCCCTCCACCAGAGGTAGCAACTGCGCTTCTAGCTCGATCAGCAACTCGGCGTTGCTGCTGGCGGCGACGATTTTGTCGATACGTTCAAGAAACGGTTCGAAGCTCTCAACCGCTACCGGCGGATACCCCAGGCCATGCTGCTCTCGGGGCACCATGGGGCCGCTCGGGTCTTTCACCAGCCAGTCGCCGCCACTGAAGACCCAGACCTCAATGTCCGGCTGATCGGCCAACAGCGCCAGCGTGGTCAGTGCAGCGGTGGCCGGCAAGTAATGCGCCACCAGCAGACTGCCGTCCGGGTTGACGAGGGTACCGCCGTTGAAGGCAGCGGTCGGCAAGTCGACACCCAGGGCCTCGATCATGTGCAACATGGCTTTGGGTGGTCGGCCGGTGGCGAGACTGAACAGCACCCCGGCCTCACGCAACGCGCGTACCGCATCGACGGTGCGCTGACTGAGACTGTGGTCGGGCAGCAGCAAGGTGCCATCCATGTCACTGAGCAAAAACCGGATGGGATGTCGCGCCTGCCCACTCATCCGAGACCGTGCCAGACGCGACCATCGCGAGCCAGCAATTCTTCGGCGGCCTGCGGCCCGTTTTCACCTGCGGCGTAGTTTTGCAGCGTTGAATCCTGCTGCCAGGCGTCGAGGAACGGCTGTACGGCACGCCAGCCGTTTTCAATGTTGTCGGCACGCTGGAACAACGTCTGATCGCCGGTCAGGCAATCGTAGATCAGGGTTTCATAGCCGGTGGACGGTTGCATTTCAAAGAAATCCTTGTAGGCAAAACCCAGTTCGATGTTGTCCATTTTCAGGGCCTGGCCAGGCCGTTTGGCCAGCAAATCGAACCACATGCCTTCGTTGGGCTGAATCTGGATCCGCAGGTAGGTCGGTTCAAGCTCATCGACCTCGGTATCACGGAACTGCGCGTAGGGCGCGGGCTTGAAGCAAATGACGATTTCGGTGTCGCGCACGCTCATGCGCTTGCCGGTACGCAGATAGAACGGCACGCCGACCCAACGCCAATTGTCGATCATGACCTTCAGCGCCACATAGGTTTCAGTGTTGCTGTCCGGTGCCACCTTCTCTTCCTGGCGATACCCTGGCATTGGTTTGCCGTCGACTACCCCGGCGGTGTATTGACCGCGTACCGAATTGGCGCGGGCCTCTTCGATCGACCAGGGGCGGATAGCGCCGACCACCTTGGCTTTTTCCCCACGCACCGCATCGGCGCCAAAGGCTGCCGGAGGCTCCATGGCCACCATCGCCAGCAACTGGAACAGGTGATTAGGCACCATGTCGCGCAGGGCGCCGGTGTGTTCGTAAAAACTGCCACGGGTTTCCACGCCGACGGTTTCAGCGGCGGTGATTTGCACATGGTCGATGTAATGGTTGTTCCAGAACGCTTCGAACAGGCTGTTGGAAAACCGGCTGACCAGAATGTTCTGCACGGTTTCCTTGCCCAGATAGTGATCGATCCGATAGATCTGCTTTTCCGTCATGACCTTGAGCAGGGACGCATTCAGGGCTTCGGCGGTTTGCAGATCGGAACCGAAAGGCTTTTCGATCACCACCCTTCTGAAGGACTCCGGGCTCTCTTCCAGCAACCCGGACGCGCCGAGACGGCGGACCACTTCAGTGAAAAAACGTGGCGCGGTGGCCAGGTAGAACACCGCATTGCCAGTGCCGCTGGCGGCAATCTTCGCCCCCAGCGCTTGATATGTGCTGTCGTCCAGGAAATCGCCCTGGACGTAGCTGATGCCTTTGGCGAGTCTGGCCCACACCTGCGGGTCAAGGGCCTGATCGCCCTTGCCGACTTTTGCGGCCGCCTCGTTGCGAATGAAGTCTTCGAGTTTGTTCGCGAAGCCCTCATCGCTGATGGCGTTGTGGTCAACGCCGATGATCCGCAGTCCATCCCCGAGTAACCCGTCGCGCTTGAGGTTATACAGCGCCGGCATCAGCAGGCGCTTGACCAGATCGCCATGGGCGCCGAACAAAAACAGCGTGGTCGGTGGCGCGGGTTCCGTCTTGGATTTTCTGCGGATCACTTGGGTCATTTTTTCGGAGTCTCCACATGGCCGCCGAAGCCGAAGCGCTGGGCCGAAAGGATCTTGTCGCCAAAGGTGCCCTGGCCACGGGAACGGTAGCGCGAGAACAACGAGTTCGACAGCACGGGGACGGGCACCGATTGCTCCATGGCGGCTTCAATGGTCCAGCGACCTTCACCGCTGTCGGCTACGGATCCGGAAAAACCATCGAGTTTCGGGTCACTGGCCAGAGCGTCGGCGGTCAGGTCGAGCAGCCAGGATGAGACCACACTGCCACGACGCCAGACTTCAGCGATGTCCGCGACGTTCAAGTCGAAGCGCTGGTCTTCCGGCAGGTTGGTGCTGGCCTTGGTCTTGAGAATGTCGAAGCCTTCGGCAAAGGCCTGCATCATTCCGTATTCGATACCGTTATGGATCATTTTCACGAAATGCCCGGCACCCGCCGGACCGGCATGGATGTAGCCGTGCTCGGCGCGAGGGTCATCGGACTTGCGGTCCTTGGTGCGCGGAATGTCGCCCATGCCCGGTGCCAGGCTCTGGAACAGCGGGTCGAGACGGTTAACGGTCTCGGCATCGCCGCCGATCATCATGCAGTAACCGCGCTCCAGGCCCCACACGCCACCGGAAGTACCGACATCGATGTAGTGCAGGCCTTTTTCCGAGAGGGTTTTCGCCCGGCGGATATCGTCCTTATAGAAAGTGTTGCCGCCGTCGATGATGGTGTCGCCGGCTTCGAGCAGGTTGCTCAGGGCGTCGATTGTTTCTTCGGTCGGTGCGCCGGCCGGCAACATGACCCAGACCGCTCGTGGTTTGGCCAGGCCAGCGACCAGGGCCGGCAAATCGGCAGCGCCGGTGGCGCCCTCTGCGCTCAAGGTCTCGACGAAGGCGGTATTGCGGTCGTACACAACGGTGGTATGCCCGTTGAGCATCAGGCGCCGCGCAATATTACCGCCCATGCGGCCCAGTCCAATAATCCCGAGTTGCATGTGCTGATGCTCCCTACTACAAATAAAAGTGTGTCAAAGGTATAGCCCAACGCGACTAATGAAGCTTAGTCCAGAGCGTCGGGATGAAGTTTCCGGGCATTGTGCCCGATCCAGACTGATAACGTCTGGAATCGTGTCGAAGACACAACGACCATGAAAAATAAAAAAGTTCCCTTCAAAGGAAAAAGAAATCAAAATCGGCGCCGATAGTAGATCAACCGCCGATTTGGGCGGATCTACAGTTGAGACACGCCATTTGCGAGGTGAGCAATGGGCACCGTACAGACCGCACTGCCAGCACAAACCCTTTACGTCACTATCCGTCGCGATGAATTGCGCCAGTTGAAGGACGAACGCGATCAGTTGAAACAGGAACTGGCGCAACTGCGCTTGCTGCTCCAGGGCCAACAGCCCTTGTCCGTTACCCAGGGCGCCCCTCACGCCTGATTCCCCCGCCTGAACTGGAAGCAGTCCCGCACTGCTTCCGATGCGCAATAGTCCTTCGCCGGCCATGGCGACTCCCGCATTTTTCAGATTGGCTTGTTGATGCTCCGTCGATTGGGCAGCACTTCTCTATTCCTGCCCGGCAATTGACTGGCATGACCCGATGACAGGCAACGCTGATCCTGGGCTGGAAACTCCAACCACCTTTAATTCCCTTTTAATGGAATCGGCGGATAATCGAAATTCGACTTCGATTCATTGATTCATGGACGAATGGCATCCGACCGCTGTTAGTAGGAGGCATACCATGAAACGTATTACGTTGACCCTCGCCGTCCTGATGACTCTCGGCTCCACCTGCGTATTTGCAGAAGGTGGAGCCGAACGCATGAGGTACTACTACGAAACCCTGAGATACAACCAGCAACTGGCGTTGGGTAACGCCACGCAAAGTCAGACGACGCCATTGCGGGTCCCCGACGATCAAACCGCGCAGATGACCGAGTCCTACAGACCGAAATGATTGTTACACCTCTGACTGTCCTGCTCTGCAGTCAGAGTCGATCATTGGGCGTCCTGATGGGCGCCCCTTTTTTGTCTTGATCACAGCGCCTTGATCAAAGCGCCTTGATCCAGAACATCATCCGACCGTGCGCCGGGTCGAACTCACCCGGGGCAAAGCCGAACTTGCCGTAGGACGCCTGGGCCACCGCATTACCCTCCAGCACCTCCAGGGTGATTTTGCAGCAGCCGCGTTGACGGGCGATCTCTTCGACCTTCTGCAACATCCGCTGGCTCAGCCCCAATCCGCGAAACTTCGGCACGACCGCCACGTCATGAACATTGACCAGCGGCCGACAGGCGAAGGTCGAGAAACCTTCGAAGCAATTGACCAGCCCGGCGGGTTCGCCGCCGACGAAGGCCAGCACACTGAAGGCATGAGGGCGCTTGGCCAGCTCACCCGGCAAGTGCTCCAGCACGCCGGCAGGCAAGGAGTGACCTCCCCCCATCGGGTCTTCGGCGTAACTGTTCAACACCAGACAGATGGCTTCGGCATGCACCGGATTGGTGTAGCTGGCTTGCAACACTAGTATTTCCGCGGAATCCATTTCCATCCTCGATTGCATGAAGTAGCCCCAGCGCGTTGTTCGCCCTGGAAGGCCGGGTGACGATATCGTGGGCGCCGCGGCAAATCAAAAGCTTGCTGGCTCAATGCCCCCAAATCAAAGCCTCGGTCCAGCCCAACTCGGCAAAATCCTCAGCCCGCAGATGCGATTCGCCGACACAGAAAAACTCGTCCAGTTGTGGCGGCTTGACTGAGGTGCCGCTGAGCATCGCGTGAACCTGGCCGCGATGGTGGATCTGGTGCTCGAACAGGTGTGACAACAGGCGCAGGCGGCTCTCGTGCTGCGGCGTGTCCCGGGCGATGGTCACGACCCTGACCAGATCGGCATCGCGCATTTGCTCGCAATAGGCAATCAAGCGTCGATCCACATGGGATTGCTCGCGCATGAGGTCGACGGCCTGGGTGTAAGGCTCGTCGTCCTTGAAAAAGACGTAGCAATCGGGGTGCGGATCGTCGCCGCGCAACTCACGTTCGAGGGCATCCAGGTAAAACCAGTCGCAAGTCAGGATGTGGTTGAGGGTCGCGCTGAGACTGGGGAAGAAACTGGTGCGCGGTGCCGCCAGCTCATCTTGATGCAACTGACTCCAGGCCTTGGCCAGTCGATGATTGGCCCAGGCGTTCTGGTAGGCCATGGTCAGCAAATGGTGTGACAGCGGTTGATTCATCTTCACGCCTCCTGGTTCTCACGCCTCGGCGAAACGTTGCAGCTGCATCTCCTGCAGGCGACTGAGGGTGCGGCGGAACGGGAATTCCAGATAGCCCTGGGTGTAGAGCGAGTCCATGGGCACCTGCGCTTCGAGGTACAGCGGCACCTTGCGGTCGTAGCACTCGTCCACCAGGGCAATGAACCGCCGTACGCCGTCATCATGCACCGACAACTGTGGCAACTCGCGATCGCCGGCCACCACCCGCTCGACTCCATCTTCGGTACCACGGGCTATACGCCCCTGGCGCTTTTGAGCACTGAGGTTGGGTACGTCGCTCAACAGGATAGCGCTGTAGGTGTCACACAGGGTCATGAAATCCATGGCGGCAAAAGGCTGTTCACAGAGGTCGGCGTAATGACACCAGAGCACGCCCTGGCTGGCCTGCACGACATCGAGCGAGCGATAGCCGACCTGGACCGGCGCACTGGAAACCGCCTGACCGACGGTCAACGCCTTGAACACATCGCCCAGGGCACTCGATTGTCCGGGCGTATTCACCCAGTAACGCTGCAAGCCCTGGCCCGGATGCAGGCGATGGTCTTCCCCGCCATCCACGGCAATCACCTGCATGTGCTGCTTGATCGCCGCAATGGCGGGCAGGAAACGGTCGCGATTGAAGCCGTCGGCGTACAACTGGTCGGGTGGCAGGTTGGAGGTGCAGACCACCACCACGCCCTGCTCGAACATGACCTGGAACAAGCGCCCGAGAATGATGGCGTCACCGATGTCATTGACGAACAGTTCGTCGAAGCACAGCACCCGCACCTCTTCGGCGAGTTCCCGAGCCAGTGCCTTCAAGGGGTCGGCGGTGCCGGTCAGTTGAAACGAGCGCTGATGCACCCAGCCCATGAAATGATGGAAGTGCTGACGCCGGGCCGGTACCCGCAGGTGTTGGTAAAACTGGTCCATCAACCAGGTTTTACCGCGCCCGACCGGACCCCAGAGGTACACACCGGAAATCGACTTGCGGCCTTCATGCAAGGCTTCGTGGCACTTTTGCAACGCCCAGACGGCATGTTCCTGAGCTTCGTCCTGGACGAAGCCCTTTTGTTCGATGGCGTGTTGCCAGGCGCTGAGGGGGGAGTCGACATTCATGCGCAGCAGTATGCCACTCGTCAGCGTTGTCTTCAGTGAAATGTCCGAGAGAATGCTCAATCGAGGAAAAAGCACCACGCAGGCCGCTGACAGCCTGGTCGGAGGCACCTTCATCGCGAGTTAGCTCGCTCCTACGTATTTCAGGTGGCCCACCCGACATACCATCACTCGGGCAGGCGACCAAATACCGGGTTGTTTTTACCGGTCGACCTTATGCCTCGCCGCATACAAGCACAGCATTTCCATCGCCAGGGTCGCTGCCGCCAGTGAGGTGATGTCGGCGCTGTCATAGGCCGGTGCCACTTCCACCACGTCCATGCCCACCAGGTTGATCCCGCGCAAACCACCGAGAATCTCCAGCGCCTGCACCGTGCTCAAGCCGCCACACACTGGCGTCCCGGTACCCGGAGCGAAGGCCGGGTCGAGGCAGTCGATGTCGAACGTCAGGTACACCGGGTGATCGCCGACCCGTGCGCGGATGGCTTCGACCATCGCGTCCACGCCACGCCGATGCACTTGTCGTGCATCCAGCACTTCAAAGCCCTGGTGATCGTCGTTGGTGGTGCGCAAGCCGATCTGCACCGAACGCGAAGGATCGACCAGGCCCTCCTTGGCGGCGTGCCAGAACATGGTGCCATGGTCGATGCGCTTGCCCTCTTCGTCCGGCCAGGTGTCGCTATGGGCGTCGAAGTGAATCAGCGACAGCGCACCATGCTTGCGGGCATGGGCCTTGAGCAGCGGGTAGGTGATGAAATGATCGCCGCCGAAGGTCAGCATCGCACTGCCGGCATTGAGGATGTGTTCGGCGTGGGCTTCGATGCATTCGGGCGTCGACTGCGGCGATCCGTAATCGAAGTCGCAATCGCCAAAGTCAACGACCGCCAGATGATCGAACGGGTCAAACGTCCACGGCCAGTGGCGTTCCCAGGCGATGCCGGTGGATGCGGCGCGGATGCCCCGCGGTCCGAAGCGTGCACCGGGACGGTTACTGGTGGCCGTGTCGAACGGCACACCGCTGACCGCGACGTCGACACCGCGTAAATCGCGGCTGTAGCGACGACGCATGAAACTGGTGATTCCGGCGTAGGTACTTTCGGCGGCAGTGCCGTAAAGGCTGTCACGGGTGATGGCTTGGTCGTTCTGCGCTGGGACGTCCATTGAAGGTTCCTTGTTATTGGCGGCTACGGAAAGCGGTCCACACGCGAGTGCGCTGGCGCATGTCCTTGAGGCTCATACTGCGGTCGGCGTACAGGCGGTCACGAATGTCGGCGGGCGGATAGATGTCCGGATCGGTGCGCACGGCCTCATCCACCAGCGGCGTGGCCGCCTGGTTGGCCGTGGCGAAGAACAGCGTGTTGGTCAGTGCGGCGACGGACTCTGGGCGAAGCATGAACTCGATGAATTGGCGAGCGGCTTCGGGGTGTGGCGCATCCTTGGGGATCGCCAGATTGTCTTGCCAGACCAGGGTGCCTTCCTTCGGAATCCGGTAGGCGATTTCGTACGGTTTGTTGGCCTTGCGCGCCTGATCCGCGGCCATGCTCGCATCGCCGTTGTAAGCCAGTGCCAGGCAAATGCTGCCGTTGGCCAGATCGTTGATCTGCCGCCCGCTGGCGACATACAGCACCGAGGGCTGCAGTTGATGCAACAACACCTGCGCCGCATCCAGATCATTCTTGTCGGTGCTGTAGGGGTCTTTGCCCAGGTAGTGCAAGGCCAGGCCGATCACTTCCTGCGGCGAATCGATGATCGCAACGCCACAGTCCTTGAGCTGGCTGGCGTATTCCGGTTTGAAGAGCAAATCCAGGCTGTTGAGCGGCACGTTCGGCAGGCGCTTGCGCACCGCTTCGACATTCATGCCCAGCCCCAGGGTGCCCCAGGTGTAGGGCACGCCATATTGATTGCCGGGATCGACCGCGGCGAGCTTCTCCAGCAGGTCCGAATCAAGATTCGCGTAGCCCTTGAGGCCTTCATGGGGAATCGCTTTCAGTGCGCCCGCCGCCAGGCCACGCGCCAATACGCTGGACGACGGCACGACCACGTCATAGCCGCTGCCACCGGTGAGCAACTTGGTCTCGAGCACTTCCGGTGCATCGAAGGTGTCGTAGCGCACATGAATGCCGGTTTCCTGCTCGAAACGTTGCAGGGTTTCCGGGGCAACGTAATCGGCCCAGCTGTAGAGATTGACGACTTTGTCTTCAGCCTGGGCCGAGGCGGCCACGGCCAGGAGCAACGCGGGTAAACACAGCTTGAACTTGGGAGCCATGACGAACACCTGACAAGAGGAAGTGACGGCAGGATGCGTCGTCGGATACATTGGTGAAATATCAAGTTTGTTAACCTGACATTACCCAGGAATAATGTTTGATGCTCGGTCAACTCCACGATCTGGACCTGCACCTGTTGCGCCTGTTCGTCAGCGTGGTGGAATGTGGTGGCTTCAGTGCGGCCCAGGGTGAACTGGGCTTGAGTCAGTCCAGCATCAGCCAGCAAATGGCCAAACTGGAAACCCGACTCGGCTATCGCCTGTGCAGTCGTGGCAAGGGCGGATTCAGGATCACCCCCAAGGGCGAACAATTGCTCTCGGCCACCAAGGCTTTGTTCGAATCTATTGAAGCGTTCCGCCATCAATCCAACGGCGTGGCCGGAAGATTGATCGGAGAGGTGCGCCTGGGCCTGTCCGAAGCCCTGGATCAATCGGTACTGCAACACGTGGCCGGCGCGATCCGGCGTTTCCGTGAGCGAGACGAATCAGTGCGCATCGAGTTGATCAGCGCGATGCCCGGCGAAATGGAGCGCTTGTTGCTGCAACAGCGTCTGGACCTGGCCATCGGCTATTTCTCCCAGGCACAGAGCGCTTTCGATTACCGCCAATTGTTCAGCGAAACCCAGCACCTGTATTGCGCCCCCGGTCATCCGCTATTCGACAACGATGCGCCGGACGATCAGGCATTGCAGGCCTGCGACCGGGTCGATCACCCCTACCGCTTCCTGCGCAGCGATGAGCCGTTCCAGGGCAAAGTGTGTTCGGCGCGCTCGGAGCAGGTCGAAGGCACCCTCGCCTTCATTCTGTCCGGCAAGCACGTCGGCTACCTGCCCAGCCACTTCGCCCGAAGCTGGGAAGACAAAGGCTTGCTGCGGGTCGTGCGCCGTGAAGGCATGAGCTTCGATGTAGCGTTCCATTTGGCCCGCCATCGCGCCCAGATCCCGGGGGATGCGCAGAAGGCGTTTGAAGAGGATTTGCTTGCGGCGTTTGCCTGAACAGCGAATCCCTCTGTAGGAGCGAGCTTGCTCGCGATGGTTTTCAGAACACCGCGGGGTGCCTGACTTCCCGTGTTTTCGTTGACGTCCATCGCGAGCAAGGCTCGCTCCTACAGGTTGGCCGAGGTTTCGGGGACTTTGCTCGCCACAAAATGGTCTTTCTGGCATCCTGCGCCTCCATTTTCTGACCCGGGTCGCCTTCTGGCCCGTACAAGCCCCATGACCGTCTCTGAAAAACCCCCTGCCCCGCGTCACAACGACCTGATCTATGGCCTCAACGATCGCCCGCATCTGACCGCCACCGTCTTCGCCGCCCTGCAACATGTGCTCGCCAGTTTCGTCGGCATCATCACCCCGACACTGATCATGGGCAGCGCCCTGGGCCTGCACAGCGAAATCCCTTACCTGATCAGCATGGCCCTGTTTGTCTCGGGCCTGGGCACCTTCGTTCAGGCGCGGCGTTTCGGTCCGGTGGGTTCCGGCTTGCTGTGCCTGCAAGGCACCAGTTTTTCGTTCATCAGCGTCATTCTCAGCGCCGGTTTCATGGTCAAGGCCCGGGGCGGCGGCACCGATGAAATCCTCTCGACGATTTTCGGCGTGTGCTTTTTCGCCGCATTCATTGAGGTGGTGTTGAGCCAGTTCATCGGCAAATTGCGCATGCTGATCACCCCGGTGGTCACCGGCACGATCATCACGCTCATGGGGCTGTCGCTGATCAAGGTCGCCATGACCGACATCGCCGGCGGATTCGGCGCCAGCGACCTGGGTGCTGCCAGCCACCTGGGCCTGGCCGGGCTGGTGCTGGGGACGATCGTGGCGCTGAACCGGGTCGATGTGCCGTTCCTGCGTCTGGGCGCCATTGTCATCGGCCTGACCCTGGGTTACGGGGTTGCCTGGCTGATGGGCCATGTCGACTTCGCCACCCTGCCGGCCGTGCCGCTGATGAGCGTGCCGGTGCCGTTCAAATACGGGTTTTCCTTCGATTGGGTGGCGTTCGTGCCGGTGGCCGTGATTTTCCTGGTGTCGCCACTGGAAGCGGCCGGTGACTTGACGGCCAACTCGATGATTTCCCGGCAGCCGGTCAAAGGCCCGGTGTACATCCGCCGAATCAAGTCAGGGTTGCTGGCCGACGGCCTCAATTCGGCCATGGCCGCGGTGTTCAACAGCATGCCGATGGTGACCTTCGCACAGAACAACGGCGTCATTCAGCTCACGGGCGTGGCCAGCCGTTACGTAGCGTTTTTCATTGCCGGCCTGTTGGTGCTGCTGGGGTTGTTCCCGATGATTGGCGCGGTACTGCAATTGATGCCCAAACCGGTGCTCGGCGGCGCTGAGCTGGTGATGTTCGGCACCGTCGCGGTGGCCGGGATCAAGATCCTCGCCGAAGCGGGACTGCATCGGCGCAACATGCTGATCGTGGCGATTTCCCTGGGCATGGGCCTGGGCGTGGCGGCAGTGCCAGAAGTCCTGCGTGAACTGCCCTTGGCCCTGCACAACATTTTTGAATCGCCCATCACCGTCGGCGCGCTGTGCGCTATCGTTTTGAATATCTTCCTGCCTGAAGAATTCATCGAGCTGGAAGAGGACGAGTTCGACCCCGAGGCCTCGGTCCTGCAAGTGATGCAGAACCCCGAAATGCCGGCCCAGGGTGAACCCGTAACGCCTGCGGGTGTCGCACAGTTGAACCGCTAGATTGCGCTCAAGGGCTGAGCCATGGGTGGTTCAGTCCTTTTCTCGTCGAGAGCACCTCAATGCGCAGTGTCCACGCAGTCCTCGTTTCCCTCTTGCTGCTCTGCCTGAGCGCCTGTACCTCGTTCCCCAACAGCGATCCGTTGAATGTCAATATCGTCGGTATTGAGCCGCTGCAAAGCCAGGACATGGAAGTCCGGTTCGCCGTGAAAATTCGCGTGCAGAACCCCAATGACACCAACATCAACTACAACGGCGTGGCACTGGACCTGGAAATCAACGGTCAGCCCTTTGCCTCCGGGGTCAGCGATCAGTCCGGTTCAATTTCACGCTATTCCGAAACCGTGTTGACCGTGCCGGTCAGCGTGTCGGCCTTCTCGGTGTTGCGCCAGACCATTGGGTTGAGCCAAATGCAATCCCTGAACAATCTGCCCTACGTGCTGCGCGGCAAGTTGGCCGGAGGCCTGTTCGGTACCACACGCTTCGTGGACAGTGGCAAACTCAGCCTGCCAGGGCCGATGACCGGCAGCCGCTAAGTATGATTTCAAGGAGCGATAAAGAACATGGAACCCACCCCCACGCTTTACACCCAGCGTCTGATCCTGCGCCCGCTGGAACTGGCCGATGCCGAAGCCATCCAGCAACAATTCCCGCACTGGGAAGTGGTGCGTTACCTGAACGTCTTGGTGCCCTGGCCCTATCCCTGCGATGGAGCGCTCACGTACTTGCGAGACAATGCCCTGCCTGCGATCGCCCGTGGCGAGGAATGGCATTGGTCGATCCGCTTAAAGTCGGCACCCGGGCAATTGATCGGCAATATCAGCCTGATGAATGAACAGGACAACAACCGCGGATTCTGGCTTGGCCCGCAATGGCAAGGTCAGGGTTTAATGACCGAAGCGAGTGAGGCGGTCACCCGATATTGGTTTGAAACCCTGGATCGTGACGTGTTGCGCGTGCCCAAAGCGGCGCCGAACATTGGCTCACGCAAACTTTCCGAGCGTACCGGCATGCGCCTGATCCACACCGAGGAAGGCGACTTTGTGGGGGGAAGATTTCCGAAAGAAGTCTGGGAAATCACCCGCGAAGAGTGGCTCCAGCAGCGCTGACTCATCATTTCAAAAGGGAAGAACGCCGACACTTGGAAACCACAAATCAACTGCAGGAGCTAGCTTGCTCGCGATAGCGTTGGAACAGTCAACAAATGTGTTGGATGTGCCTCCGTGATCGCGAGCAGTCTCGCTCCTTCAGGCGTCATGCGCTGAACTTCACGCCGGGCCTGGCCCGTTCATCCACCGTCAACTCGAACACATCCGGGCGTGCATAGTGGCCCACTACGTCATAGTCGTAACGGGCGCGGATCAAATCATCGGTGTCGATTTCAGCCGTGAGCAAGCCTGGTCCGTCACGTAACGGCCCGGCCAGAACGTCGCCCATGGGCCCGACGATCACACTGCCGCCGGCAATCAGCGGCCGCTGCGCCGGCCAATTGGCCACTTCCACGCCCAGGGCTTGCGGCGAATCCTGGACCTGACAAGCGCTGACCACAAAGCAGCGCCCCTCATGGGCGATATGGCGCATGCTGACCTGCCACATCTCCCGCTCATCCACGGTCGGCGCGCACCACACTTCGATGCCTTTGGCGTACATCGCGGTGCGCAGCAGCGGCATCATGTTTTCCCAGCACACCACCGCCCCAATCCGCCCGACCTGGCTGTCGATCACTGGCAGGGTCGAACCGTCGCCCTTGCCCCAGATCAGGCGCTCGGTGCCGGTGGGCATCAGTTTGCGGTGCTTGGCGACCAGCCCGGCCTGCGGGTCGAAATACAGCGCGGTGCAATACAAGGTGCTGCCGGCACGCTCGATCACGCCGATGACCAGATTGGCGTTGGTACGCGCCGACAATCCGGCCAGCGCGTCCGTTTCCGCTCCGGGTACATCGATTGAGTTGGCGAAATAGCGGGCGAACGCTTCGCGGCCCTCGGGCAATCGGTAGCCCAATTGCGTGCCAAAGCCCTCACCTTTCGGATAACCGCCCAGCAAGGCTTCTGGCATCACCACCAGCGCGGCAGTGGATTCGATGATTGCGTTTTCATACGACAGGATCTGTTCCAGGGTCTCGGCTTTGCCGCCGGGCAAGGCGCCGATCTGCAGGGCAGCAACGATTGATTTGGGCATCGCGGTCACTCCATTCACATCAGGTGTTGCTGATTCTCCAGCCTGACGCAATCATGAATAAAGCCCCACTTACTGCTAAATGATATGAACCAAATGAATATCATCGACATCGATCTCAACCTACTCAAAGTCTTCGAAGCCCTGCACGAGGAGGCCAGCGCCAGCCGCGCCGCCCTGCGCCTGGGGGTGACGCAATCGGCGGTCAGTGCCGCGTTGCGGCGGTTGCGCGAGGTGTATGGCGATCAGTTGTTCGTGCGCACCGGCCGCGGCCTTGCCCCTACGCTGGCGGCCAATCAGTTGAAGCCGGTGGTCAGCGATGCGCTCCACAAATGCCGACAAAGCCTGGCAATGCTTGACCCCACCGCCAACCATTACGACGGGCGCTCGGTGACGGTGGGCATGTCCGACGATTTCGAGATTGCGTACGGTCGCCGCTTGATCGAAGAAATTGCCCGACGCGCGCCAAAGTTACGACTGATCTTTTGCCAAACCCACAGCCAGATCGTCGCGCAAGCCCTGATGGAACGCAGCATCGACCTGGCGATTACCGCCGGCGGTTTTGCCGAACGTCTGCTCAGTCGCCAAGTGCTGGGCGAGGGACATTACGCGTGTCTGGTTGATCCGCTCAGCCTGGCCGAGGGACAGCAGCACATCAGTCTTGAGGCGTTTGTGGCCCGCGAACACATTCTGGTGTCGTCGGGTGGATTCATCGGGATCACCGACGAAGGCTTGGCGGCGGTCGGCTTGAGCCGGCGGGTCTGCGCCTCGACCACGCATTTTGCGGCGTTGCCGCACCTGCTCAAGGGCAGTCAGGCGGTGGCGACCATTCCGGCCCACGCCGCGCGAAGCATCGCGGCGCTCACGGGCCTGGCGCTGCTGCCCTGCCCTTTGATATTGCCCCGTTACCCGATCGAGCTGGGCTGGCGTACCAGCACCCGGCTCGATCCGGTGGTGTTGAAAGTACGTGAAGCGATCGTAGCCAGTTTTGCCTAAGCGTTACTTGTTGGCTGCCATCAGGCGATTGACTTCGCTGCGCACCATGTTCGAAAACTCCGGCGGCGACATGCCGTCCAGCTCGGCACGGACCCACTCGGCCCATTTGCCTTTGCGCTTGGCACGTTCGCCAAACAGCCGTGCGGCTTCACCCTTGGCTTTGCCCAGGTTGGTTTGCCAGAGTTCGAACAGACGGGATTTCTCATCTTCAAGCGCAGCGCGCTCGGCAAGGGGTTTGTCGGCCAGATTGAAGCTCATGGGAATTTCCTGCTGCGTAAAATAGGCAACATCTTACACTGTAGGACGAAACGTCCTGCGCTGGATTTTCTTCCGGATTGAATCTGAGCGAAAAATCGCTGCAACTTTTTCAATCGCGGCGCACTCCATTGTTCACTGTCCACTTACCTGCAAGGAGTCCTTCAATGGCCCGGAAAACCGCCGCACAAGCCGCCGAAGATCAAATCAAGGATCAAGCATTCAGCGAACTTTCAGCCCTGATCGAAGAATCGGAAAAATTGCTCAAAAGCAGCGCCTCACTGGTCGGTGAGGAAGCCGAGACGCTTCGCGGGCAGATTGCCCAGAAACTCCAGCAGGCCCGGGATTCAGTGACCAGCGTGCGTGATCGGGCGAAACCTGCGGTCGACGCCACCGAGACCTACATCGGCGGCCATCCATGGCAAACCGTTGCGGTTTCTGCCGGATTTGGCCTGGTGGTCGGGTTGTTGCTGGCACGCCGCTGAACACACGTAAATCCAACGCCCTGTGGGAGCTTGCTCCCACAGGTGTGGTGGTGTTCACACGTTCATCAAATTCCAGCCAACTCCCGCAAATTCGCCAACGTCTGGTCATCCAGGGCAATGCCCGCCGTTGCGGATTTCGCGCGTTGATGATGACGCCGATCACCCGGCAAGCGCTTAAGACCCACACCGTGCATCTGCCGTACCAGCTCCTGGCTGCGCTCGGCGAAGCTCTGCCCCGCGGCCTTGGATGGATCGATCACGATCAGCAATTGTCCGGTCCATGGGGTCTTGGCGCCCGGATGGTTTTTCCAGTCGAACTCGAAGGAGAAATTGCCTCCGGTCAACGCCGCCGCCAGCAACTCCACCATCATCGACAGCGCCGAGCCCTTGTGCCCGCCGAACGGCAACAAGGCACCGCCTTCGAGGATCGCTTTCGGGTCCTGGGTCGGCTGACCGAGACTGTCTACGCCCATGCCGGGAGGCAAACGCTCACCCTTGCGCGCAGCAATCTGCACGTCGCCATGGGCAATGGCGCTGGTCGCCAAGTCAAAGACAATCGGATCACCGTCGGCCCGCGGCGCGGCGAAGGCAATCGGATTGGTGCCAAACAGCGGCCGGTCGGCACCATGCGGCACCACGCAAGTCATGCTGTTGACCACGCTGAGCGCCACCAGCCCTTCATAGGCAAACGGCTCGACGTCCGGCCACAGAGCCGCGAAATGATGGGAATTGCGGATCGCCAGGACCGCGATGCCGGCACTGCGGGCCTTTTCCACCAGCAGGGCCCGTGCGGCGGCGAGGGCCGGTTGCGCAAACCCGTTGCCGGCGTCGACCCGGACAAACCCCGAAGCCACATCCTCGACCACCGGAACGGCCTGACCGTTGACCCAACCGCTTTGCAGCGTCGAGACGTATCCCGGCATCCGGAACACCCCGTGACTGTGCGCCCCGTCGCGTTCGGCGCCGGCGCAGTTTGCAGCAAGCACCCGGGCAACTTCGGCCGAGGTGCCATGACGCTGGAATATCTTCTCAAGCAAGGCTGTCAGTTCGTCGAAGGACAGGTTTTGCGAGACAACAGTAGACACTTGATCGTGTGGCGCAGACATCTGAAGCTCCAGACTAATTATTGGAGGGGGCAACAGCGTAGGTAGACCGCCGATTAACAACTCGGGGCGAGCGACCTGTCAACTTTTAGATGGGGCCGATGCATTAAAGGGGCGTTATCGAGGTGTCACAAACTCAAGTCCGGCAGGCAGTAACTATCTACCACCTTTGTCCGTTCAAGGTTTTTTAGGCTTGAGACTCTATCAACAGGCGCACTCATCGGCGCCGCGCATGAGACTCGACGATGCCAACTTCCCCCACTCCGCTTTTTTTCCCCGAGGCCCTGCAGTCCCCTGGACTCTGGAACGACCTGGGCAAAGTCCACCGGCTTTCACGCAAGGAATTCGAATGGCTCGGCCACGTGGAACTGGCCAGCCAGGCACTGCGCAGGCAACAAACGCCGCCCATGCTCGCGCACAGCATCCTGATCCACGCGGAGGGGTCCGGGTACACGCCCCTGATCGGCAGTTTTGTCTTGAGCCTGACGCCGGATGACAACGGTTTGATTCTTTACAACCCGTACGATGGCATCAGGAAGTTCGACAACCTCGACACGCTTAAAAGCCAACTTGAACAGCGCCTCAACAGTGCCGTCGAGGACAGTCGGTTGCTGGCGCTGATGTCGTTGGCAGATCGCAAAGCCCTGAGCGCCCGTGACAAGCTTCAGGTGACATTCCAGGTCATCGAGGGCGACGTGTTCGAGCAACAGCGCACCACCATTGCCCACCAACAACAACTCAATGATCAGGCCATGCTCGACGAACTGCTCATGTTGCCGACCCTGGCCTCGTTGCTCAATACGGTGCTTGATGAGTTGCTGCAGTCGGCGTTTCCGGGCCTGGATCAAAGCCGGACCCGGGTCAATTTCTACGCCGAGACAGCGCCGGAAAACCCTGGCCAGGAACCGGTTCGACGCTGGCGCAGCTCGCTCTCTCTGAGTGACGCAGTATTGCGTTATTACCGCCATCAACGCTGGCCCAGCGGCGAATTTCATGAGTTTGCCCATCCGGACAGGACTTCGGCCAGTACTGACCAGCAACATTGGGAAAGCGCTGTAAATGCAGCGTCAAGCAAACTAAATGACCTGCTTGCCAGGCTTCTGGAGCGGTATTGGGGCGCTGCCGCGGTAGATGGCGGATCGCGCCGCAGTTTTTTCAGTCGCGCGATCCGTGAGCAGGCACGCGCAGAGTTACTGCTCAAACGCGAAGCCGGGATCATCAGCCCGGAACAGTTCCAGGCCTTGCACGGCATGATTGAGCCAACGGAAACCACGGTCAGACGCCCGACACTGGAGACCGTGCGCCTGTGGGAACACCCGGCGCATTATGTCGAACTGGCGGGCTCGTTGATGATCAGCCATGCCAATGCCTACCTCTACACCCCGACTCAGGGGCTCCAGGTCTTGAAGGACTACCTGGACCTCAAGGCCACGTTGCTGAGCAAATTCAGCGCGACCGGTCACGAGGACGAACTCTATGGTCTGCTCACGCTGGAGGAGCGCAACCGCTTCCTCGGCTTCCACAAACCGCAGGTCTCCGGGGAGGTGATTAACGGTTCGATATTCAACACCCTGTTCGAAGCGATCATCAGCAAACAACTGCAAAACATGGAATACGCCCTGCAGGTCTACCGTCACAGTGATGGCAACGTGGACATCCACGCGCTGTTCGACAAGGCACTGGATATACGCTCGATGCTCAGTGAGCGCTTGCTGACGCTCGACGCCCATGGGCGCTGGAGTACCCGACCAGTGTTGGCGGGCAAGCAACAGCACTCAATCGTGCGGGCAGACACCGCCGCCCAGCACATCAAAACCTTCAATGATGTTGAAGCGCTGATCCGCGCCGACTTCGCCGCTCAACCGCTTACTTCGTTGGCGCTGCAACGGGTCTATCTGGCGGACATGAAGCCCCGACTGGCCCACGCCCTATCCGTCGGGATACGCGGGGAAGCCAACCTGCGCGTACTGCAAGCCACCCTGCGAGGCGTCGAACAAGCGATAGTCGATACCGTGCTCAACCCGGATCAACCGGACCGCAAGAGTCGCCACGCACTCAATGGTTTTCGGCCTGATGCTTACTCATTGGTCCTTGCGTGCTCCGGCCAGCATGACGTACTGCCGCTGCCCAACTGCGTCGTGCTCACCGAGCGTGGCGGGCTCGATAACCAGCACTCGGGCCGGGCCATTCTGTGGACGCCAGCGGCAGGGCTGGAAGTCTTCGCTTCAGTCGATAGCGTAAAACAGGCATTGACCCTGCGCCTGCTCGACCCCCGCAAGCGCCTGGCCCTGCTGGAAAACCTCACGGTCGCCCAGCGTTCAGTCCATGGCCGTTATTCGCTCAATTCCCTGCGATTGATCGAGGGCAGCGTCCTGCAGCACCTCTCGCAAACGGCCATTGATCACTTTCTGTCGGCCTGCGAGCACATCCGCACGCAGGACCTGGGCGAAGACAAAAAGCGCAAAGCCCTGAAGAACCTTGCGAACACCGTCATCGACACCAATTTGCAGCGGGCCACGCTGATCGCCAAGAGTCTCGCCCTGCAGCAGACCTTGCCGGCCTGGCTCTGCAAGGCACCACTGGAAGAGCAGCAATTGCATCTGGAGTTGCTGGAGCAATATCGCAACAGCGTCACTGACGATAAAGACTACCTGCACGGGATCCAGCCCCTCTCGTCCTACGTGCATGCCCGTCTGAAAGCCTTGCTCGCCAGCCGGTTCCCCCAATCGCCGCTGGACCCTGACGAAATAAAAATAACCCCCAACCTGGCCCTGGCCGGGCCGTCTCGCCCCCTGACCGAGTTTGCCCTGAACCACATCAACATCGCTCAAGGCACCGGATTCAAGCTCGCCTCAGCGACCAGCCAGCCCCTGCCAGACCGTCTCGACCAGGCCGCCATCCAGCAACTTCTTCAGTCACTGGACCTCCAGCGCGACTACGCCCGGTTGGTGAGCGACGCATTGACCGGCGCCGATGCAGACAGTCGTAAGCTGCGTTTTATCCAACAGCTGCCGTGGCAGCTGTTGCAACACGCCCATGCCTTGAAACTGCAGCAACGCTTGTCTTCCGGTGCCTTCGACTTGATCGCTCAAGTCGTGGACATGCCAGACGCAATCGCCCGGGCGGCCGTGCAAGGGGCGCACGCCATCGTCCGGCCGCTGGAGCTTATCAAGACGCCGGGGGCTGACGCCGTGAAAGCCCTGGGCCTTTACCTGATCGGTCCCGGCGCCGGAAAGCCGGGGCCACATGTCCTGTATGCGCCTTACCACCCCACGACGGCTTTCAGCGAGTTCGAGAACGAAGCCGGCGTTGTCGCTGCGTTCAATCAACCGGGCCCCCTGCAGGATCTGTTGATTCGCCGTTTGCCGGAAACTCAGCGCACGGTGTTCAGCAACCTGTTCAAGTCCACCGTCGGACAACGGAGCGAAATCACCCTCGCCTCGTCCCCCCTGACCGGCAACTTCCTCAGCCAGATGTACGGCGACAACATCAGCCTGTTGTCACGGATGCTCGGCAGCCAGTCCGAGATCAGCGGCCAATCGGACTGGGAGGCGATAAAGAACCTGTTCAGCACTGGCGTCAAACTGATCATTGGCCTGTTGCCGGGCAAACTCGCCTGCGTGACGTTTCTGTGGCAAAGCTTCAAAGACTTCGAGGCCTCCGCCGAAGCACTGCAGGACCATCATTGGCAAAGGGCGTTGCAGGCCTTCATTGCCGGTACCGTACAAATGGTTTCCCTGGGGCGGCTATCACTGGAAACTTCAGCCCTTACCGAACAGGCGACCACCGAAACGGCACCGGTGATCCCTCCGGTGACCGACCCGCAATGGACAGACACCCGGCCAACGGCGACGTCGCGTACGTCATTGCAGGCCTTCGAAGCGCCCACCGTGGCCTTGCAGCATTTCACCAAGAGTGAGGACGATGGCACCTACTTCGATCCGATCAGTAAAAACAGCTACGCGCCCATTGCCGGCAAGGTGTACCGCGTTGCCAAACCGGCCGCAGTCTGGCAGATACTGAACGATCAACAGAGCGGCCCGTCGCTGCGGCAATCGCCGACACGGCAACTGGTGGTCGACCCGGACCTGCATACCGTGCACTACGGCAAAGCCCTGTCGAAAATGCACAATCGATACGCGACCAACCATGAGGTCAGGCGGGTATTGAACATCGAAGCGCGGGGCATGGAAGACATACGTACCCACCATCCCGAAAAGGCCCGGATGATCGTGCAGGCCATCGATATGGCACGCTATTACGCCTTCAACAGCCTGCATAATCTGGCGCACCTAAGGCGCTTGATCCCCGGCACTCGACTGGATACGTTCCTCAAACATTTCTTTGATGTTCGCAGCGTCGATCACGGTCTGCTCGACAAAATCAAACAGAGCATCGTCCCCATTTGCACGGCGCTGGTGGATCCCGAAGAAGATTTGCTGAACAGCGAACGTTTTATCGTAGGCTCGAACAAGTACCAACACGCCAACCTGATCGCTTTCGTCGTGGAGCAGGATGCGCGGAAAAACGTGCATTTCACTGAAAGATTCTTCGATCAGCAACTGGACTGGTACAAGTCCTGTTTGACCGAGCCCTTCAATGTCGACGAACACAGTCAGGCCGCCACACTGATCCATGAGTTCGCGCATTTGTTTGCAAGCGCCCTGGATATTGCGACGCTGGAGGCGAGACGGCCGTTCAGTGACCTGGTGTCGCCCATTACCCAGTATGGACGTGCGATCAAGCAGATTCAGGAGGTTTTTCAGCGAGAAGCGCTATCGCTCGGGACGCCCCGGGAAGAACTGTTCGCCCGCTGGAATAACGACGATCAGGCATGGGAAGACCTGGATGAAATTCCCGGCTTGAATCACGTGGGCAAGGCCATCCTCAAAATCGCCGGCACCCAGACAATGGAAGCGGCGCGCGAAGCCTTTCTCGACCCACACAACCCGGACAAGAGGATTGACATCATCTTGCGCAATGCCGATTCGATCGCATTCCTGATTTGCGAGATGGGCCGACAGCTGGACCCGTTGCCCGACACATCGGCCTCACAAGCCTGACCGACACGAACATGCGCAGCTTCGGGGGCTGCGCATCGGTTTTCCCCAGTAATGATGGCCCGATTCAATGCCGTTTGATCCTGCTCGATTGTCTGAATCCGGTCATGCACGGCGCATCCATTCAGGGACGAAACAAACGACAAAATTGCGTGCGCTGGCAGGAGATGCTGTGGGGCTCACAGGTTGCTGACGCAATGACGACGAAATTTCTACATTAGAGGCCTCATGATTTGCGTGGCTCATACGTCCAGTCAGGTACGAGCGCACAACTTTTTTCCTGATGAGGCTCGCAACAGGAGTTTTGCCATGTACAACTCGCAACTGCCATCGGACGGTAGCAATGCGCCAATCGGCAACGCCCTCGGAAGCGATGCCTTCGACCCGCCAGCCGAGCGCCATGGCAATGAGCGGATTCGGGTGCTGCTCAAGAGTTTCGGCCTGCGCACCAGTCTGATCCGCCTGAAAGTCATCGACGCCTTGCTGACGGCCGCCAAACACGACCGCAGCCTGGGCGTGCGTGGCGTGCACACTCAATTGCTGGAGCTGGATATACCACTGTCCTTCCTGAGTGTGCGCGAAGTGCTCAAACGCCTGTGCAGTGAAGGCGTGCTAGTCCTCAATCCGGACAAAAGCTACAGCCTGCACCCGAAGGCCGCCGCTGTCCTGCACCAGGCATGAACAAACCCTGAGCCGTTCGCTCAGGGCTTGACCTTGCGACGCATCACCCCATTGATGACTACCACGATCACCGCCACGCCAATGGCGATGTACTGGAACAGCTTTTCGCTGATGACCCCAATGTTCTGCAGATACGAAAGGCCAAACATGATTCCCAGCACCACCAGGGAGATCAGAATCGAGTATTTCAAACGTTGCGACTGGGTCATTGCCATTTCCTGAATGTAAGCCTGAACCTGAAGAATGTATCCGCTTTGTATCCGATCGCATGCCAAGTCCCTACCGATTTTCGGGGATGAGAGGCGGCGAACGGGGTCTCATGTTACAGCCGATGAAGAGTTTTAGCTTCATCGCGGCGATAACCATGAGGATTTACAAATGTTGCGTCGAATCACCCTGTTGATTCCCCTGCTGGCTCTCTTGTCCCTGAGCGGCTGCATCGTGTTCCCCCGCGGTGGCTGGCACCATGACCATTACTACAACGACCATGGCGGACCGGGTTACTACCAGCATCGATAACGTCCGTTATTCATCAGGCAGCCGAACATTCAATCAGCGAACTGACAAACCGTATTCTTAGTGGAGTCTTGATCAGGACAAACAATGGCCTGGCCCGTTCGATCGCCTGAACGGGCCAGCACTAGTTGTATCAGGCTTTCGCTTGGACGTTCTTGCCGGGACGGATCGCCGGCCCGCCGCTCTCGCCGTAAGTTTTCAGGTTCTGCAACACGTAGATGGCTTTTTTAAACTCGGGAATCAAGAAATTGGCGTACTTGTTGCCCTTCACGTTATTGGTCTGAATGTTATCCAGTTGAAGAGCAAAATACTCGAGTGCATTGAATTTGGCTTCCGGATCCGTCGCAATACCGAACCGGTCGAACTTGTCCCCCGCATTCGTCAGTGTCAGTGCGGTCACGTCGCTGATCAAGCCACGCTCGCGCAAGAAAGAACTGAGGTTGCCGAGGGACTTGACGGAGACATTCGCCGGGTCGAACCCCGTTAGTTGCTTACGCAGTTTCATTTGATCCATCTTCACGGTGTCCAGCGCCACCGGATTGGTGCCCACCAGACTCAACATCTGACGGACCTTGTCGCTTTGCGCGACGGGTTTTGATCGGCTGTTGGTATCTCGCACCAACAATCCCGCCTTGGGGGTCCAGGCGCCTGTATATCCGATGGTCATGTTGGAAGTCCTCGTGAGGCAACCATAAAAACTCCTTGTTCAAACCAGTTAAGTGGGCGCGAATATCGGCTGCGGCACAGGCACAATCAACATCTGATTCGAGCTTTTTACAATTCCAGTACAATTCAGATACAAATCCTCACACAGCTTGTTTTGTTGCCTTACAGAAACTTCCTACATATGAACAAAATAAGTCATTCAATTTTTTGTACGTCTTGGTTAGTTTGTTTTTTATGAATTGGCGCACCCGCAATCCGGGGCGTACCTGACAGCTTTGTAATGAGCGTCTCATCGGGCTGTCAGCCTGGATCTGCGAAGATGGGGCCAAGCGACTTTGTATTAATTAGAAACAATCCTTGAATGTCGGGCAGGAAATTCTGGTCAGAATGCCTTCCTTTGCCCGCACCACGAGACCTTCCCCACATGCAAACCCATCTGCGTCTGGCCGCTCTGAGCGCCCTGTTGATTTCCTCCCTGGCCCAGGCCACCGAGCTGATTCCGATCGAGGTTCATCGCGACGCCAACTGCGGTTGCTGCAAAAAATGGATCAGCCATCTGCAAGCCAACGGCTTCAAGGTCGAGGACCATGTCGAAGCCAACATGAGCGAGTTCAAGCAACAGCACGGCGTGCCACCGCGTCTGGCGTCATGCCATACCGGCTTGATCAACGGCAAATTCGTCGAAGGCCACGTGCCGGCCGACCAGGTATTGGCCCTGAGCAAGCGTGACGATCTGCTGGGCGTTGCCGCGCCCGGCATGCCCATGGGCTCGCCGGGCATGGAGATGGATGGCATGAGCGATGCGTATCAAGTGATCGGCCTGAAAAAGGACGGCACCGATGTGGTGGTGGCGGACTACCCGGCCCATTGATGTACGGCGCTTACCTCGGGCTGTTCCTGGCAGCTTTCGGTGCCGCAACGCTGTTACCCCTGCAATCCGAAGCGGTCCTGGTGGGGCTGATGCTCAGCGATCGGTATTGGCTGTGGTTGCTACTGGCGGTGGCGACCCTGGGCAATGTCCTCGGCTCCCTGCTGAACTGGTGGCTGGGACGGGCCATCGAGCGCTTCCGTGACCGGCGCTGGTTTCCGGTCAGCCCCCGGCACCTTGAACGCGCCCGTCATCGTTACCAGCGTTACGGTCATTGGTCACTATTGCTGAGCTGGCTGCCGGTGATCGGCGACCCGCTGACCCTGGTGGCCGGTGTCATGCGTGAGCCACTGGGGCGTTTCCTGCTGATCGTGACGCTGGCCAAGGGCGCCCGTTATGGGGTGCTGGCGCTGATCACCCTGGGCTGGATGGGTTGAACCAACCGCTGCGGCGATTGCCTGTTTAATGTCGCCCTAATCAAGCCGATCCAGCATCGACGGATTTCCCGTGGAGTTTCCCATGTCCCCCACCCTCTCCCGCTGGTTGCCCGGTTTGCTGCTGACCGCTGCGCTGCCGGTCATCGCTCATGCCGAGAGCCCGGCCTATGGCCCTGAGCTGCAAGGTTTCGAGTACCCCTACACAGTCAAACACTTCGCCTTCGAGTCCCAGGGCCAAACCCTGCAAATGGGCTACATGGACGTCGCTGCCCATGGCAAGGCCAATGGCCGCAGCGTCGTGCTGATGCACGGCAAGAATTTCTGCGGTGCGACCTGGGACACCTCGATCAAAGCCCTGAGCGACGCTGGTTATCGGGTCATTGCCCCCGACCAGATCGGTTTCTGTAACTCCAGCAAGCCCGAGCACTATCAGTACAGTTTCCAGCAACTGGCCAGTAACACCCAGCAATTGCTCAAGGCCCTTGGCATCCAGAAGGCCAGCCTCCTCGGCCACTCGACCGGCGGCATGCTCGCTACCCGCTACGCGCTGCAATACCCCGAACAGGTCGAGCAACTGGCATTGGTCAACCCTATTGGCCTGGAAGACTGGAAAGCCCTGGGCGTTCCATGGCGCTCCGTTGACCAGTGGTACGAGCGCGAGCTCAAGCTCAGCGCCGACGGTATCCGCACCTATGAACGCAACACCTATTACGCCGGGCGCTGGAAGCCCGAGTTCGACCGCTGGGTGGACATGCTGGCGGGCCTGAACAAAGGCTCGGGGCATACGCAGGTCGCGTGGAATTCGGCCTTGATCTACGACATGATCTTCAGCCAACCGGTGTATTACGAATTCCAGAACCTGAAGATGCCCACCCTGCTGCTGATCGGCACGTCCGACACGACCGCCATCGGCAGCGACATCGCGCCACCCGAGGTCAAGGCGAAAATCGGCCATTACGATGTGCTCGGCAAACAAGTGGCACAGCGGATTGCCCATTCGACATTGATCGAGTTCCCTGGCCTGGGCCACGCGCCGCAGATGGAAGAACCGGAAAAATTCCACCAGGCATTGCTCGCCTGGCTGAGCAAAACCAACCCCGTGCATTGATGAGGTAAGGCTGATGGCGGTGCAGATTGCGGTAATTGACGATTGGCAGGACGTGGCCCGCAACGTGGTCGATTGGTCGGTGCTGGAAAGCATCGGCCAGGTCAGCTTTATTCATGAATACCCCGCCGACAATGCCACCCTGGCGGGTCGCCTGAGCGAGTTTGACGTGATTTGCGTGATGCGTGAGCGCACGCGCTTCGATGAGGCCCTGCTGCGCCAGTTGCCGAAACTCAAGTTGCTGGTCACCGGTGGTATGCGCAACGCCGCGCTCGATTTGAAGGCAGCCGCCGCGCTGGGTATTCAGGTGTGTGGCACCGACAGCTACAAACACGCCGCTCCGGAACTGACCTGGGCGCTGATCATGGCTGCCACCCGCAATCTCGTGGCCGAAGCCAATGCCTTGCGCGCCGGCCAATGGCAGCAAGGGCTGGGGGGCGACCTGCACGGCAAGACCCTGGGGATCCTCGGTTTGGGCAGCATCGGTCAACGGGTTGCGCAATTTGGCCAGGTATTCGGCATGCGCGTCATCGCCTGGAGTGAGAACCTCACCGCTGAACGGGCGGCACAAGTTGGCGTGAGTTATGTCAGCAAGCAGGAACTGTTCGAGCAGGCCGATGTGTTGTCGGTGCATCTGGTGCTCAGCGATCGCTCCCGGGGCCTGGTGAACGCCGAGGCGCTGGGCTGGATGAAACCCACGGCGCTTCTGGTCAACACGGCGCGGGGGCCCATCGTCGACGAGGCAGCCTTGATCAAGGCCTTGCAGAAACGTCAGCTGGCAGGCGCGGCACTCGATGTGTTCGATGTCGAGCCATTGCCACCGCTTCATCCCTTCAGGACCCTGGACAATGTTTTGGCCACGCCCCATGTCGGGTATGTCAGCCAACAGAATTACCAGCTGTTCTTTTCGCAGATGATCGAAGACATTCAGGCCTGGTCCGCTGGCGCGCCCATTCGCTTGATGAACTGAATGTGTGAGCGTGGCTTACCCGCAATAGCGCCCCAACAGCCTCGTCAATCCGGAGCACTGCCTCCCTATCTCGGGCCAGCCCGCTTCCACAGGTTTTGTGAACACCGCAAATCTCTGGGGGAGCGAGCTTGCTCGCAATGACGCCAGATCAAACGCCACACTGCCCGATTCCGCACCATTACAGTGCAAGCCAACTGTTCGCCCACGCACACTGATGTGACATTTGTGCTTCGTTTTCAGCCATTTTCATCAAAAAAACTGCACTTCGTCGGTGCGTTTGCCCTCCAATCCGGCACGTCCGTACCTCGTTAAACCGATTGTCGAACAATTTTGCCATCTGAGCTTTACCGCTCTAAGTTCTGGCCTAGACTCACGTTCGCGGGGGAAAACCGGTCGGTCACAAAGTGGAAAAAAAGTCGAAACTTTTGCCTGCCGTGATCGGTCGACTGAAAGGTAGGTGCGTTACGACTGGTGCAATCTTTGCAACAGCCCATTCACCCATTCTGCTTCTGCGCATTTGGGCAGCACTTGCTCAACGATGTGGAGCGCGTTTGCGCCCGGCCACAGGAATTGGCCACGAAATACCGTTTGCCAGACCTAAGAATTAGATCAACAACACGGGAGATGCATATGATCAGTGCGGCTTTGGATATTCAGGGAGAGCGTGCTCGTCAACAGGTCGGCGAATCGAGCGCCGTGAGCGCCCACAGTGCCCAATCGATCAGTGTTCCCGTCACCAAGACGCTGACACCGGTTGCCAGTCAGAACCCGAACAAGAAAAAAGTATTGTTTGTGACCTCCGAGATCGCCGATCTGGTGAAAACCGGGGGCCTGGGCGACGTGTCGGCGGCACTGCCACGGGCGATGTCGCATCTGCACGATGTGCGGGTGCTGATTCCCGGTTACCCGCAGGTGCTGCACAGTGAGAATCCGATTCATATCATCGGTGAGCTCGGGGGCCATGCCGCCCTGCCACCTTGCAAGATCGGGCGCATGGACATGCCCGACGGCCTGGTCATTTACGTGTTGATCTGCCCTGAATTGTACGAGCGTGAAGGTTCGCCCTATGGCGCCAACAATGGTCGCGACTGGCCGGACAACCACATTCGCTTCGCCCGCCTGGGCCTGGCGGCTGCCGATATCGCTGCCAACCTGGCACAAATCCACTGGTGCCCGGACCTGGTGCACGCCCACGACTGGCCGGCCGGCCTGGCGCCCGCTTATATGCACTGGCGCGGACAACGCACCCCGACCCTGTTCACCATCCACAACCTGGCGTATCAGGGCGTGACCAGCCTCGGCTCCTGCCCGGAACTGGGTATTCCCCTTCATGCGCTGCAACAGGAAGGCATGGAGTTCTACGGCAAGATGTCGTTCCTCAAGGCCGGCATGGCCTATTCGAGCCACATCACCACGGTCAGCGCGACCTACGCCCAGGAAATCACCACCCCGGCCTTCGGCTGCGGTCTCGACGGTTTCCTTGCCTCCAAGACCCAGCAAGGCCTGCTCAGCGGCATTCCCAACGGCATCGATGAGAGCTGGGACGCGGCGACCGACACTCACCTGTTCCGCCCGTTCAGCATTGGCGACTGGGAAGGCAAGGCGGTCAACGCCGCCCACGTGCGCCAACTGTTTGGCCTGGAAGACTCTGAAGGCCCGCTGTTCGCCGTGGTCTCGCGACTGGTCTACCAGAAAGGCCTGGACCTGACCGAAGCGGTCTCCGAATACATCGTCAAGTCCGGTGGCCAGATTGCGATCATCGGCCGTGGCGAACCGGAAGAAGAGCAAGCCATGCGCGAACTGGCCTTGCGCTTTCCCGGGCAAATCGGCGTGCGCATCGGCTTCAACGAAACCGACGCCCGGCGCATGTTTGCCGGCAGCGACTTCCTGCTGATGCCTTCGCGTTACGAGCCTTGCGGCTTGAGCCAGATGTACGCCCAGCGTTTCGGTTCGTTGCCGGTGGCGCGTAATACCGGCGGCCTGGCCGACACCATTGAAAACGGCGTGACCGGCTTCCTGTTCGATGAATCGACGGTGGAGAGCTATCAGGAAGCCCTGAGCCGCGCTTTCAAGGTATTTGCTTTTCCCGACCTGCTGCATGCCATGCGTTGCCGGGCCATGGCGGCCCCGTTCAACTGGTGCAAGGCCGTCGAACCCTACGCCGAACTCTACGAACAACTGGTGGCCAAGGCTCTGGGGAAATCACACAGACAATAAAGAGGCTTTGAAATGCCGTTACGGACCCCTGAGACCTGGCCCCACGGCGCAATCATGCTGGACGCGGAACACACGCGATTTGCGTTGTGGGCGCCAGATGCGTTTTACGTCAGTGTCGAACTGGAAAATGGACAATCCTTGCCGTTGTTGCCGCAAGACGACGGCTGGTTCGTAAACAACATCCACTGCCCGGCGGGCACGCGATATCGCTACTGCATCGATGGCGAGCTGGAGGTGCCCGACCCGGCCTCCCGCGCCCAGGCCGGTGACATCGACCAGCACAGCGTGGTGGTCGATCCGCATGCCTACCAGTGGCATCACAGCGCCTGGCGTGGCCGCCCCTGGCACGAGGCAGTGATTTACGAGCTGCACGTGGGTGTGCTCGGCGGGTTTGCGGCAGTCGAGCAACAACTGAAGCGGCTGGTTGAACTGGGCGTGACCGCCATCGAACTGATGCCCCTGGCGCAGTTCCCTGGTGTGCGCAATTGGGGTTACGACGGGGTGCTGCCCTACGCACCCCAGGCCTCCTATGGTTCGCCCGATCAACTCAAGCACCTGATCGACACCGCCCATGGCCACGGTCTGGCGGTGATTCTCGACGTGGTCTACAACCACTTCGGCCCGGACGGCAATTACCTGCATCGCTATGCCAAGGGCTTCTTCCGCGAAGACGTGCACACGCCCTGGGGCGCGGCAATCGATTTTCGCCGGCGCGAAGTGCGAGACTTTTTCATCGAAAACGCCTTGATGTGGTTGCTCGAGTACCGTTTCGACGGCTTGCGCCTGGACGCCGTCCACGCCATCGAAGACCCGCACTTTCTTCAGGAGCTGGCGCAACGTGTACGCGAGCAGACCGATGACGCTCGCCATGTCTGGCTGATGGTGGAAAACGAGCACAACCGGGCCAGCCTGCTGGAGCAAGGCTACGACGCACAGTGGAACGATGACGGCCACAATGCCCTGCACGTACTGCTGACCGGCGAAACCGACGCCTACTACGCCGACTATGCGCAAAACCCGACTGAACAACTGGCGCGCTGCCTGAGCCAGGGTTTCGTCTTCCAGGGGCACGTCGACCGCCGCGGCAAGCCTCGGGGCGAGCCCAGCGGCCACCTTCCACCCAGCGCGTTCGTACTGTTTCTGCAAAATCACGACCAGATCGGCAATCGCGCCTTTGGCGAGCGATTGCATCAACTCGCCCCCGCACAAGCGCTGCAGGCTGCCACCGTGCTGCTGTTGTTGTCGCCGATGATCCCGCTGATGTTCATGGGGGATGAGTTTGCCGCCGAACAACCCTTTCTGTTTTTCACCAGTCACCATGGCGAACTGGCGCAACGGGTCCGTGAAGGACGGCGTAACGAGTTTGCAGCGTTCGCCGCGTTTACTGATCCGTACAAACGCGCGCAAATTCCCGACCCGAACGCGCCACAGACCTTCGAATCATCCCGCCCAGTGCTGACAGCCAATGGATCGTCGCAGATGCACGAGCTGTATCACCGCCTGTTGCAGCTCCGCCAGCAACAGATCATTCCGCGCCTGCCCGGTACCCAGGCGCTGGGAGCCGAAGTGCTGGCGGTCGGTGCGGTGAGTGCGTCATGGCGACTGGGCGATGGCAATCTGTTGCGCATTGACCTGAACCTTAGCGCAGCACCGGTACTCCACACTGCGTCAGTCGGCAGTTCGTTGTTGTTCGAACATCCGCCACATTCGGCCGAGCGCCTGGAAAAAGGCACTCTGGCTCCGTATTGCGCGCTTGTCAGCCTCACGGCCGCAGCCCCTTTGCAACCCCCGATGGAGAGCGCCAATGAGTGATGCGCAACTGGAAATCCTGGCCAGCCGGGCCGGCCTCGCGGTCGACTGGATCGATGCCAATGGTCGCCCGCAAAAAGTTGCACCCTCGGTCTTGCGCAGCGTTCTGACCGGACTCGGCCACCCGGCCGGCAGTGCTCAGGAAATCGACGCCAGCCTGCAGCAATTGCAGCAGGTGCAGCAAACCCGACAGCTACCGCCGCTGATTACCGCCGACTTCGGCGTCGGGCTCAATCTGGCCCACCACTTCGAACCGCACACACCCTGCGAGATCCACCTCGAAGATGGTTCGCGACTCACCCTCAAACTGGACGCCGAGGCCATTTTGCCTGGGTTGATTCCGGTGGGTTACCAGCACGTCAGCATCGATGGCCAGTCCTTTACCCTGGCCGTGGCGCCCGAACGTTGCTTCAGCGTGGGCGATGCCGTGGACAGTCCGATACCGCGCACCTGGGGCTTGAGCGTGCAGCTCTATGCCTTGCGGCGTGAGGGTGATGGCGGATTCGGTGATACCCAGGCATTGGAAGACCTGGCCCGGGTCGCCGGCGAACGTGGCGCCGACGCGCTGGCGATCAGCCCGCTGCATGCCATGTTCGCCAACGACACCCGGCGCTATAGCCCTTATTCGCCCTCCAGCCGGTTATTCCTTAACAGCCTTTACTGCGCGCCAGGGGCGATCCTTGGCGAGCGAGCCATGCGTGCCGCCATCGATACCACCGGGCTGGGCGCCGAGCTGAAGGATCTACAGGAGCGTGCCTTGATCGACTGGCCCGCCGCGGCCGAAGCCAAACACCGACTGTTGCAGGCGCTGTACGAAGGTTTCGTTCAGGGCGAACACCCGTTGCATGCCGATTTCGGCAGTTTTCGTCATGCCGGTGGCGAAGCCCTGGAAAATCACTGCCGCTTCGAAGCCATTCAAGAGATCCGCGCCGCCAAGGGTGAAAGCCTTGACTGGCGCGAGTGGCCCGAACAATGGCGTAACCCGCGCAGTGCTGCCCTCGCCGAATTCGCCGAAGAAAACGCCGGGCGCATCGGTTTCTTCGCCTTCTGTCAGTGGCTGATCACCCGCTGCCTGGAACGCGCCCAAGCGACAGCCCGCAGCGCCGGCATGCGCATTGGCCTGATTAGCGATCTGGCAGTGGGCGCCGATGGCGGTGGCAGTCAGGCCTGGAGTCGCCAGGACGAATTGCTCGCCTCACTCACCGTCGGCGCGCCGCCGGACATTCTCAACCGAACCGGCCAAGGCTGGGGGATCTCCGCATTTTCTCCCGAAGGCCTCGTGCGCAATGGCTTTCGCGCGTTCATCGAAATGCTCAGGGCCAATTTTGCCCACGCCGGCGGCCTGCGGATCGACCACGTCATGGGCCTGCAACGTTTGTGGGTCATCCCCAACGGCGCGCCGCCCGCCGACGGTGCGTACCTGTATTACCCGGTGGACGACCTGCTACGACTGCTGACCCTGGAATCCCATCGCCACCAGGCGATCGTCCTTGGCGAAGACCTCGGCACCGTGCCCGAAGGTCTGCGGGAAAAGCTCATCGCCCGTTCGATGCTGGGCATGCGGGTGCTGCTGTTCGAACAGGACAACACTCATTTCAAACCGATCCTCGACTGGCCGGACAACGCGCTGGCGACCACCAGCACCCATGATTTGCCAACCCTCAACGGTTGGTGGCACGGCCGCGACATCGACTGGAACGCCCGACTCAACCTCATCGACGCCAACGGTGAAATCGAGTGGCGCCAACACCGCGAACGCGAGCGCGAAGGCTTGCGCCGGGCCTTGAGCCAGGACCCGCAGAACTTTCGCGAAGAGTCCCACGAGACCGATCAGGTGCTCGACGCCAGTGTGCGCTTCCTTGGCCATACCCGTGCGCCGCTGGTGTTGCTGCCACTGGAAGATGCGCTGGGCGTCGAACAGCAGGCCAACTTGCCTGGCACCATCGATGCTCATCCCAACTGGTCCCGACGCCTGCGCGGTAACAGCGAAACCCTGCTCGATGACCCGGACGCCTCGCGACGCCTGGAATTGCTCGCCTGCGCGCGACTTCAGGCGGCCGAGCGTGACCAATGAGCGCTCTGCCAATACAGCCGCTGCGGGCCACCCTGCGGCTGCAGTTTCACAAGGGCTTTACCCTGGACGATGCGGTACCGCTGGTGCCGTACTTCGCCGAGCTCGGCATCAGCCATGTCTACGCCTCGCCGCTGCTCAGCGCCCGCGCCGGGTCGATGCATGGCTATGACGTGGTGGACCCGACCACCATCAACCCGGAGTTGGGCGGCGAAGCGGGGTTGCGCCGTCTGGTCAGCGCGTTGCGCGAGCACAGCATGGGGCTGATCCTCGATATCGTCTCCAATCACATGGCGGTCGGCGGGAGTGACAACCCCTGGTGGCTGGACTTGCTTGAGTGGGGGCGCCTGAGCCCCTATAGCGAGTTCTATGATATCCAGTGGCACTCCGCCGACCCGTTGATGGAGGGGAAACTGCTGCTGCCGTTCCTTGGCAGCGACTATGGGGTTGCCCTGCAGGACGGCACCCTGCCTTTGCGTTTCGACGCGCACCATGGCGCGTTTTTTGTCGAGCATTACGAACACCACTTTCCGATTTGCCCGATGACCTGCGGCGAGTTGCTCACGTCCGACATCGATCAGCTCAAATCCCTGGCCAACCGGTTCAGTACCTTGAGCTACCAGACCGACGCTCACCGCCTGGCCATTCCCTTGCAGGACGAATTGCGCGAACTGGCCACAGATCCCGCCATGCTGCAGGCCATCGAGCAAAACCTGAAAGCCTACGATTCGCTCACCCGTGAAGGTTTCGAGCGCCTGCATAACCTGTTGGAGCGCCAGAGCTATCGTCTCGCCAGTTGGCGTACGGCCGCGGATGACATCAACTGGCGGCGTTTCTTCGATGTCAATGAACTGGGCGGCCTGCGGGTTGAACGCCCGGCGGTGTTCGAAGCGACCCATGCAAAGATTTTCCAGCTGGTGGCGCAAGGACTGGTCGATGGTCTGCGCGTCGACCACATCGACGGCCTCGCCGACCCTCGGGGTTACTGCCGCAAGCTGCGGCGGCGGGTCGACAGCCTGGTTCCTGGCCGGCATCTGCCGATCTACGTGGAAAAGATCCTCGGCGCAGGCGAAACCCTGCACCGCGACTGGTTGGTGGACGGCACCACCGGCTATGAATTCATGAACCAGGTGTCGTTGTTGCAACACGATCCTCAAGGCGAACAGGCCTTGGGCAGACTCTGGCAGCGGCACAGCGAACGTCCCGCCGATTTCCGTCAGGAAGCGCAACTGGCCCGGCAACAGATCCTCAACGGCTCCCTGGCCGGGGATTTCGAAAGTGTCGCTCAGGCGCTGCTGCAAGTGGCCCGGGAAGACCTGATGACCCGCGACCTGACCCTGGGGGCGATCCGCCGGGCATTGCAGGAACTGATCATCCATTTTCCGGTGTACCGCACCTACATCAGCCCCCTCGGGCGGTCGTCCCAGGACAACGTTTTTTTCCAGCAGGCCATGGACGGCGCCCGGCAGACCCTCGGCGAAGCCGACTGGCCGGTGCTCGATTGCCTGGCCCGCTGGCTGGGCGGCGAGCCGTGGCGCAAGGCCCCGGCCGGACGCGTGCGCAAACGGATCAGGCATGCCTGCGTGCGGTTTCAGCAACTGACCTCTCCGGCTGCGGCGAAGGCCGTGGAAGACACCGCGTTCTATCGTTCGGCAGTGCTGCTGGGGCGCAATGACGTCGGTTTCAGTACGGAGCAGTTCAGCGCGCCGGTCGAGGATTTTCATGCCGCGTGCGCGCAACGCCTCGTCGATTTTCCGGACAACCTGCTGGCCACCGCGACCCACGACCACAAGCGCGGCGAAGACACCCGTGCGCGCCTGGCGGTGTTGAGCGAACGCAGTCAGTGGTACGTCGAGCAGATCGGCCTCTGGCGCGCCCTCGCCCGCCCGTTGCGCGACGATGATCAGCAGCCATCGGCGGGTGATGAGCTGATTCTGTATCAAGCAATCCTCAGCAGCTGGCCACTGCACCTGCAGGTTGACGATCAACCGGCGCTGGAGGCCTATGCTGAACGCCTCTGGCAATGGCAACGCAAAGCGCTGCGTGAAGCCAAGTTGCAAAGCAGCTGGAGCGCGCCCAACGATGCCTACGAACAAGCGGTTGAACGCTTCATCCAGCGCCTGCTGTTGAGCCCGCAGGGCGACTTTCTGCGCACGGCGCTCGGCAAGGCTGTGCACGCGATTGCCGTGCCCGGCGCACTCAACGGATTGGCGCAAACCTTGCTGCGCATGACCGTGCCGGGTGTGCCGGATCTTTATCAGGGCAACGAGTTCTGGGACTTCAGCCTGGTCGATCCGGACAACCGCCGGCCAGTGGACTACGCCAGCCGCCAACAGGCCTTGCAGCAAGCAATGAATCTGCCGGATCAGCTGGCGAACTGGCGCGACGGGCGCATCAAGCAAACCTTGATTGCGCGGACCTTGGACTTGCGCACCGAGCACGCCGAGCTGTTCCGGCGAGGGACTTACCAGGCCCTCGAAGTCGTCGGCAGCCAGGCCCATCGAGTGCTGGGATTTGTTCGTGAATGGGAGGGTAAACGCGCCATCGTCATCGTGCCGATCCGTTGCGCAGCGCTGCTGGAAAACAGTGCCGAGCCGCAAGTGAACGCGCTGCAGTGGGGCGATACGCGAATCGATTTACCGTTCGCGATCGCTGACGAAAATCTAAAGGGACTTTTTTCAAGCATCACAGTCACAAAAAACAGGGAGCTGATGATCAGCGCCGCACTGGGGGACTTCCCGGTCAATCTCTTTATTCAAACTACCGACACTTGAGTTCAGTTCAGGAGCAATGCGATGAGTACCGACGATAAACGCATCCGTGAATTTGCCTATCAGATCTGGGAGTCCGAAGGGAAACCCGAAGGCCAGGAGAGCCGCCACTGGGAGATGGCACGCAAACTCGCCGAAGCTGAAGCACTGGCGCCGAAAAAACCGGCAAAAGCGCCTGTGAGCAAAACCGCCAATGGCAAGGCGGGAGAAGGCAAAGTGGCCGCGCCAAAAGCCAAAGCCAAACCGGCGGCGGCCTCCGCCTTGATCCCGCCCGGGGAAAAAGTCACCGTGAAAAAGCCTCGCGCAGCGCGTAAACCGCCGGCGAACTGATTGGCTCGCACTTTTTCCTGATTGAACGCGTGGCGAGTCCGCTCGCCACCGAGGGACGCTCACCCTCAACAACCCCCTGTGTGAGCGAGCCTGCTCGCGAGGACGGTTTACCTCGACACATGCATGACCTGACACACCGCAATCGCGAGCAGGCTCGCTCCCACAAATTGCGGCGTCTCTGTACCTCACTTTGCAGGAGCACCTATGCCCAGTCCGAAGAAAACCGCGCCAGCCCCTCAAGTCGAGGCCTCGCGAATTCGTGAAGGCCTGCCCTTTCCACTGGGTGCGACCTGGGACGGTCTTGGGGTCAATTTCGCCTTGTTCTCCGCTCACGCCACCAAAGTCGAACTGTGCATTTTCGATGATGCCGGCGAGGTCGAGCTCGAACGCATCGAACTGCCGGAATACACCGACGAGATCTACCACGGCTACTTGCCCGACGCCCATCCAGGGTTGATCTATGGCTATCGGGTCTACGGTCCCTATGACCCCGCCAACGGCCACCGTTTCAACCACAACAAGCTGTTGATCGACCCCTACGCCAAGCAATTGGTCGGCAAATTGAAATGGTCCGAGGCATTGTTTGGCTACACCATCGGCCATCCCGACGCCGACCTCAGTTTCGATGAACGGGACAGCGCGCCCTTCGTCCCCAAATGCAAAGTCATCGACCCCGCGCACACCTGGGGCCACGACCACCGGGTCAGCGTGCCGTGGGACAAAACGATCATTTACGAGACCCACGTGCGCGGCATCAGCATGCGTCACCCTTCCGTCCCCGAGAACGTGCGCGGCACCTTCGCCGGGTTGATGGTCGACGATGTCCTGGAACACATCCGCAAGCTCGGCGTATCGACCGTGGAGCTGCTGCCGATTCATGCCTTCGTCAACGACCAGCATCTGTTGCACAAGGGCATGACCAACTACTGGGGTTACAACAGCATCGCGTTTTTCGCCCCCGACCCGCGTTACCTGGCCAGCGGCAAAATCGCCGAATTCAAGGAAATGGTCGCGCACCTGCACGAAGCCAACCTCGAAGTGATCCTGGACGTGGTCTACAACCACACCGCCGAGGGCAACGAACAAGGCCCGACCCTGTCGATGCGTGGCATCGACAACGCGTCCTACTACCGCTTGATGCCGGACGACAAGCGCTTCTATATCAATGACTCCGGCACCGGCAACACCCTGGACCTGAGCCATCCGTGCGTCCTGCAAATGGTCACCGACTCCCTGCGCTACTGGGCGACGGAGATGCACGTCGACGGCTTCCGCTTCGACCTGGCGACCATTCTGGGGCGCTACCACGACGGCTTTGACGAACGTCACAGCTTCCTCGTGGCCTGTCGCCAGGACCCGGTGCTGCGTCAGGTGAAGATGATTGCCGAGCCCTGGGATTGCGGCCCCGGCGGCTATCAGGTCGGCAACTTCCCGCCGGGCTGGGTGGAGTGGAACGACAAGTTTCGCGACACCGTGCGTGCGTTCTGGAAAGGCGACGATGGGCAACTGGCGGACTTCGCCAGTCGCATGACCGCGTCCGGCGAAATGTTCAACCAGCGCGGTCGCCGGCCCTATGCTTCGGTGAATTTCGTCACCGCCCACGACGGCTTCACCCTCAACGACCTGGTGTCGTACAACGACAAGCACAACGAAGCCAACGACGAAGACAATCAGGACGGCAGCAACAACAACCTGTCCTGGAACCATGGAGTGGAGGGTCCTACCGACGACCCGGAAATCAACGGTCTGCGTCAGCGGCAGATGCGTAATTTCTTCGCCACCCTGTTGCTGTCCCAAGGCACGCCCATGCTGGTGGCCGGTGACGAATTCGCCCGCACCCAGGACGGCAACAACAACGCCTATTGCCAGGACAGCGAAATCGGTTGGGTCAACTGGGACTTGAGTGAAGACGGCAAAGCCCTGCTCAAATTCGTCAAACGCCTGATCAAGCTGCGCCTGGCCTATCCGATCCTGCGCCGCGGGCGCTTCCTGGTCGGCAATTACAACGAGGATATCGGCGTCAAGGATGTCACCTGGCTGGCCGCGGATGGCAGCGAGATGACCACCAAGCACTGGCATGATGCGCACAATCGTTGCCTGGGCATGCTGCTTGACGGACGTGCGCAGGAAACCGGCATTCGCCGCAAAGGGGCCGACGCCACCCTGCTGCTGGTGGTCAATGCCCATCACGACATCGTCAACTTCACGTTGCCGGAAGTCCCCGATGGCGGCTTCTGGACATGCATGGTCGATACCAACCAACCGTCGGTTCGCGGCCAGGAACGCTTCGAGTTCGGCCACGAGTATTCGGTGACCGGCCGTTCATTGCTGCTGTTCGAATTGCAGCACGAGGAAGAGGATTGAAATGAACCAAAGACTCGTCGGATAAAAATTGTTTCAAATGCCGACGAACACGCTTCGATGAGCAATACTGGATGCGCGGCGCCCAAGGGTTCGGAGCGCCGCGCATTGCCATCAACCAGCCCTCACGGGTCAGCCTGGCTTGCCGCCCGCAAGCATTGCGCATGACTGAAGGCGAAACGGAACAAGGACGTAACCCCATGAAGTCTGCCTCCATCAGTGAAAGCACCCTGGCGGGACAAATCTGGAACAGCGCCGCGCAACTGGACAATATCCCAGTGATCGGCACCCAGTCGTTGGTCCCGGCCGGCGCACGCGCCGTGGTGATCGCCCCGCATCCCGGCGATGAAGTGGTGACCTGCGGTGGCCTGCTGCAATTGCTCAGCGCCAACGGCCATCCGCTGCAACTGATCTCCGTCACTGACGGCAGCGCCAGCCATCCGGGTTCGCAGCAATGGTCGGAAAAACGCCTCAGCGTGTTTCGCTCCCAGGAGAGTGTCGAAGCCTTGCGTCGCCTCGGCTTGCCCATGCATAGCCTGAAATGGATTCGTGGCGGCTTTACCGACAACGCCCTGGCCGAGCATGAACTGGAACTGACGCAATTCATTGCACGCTACTTGCGACCAGGCGATGTGGTGTTCAGCACCTGGCGCGCGGATGGCGTCAGCGACCATGACGCCGTCGGCCGCGCCAGCGCCAATGCCGCGACCCTTGCCGGTGCAACCTTCCATGAAATACCGGTCTGGGCCTGGCATTGGCCAGCCCGTGATTACGCCGCGATCCCCTGGCACCGCGCGCGCAAAATACGCCTGGACAGCTGGACGGTCGCACGCAAAAGCCACGCCACCCACGCCTATGCCAGCCAACTCAAAGGCGAACCGGCGATCGGCATTGCACCGATGCTGCCTCGGGTGCTGCTGGAGCGGATGCGTCTGCCTTATGAAATCGTGTTTGTCTGACGCGACAAACAGCCAATGTGTGCGTGGAGGCTATCCTTACTTCACTCAAACTGAACTGCCCGCTTGCGTATCAGTCGCATACATAAGTCACCCGGATTCAGAGGAGTGAAAGTGACCCGTAATTCCAAACGCGACACGATTGAATCAAAGCCATTGAACAACCCTCCGGCCATCAATCGATTGCGCGTGCTGACGGTCAATACCCACAAGGGGTTTACCGCCCTCAACCGACGTTTCATCCTCCCGGAACTGCGTGAAGCGGTACGCAGTACATCGGCCGATCTGGTGTTTCTGCAAGAAGTGGTCGGCGAACACGAGCGTCACTCCTCGCGCTACCACCAATGGCCGCAAACCTCGCAATACGAGTTCCTCGCCGACAGCATGTGGAGCGATTTTGCCTACGGGCGCAATGCGGTCTACCCCGATGGCCATCACGGAAACGCCCTGCTGTCGAAATACCCGATTCGCGAACACCGCAACCTCGACGTTTCCATCACCGGGCCGGAACGTCGCGGGCTGCTGCATTGCGTCCTTGATGTACCGGGCCACGCCGAAGTGCATGCGATCTGCGTTCATCTGAGCTTGCTGGAAAGCCATCGCCAACTGCAGCTGCAGCTGCTCTGTCAGTTGCTTGAGTCCCTGCCTGACGACGCGCCAGTGATCATTGCCGGCGACTTCAACGATTGGCAGTTGCAGGGCAATGTCGCCCTCGCCCGTCGTGAGGACCTGCATGAAGCCTTCGAACGCCATCACGGGCGCCCCGCAAAAACCTATCCCGCGCGGTATCCCCTGCTGCGCCTGGACCGCATCTACCTGCGCAACGCCAGTAGCCATGATCCGAAAATCCTCGGAAACAAACCGTGGACGCACCTGTCGGATCACCTGCCGTTGGCCGTGGAAGTGCATCTCTGAAGCTTCCTTCCCCCCGGAAAAACCGTTGAGTCAAAGTAAACTCCCCGTCATTTCTGGTATTTCTGACAGTAGAAACCGCTAAGCGCTGCTGCTACGTTGCCCATGTCCCTGGGGCTGGCCCTACGGACATGCAACCACCGTAGCCGTCGTTGCCGAAGGTTCTGGATGACGGGAGATTGCCTTCCGATGCTGTCTCGCAACTCGCGCTGCCGAAGGTGACTGACGCCTGGCCAATATTGACGCCGTGGCGGGTCAGTCGCCGATCCCTATGCGGAGACGAGCATGAATCCATGGTCAGATCTACCCAAGTACCGTTTCAGCGCCTGTGTATTTTTCCTCTGGCTGTGTGCAGGCGGGTCGGCTCCCACCCACGCCGCCTGCACTCTCATCCCCACCGCCGGCAACGATAACTTCGTGTGTGACAGCGCCAGCAATGGACCGCTGACCGATCTGGCCGGCAACAACACCCTGACGTTTCCCGCCAATGGCACCGGTACCATCAATGGCAATGTGACGCTTGGCGCCGGCAACGATACCGTCAACCTCAACTCGGGGCGCATTCTCGGTTCGCTCAATCAGGGGGACGGCGCCAATACCCTGAACATCACTGCCGGCCAAATCACAGGCGCAGTCAACCAGGGCAATGGCATCGATCACTTCACGATGAGTGGCGGGACCATCCAGTCCCTTGCCCAAGGCGACAGTCGCGATTTTTTCCTCATGACCGGCGGCACCATCGTCGGCGCCTTCGAGGATGGCGACACCGCCAAAATGACCGGCGGCACCATTGGCCGGGTCGACATGAAACTCGATAACAATCTGTTCGATCTCTCGGGCGGACAGATCCTGGGCAACCTGGTCACCGGTTTCGGCACCGACACCATCATCGTTTCCGGCGGCAGGATTGGCGGCAATATCAGCGTCAGCGGTGGCAACGACAGCATCACCGTGACAGGCGGCGAGGTCGTCGGCGAAATCCGCGCCAGCACGGGTAATGACACCTTTCTATGGGACGGCGGCGGCATTATCCGTTCGGCAATCCTGATGGGCGATGACAATGACAAGGCCATTGTGCGCAACCTGACTGAAACCACCCTCGCCCTGACCCCAACCCTCGACGGTGGCCCGGGCACCGATCAGTTGACCTTTGATCACACCACATCCGCCGGCGCCGCCCGTTACATCAACTGGGAAACCGTTAACCTCAACAACGGTTCGCGGTTCGACCTCACCGGCAACTTCGTGCTCGGCGACAGCGGCAGCCGCACGGGTGCATTCAACATCGATGGCAGCAGCGTACTGACGTCCAGCCAGGGCGGCATCGTGCCCTTCACCCCGGGGCAGCGCGCGACCCTGAATAACGCCGGGGTAATTGACCTGAGCAACGGCAATACGCGCACCAACGATGTGCTTGCCGTGCAGGGCAATTATTCGGGCAACAACGGGCAACTGTTTTTGCAAAGCACTCTGGGCGACGACAATTCGCCCAGTGACAAACTGGTGGTCATCGATGGCACCTTGACCGGCAGCACCTCGATCAGCATCAGCAACCTCGGTGGCGCTGGCGCGTTGACCCAGCAGAATGGCATTCAGGTTGTTCAGGCCCAGGGGACGGCGATCAGCGACAACGGCGCCTTTACCCTGAAAACCCCAGTGTCGGCGGGCGCCTTCAATTACGTCCTGTACAAGGGCGGCATCACAGCCGGCAGCGAAAACAGTTGGTACCTGCGCTCTTCTGTCGTCGCGGCGCCGCTGGTCGCGGAGCCTAATCCCGACCCGGCCCTGCCGCCGATTCTTGTGCCTCTGGTGGCCACGCCGGTCGCCGCTGCCGGTAGTCCGCCGCTGCCCGTTGCCCAGCCCGGTGCCGCCGCGATTCCCCTGTACCGCGCGGAAGTCCCGGTCTGGTCCGTATTGCCACCGGCCGCTGCGCAACTGGCCCTGACCGCCCTTGGTACATTCCACGATCGCCAGGGTGATCAGCGTCTGCTGAGCGAAACCGGGGCCTTCGGCGCTGGCTGGGGTCGGGTCTATGGCAAGGATGTAGACCAGACCTGGGCCGGCACCGTCACGCCACGGCTCGATGGCTCGCTGAACGGCTTCCAGGTGGGCAACGACCTGTACAGCTCGCTGACGTCCGGGGGGCATGCCCAACGCAGCGGATTCTTCGTCGGCCATAGCCGCTTGAAGGGCGACGTCGACGGTTTCAACGAAGGGTTCGAAGGCAAGCGTGCGGGCAAGGTTGAATTGCGAGGGGACAGTCTTGGCGCTTACTGGACCCTGACCGACGCCAGGGGCTGGTACGTCGACACGGTGGCGATGTACACCTGGCTCGACGGCGACAGTCATTCCGATCGCGGCCTCAAGCTCGATAGCAAAGGACATGTGCTGACGCTGTCGGCAGAGGCCGGTTACCCGTTCCCGCTGGCAAGCCGTTGGGTGATCGAACCCCAGGCGCAGGTGATCCATCAGAACCTTGCCCTCGACACTCAGGACGACGGCATCTCCCGGGTGACGTTCGATTCCGATCCGGCCTGGACCGGTCGGCTCGGCGCCCGGCTCAAGGGCCGTTATCAGGTCAGTGGCCTGCCCCTCGAACCTTATCTGCGCGCTAACCTGTGGCACACCCTTTCGGGCACCGATACAGTCAGATTTGCCGGAGTCACCGATATCGACACGCAACAGAAATCCTCATGGGCCGACCTCGGCGTCGGCGCCATCCTGACGCTCGCCCCCGACGTCAGTGTGTACGCCAGTGCCGATTACTCCAGCAACCTCGACAGTCAGCAACTGCGGGGAATGATCGGTAATGCCGGTATCCGGGTGAGCTGGTAAATACCGAGCAATGGCTCTATTTCAGGGCTTTTTCCTTGTTTTTTCCATTTAACAAGAACTTAGAGAGACGACAAAAATCAGTCACTTATAAGCCATAAAATACCCCTACCACTTATCGGCCATTTTCTTGACGCAGTGGCAGGGGTCTCCTTGAATTCACGTTACTACCCCCGGAACCACAATCAGGGGCAAGCCCCCAAGTCACCCGCGAACACGGGCGGGCCCCGGCTTGCCCCCATCCATCGGTCGCCCCTCACTCGGGGTAGGAGAGACGGCAAAGCGAGAACGGCATGCGATTGCAAGGTAGACCCCCATGAAAACTTCACTCACCCAACAAGAGATCAAAATCACTTTTTGCACAGTCTCGAGCTCACTCCTGCTGTGCTCTTCCATGGAAGTACAGGCCTCGCCTGTCGAGGAAGATATGTCGCCCTGGTATCGCCAGGACGTCCCGATGCTTTCCATGCCCGCCCAAGCCTCCACGTATCCCGGCCGTTTCAGCACCATGCCCGATCTGCGAAGTTCGCACCTGACGACCGAAGATGCCGCACCTGCCGCCTGGGATCAGCTGTATGGGCAGCCCTCGCGCCAGGCACAAAACGATGCTCTCGCCGAAGGCATTTCCACTTCCGCTGCCGGTGAACTGAAAGGCCCTGCACTCATGACCCTGGAAAGCGGCAGTGGTCGTATTCAGCGGGTTGGCCTGATCGGTGGCACCAGCCTGATCCAGGGCAACAGCACTGGTTTATTCACCAACCGCGTCCAATCAGACTCCAACAGCGACACCTTCAGCCTGCAAGGCCAAAACCTCGGCGCCTACTGGAGCCTGATCGGGCCACAAGGCTGGCACGTGGACTTGACAGCCAGTGGCGGCCGGATCAATGGCTATACCCGCAATGAACAGGGTGTGCGGCAAGCCGCCGAGGGCAGCGCGATGACCGTGTCGATGGAGGGTGGCTTCCCCATCGGCCTTGGCGAACACTGGGTCGTTGAACCCCAGGCGCAATTGATCAATCAACGGATCATCCTGGACACTCCCTACGCTGGCTCGGGCACTGCCTCTTCCACTGACCTGTCGTCCTGGAGCGGCCGGGTCGGCGCCAAACTGAAAGGGAGTTACGACTTCAACGGCCTGCCCCTGGAGCCCTATGTGCGGACCAACTTGTGGCACACGGTGAACACCGGCAATACCGTGACCCTGGATCAGGTCGACAAGATCAGCAGCAGCCGGAACTCGTCGACGGTAGAGCTGGGATTGGGCCTGGTGGCCAGAATGACCCCGACCGTAAGCCTGTACGTCAGCGCCGATTACAGCAGTGACGTCGACCAGAATGATTTGAACGGGTTGATCGCCAGCCTGGGTGTGCGGATGCGGTGGTGAGGATCAGGCCTCGAAAAGACTGTTGAACGGGCGACGCCATCGCGAGCAACCCGCTCCCACAAGGGTCACAAGGACCCTGTCGGAGCGAGTTCACTCGCGATGCAGGCAAGCGTTTTTGGTTCAACCTTCGGGGCGCAACATCAACACGGCCAGCGGCGGCAAATTCAGCACCAATGACAACGCCTGCCCATGACTGGGCGCCTCCTCGGTGTACGCCCCGCCACTGTTGCCGTAGTTGGAGCCGGCATAGGTCGCCGAATCACTGTTCATCAATTCGGTCCAGCGCCCGGCAAACGGAACACCGATGCGATAAGCCTCACGCGGTACCGGGGTGAAGTTCGCCACCACCAGCACCGGCCTGCCGTCCTTGCTCCAGCGCAACCACGCATACACGCTGTTGATCGCATCGTCGCCGATCAACCACTGGAAGCCTTGGGGCACATCGTCCTGCTCATACAGCGCCGGCTCTTCGCGGTACAACCGATTGAGGTCGCTCACCAGTTTCTGAACACCTTTGTGCTCGGAGTACTGCAACAAGTACCAATCCAGTTGCTGGTCGTGGTTCCACTCGCGCCATTGGCCGAACTCACAGCCCATGAACAACAGTTTCTTGCCGGGATGTGCCCACATGAAACTCAGGTAAGCCCGCAGATTGGCAAATTTCTGCCAGCGGTCACCGGGCATCTTGTCGATGAGCGAATGCTTGCCGTGCACCACTTCGTCGTGGGAGATCGGCAGGATGAAGCGCTCGGACCAGGCGTAGACCAGGCCGAAACTCAGCTCGTTGTGATGATGGGCGCGGTACACCGGGTCCTGCTGGATGTAATGCAACGAATCGTGCATCCAGCCCATGTTCCATTTGTAGGCGAAGCCCAGGCCACCCTGTTGCGTGCTCTGGCTGACACCCGGCCATGCGGTGGACTCCTCGGCGATCACCAGGGCACCCGGCGCTTCCAGGGCCACGACGTCGTTGAGGTGACGCAGGAAGTCGATGGCTTCGAGGTTTTCTCGACCACCATGGCGATTCGGCACCCATTCGCCAGCCTTGCGCGAGTAATCGCGATAGAGCATCGACGCCACCGCGTCGACCCGCAGGCCGTCGACATGGAAATGCTTGAGCCAGTGCAACGCCGACGCCAGCATGTAGCCATGCACTTCGGTGCGGCCGAGGTTATAAATCAGCGTGTCCCAATCCTGATGAAAGCCTTCCTGGGGATTGCCGTACTCGTACAGTGCGGTGCCGTCGAACTGCGCCAGGCCATGGGTGTCAGTGGGGAAATGCGCCGGCACCCAGTCGAGGATCACCCCGATGTCGGCCTGGTGGCAGGCATTGACGAACGCCGCGAACTCATCCCCGGTGCCGTAGCGGGCGCTGGTGGCGAATTGCGAGAGCAGTTGATAGCCCCACGATCCGCCAAACGGGTGCTCCATGATCGGCATCAGCTCGATGTGGGTGAAACCCAGCTCCTTCACATACGGAATCAGCCGCTCGGCCAGCTCCGGCCAGGTGTACTGGCGAGCCACTTCGCCCAGATCATCCAGCTCGCATTGCCACGAGCCGGCGTGCAGTTCGTAAATGGACAAAGGTGCTGTCGGACGCTGACGCTCGCCACGGGACTGCATCCATTCCTGGTCCTGCCAGTCGATCTTCAGCGGTGACGCCACTTTCGAGGCGGTGTCCGGCGGCAGCGACGTGGCGAGGGCCATGGGGTCGGCCTTCAGCGGCAGAATCCCGTCCTTGCCAAGAATCTCGTACTTGTACGCCTCCCCCGCTTGCAGGCGCGGAATGAACAGCTCCCAGACACCCGTGGGATGACGCAGACGCATCGGATGGCGGCGACCATCCCAGACGTTGAAATCACCGACCACCGACACCCGCCGGGCATTCGGCGCCCATACGGCGAAACGCACGCCATCGACACCGTCGACCGACATCAGCTGCGCACCCAGGCAACTGCTAAGGTCGCGGTGATTGCCCTCGGCGAACAGGTAGAGATCCATTTCACCGAGCAGCGGACCGAAACTGTACGGGTCTTCGGCGATCTGTTCGCCGCCAGCCCAGCGAGTGCGCAGCAGATAAGGTTGCGCCCGGTCGAAATGCCCGACAAACAGTCCCGGTGTCTGAGTCAACTCCAGGTGACCGAGTTCTTCTCCCGATTCCCTGGCCACCACCTGCACGCTCAAGGCGTCTGGCAGATAAGCCCGAATGAACTGTCCTCCGGCGCCATCGCCATGGGGACCGAGTATTGCAAAGGGGTCGTGATGCTCGGCGCGCACCAGCGCATCAATGTCCCGCGCCCTGGGTAGCAGTGCTTCTTCATACTGACCCTGTTCCTTGTTCGAGAAACTCATGACTACTCTCCACCAAGATCGGAAAAGGGTTTAAGCCCATTCAATAACCCGTACAAACCGTGCAACGGCACGGACAGCCATGTGGGGCGATTCTCTGCCTCGTAGGCCACTTCGTACGCTGCCTTCTCCAGACCGAACAACGCCAGCGCGGCGTCCTCGCCTTCAGGATCTTGCCATGCATGGCCAAGACTAGCTGCCGCCAGCCGATAAGCGTCGACAAATGCTTGCCGCGCTTCGCTCAAGTAGCGATCGGAAACCCGTTGGCGAGCCGCGCGGGCTTCAGCAGTGTTATCAACGTTATGCACGTTGATGGCCATGGCCGCAGCGTAGTCGAAAGATCGCAAAACGCCGCTCACATCTTTAAATGGACTGTGCTTGCCACGACGTTCATGCAACGGTCGCGCCGGTTCGCCTTCGAAGTCGATCAGATACGCATCACCCTTGATCACCAGTACCTGCCCCAGATGCAAGTCGCCGTGCACGCGAATCTTCAGTCCTCCCACGGATTTTTTGCCCAGTGCCTGCACATGGCTGAGGATGGCTTTTTTGTTGTCCAGTAACCGGCTGACCAGGCCTTTGTCCGCCGGGTTCAGTTCGGTTTGATGCTCTTTAAGCAACTTCAACGCATGCTCGATCTGTGCCACGACATCCTTGGCCGAAGCCTGTGCCTCTTTTTGCGTAGTGACGTGCGGAGCGAAATCCGGATTGTCGCTCGGCGCCGCCAGCACCTGGTGCATTTCCCCCAGGCGCTGCCCCAGCATGGCAGCGAAATCTTTCAATTCACCGAGCGCGTTGTAGTGTTGTTCCTGCTCGGACATGGCGTCCGCCAACTCATCGCGCAGCGCTCGCTCCAGGTTGTTCTGCGTCCACTCCCAGGCGTCGCCCTGATTGCTCAAGTAGCCTTGGGCAATCATCAGCAAGTTGTCCTCGCCTCTGGCGTCCTGGCGCACCACGGCACCCAGCAACGGCGAAATATTGCGGAAACCGGCGCGTGTCAGATAGGCACTCATCTCCAGTTCCGGGTGCACACCGGCGGCGACTTTGCGGATCAGCTTCAACACCAGGCTGTTGCCGATCACCACTGAACTGTTCGATTGCTCGGCAGACAGGTAACGCACTTCCGATTCAGCCGTCAGCCCCAGCTTGGCCAGTTCGGCAGTTGGCTCGAAGCGGATCTCGCCACCGTCCGACGGCAGCACCAGATGGTCCTGCATGCCCCGCAACACGGTGTGGATGAAATTCTCGAGACTGAAGGCATCGGTGATCAAGCCGACCTGCGGCCCTCGACGAACCCGTGACAGTGCCAGCTGCTGCGGCAGTGCCGTCCCGACCTGGTCTTCAGCAATGAAGCCGAACGGCAGTTGGTAACGGCTGGTCTGCCCACCGCTGGTGACTTCAATTTCACTTAACAGCACCGGGTGCGTGGCATCACCAAAACGCACACCATAGGCCAGGTGGACCTGGTCGATGGCCGCGTCCTTGCCGGCGAACCAGCGGCGGTTTTGCAACCAGTTGGGCAAAATGTCCTGTTCAAGCGTGTTGCGCGCCGGGGCTTCGAGCAGCTCTTCCATGCGTTTTTTCAGGACCAGCGTGGTGAAGTCCGGCAAGCTTTGTGCGGGCTCCACATGCCAGCTCGGCATCTGGTTTTCCGTGGCCAGTACGAACCAGTAGAAGCCGTAAGGCGCCAGGGTCAGGAGAAAATTCAGCTGGCCGATCGGCGGAAACGCGTTACCGCCGAGCATCTCCACCGGCACCATGCCGACGTAGGCCGACAGGTCCAGCTCCGCCGCCTGCGCACTGCGCGACACGTTGGCCACACACAGAATGATTTCGTGCCTGCCGTCCGCCCCGGTGAATTCGCGGGTATAGGCCAGGATCCTGCGGTTGCTCGGCGAGAGCATTTTCAAGGTACCGCGCCCGAACGCCTTGGATTGCTTGCGCACCGCGAGCATCCGCCGGGTCCAGTTCAACAGCGAATGCGGGTCGCCGGCCTGGGTTTCGACGTTGACCGAGAGATAGCCGTATTGCGGGTCCATGATCGGCGGCAGCACCAGGCTCGCCGGATCGGCGCGGGAGAAGCCGCCGTTACGGTCGATCGACCATTGCATCGGCGTGCGTACGCCATCGCGGTCGCCGAGGTAGATGTTGTCGCCCATGCCGATTTCATCGCCGTAGTACAGCGTCGGCGTGCCGGGCATCGACAGCAGCAGGCTGTTGAGCAACTCCACCCGGCGTCGATCACGCTCCATCAAGGGCGCCAGGCGACGGCGAATCCCCAGGTTGATACGCGCACGACGATCAGCCGCGTAGTAGTTCCACAGGTAATCGCGCTCCTTGTCGGTGACCATCTCCAGGGTCAGCTCATCGTGATTGCGCAGGAAAATCGCCCACTGGCAATTGGCAGGGATTTCCGGGGTCTGGCGCAGGATGTCGGTGATCGGGAAGCGGTCTTCCTGGGCCAGCGCCATGTACATGCGCGGCATCAGCGGAAAGTGAAAGGCCATGTGGCATTCATCGCCGTTGAGGCCCTGTTTGTCGGTGTCGCCGAAATACAATTGCGTGTCTTCGGGCCATTGATTGGCCTCGGCCAGCAACATGCGGTCCGGGTAATTGGCGTCGATTTCAGCACGGATCTGCTTGAGGACGTCGTGGGTCTCGGGAAGGTTTTCGTTGTTGGTGCCGTCGCGCTCGATCAAGTACGGGATCGCGTCGAGGCGCAGTCCGTCAATGCCCATGTCGAGCCAGTAACGCATCACTGACAGGACCGCTTTCATGACTTGCGGATTATCGAAGTTCAGGTCCGGCTGGTGCGAATAGAAGCGGTGCCAGAAATACTGGCCGGCGACCGGGTCCCAGGTCCAGTTGGACTTTTCGGTGTCGAGAAAAATGATGCGCGTACCGTCGTACTTTTGATCGTCATCGGACCACACGTAGAAATCCCGCGCCGCCGAACCTTTCTTGGCCTTGCGTGCGCGCTGGAACCAGGCGTGCTGGTCGGAGGTATGGTTGATGACCAGTTCGGTGATCACCCGCAAGCCGCGTTTGTGTGCCTCGGCGATAAAGCGCCTGGCGTCGGCCAGGGTGCCGTAGTCGCTGTGGACGCCGCGATATTCGGCGATGTCATAGCCATCGTCGCGCCGTGGCGAGGGGTAGAACGGCAAGAGCCAGATGGTGTTGACGCCGAGGTCGGCAATGTAATCGAGCTTGGCGATCAGGCCGGGAAAATCGCCAATCCCGTCATTGTTGGAGTCGAAAAACGATTTGACGTGAACCTGATAGATCACCGCATCCTTGTACCAGAGCGGGTCCTTGATGAAGGTGGCTGCCTTGGGTTTCTTCGCCATTGGAAACTCCTTTCGCATTCGAACTAACCTCTGAGCCGATCACCCATTCAATTTTGGTTATTACCTGTGGTGGACTCAGGACGCGGTGATCCGCCAGATCCCGAACGGCTGGTGCGCCGGGTCGATCTGCATGAACTGGTACTTGCCGTACCAGGTCCAGCGATGACCGTTCATCAAGTCTTCGCCGTGGGTAGTGGCATCGTCGGGCAAGCCCATTTCCCACAGCGGCAATTCGAAATTCGCCTCCTGCGGGTGATGCGGGTCGAGGTTGACGGCCACCAGGATGAAATTGCTGCCATCGACGCTGCGTTTGCCGAAATACAGAATGTTGTCGTTCCAGGCGTTGTAGACCTTCAGGCCCAAATGCGTGTGCAGCGCAGGGTTTTGCCGGCGGATGCGGTTGAGCTGGGCAATCTCCGCAATGATGTTGCCCGGTGCGGTGAAGTCCCGCGGGCGGATCTCGTACTTCTCGGAGTCCAGGTATTCCTCCTTGCCCGGAATCGCTGCCGACTCACACAACTCAAACCCGGAATACATGCCCCACAACCCCGAGCCCATGGTCGCCAGTGCCGCGCGAATCAGAAACCCGGGTCGCCCGGAATCGTGCAGGAACGCCGGATTGATGTCCGGCGTGTTGACGAAGAAGTTTGGCCGGAAGCATTCACGCCATGGCGACTCGTTCAGCTCGGTGAAATAGGTCGCCAGTTCCTGTTTGGTATTGCGCCAGGTGAAATAGGTGTAGCTCTGGGAGTAACCGACCTTGCCCAGCCGCGCCATCATCGCCGGCGTGGTAAAGGCCTCGGCAAGGAAAATCACCTCGGGATACAACGCACGCACATCGGCGATCAGCCACTGCCAGAACGGCAACGGTTTGGTGTGCGGGTTGTCGACGCGAAAGAGCTTCACGCCCTCCTCGACCCAGCCCACCACGATATCGCGCAATTCAACCCACAAGCTGGGAATCGCCTCGGCGGCGTAGAAATCGACATTGACGATGTCCTGGTATTTTTTCGGCGGGTTCTCGGCGTATTTGATCGTACCGTCAGGGCGCCAGTTGAACCAACCGGGATGCTGCTGCAGCCATGGATGGTCCTGGGAGCACTGAATGGCGAAGTCGAGGGCGATTTCCAGTCCGTATTCAGACGCGGCCACCACCAGTCGGCGGAAGTCTTCACGGGTGCCCAGTTGCGAATGAATCGCCTCATGGCCGCCCTCTTCGCTACCGATGGCGTAGGGGCTGCCGGGGTCGTCCGGCCCGGCGGTCAGGGAATTGTTCGGGCCTTTGCGATAACTGCGACCGATCGGGTGAATCGGCGGGAAATAAAGCACGTCGAAGCCCATGTCCTGAATCATCGGCAAACGCGAATGCACGTCGTTGAAGGTGCCGTGGCGAGCCGGATCATCGGTGATCGAACGTGGGAACAATTCATACCAACTGGCGAACTGCGCCAGTTCGCGCTCGACATCAACCGGAAACTCGGGGCTCAGACTCAGGTAAGCACGGTGATCGGCCTGGGCCATCAACCCAGCGCTACGGTGGTGCAGAAACAACGCGACCTGCTCGGTTTCGAGCAATCCGCACAATTCATGGTGCAGCGCCGCCAGTTGCTCGCTCAGTTGCCCCTCGGTGCGCTCGGCCGCTTGCTGAACGTGAAGGCGACCTTCCTGCAACTCCAGGCTGACGGGGACGGAGGCCATGTGCTTTTTTTCCAGCTCATGAAGGAAACTGGCGAATTGATCGATCCAGGCCTCGATACAGAACACATAACGCCCCTGGTCTTCGACGCGGAAGCGGCCTTGCCAGGCATTGTTGCCCAGAGCGGTCATGACTTCGCTGTGCCAGACCTCATCGCCCTCGGTGCGCCAACGTACCCGTACCGCGAGCCGGTCATGGCCGTCGGCATACACTTTACTGGTGACCACCACGTCCTGACCCACCACCGCCTTGACAGCGAATTGCCCGCCGTCGAGGGTCGGCATGGTGTTTTCAATCACGATCCGTGGCAGCAATAGAGCCTGCGACAGCGGCATGTGCGGGTTGTAGCTCAATTCTGTCGGTTTTTCAGTCGTCATCGAGCATCTCTCCGTTACGCCCCATGGACGCTCTTGTGTCTGGTTGTCATCCCGATTAACTCACTTAGGTTCCGAGCGCCGGGCGCCCGGAAAAGTTCATCGATAATTGGCCGGAATCAAATCCGTAGCGTGGCGGTCAATCAACTTAAGCACGACTCACGCCATGTGCCACTGGAGGCTAGACCATGACCAATCCATTCCCGGGCGAAACACCCGATCCGAATATCGACAATCCGGTAATCCCACCGACCGACCCACAACCTGTTCCCGAGCAGGAACCACCCGGCACCACGCCACCACGGGAAGAACCGCCTGACACCATGCCGCCGGTGATTGTGACGCCGGAATGACCCTAGGCTGACGATCTTTCACCGTTGTACCTGTAGGAGCGAGCCCGAATGCAATGGAATATCGAGCACCGCTGAGTGTCTGGCTGCTCGCGTCATCGTTAACGACCTTCGCGAGCAGGCTCGCTCCTACAGGTGGTCGCTCTTCCTTTCGAGCATCGTCAAGATTCTCGGCACCACACTGAAAATCACCAGCGCCAACACTGTACTGAACACCGCCGTCGCTTCCCTGCCCAACCCGGCGGAGACGCCGATGGCGGCGGTCATCCATAAGCCGGCGGCGGTGGTCAGGCCTTTGACGTGGCCTTCGTCGCCTTCCTGGTTTTTCAGGATGGTGCCGGCGCCGAGGAAGCCGATGCCGGCGATGACGCCCTGCACGACCCGGCTCATGGCATCGGCCTGGGATCCGGACATCTGTGGCACCAATACGAATAGCGCCGCGCCGAGTGCCACCAGCATATGGGTACGTACGCCTGCGGCCTTGCCCTTGCTCTCGCGTTCGAAGCCGAGAATGCCGCCCAGGGTCGCGGCGATCAGCAGGCGCACGGTGATGCGCGTCAGTTGGGAAGCGTCGCCGATGTCAGCGAATTCGGCCTGCAGGGTCACCCAGACTTCATGCCACCAGGCGTTCATGGCGCTGTCCTTGAGAAGGTCATGGAAGGTGGACAGCGACGACCATTAATCGGTTTCACAGAACGATGACCGCCGGGTGTGCCCTAAGACTGTAGATCCCGCTGAAAAGAAGGACACTCCCATGACCGTGCGCATTGAAAACCAGACCTGCTTCTTTACCACCGAAAACGGCGAAGAAATTCGACTGTGTCCCGACGTCACCATTGTCACCGACGGGGAAAAAGCCATGTCTGCGGTAGACATCAACGGCCAGCACATTTACATCACCGAAGCAGAAGCCGACGCATTGACCGTCGCAGGCGCGGTGGACGGTCGCCGGCATCTGAAGGCGACTGACAGTGATTCGGTGATTTGACTGACCCGAATCAACATTGGCTGAAAACACCTGATATAGCCAACTGCGTGCCGCCGAGGCAGGTGCTTCAACTTGTCGCAGGATCGCACGCGACCGCCATCTGATCCGGTTTTTATTGCGATACCTGAGTCTGTTATGCAAACAGATGGCCGCTCATAGTGCTCATGCCTGATGGAGGCTGATGAGCGAAAGACCATGAGCGAGAGAATCCCCGTCCGAACCGTAGAAAGTGCCCCAATCGTAAGAACCCATGAACCTTCACGCCCCAAGATGAAGGTCAAGACCAGCGACAACCTGATCCATACCCGCAGCTTCACCGGTGTATTCCGCACCCTGCGCATGAGTGGTGCGGGATTTCTGTTTCTGCTGTTCTTCGGCACCGTATGGTTGAACTGGGGTGGGCGCCAAGCGGTGCTCTGGGACCTGTCCGAAAGCAAGTTCCACATCTTCGGCGCGACGTTCTGGCCACAGGATTTCATCCTGCTCTCGGCCCTGCTGATCATTGCCGCGTTCGGCCTGTTTGCGATCACCGTGTTCGCCGGGCGGGTCTGGTGTGGCTATACCTGCCCGCAAAGTTCCTGGACCTGGATCTTCATGTGGTGCGAGAAAATCACCGAGGGCGAACGTCACCAGCGCATCAAACTGCAAGCCGCGCCCTGGGGCTTGAACAAGCTGATGCGCCGCTCGGCCAAGCACACGCTGTGGCTGGCCATCAGCCTGCTGACCGGCCTGACCTTCGTCGGTTACTTCACGCCGATCCGGCCGCTGGCCGAAGAACTGCTGACCTTGCAGTTGAGTGGTGTCAGCCTGTTCTGGGTGCTGTTCTTCACCGGCGCCACCTACATCAATGCCGGTTGGCTGCGTGAAGCGGTGTGCATGCACATGTGCCCCTATGCGCGGTTCCAGAGCGTGATGTTCGACAAGGACACCCTGACCATTTCCTACGACGTCGCCCGGGGCGAAAGCCGTGGCCCGCGCAAACGCGAGGTCAAACCGGCCGAAGTCGGGTTGGGTGATTGCATTGATTGCCAACTGTGCGTGCAGGTTTGCCCGACCGGCATCGACATCCGCGATGGCTTGCAGATGGAATGCATCGGCTGCGCCGCGTGCATCGACGCCTGTGATTCGATCATGGACAAAATGGGCTACGCTCGCGGGCTGATCAGCTACACCTCGGAGCACCAACTGCAAGGCGGCAAGACTCATCTGTTGCGTCCACGACTGATCGGCTACACCGCCGTGCTGCTGGTGATGATCGGCGCCTTGGTACTGGCCTTGGTCGAACGGCCAATGGTGTCGCTGGACGTCAGCAAGGACCGCGGCCTGTTCCGCGAAAACAGCCAGGGGCAGATCGAAAACATCTACAGCCTGAAGATCATCAACAAGACCCAGCAGCGTCAGGACTACCGCCTGGCATTGGTCGACGGCGAAGGTTTCCAGTTGCAGGGCAAGACTGAACTGAGCCTGGCACCCGGCGAAATTGTCGATGTGCCGGTGTCGGTGGCAATGACCACGGACCGTCCGGCCAGCAGCTCGCAAAGCATCGCCTTCAAAATCGTCGACAGCGACGAACCGGGCATCTATAGCGTGGCCAAGAGCCGCTTTGTAGCGCCAATGAACCGCTGAGCCTTTAAGATGCACAGCTTTGTGGCGAGGGAAATTGCACCCTCGCCACCGTTATTCGATTCCATTGCGGGATACCGATGAAACGCTACGAAAAATTCGCCGACGACATCGCAGAACTGATCCGCTCCGGTGTCCTGGGCCCCGGACAGCGCGTGCCATCGGTGCGCTACGCCAGCCAGACCTACGGCGTCAGCCCCTCCACCGTGTTCCAGGCGTATTACCTGCTGGAGCGCCGCGGCTTGATCCGCGCCCGGCCGCGATCCGGCTATTTCGTCAATGCCCATGCACCGCGACCGTTTTCCGAGCCGGAAATCAGCAGCCAGGTCAACGAATCGACTGAAGTCGACGTCAGCGAACTGGTGTTCTCGGTCCTCGACTCGATCAAGGACCCGAACACTGTGCCCTTCGGCTCGGCGTTCCCCAGCCCGACCCTGTTTCCGCTGCAACGGCTTTCGCGGTCGCTGGCCAGTGCCAGCCGCGAGATGGACCCGCGCATGGTCGTGACCGATATGTCGCCGGGCAACCCGCAATTGCGTCGGCAAATCGCCCTGCGCTACATGGTCGGCGGGCTGATGCTGCCCATGGAAGAACTGCTGATCACCAACGGCGCACTGGAAGCGCTGAATCTGTGCCTGCAAGCCGTGACCCAACCCGGCGACCTGGTAGCCATCGAAGCCCCGGCGTTCTATGCCTGCCTGCAAATCCTCGAGCGGCTGAAACTCAAAGCCGTGGAAATTCCGGTGCACCCGCGCGACGGCATCGACCTCGGCGTCCTCGCGCAAACCCTGGAACGCCACCCGATCAAGGCCTGCTGGTGCATGACCAGCTTCCAGAATCCCATGGGCGCCACCATGCCCGAGGCGAAGAAACAGGAACTGGTGGAGCTGCTGCGCCGTCACCAGGTACCGCTGATCGAAGACGATGTCTACGCCGAGTTGTATTACGGACAACAGGCACCGAAACCGGCCAAGGCGTTTGATACCGAAGGCCTGGTCATGCATTGTGGCTCCTTCGCCAAAAGTCTTGCGCCCGGTTATCGCATTGGCTGGGTGGCCGCAGGCCGTTACGCGCAGAAAATCGAACGCCTCAAACTCATGACGTCTCTGTGCGCCTCGATGCCGGCTCAGGCCGCCATTGCCGATTACCTGCAGCACGGCGGTTACGATCGGCATCTGCGCAAACTGCGTTATGCCCTGGAAGAACAACAAAGCGCGATGCTCGCGGCCATCGCTCGCTACTTTCCGGCACAGACTCGCGTCAGCCAGCCAGCAGGCGGGTACTTTTTATGGCTGGAATTGCCGGAGCAGATGGATTCGTTGAAGTTGTTTCAAATGGCCTTGGCCCAGGGCATCAGTATTGCGCCGGGGCCGATATTCTCGCCGACCCAAAGATTCAGGAATTGCATTCGCTTGAATTACGGGAGCCCGTGGGATGAGGCGGCGGAAAAGGCGATGGAGACGTTGGGGCGGATTATTCGATCGTTCTGACGTTCAGATGTCGCTTGAAAGAACGCAATCGCGAGCAGGCTCGCTCCCACAGGGGTACACGGTCAACCTTGGGAGCGAGCTTGCTCCCAAAGGGTACACGGTCAATTGTGGGAGCGAGCCTGCTCGCGAAGAGGCCAGACCTGACAGCGACCATCCAGAGGTCTAACGTCCCCCCCCCAAATCAACGAAGGTCCCGGTCGCGTACGAAGCCTTGTCCGACAGCAACCAGACTATCGCCTCGGCCACTTCATCCGGACGCCCGCCCCGGGCCATGGGTATCGCCGACTCCAGTTTGCTGACCCGATCAGGGTCGCCGCTCAGTGCGTGGAAATCGGTATAGATATAGCCGGGGCGTACGGCGTTGACGCGGATGCCTTCGCCGGCCACTTCCTTGGACAGGCCAATGGTGAAGGTATCGAGTGCGCCCTTGGAGGCGGCGTAGTCGACGTATTCGTTGGGTGCCCCCAGACGGGCGGCGACCGAGGACACATTGACGATGCTGCCGCCCTGCCCGCCGTGCTTGGGCGACATGCGCAGAATCGCGTGCTTGGCGCACAGGACGGGCGCCAGCACATTGGTCTTGAGGGTTCTGAGGATACGAAATTCGGACATTTCGTCGACACGGGACTTGTGTCCCACGGTACCGGCGTTGTTCACCAGCGCGGTGACCCGGCCAAGTTCGGTATCAACCCGGTGAAACAGCGCGATCACTTCGTCTTCGATGCTGACATCGGCCCGTACGGCGATGGCCTGGGCACCCAGCGCGCGGACTTTCTCCAGCACGCCCTGCGCCGCTTGTTCATCGGCCTGATAGTTGATGCAGATCCGGTAACCTTGTTCGGCGGCCAACAGGGCTGTGGCGGCACCGATGCCGCGACTGCCGCCGGTGATGATAATGACTTTGTCCATGCAGGCTTTCCCCGTTTCAAGCGTAAGCGTTCCGGGGGCAAGAATAACCGTCCTCGTCGGTTTTTGCATGAACCTGTCGCCTGCTCCCGGTTCACAAACGCCGGTCAAACCACCGCCAATTGCTCCGAACGATGGATCTCCACCATGAAACGCTCGGCGGGCAATGGATGCCCGAGCAGGTAACCCTGCAACGAGTCGCACCCGAGTTGGGTCAGGAAGTCCTGTTGCGACCCGGTTTCCACGCCTTCGGCGACGATCCGCAAACCCAGTGCCTGGCCCAGGGCGACGATGGCGGAAACAATCGCGGCATCGTCGCTGTCGCGCTCCAGGTCACGCACAAACCCGCGGTCGATTTTCAGTTCGTTGGCCGGCAGACGCTTGAGATACATCAAACTGGAATAGCCGGTACCGAAATCATCGATGGACAGGTCAACGCCCATGTCCGACAGCGCCTGAAGTACCGTCATGCTCGCATCGGCATCACTCATGGCGGTGGTTTCAGTGATTTCCAGGGTCAGGCTGTTGGCCGGCAGATGATGCGTGGCCAGCGCCTTGGCGACACTCTGTACCAGGCCGACATGGCAGAACTGCAAGGCGGAAAGATTCACCGCGATGCGCCAGTCGGTGTAGCCGAGCACGTACCACTCGCGCATCTGGCGGCAGGCTTCGTTGAGCACCCAGTCACCAATCGGAATGATCAGCCCGGTCTTTTCCGCGAGATCGATGAACTTGTCCGGCAGCAACATGCCCTGCGTCGGGTGCTCCCAGCGCAACAACGCCTCGGCACCGACCGGCCGACCGTTACCGGCGTCGAACTTGGGCTGGTAGTGAAGGCTGAACTCGTTGTGGTCCAGGGCGTTGCGCAGGTCCTGCAGCAGTTGCAGTTGCTTGCGCGCGTTGCTGTTCATCGAGGCATCGAAGAAGCTGTAACCGTTTTTGCCGGCGCCCTTGGCGTGATACATCGCCGCATCGGCATTCATCAGCAATTCGTGGGCGGTCTGGCCATTGCCCGGATACAGCGCAATACCGACGCTGGCAGAGATCTGCAAGTCATGTTCGGCGACCCGGAACGAACGGGCGATCAACCCGACCTGGCGCGCCGCCAGGCCCATGGCATCGTTCTGCTCACTCAACTGCACCAGCAACACGAACTCATCGCCGCCAATGCGCGCCAAGGTGTCCTGGCTGCGCAGGTCTTCACGCAAACGCAGGCTGACCTCGCGTAACAGCAAGTCACCCATGTGGTGACCGAAGGCGTCATTGACCGGCTTGAAGCCGTCCAGATCGATGAACATCAACGCAAAACACCCACCTTCGGCGTCCACCCTGGACATCGCCTGGTCGATGCGGTCGGCCAGCAGCACCCGATTCGGCAAACCGGTCAGGGTGTCGTGCAGGGCCAATTGGGTGAGTTCGCGGTTGGCTTCGGTCAGCGACTGGGCAAGGCTGGCGGTGCGGGCCTCCAGGCGCGCGTCGAGGATCGACGTCAACAAGGCAATGCTCAACACCGCCAGGGTGGTGATCAGCACGAGATTGTCCAGGCCTTTGCCATTCAGGCCATTGACCGCCGCGCCGCAAAAGCTGCCATCGGGAAAACGCGCAGCCGCCATGCCGGTGTAATGCATGCCGACAATGGCAATCCCCATGATGACTGCCGCACCGCCGCGGATCAGGCGCACATAAGGCGTGTGCTGACGCAAACGGAAGGCAATCCATAGCGCCGCCCCGGAGGCGCCTACCGCGATCAGCAGCGACGCGCTGAACAGCGTCGGGTCGTAATCGATACCCGGCTGCATGCGCATCGCCGCCATGCCGGTGTAATGCATGGCGCTGATCCCGGCACCCATGGCCAGCGCGCCGACAGACAATTGCCACGCCGGCAGTTGCGGCTGACTGACCAGCCACAGGGCAAAGCCGCAAGACAGGACGCCGATCAACAGCGACAGCAGTGTCAAGGCGATGTCATAGCCCAGATCGATGGGCAATTTGAAGGCGAGCATGCCGATGAAATGCATCGACCATACGCCGATGCCCATGGCAAAAGCGCCACCCGCCGTCCATAAATGCACGGCCCGCCCCTTGGCCGTGGCAATGCGTCCAGTCAGGTCGAGTGCGGTGTATGAAGCGAGAATCGCCACACAGAGCGAAATGATAACCAGGGTGGGGGAATAGCTACCGATGAGCATGAGACTTCTCGCGAGCGCCCCCCTTGATGACGGTCATGCCTGGCGGGGCAAATCCGGCGATTGTACTGATTCCAAATGAGAACGCACTCACAAAATTAGCAAAAGGCCAGCAGTCCGATGAAACGCTTGTTTTAAGGTTTCACATTAACTGGACGCGTGGTTTTTAACGATCAATGTGGGGGCGGAAATAACTGCCGCCTGGCATCGTAACAAGCGTAAGTTCGCCAATTTTGCAGGTGCTGGAAAGCCAGCGCCTACAAATTGCCGCTGACCTGCAGTTGGCCATCCCACCCGCCACCCAATGCCGCAATCAACTGCACGCTGGCAATCAAGCGACTTTGCAGCAGGCTCAGGTTGCTGCGTTCATTGTTCAGGGCAGCGGCCTGGGTCACTACCACATCAATGTAGGCGATCAGACCGGCCTTGTACTGGTTCTGGGTCAAGCGCAAAGACTCACGGGCCGCATCCAGTGCCTGCTGGCGTACGACCGCTTCGTCTTGCAGCACCTTGAGCTGAACCAGGTAATTTTCCACTTCACGGAAACCATCGAGCACGGTCTGGCGGTATTTGGCCACGGTTTGATCGTAGGCCGCTTCGCTGCGGTCCACTTCCGCCGAACGTTGACCACCGTCGAACAAGGTCATGGCCAGTTGCGGCCCGACCGACCAGAAGCGGTTAGGCAAGCTGATCCAGTTGGCGTACGTGCTGCTGCTGTAACCGCCATTCAGGCTCAGGGTCAGGTCCGGGTAATAGGCAGCCTTGGCCACACCGATGTTGGCGTTGGCGGCCATGACCGAACGTTCGGCGGAGGCAATGTCCGGGCGCCGTTCCAATAGTTGCGAAGGCAGGCTCAGTGGCACTTGCGGCAATGCCGGGATGCTGTTGATTTCCGCCAGGCTGAATTCGGCGGGCGGAAGACCGATGAGTACGGCGATGGCGTTTTCAAACTGGGCGCGCTGCCAGATCAAATCGACCATGTCCGCCTCGGTGCTCTTGAGTTGGGTCTGCGCCTGGGCCACCGCGTCCTTGCCGGAGACCCCGGCGCGGTATTGGTTTTCGGTCATTTTCAACGAACGCTGATAGGCCTCGACGGTCGCCTCAAGCAGGCGTTTCTGCTCATCGATCACGCGCAATTGCAGGTAGTTCTGCACCAGTTCCGACTGCTGGCTCAGGCGCATCGCCGCCAGGTCGGCAAAACTGGCCTCGGCATTGGCGGTGTCGGCTTCCAGGCCGCGACGCAGTTTGCCCCAGACATCGGCCTCCCAACTCACGCCGGCCTGGGCCGTATAGGTGTCACGAATGCCGCTGGAAGAACTGGTCAGGCTGGAATTGCTGCTGCCGGTGCCCTGGCTGGAGCGGTTCTTGCCGACGGTCAGGTCCACCGTCGGGAAAAACGCGCCTCGGGCGCTGCGCACAAGGGCCTGGGCCTGGCGATACTGGGCTTCGGACTGCGCCACGGTCTGGTTGGACGCATTGAGTTTCTCGACCAGGCCATTGAGTTGCTGATCACCATATAACTCCCACCACGCGCCGCGGGCCAGGGAATCGCTCGGATTGGCCTGACGCCAGCCGGCCGCTTCCTTGTACTGCGCCGGCGCGGCGGTTTGCGGACGCTGGTAATCGGGGCCGACGGCACAGGCACTGAGCATCGCCACGCACAGCGACAGGCTCAACAAACGCGAGCCTCGAGCCGCGATCATCGGTGCAGCCAGGTTGTAAAGCGAACGGTCAGTCATAGCGGAGTTTCCAGAGCAGCATCGGTACGCACCCCACGCCAATGGTTGAAACGATGGCGCAGCTTGTCGAGATAGAGGTAAACCACCGGGGTTGTGTAAAGGGTCAACACTTGGCTGAAGATCAGCCCGCCGATAATGGTCAGGCCCAGTGGCTGGCGCATTTCCGCCCCTTCTGCGCGGCTGAGCAACAATGGCAAGGCGCCGAGAATCGCCGCCAGGGTGGTCATCAGAATCGGCCGCAAACGTTGCAAACAGGCGTTGCGGATCGACTCCAGCGGCGCCATGCCTTGCTGGCGTTCGAGTTGCAGGGCCAGGTCGATCATCAGGATGGCGTTTTTCTTGACCACGCCGATCAGCAGGAACAGGCCCAGCAACGAGATCAGGCTGAACTCACCGCCCAGGGCATAGATGGATAGCAAGGCGCCGACACCGGCCGAGGGCAAGGTCGACAGAATGGTCAGCGGGTGGATGTAGCTTTCATACAGCACACCCAATACCAGGTACACCGCCACCAGCGCGCCAAGGATCATGAACGGCTGACTCTTCTGGGTGGCGGCAAAGGCATCGGCGGTGCCGGCCATTTTCACGATCACGTCTTCCGGCATGCCCAGCCTGGCAATCGCCCGCTCGATAGCCGCCGTGCCCTGCTCCACCGTGACCCCTTCGGCCATGTCGAAGGAAATGCTTTCGGAAGCGAACTGGCCTTCGTGGCTGACCCGGTCGTCTTCCAGGCTGTTTTCATAGTGAGCGATGGTCGACAGCGGAATCCGCGCACCCGCAGCGGTAATCACCTGAACCTGCTTGAGGGTGATCGGGTCCTGGGCGTATTTCGGGTTGACCTCCATCACCACCTGGTACTGGTTGAGGCTGTCGTAGATGGTGGAAATCTGCCGCTGACTGTAGGCGTTGTTCAGCACCGCCGTGACCATATTCATGTCGACCCCCAGGCGCTTGGCCTGGTCGCGGTCGACAATCAAGGTCACTTGTTGGGCGCCACGGCCTTCACGGGCGTCGATCGCGGTCAGCTCCGGCAAAGCCCTCAGCGCGGTGACGACTTTCGGGTACCACTCGCGCAACTCGCCAAGATCGGCGCTTTGCAAAATGTAGGAATACTGCGACGTGGTCTGTTCACGGCCACCGCCGAATTGCAGGTCCTGGTCGGCCATCAGCATCAATTGCGCCCCGGCGACCTTGGGCATTTCCTTGCGTAGACGTTCGATGACCTTCTGCGCCGAGATATTGCGTTCCTTGATCGGTTTCAACCGCACCAGCATGAAGGCGTTATTGGTGCCGTTGGTGCCGCCGATGAAACCGGCGACGCTTTCCACGGCTTCGTCCTTCAGCACGGCGCGGCGGAAGGTCTCCATTTTAGGTTGCATCACACTGAACGACAGGCCGTCATCGCCGCGCACAAAACCGATCAACTGGCCGGTGTCCTGTTGCGGCATAAAGGTTTTCGGCACGACCACGTACAGGGCAACGTTGACGCCAACGGTCACCAGCAGGCTCAACAAGGTCAGCCGCCGATGGCGCAACACCCAGTCGAGGCTCGTCGCGTATTTAGCGACCAGCCATTCGTTGGCCTGGCGGCTCCAGCGCTGCAAGCGGTTTTCCTGGCCCGGCACATGGGGCTTGAGCCAACGGGCGCAAAGCATCGGCGTGAGTGTCAGCGAGACCACCAGCGACACCACGATCGACGCCGCCAGGGTGATCGAGAACTCACGAAACAGACTTTCGATGATCCCGCCCATGAACAGGATCGACAGGAACACCGCCACCAGCGACACGTTCATCGACAGCAGCGTGAAGCCGACTTCCCGGGCGCCGAGGTAGGCCGCCTTCATCGGCCGTACACCTTCGTCGATGTGCCGGGAAATGTTCTCCAGCACGACGATGGCATCGTCCACCACCAGCCCGGTGGCCAGAATCAGCGCCATCAGCGACAGGTTGTTCAGCGAGAAGCCATAGAGGTACATCACCGCAAAGGTGCCGACCAGCGACACCGGCACCGCCAGGGTCGGAATCAGCGACGCACGGAAGTTACCGAGAAACAGGAACACCACCAGAATCACCAGGGCCACGGCGATCAGCAGGGTCATCTCCGCTTCGTGCAGCGTGGCCTTGATCACCGGCGAGCGGTCCATGGCCAGGTTCAGTTTGACGCTGGCCGGCAGCACCGCCTGCAACGCCGGCAACTGCGCCTTGATCTCGTTGACCGTCTCGATGATGTTGGCGCCGGCCTGCCGGTTGATGACCAGCAATACCGCCGAATCGTTGTTGAAGAATCCGCTGTTGTAACGGTCCTCGACGCCGTCGCTGACCTTGGCCACATCCTTAAGGCGCAGGGCCGCACCGTCGGCGTAGTGAATGATCAGCGACTCATAGTCCTTGGCTTTTTCCAGTTGGTCGTTGGCCTGGACTTGCCACAAACGCTGGCTGTCCTCCACCGACCCCTTGGGCCGGCGCACGTTGGCATTGGCGATGGTGTTGCGCACATCGTCCAGCGCCACGCCGTACTGATTGAGCGCCTGGGGTTCGAGCTCGATGCGCACCGCCGGCAGCGAACTGCCACCGATCTGGACCTCACCGACACCCTGCACCTGGGACAGGCTCTGGGACAGGATGGTCGATGCCAGGTCGTAGAGCTGGCCTTTTTCCAGCACGTCCGAAGTCAACGACAGCACCATGATCGGTGCCTGGGACGGGTTGACCTTCTTGTACGTTGGCATGCTGCGCATGCCGCTGGGCAACAGGTTACGCGACGCGTTGATCGCCGCCTGCACTTCCCGCGCCGCGCCGTTGATGTCGCGGTCGAGGTCGAATTGCAGGATCACCCGGGTCGAGCCCTGGCTGGAGCGGCTGCTCATGGTATTGACCCCGGCGATGGCGCCGAAGGAACGCTCCAGCGGCGTGGCCACGGTGGACGCCATGACCTCCGGGCTTGCGCCAGGCAGGCTGGCCTGCACCACGATCACCGGAAAGTCCATTTGGGGCAGCGGCGACACCGGCAACAGGCCGAAACTGACACCGCCCAGCAGCATGATCGCCAGGCTCAGCAACATGGTCGCGACAGGGCGCTTGATGAAAGGACCGGAGAGGTTCATGGCTGCTCTACCGCTTCCACCGGCTCAGGCTTGCGACCCCAGCGCCGACCGAGGCGATCGAAGTACAGATAGATAACCGGCGTAGTGAACAGCGTCAGCACCTGACTGACCAACAAACCGCCCACCATCACCAGACCCAGCGGTTGACGCAATTCCGCCCCGGAACCGGTGGCCAACATCAGGGGCACCGCGCCAAACAGGGCCGCCAGGGTGGTCATCAGGATAGGCCGGAAACGCAGCAAGGCCGCCTGGTAGATGGCCGTTTCAGGGGCCATGCCCTGATTGCGCTCGGCGTCGAGGGCGAAGTCGATCATCATGATGGCGTTCTTCTTCACGATCCCGATCAACAGGATGATGCCGATAATCGCGATCATGCCCAGGTCATTGCCGCTGAGGATCAACGCCAGCAACGCGCCCACCGCCGCCGAGGGCAGGGTCGAGAGAATGGTGATCGGGTGAATGTAGCTTTCGTACAGCACGCCCAACACGATGTACATGGTCACCACCGCCGCCAGGATCAGCAGCAGGGTACTCGACAGCGACGCCTGGAAAGCCTCGGCCGCGCCCTGGAACTGGGTTTGCACGCCAATCGGCATGCCGATGTCCTTTTGCACCTGTTCGATGATCTGCACCGCATGCCCCAGCGCCACGCCGGGCGCGAGGTTGAACGACATCATCACCGCCGGGAACTGGCCGATATGGGTGATCGCCAGTTGCGCCTGGCGCTCTTCGATGTGCGCCAGGCTGGACAGACGCACCTGACCGCCCTCGGTGGTCTTGACGTGGATCTGCTCCAGCGCCTGCGGGCCGATCTTCTCCCCGGACTGTGATTGCAGCACCACGCGGTATTGGCTGGCCTGGGTGTAAATGGTGGAAATCTGCCGCTGACCGAAGGCGTCGTACAGCGCATCGGTGATGTTCGACACCGAAACCCCGACCCGCGACGCGGCATCCCGGTCGATCACCAGATAGACCTGCAACCCCTTGTCCTGCAGATCGCTGGCGACGTCGGTCAGTTCCGGCCGTTGCGCCAGGGCCTCGACCAGCCGCCCGCTCCAGAGACTAAGCAATTCGGAGTCCGGCGACGACATGCTGAACTGATATTGCGTACGGCTGACACGGTCCTCGATGGTCAAATCCTGCACCGGCTGCATGAACAGGCGAATGCCGACCAGTTTGTCCAGCTCCGGTTGCAACCGGGCAATCACTGCCGTAGCACTCAGGTCGCGCTCGCTGTGGGATTTGAGATTGATCAGTAACCGACCGCTGTTGAGCGTGGAGTTGTCGCCATCGACACCGATGTAGGACGACAGGCTTTCAACCGCGGGATCGGCCAGGATCACTTTGGCCAGTTCCTGCTGACGTTCGCTCATCGCGGCGAAGGAAATCGACTGCGGCGCCTCGGAAATGCCCTGGATCACCCCGGTGTCCTGTACCGGGAAGAAGCCCTTGGGCACGGCGATGTACAGCAATACCGTCAGCGCCAGGGTGGCGATGGCCACCAACAGGGTCAGCGGCTGGTGCTTGAGCACCCACTGCAATTTGCGCCCGTACGCCGCGATCATCCAGTCGATGAACGCGCCACTGGCCCGATAGAAACGGCCTTGTTCGTCTTCCTTGGGTTCACGTTTGAGCAGCCGCGCACACATCATCGGCGTCAGGGTCAGGGACACCACCAGGGAGATCAGGATCGCCACCGACAGGGTGATAGCGAATTCACGGAACAACCGCCCCACCACGTCCGCCATGAACAGCAGCGGGATCAACACCGCGATCAGCGACAGGGTCAGGGAAATCAGGGTGAAGCCGATCTGCTTGGCGCCCTTGAGCGCCGCATTCAAAGGGCTGTCGCCCTTTTCGATGAATCGGGCAATGTTTTCCAGCATGACGATCGCGTCGTCCACCACGAAACCGGTGGCGATGGTCAGGGCCATCAAGGTGAGGTTGTTGACCGAGAAGCCCGCGAGGTACATCACGCCAAAGGTGCCGATCAGCGACAGCGGCACGGCCACCGACGGAATGATCGTGGCGCTTGCCCGACGCAGAAACAGGAACGTCACCATCACCACCAGCGCGATGGCGATCAGCAACTCGTGCTGCACGTCCTTGACCGAGGCGCGGATGGTCTGGGTGCGGTCAGTCAGCACCGTCACGTCGAGGCCGGCCGGCAGGTTGTCGGTGATGCTCGGCAACAAGGCCTTGATCCGGTCGACCACCTCGATGACGTTGGCCCCTGGCTGGCGCTGGATATTCAGCAACACCGCCTGGTTTTCGTTGGCCCACGCCGCCAGACGCTCGTTCTCGGCGCCGTCGACGATTTCGGCCACGTCCTTGAGACGCAACGGCGCGCCGTTGGCGTACGCCAGGATCAGGTTGGCGTAGTCCTTGGGCGACGTCAGTTGATCGTTTGCATCGAGCATCGAAACCCGCGTCGGGCCATCGAAGTTGCCCTTGGGCTGGTTGACGTTGGAGGCGCCGATCAGCGTGCGCACGTCCGACAGGTTCAGGCCGTTGGCCGCCAGGGCCTCGGGATTGACCTTGATCCGCACCGCCTGACGCTGACCACCGGCGATGCTGACCATGCCAACGCCGCTGATCTGGGCGATTTTCTGTGCCATGCGGGTGTCGACCAGGTCGTTGAGCTTGGGCAGCAGCATGGTCTTGGACGTGATGGCCAGGGTCAGCACCGGCGTATCGGCCGGGTTGACCTTGTTGTACACCGGCGGTGCCGGCAGGTCCTTGGGCAACAGGTTGGTCGCGGCGTTGATCGCGGCTTGCACCTGCTGCTCGGCGACATCCATGTTGATGTCGAGGCTGAAACGCAGGGTCAGCACCGAGGCGCCACCGGAGCTGGTGGACGCCATTTGTGTCAGGCCGGGCATCTGCCCGAACTGCCGTTCGAGCGGAGCGGTGACGGCGCTGGTCATGACGTCCGGACTGGCGCCGGGGTAAAGGGTCATGACGCGGATGGTCGGGTAATCGACCTGAGGCAACGCCGAGACCGGTAACAGCCGATAAGCGATCACCCCGGCCAGAACGATGGCCAGCATGCTCAGGGTGGTCGCTACCGGGCGAAGGATGAACAGCCGCGAGAGATTCATGCGCCGCCCTTTTTCGCCTTGTCGGTGGTCTGTTCAGTCGTACTGGCCGCCGATTTGCCTTGCAGGTGGCCAGCCGGACTGGCCGGCACGTCCTCGGGGGTGTTGACCACTTCCACGTCGCTGCCGTCCTTGAGACGGTCGGTGCCCTCCAGCACCACGCGATCACCCGCGGAAAGGCCTTCGGTGACCACGGTGTTTTCACCGTCGCTGGCGCCGATTTTCAACTGACGAATCTTGACCTTCTTGTCGCCGTCCAGGGCATAGACGAACGTGCCGTTTGTACCGAACTGGATGGCCGCAGAAGGCGCGAGCACCACGTCTTTGAGGGTGTCGGCCAACAGGCGCACATTGACGAATTGGTTGGGGAACAGCGACTGATCGCGGTTTTCGTAGCGCGCCTTGAATTTCAGGGTCCCGGTGGTGACGTTGATCTGGTTGTCCAGACTCTGCAACACGCCGGTGGCCTGCAGTTTGGTATCACCACGATCCCAGGCTTCGGCCGGCAGCCTCGCGCCACTGCGATAGCGGGCCAGCACGACGTCAAGGCTGCTTTCCGGCAGGGTGAAGGCCACGCTGATCGGTTGGGTCTGGGTGATGACTGCCAGTGCCGTCGTATCGTTGGCCGCGACCAGGTTGCCGATGTCCAGTTGCCGCAAACCGATGCGTCCGGCGATCGGTGCGCGGATCCGGGTGAATTCGAGATTGAGCTTGGCGTCGTTGACCGCCGCCTGATTGGTCTTGACCGTGCCCTGGAACTGTCCCACCAGTGCTTCGGCGGTGTCCAGGGTTTGCTTGGCGATGCTGTCTTCACGGTACAGGCCGCGATAACGCTCGACGTCCACCTGGGCGTTTTTCAGCTGTGCCTGGTTCTGCAACAAGGTGCCTTCGGCCTGAAGCAAGGCGTTCTGGTACGGACGTGGATCAATCTCGGCCAGCAGATCGCCAGCTTTGACCATCTGCCCTTCTTCGAAGTAGATCTTGACCAGCTCACCGCCGACGCGGCTGCGCACGTTGATGGTATTCAGCGCCGTGACGGTGCCCAAAGCCTTGTAGTACAGCGGGAAGTCACCCTTGACCGCCGGCGCCACTCGCACCGGAACCGGCCCTGTCGCACCGCCGAACCCGGGACGCATCGCGCCCGACCTGCCCGTGTGTCCGGCAACGGCTTTTTGCCCCGCAGCGTCTTTCGGCACCGCGCTGCCGGGCCAGAACTTCCAGCACAGACCAGCGATGACCAACAGTACGAGCAGGCCAAACAGCCAGCGACGGGGACTACGGGGGGTGGAGGATTGCATTGAGTGATCAACCATTAGGCGCGTGGGCTTCTTTTTTACATGAGGCTGAACGATAAGCACTGGCGGGTATTAAGCAAAGCGCCTTTACCGGCAATTTACCTTCGGCTTACGTAACAGAAGACCTATCTAAGACACTGAAGCACAAATGAAAACGGCCTGGGGAGGGCCAGGCCGTTAAACTTTGTAAAGGTATGCTTATTTCAGTACAGCAAGTGCCGCTTCGTAGTTCGGTTCTTCAGCGATTTCCTTGACCAGTTCGCTGTGCAGCACGTTGTCGTTCTCGTCCAGTACCACCACGGCGCGGGCGGTCAAGCCCTTGAGCGGGCCGTCAGCGATGGCCACGCCGTAGTTCTGGATGAATTCGGCACCGCGCAGGGTCGACAGGTTCTGGACGTTTTCCAGACCTTCTGCGCCGCAGAAACGGGCCTGGGCGAACGGCAGGTCAGCGGAGATGCACAGCACCACGGTGTTGGCCACGTCGTTGGCCTGGGCGTTGAACTTGCGCACGGAGGTGGCGCAGGTCGGGGTGTCGACGCTTGGGAAGATGTTCAGCACTTTGCGCTTGCCGGCGAAGTCTTTCAGGGTGACGTCGGACAGATTGCCGGCAACCAGGGAAAAGGCTGGCGCCTTGGAACCGGCTTGAGGCAGTTGGCCGTTGACTTGAACCGGGTTGCCTTTAAGAGTGACTTGAGCCATGAACGGAGTCCTTCTGAACGTTTGTGGTAGAGAATTTTGAAGAGGTCGAAGTTAACCACGAAATTGTCCGACGACCTACTCTGGATACAAATTGTGACCAGTCGTCGAGCAATCTGAAACCCGGCGTTTGCACAATCACCACAAGACCCTGTGGAAGCCGGGCTTGTCCGACCCATTAGGCAATCGCCCTCCCCAGCCGCCTCCCGGTGCTCATCACGAAAGCCCCGCATCGACCTCGTTGGTGAATTTTTTTGCAACAGTGTCGATTAGGCCCTCCGCCGTACGACTATAAATTGAAGCACTCTAATCCAGCGGAGATCAAAACCATGCGATTCATGATCATCATCAAAGCCAGCCAGGACTCCGAAGCCGGTGTCATGCCCAGCAACGAACTGCTGACCGCCATGGGCAACTACAACGAAGAACTGGCCAAGGCCGGCATCCTCGTCGCGGGCGAAGGCCTGCACCCCAGCAGCAAAGGCGCCCGCGTGCGCTTCTCGGGCGACAAGCGCACCGTGATCGACGGCCCGTTCGCCGAAACCAAGGAACTGATCGCCGGCTACTGGCTGTGGCAGGTGAAGTCCAGGGAGGAAGCCATCGAGTGGGTCAAGCGCTGCCCCAACCCGATGCCGGGTACCGAGGCCGAGATCGAAATCCGCCAGGTGTTCGAGATGGATGACTTCGGCGAGGAGTTCACGCCGGAACTGCGCGAGCAGGAACAGCGGGCTTTTGGGCAGAAGAAGTGCTGAGCCTCGAATCCATACTGTGGCGGACTGGCGGATACTCAGCAGTCAATCATGCCGGGCAAGCTGGCAGTCAACCAGGTACGGGCTAATCTTGACCCGCGCTCCCTACTTCTGCCCTTCGTGACGTGGGGATTGCCCTGTTGGGAGCACAGGCGCCGAGGAACCGTGTAGCGCGCCGCTTGGCAGCCCAACGGGGCAAGCCCCTCACCACAGATCATATAAACCCGCGTTTTGTCTTCTCACAAAGTGCGGGTTTCGTCGTTAAACACCCGTGCTCACAGCCAACCCACTGAATCGCATTAACTTTTTAGTACACGAATAAAGTGAGATTTTGCACACAAAACCAAAGAATTAATCCCTTCGACTGGCTAAACGGTGGTGAGCTGCTAGCGTCAACAGGACGTGTCCTACAGGCTGGATAGCAAAGAGACTACGTCGTAACGGCCGCCAAGTGCCGAGTTGTCTGAATGAGCCACCAAGGAACCGGGGAATCATGGCGAACACACTGGAGTTGCACGCCTGTCTTTTAGCGACTTTGCCTTTGCCTGTCTTTTACGCCCAGGTAGACAACACCGAGACTGCCGACACCATCAACAACCCGCTGTACCTGGCGCCCGCTTCCCACCTGCTGGACCAATGCGCCCTGAAGCTGCATACAGCCGCCCACTTCCCGGCCAACTCCCGATTCGATCTACATCGCAGTGACTTTCGCTCAAACGCCAACTGGGTGTTCGACATTCAAAATCACCCTCACGCCCCCTCGGTTTGGGTGGCGGCAAAACCTGCAAACCCCGGCCTAATACCATTCATGCCTTCTTCGAACCGCATGGACCGTGAATAACGGTCAGCAAGGAGCTTTTATGCACGGTGCCATTCGCGTAGCCGGTTTCAGCCTGATGACGATGTTCGTCAGTTGTGGTGTCGGCGCTCAGGACCTCGACACCCGAATCGGCAAAATTGCCATGGAGGGCGAACTGCCGGCTCACGAATCCATTGCCAAACTGTATGCCGAACTGGATTTCCAGCAAGCCACCCAAAGTTACCTCTGGGCCTTGCCGTTGGTGTCTTACGCCCAATGGCAGGCAGAATTCCGCGACAAACTGGGTGCCCGCAGCGGCGACCTGATGGTGCTCAACAGCTACGAAGACAAGCTCGGTGTGATCACCGCCAACGCCACCACACCGTACATCCTCGGTTTCGTCGATCTCAATGAAACCGGCCCGCTGGTCATCGAATTGCCGCCCGGCCCGACCGCAGGGGGCGTCGGTGATTTCTGGCAGCGCGCAATCATCGACATGGGCCAGACCGGCCCCGACAAGGGCCAGGGCGGCAAATACCTGGTGCTGCCACCAGGCGTCGAACCGCCGGCCGATGCCGGCAAGTATTACCTGGCCAAATCGGAAACCATGAACGTGCTGGTAGGTTTTCGCGTGCTCGATCCGGACCCGGCCAAAGGCACGGCACTGGTCGAACAGTTCAAGATGTATCCCTACGCCAAACGCGCCGATCCGGCAAAGACCAAACTGCTCTCTCCTGGTGGCAAAGCCTGGTCCGGCACCCAGCCACGCGGCCTGGCGTATTGGCAGCGCCTGCACCAGATCATCCAGAAAGAACCGGTCAACGAACGTGACCGCTTCTACATGGCCATGCTCGCCAGCCTTGGCATCGAGAAAGACAAACCGTTCAACCCGACCGAAGCCCAACACAAGGCCCTGGAGCAAGGAGCCCTGGTGGGTGAACTGATCGCCAAGGCCAACACGTTCGCCAAACGTTTCCCCGGCGCACAGTACTGGCCGGACCGGCGATGGGACACCGTACTGAACATCGCCGAGCCGTCGCAGCGCGTGGCCTATTACGACCAGTTGTGGGAACGCAGTGCCTGGTTTTACGAAGCGGTCACCAACACCAAAGGCATGGTTTCCAAAACCCCGGGCCTGGGCCAGACCTACCTCGGCGCTTACACCGACGACAAGGGCAACTGGCTCGACGGCGGCAAGCACTATCGTCTCCACGTCGGCGCCAACCCGCCAGCCAAGCAGTTCTGGTCGTTGACCGTGTACGACACCGACAGCCGTTGCCTGATTGATAACCCACAACGCAAAGCCGACCTGTCGTCACGCCAGGACCTAAAAAAGAACACCGATGGCTCGGTGGACCTGTACTTCGGCCCGACCGCGCCAAAAGGCTTCGAGAACAACTGGGTGCAAACCCTGCCGGGCAAACACTGGTTCAGCTACTTCCGCCTGTATGCCCCGACTGAAGCCTATTTCAACAAGACCTGGAAACTCGACGACATCACAGCCGTGAAATGACGGGCAGGATTTCAACAAGGACCCACCATGAATAAGCGCAATTTACTGTTGAGCGGTCTGGCCCTGACCCTGAGTACCAGCGCCTCGGCCGACTTCACCGCCACCCCGGAAGAAGCCCGGAGCATTGCCAAGGAAGCCTATCTGTATGGTTTCCCCGTGGTGGAGATGTACAAGACGCTGTACACCCAGGCCGTGGACAAGAAGAGCCCGAACTTCAAGGCACCGTTCAACCAGATCGGCAACACCGCCAAGGCGTTTACCGCCAGGGACACCGCGTTCGTCACGCCAAATGCCGACACGCCCTATTCCTTCGTCTGGATGGATCTGCGCGCCGAGCCCCTGGTGCTGACCTTGCCCCCTATCGAAGAGCACCGTTACTACTCGGTGCAATTGATCGACGCCTACACGCAGAACTTCGCCTACCTGGGGACCCGCAGCACCGGCAACAATGGCGGCCACTACATGATCGCCGGGCCCAACTGGCAGGGTCAGCAACCGCTGAACATCGACCGCCTGCTGCGTAGCGAAAGCAACATCGCCTACGCGCTGTATCGCACCCAGTTGTTCGATGACAAGGACCTGGCCAAGGTCAAGCAGATCCAGAAGGGCTACAAGGTCGAAACCCTGAGCCACTACGACAAGCAAAAGGCGCCACCGGCTGCGCCGAAGATCGACTGGCCGAAACCCACACCGACCATGAGCGACACCCCGGACATCTTCCGTTACCTGAACTTCATGCTGTCCTTCGCACCCTCCCAGGACGTGGAAAAGGACCTGCTGGGGCGATTCGCGAAAATCGGCATCGAAGCCGGCAAGCCGTTCAACGTCAACACCCTCAGCCCGGACCAGCGCAAGGCCCTGGAGGACGGCATCAGCGACGCCAAGGCCGAGTTCGCCGAATTCAAGAAAACCAAAGTCGACACCCACGAAGTCTCCAGCGGCGACGTGTTCGGCACCCGCGACCACCTCAAGGGCAATTACCTGTATCGCTACGCCGGCGCCAACATGGGGATTTTCGGCAACTCCGCCGAAGAAGCGGATTACATCGGCTATTTCGTCGACAAGGACGGGCAACCGGTCGATGCCTCGAAACACGATTACACCCTGCACTTCGACAAAGACGCCCTGCCCCCGGCCGACGCGTTCTGGTCGCTGACGATGTACGACGGCCAGAACAAACTCCTTGTGGCCAACCCGCTCAATCGCTACCTGATCAACTCGCGCATGCTGCCTGACCTCAAACGCGATACCGATGGTGGCCTGACCCTCTATGTACAGCACCAGGCGCCGGCCAAAGACCTGCAAAGCAACTGGCTGCCGGCACCGAACGGTCCGTTCTACGGCGTACTGCGCCTCTACCTGCCCAAACCGGAAGTCACCAATGGCCAATGGAATATGCCGTTGCTGACCCCTGTAGACCAAAAAGACAAATAAGCGGAGTCAGTGATGATCAGGCCTTCAGTAGTGCGCCCTTTGTTGGCGCTGTGCATGGTTGGGGGTAGCCCGCTGGTGCTGGCAGCCGAGGGCGGCGTTGGCCGGCCGATCACCGGTCAGCAGGTGTTTTCCAATGCGGGGGTCATTCCGCCGGCGCCGGGCTGGGTGATGTCCCTGACCAGCATCTGGTACGACGGCGATCTCAAGGGCAACACCCAAGTGCCGATTGTCGGTGCCTTGAGTACCGGGGTGGACATGAAGGTGTCCTACACCATGGCCAACTTCACCCGTATCTGGGACACCGGCAAGGGAAGCTGGAACTATGCCTCGGCCATTGGCGTGCCGGTGCAATACACCGACGTCACCGCGAGCATCAGCGGCCCCCGTGGCCGCACACTGGGCAATGAAGACACCGGCACCCAGTTCGCCGACATGCTGGTGACACCGATTGCCGCCGGCTACCACTTCGACGAGGTCAACCACCTCTCCTTGTCCCTGCCGATCTACGTCCCGACCGGTGCCTACAACGACAATCGCCTGGCCAACCCCGGACAGAACACCTACACCTTCATGCCCACCGTGGCGTTTACTCACGCGGACGGCAAGGGCGGCGAGTTCACGCTGTCGGGCGGGCTGGAGTTCTATACCGAAAACAACGCCACCGATTATAAAAACGGCGACATCTTCACCCTCGACGCCCTGTGGACCCATGGTTTCGGCAACGGCTGGAACGCCGGTCTGGTTGCCGGTTACATCCAGCAGATCACCGATGACTCCGGCAGTGGCTCTACCACTGGCTTTCGCGGACGTTCGGTGGGGGCCGGCCCTTCCGTGGGCTGGAGCGGCAAGTTCGCCGATGCCCAGGCCAGCGTCAGCGCCCGCTGGGTGCCCGAGTTCGACACCAAGAACCGGCCGGAAGGCAATGGTTTCAACATCAACCTGACCCTCGCGTTTTTCTAGGAGATCGCCAGGGATGATCATCAGCGCCCGCTGGAAATTCCGCCCGTCTTCCACCCCGGTCATTCCGACCTTTATGTTTTGAGCGAGGAGTAACCCATGACCGCACTCAATGACCTCAACGCCCTGCAAGCCAGCATCGCCGAAGCCGTACTGGGCCAGGACCAGGTGATTCGGCAGATCCTCCTGGGCCTGCTGGCCAATGGGCACTTGCTCCTGGAAAGCCTGCCGGGGCTGGCCAAGACCCGCACGGTGAAGGCACTGGCCAAACACCTGGACGCGAAGATGAGCCGCATCCAGTTCACCCCGGACTTGCTGCCGTCTGACATCACCGGCGCCGAGGTGCTGCATCAGGTCGAGGGCAAAAACGAGATCCGCTTCCAGCCGGGCCCGCTGTTCGGCAACCTGATCCTGGCCGACGAAATCAACCGCGCCCCGGCCAAGGCCCAGGCGGCGTTGCTCGAAGCCATGGAAGAGCGGCAAATCACCGTGGCCGGCAACAGTCATGCGCTGCCGGAACTGTTCATCGTTGTCGCGACACAGAACCCCATCGAACAGGAAGGCACCTACCCGCTGCCCGAAGCGCAGATGGACCGCTTTCTGATGAAAGTCCTGCTGGATTACCCCAGCGCGGCAAACGAGAGCCAGGTGCTGCGCCTGTTGCGCGAGGAAGAACAGGCACTCGGCGCCAAGACTGCTCCAGTGCAGGGCTTCGCCCTGGCCCAGGACGTGATCTTCGCCGCGCGCCGGGAAGTCAGCACGGTGCACGTATCCCCGGCCATCGACCGCTACTTGATCGACATCATCAATGCCACCCGCCATCCGGCCGATTACGACGTCGACCTCGGGCGCTGGATCAATATCGGTGCCAGTCCTCGCGGCGGTATCGGCCTGGACCGCTGCGCCCGCGCCGACGCCTGGTTGCAGGGCCAGGACTTCGTCTCACCGGATAACGTGCGCGCCGTGGTGCACCCGGTACTGCGCCATCGCCTGCAACTGAGTTATGACGCGGTGGCCGATGGCGTAACGGCTGATCAGGTGCTCGACCGATTGCTCGATAAAGTGGCAATTCCCGCATGAACGCCGACGGCCTGGTCTATGTCTCTCTGGCGCAATTGATGGCGCTGGAATTCAAGGCCCGTGACTTGAGTTTTCTTGCGCGTCAGCCCCGGGGCAGCATCCTGGCCGGCAACCATGCGTCGCGCCTGCGGGGCCGTGGCCTGAACTTCGATGAATTGCGCCGTTACCAGCCCGGGGACGATTTGCGTCACCTCGACTGGCGTGCGTCGTTGCGCACCGGCAAACCGGTGGTGCGCACCTTCACCGAAGAGCGGGACCGTCCGGCGTTGATTGTCGTGGACCAGCGCATGTCGATGTTTTTCGGCTCGCAACGCAGCTTCAAATCCGCCGTCGCCGCTGAACTCGGCGCCCTGGCGGCTTGGATGGTGTTCAACGCCGGGGACCGGGTCGGCGGGCTGGTGTTCAACGACCAACGCATCGACAGCATCACACCGCTGCGCAGCCGCAAGCGGATCGAAGCGTTGTGCAGCCATATCGCCCAGCAAAACCAGGCACTGAATGCGGCCAACCCGGACGCCGAAGGCGAAGAGCAACTCGACAAGGTGTTGCAGCAGTGCCTGGCCCTGGCCGGGCACGATCACCTGATCTGCATCGTCAGTGACTTTGCCGGGGCCGGTGAACGAACCTTGCAGCTGATGCGCCAATTGGCCACGCACAACGATGTGATCGCCATGCAGGTCTACGATCCGCTGGCCCTGAACCTGCCGAAAAACGGCCGCCTGCTGATCACCCAAGGTGAGTTGCAGGTAGAGCTGGCGGTGGAACGCCGTCAGGTACACCAGCCTTTGGGAGACTTTCTAAGTGGCCGGCTGAAGGACGTTGCAACGCTGTTGCGGCGCAGTCGGGTGCCTTTGATGATGTTCAGCACCGCCACCGAGGCACAGCAACAATTGCGCGCCGAGCTGGGCAAACTGGCGGGAGCGCGGCGATGAATCCGAACGTTCCGAGCATTGACCAACTCCAGGAAATTGCCCTGCCAGCGGCGGCCAGCTACGCACCGCAAACGTGGGGTTGGTGGGCATTGTTGGCGCTATTGACAGTGACGGTGTTGCTGGTCAGCGCGCGGCGTTACTGGCAATGGCGGCGGGACCGTTATCGGCGCGAGGCGCTGCTGCGCCTGGCGCAATTGCAAAAGCGCAGTGATGACCTGAACGCGTTGCGCGAACTTCCAGAACTTCTAAAACGTACCGCCCTCTCCATGCCAGCCGCACACCCTGTGGGAGCGAGCCTGCTCGCGATGGCGGCTCAACATTCAACGACGAAGGTGGTTGACAGTCCGCTATCGCGAGCAGGCTCGCTCCCACAGTCGCCGGCAGCACTTGGAAAAGATGATTGGCAGGCGTTTTTGCAGCGCCACTGCAAGCAGCCGTTGCCCGCCAACTTCAGCCAACAACTGTCGCTACTTGCATATGCCCCCGATGCGGCTTTGCGTGCACTGCCCAATGAGCAACGCCAGCAGCTGTTCGACACCTGCAAAACCTGGGTGGAGCATCATCATGTGGCAGCTTGATTACCCCTGGCTGTTGCTGTTGCTGCCATTGCCATGGTTCGGTTATCGCTACCTGCCTGACTACCGTGAGGCGCGCAGCGCCGTGCGTGTGCCGTTTTTCACCGCCATGAGCCGTGCCGTCGGCCAGGCTCCCAGTCAGGCCGGCACCCGCAGCAACCGCTGGCAATTGCTGTTGAACCTGCTGGTGTGGGCACTGTTGCTGCTGGCGGCGGCCCGGCCGGTGTACGTGGAAAAACCCATCGAGCGTCAGCAACCGGTGCGCGACCTGATGCTGGCCATCGACCTTTCACAGTCCATGGAAACCACCGATTTCACCGACGCCAATGGCCAGAAAATCAATCGCCTGGACGCCGTCAAAGCGGTAGTGCATGGCTTCATCGACAAGCGCAAAGAGGATCGTCTCGGCCTGATCGTGTTCGGCAGCGGCGCTTACCCGCAGGCCCCCTTGACCCTCGATCACGCCAGCCTGTCGCTGTTGCTGGACGACACCGGCATCGGCATGGCCGGCCCCAATACAGCGATTGGCGACGCCATCGGCTTGAGCCTGAAACTGCTCGACCAGGCCCGCGAACAAGAGAAAGTGCTGATCCTGCTCACCGACGGCAACGACACCAGCAGCGCCATCACTCCGGATCACGCGGCGGCCATGGCGGCGGCCATGGCGGCGGCCAAGGGTGTGGTGATTCACACCATCGGCATCGGCGATCCTGACGCCTCCGGTGAAGCCAAGGTCAACCTGCAGGGCTTGCAGCAGATCGCCGCCGCCACCGGTGGCAAGTTCTTCCGCGCCGAAGACCGCAATGCGCTGGATCAGGTCTACAACACCCTCGATACCCTCACGCCGCATCAAGTGAAGACCCTCAGTCATCAACCCAAACGTGATCTGTTCTGGTGGCCGCTCGGGGCGGCGATCGCCTTACTCTCGCTCTATCACCTGGGCGCCCTGCTGTGGCCACGCGTGTCCATTGCCCGTCAGCGGCAGGAGGTTTGAGATGGACATCAACCTCAGCGACTTCCATTTCCTGCGTCCACTGTGGTTGTTACTGCTGCCCTTCGCCGCCGTTCTGCCGTGGCTCTGGCGGCGCAGCCGCGACTTGCAGCGGCGATTGCGCAGCAACATTGCCGAGCATTTGCTGCCGCACCTCCTGATTACCCCGCAGGACCAACAGTGGCTGCGCCCGGTGCATCTGGTTTGCGCGCTGTTGGCGCTCGGCGCGCTGGCCGCCGCCGGACCGACCTGGGAGCAGGATCGCCCTGACTTTCTGCAAAACCGGGCGCCGTTGATCATCGCCCTCGACCTGTCGCCGTCCATGGACGCCAACGATGTGCAACCGACACGCCTGGAAGCGGCCAAACACAAGTTGCATGACCTGATCCAGCGTCGCGCCGGCGCCCGCAACGCGCTGATCGCCTATGCCGGCAGTGCGCACCTGGTGTTGCCGCCCACGGATGACCCGGCCCTGCTCGATACCTTTATCCAGGCACTGGGCACCGATCTGATCGGCAAACCGGGGAAAAATGTCGGAGCAGTCATCGATCAGGCCAAGCGTTTGCTGAGTGCCGAAAAAGCGCCGGGGACGCTCTTGTTGATCACCGACGGTGCCGACACATCGGCGCTGGCGGGTCTGGACAAACGGCTGGACGACAGCGCGCTGCAAGTGCTGATCCTGGCCGTCGGCAGCGAGGACGGCGGCATCATCCAAACTGCCGACGGCCAGCCGCGCACCGACAGCAACGGTCGCCCGGCGCTGGGTAGCTTCGATCAGGCCGCCCTCAAGCAGCTCGCCTCAACGCTGGATGCACCACTGGGCAGCCTGACCCTCAATAACGACGATCTGGACTGGATCGAACTGCAGGCCCAGCAGCATTTCCAGAGTGCCAGCGACGAACAGCGCGAACTGCACTGGAAAGACGCCGGATACTGGCTGTGCTGGCCGTTGCTGTTGATCGCGTTCTTCAGCGTGCGCAAGGGTTGGAGCCTGAACTGGATCGCCGGTTTTTTACTGGCCATGGGTATTGGCTTGCAACCGTCACCCGCACAGGCCAACGCCCTGACCGACGCGTTTCTTACCCCGGACCAGCAAGGCCGATGGGCATTCGAGCACGGGCACTTCCCACAAGCCGCAGCGCATTTCGTTGACCCGTACTGGAAAGGCATCGCGGCCTACAACGCCGCCGATTTCGACCTGGCCCTGGCCAGTTTCGCCCGCCTGGAAACGCCCCAGGCGTATTTCTACCTGGGCAACATTTACGTGCGCCGCTTCAAATTCGACGAGGCCATCGCCGCCTACACCCAGGCGCTGAAATTGCAGCCGCAGTTCCCTGAAGCCACGGCCAACCTGGCCTTGGCCATGGCCTTGCAGAAAGACACCGAAAGCGCCGAAAAAAACGCCCCCAAAGTCAAACCGGACGCCATCAAGATGGACAAGGCTCCCGGCAAGGGCCAGAGCAGAACAGTGCAAACCGATCGGGCAGCCTCGGATGAACAGTGGTTGCAGAACCTCACGACATCGCCAGCGAAGTTCTTGAAGCAAAAATTCAGTTTGCAGGATCAGGCGGGAGTGAAGCCATGATCAGTCTGCGAGACCCAGTCACTCCCATCGCCGGCAAGCCAGCTCCCACAGGGATCGTTGTCGTCCCCAAACGTCATGAACGGCGCGCAACCTGTGGGAGCCGGCTTGCCCGCGAAGGCTCCTGCCCAGGCAACACAATACTCGGCACCTTGCTCCTGTGCCTGATCAGCACCACCGCTCTCGCCGCCGAACCCGAACTGCGCGTCCAGACCAGCCTGCAACCGGCCAACACCGCCATGGTCGGCAGCCTGGTCGAATTGCACCTCGATGTCCTCACCGACACCTGGTTCACCAACGCCCCTACCCTGCCCGAGTTCACGTTGCCCGGTGCGCTGGTGATACCGCCGGACGGCCACGCCGAGCACCTGAACCAGACGCTCGACGGCAAGTCATTCAACGGCATGCGCTACAGCTACCTGATCACACCGAATGTGGCGCAGGGCTTCGACATTCCCGCCCTGAGCGTGCGCGCCACCCCGGGTCAGGCCAGCGTCGAACTGAGCGCCCAGAGCCAGCCGCTGCACTTCACGGCGGCGCAACCAGCGGGCTTCGCGCCCGGCGAACCGGTGCTGGTCGCCCAGGGATTGCGTTTCACCCAGCAAATCATCAATTCCGCGACTCCGCTGAAGGTCGGCGACAGCCTCACCCGACAACTGACACTGCAAGCCGACGGCGCCCTGGCCATGTCATTGCCGACGCCGCCGCTGAGGGAAGCCAGCGGCCTCAGTCGATATGCAAAGAACCCGCAGGTCAGCACGCTGGACGACGGCCGCGGCCACTTCACCGGCGGCCAGCGTATCGACAGCGTGACCTACCGCATCGACACCCAAGGCCCTCACACCTTGCCGGCCATCGAGTTGAAATGGTGGGACGCCAGCAGCCAGCAGACCCGCACCGCACAAGTGCCCGCCGTGAATTTCGACGCCGCCGCCAACAGTGCCTATCGGCCGGTGTTTTCGATCAGCGAAGACCTGAAGCAACTCGGTCAGCCCCATCGCCTGCACCTTTCGGGCTTTGCTTTCAGCCTGTTGGCGTTGCTGTCGAGCGTGGCGCTACTCGCCTGGTTTGCCCGCCCCTTCGTCCATCGCGCGTACCTCGGGGCCAAGGCCAGGCGTCAGGCCCGACACAGCGCCTGGCTGGGCTCTGCCGACTATGCCTGGCGGCAAATCCCGGCGCAGCTTGATAGCAAACCGCCACAATTGAGCGCGCTGTACCTGTGGACACGCCGCAGCCAAACGGGCTTGAAGCTGACGGGTTTCGGCCCGCGCCTGCAAGCCTTTCTACGCGCCTGCTACGGCCGCGAGCCCACCAAAGATCAGGCACTGCACCAACTCAAGGAATCCTTGACTACGCTGCATAGTCAGGCCGAGTACAACAAAGAATCAGTCGCTCCTGCATTGCGACCACTCAATCCGGTTCACTCGAAGGAACGCCCATGACGAACCCGATCAGCCACCGCCACTTTCACCGGTTGAAGCTGCTGCTAGCCCTGGCTTTGAGCCTGCCACTGCTGGTTCAGGCCGCCGAACCCCTGCCCTCCTGGAACGACGGTCCAGCGAAAAAGCACATCATCGAGTTCGTGCAGGCGGTGACCGATCAAGGCAGCAAGGACTTCGTCAAACCCGAGGACCGCATTGCCGTGTTTGATAACGACGGCACCTTGTGGAGCGAGCAACCGATGTACTTCGAGCTGCTGTTTGCCCTGGAAGAGGTCAAGCGCACCGCGCCCCAACACCCGGAGTGGAAAACCACCCAGCCGTTCCAGGCGGTGCTGGAAAACGATCACAAGGCGCTGGCGGCCACCGGCCTGGACGGCATGATGAAGATCTTCGGTGCGACCCACACCGGCATGACCACCGAGGCTTTCGACGACTACGCCAAGACCTGGCTCAGCCAGGCGCGCCATCCGAAAACCGGCAAGCCCTACACCGAGATGATCTTCCAGCCAATGCTGGAAATGCTCGACTACCTGCGCAGTGAAGACTTCAAGACCTACATCGTCTCCGGTGGCGACACCGGTTTCATGCGCGCCTTCGCCGAGAAGGTCTACGGCATCCCGCCCGAGCGGGTGATCGGCACCACTTTCGTCACGGCGTTTCAGTACAAGAATGGCCAGGCGTCGATCCTGCGCACGCGAAAACTGGCGCACAACGACGACGGCCCGGGCAAACCGGAAAGCATCGACGCCGTCATCGGCAAGCGGCCAATCCTGGCTTTCGGCAACTCCGACGGCGACCTGCAAATGCTGCAGTGGACCGCCGCCGGGCCGGGAAAGCGCTTCATGGGCCTGGTGCATCACACCGACGCCAAACGCGAGTGGGCCTATGACCGCGAGTCGCAGATCGGCCGGCTGGACAAGGCCCTGGACGAAGCCAACAAACGTGGCTGGACGGTCGTCGACATGGCGACCGAATGGCGTCGGATCTACCCGTTCGATGCCGCCACACCTGAGCAAGTGCAATAAAAAAAAGCGTAACGCAGGACCGCAATGAACGTTTGTCGCACCGAGCGACGTAAGCAAAAGGAGCAAGTCAGATGACTCGCATACGCAAATGGTTACCCAAGCTTGCCCTGGTGGCGACTTCGGTCATGGCGATTTCGGCCACTGCCGTGGCCGCGGAAAAACCCAACATTCTGGTGATTTTTGGCGACGACATTGGCCAGACCAACATCAGCGCCTATTCCATGGGTGTGGTCGGTTACAAGACGCCGAACATCGACCGCATCGCCAAGGAAGGCATGATGTTCACCGACTATTACGCGGAGAACAGCTGCACCGCCGGGCGCTCGTCGTTCATTACCGGTCAGACACCTTTGCGTACGGGTCTGTCGAAAGTCGGCATTCCGGGCGCCCCTGTCGGCCTGCAAAAGCGTGACATCACCATCGCCCAGGCGCTCAAGGGCCTTGGCTACGCCACTGGCCAGTTCGGCAAGAACCACCTGGGCGACAAGGACGAGTACCTGCCGACCAACCATGGTTTCGACGAGTTCTTCGGCAACCTCTATCACCTCAATGCCGAAGAAGAGCCTGAACGCCCGTACTGGCCCAAGGACGACGCCGAGTTCGTCAAGGCCAACTCTCCACGCGGCGTGATCCACAGCTTCGCCGACGGCAAGATCGAGGACACCGGTGCCTTGACCAAAAAACGCATGGAAACCATCGACGACGAAACCACCGCCGCCGCCCAGGCGTTCATCGAGAAGCAGGCCAAGGCGGACAAACCGTTCTTCGTCTGGATGAACACCACGCGCATGCACGCCTTCACTCACGTACGTGAATCAATGCAAGGCCAGAGTGGTATGCCGGGCAACGAGTACGCCGATGGCATGCTCGAACACGACGGCGACGTCGGCAAACTGCTCAAGACCCTCGATGACCTGAAAGTCGCCGACAACACCATCGTCGTCTACACCACCGACAACGGCCCGAACCAGTTCTCCTGGCCGGACGCGGCGACCACGCCGTTCCGCAACGAGAAGAACTCCAACTGGGAAGGCGCCTACCGCGTACCGGCCATGGTGCGCTGGCCAGGCAAGATCAAGGCCGGTGAAGTGTCCAACGAGATGTTCTCGGGCATGGACTGGTTCCCGACCCTGCTCGCCGCTGCCGGCGATGCCGATGTGAAAGACAAACTGCTCAAGGGCTGGGCACCCACCTCGGGCGGCACCAGCTTCAAGGTGCACCTGGACGGCTACAACCAGCTGCCCTACCTGACCGGTCAGCAACCCAAAGGCGAACGCAAGGAGTTCTACTACTTCAACGATGACGGCATGCTGGTGTCGATGCGTTTCGGCAACTGGAAAGCGGTGTTCTGCGAGCAGCGTGCGCCGGGCGGCTTCAAAGTATGGAGCGAACCGTTCGTTTGCCTGCGGGTACCGAAAATCTTCAACCTGCGGATGGACCCGTACGAACGGGCGGACATCGTGTCTGACCAGTACTACGACTGGACCACCAAAAACGTTTATCTGGTTGCCCAGGCAGTGACCAAATCTGCGCAGTTCCTGCAGACCTTCATCGAGTATCCACCTAGCCAGAAACCGGCCAGCTTCAGTGTTGACCAGATCCGTGCCGCGGTAGATGCCAAGATTGCCGAAAAAATGAAAGCTGCACAGTAAGACCGCTTGACCGCCGCTCGCCTTCACCGGCGAGCGGACTTTTTTCTGAAAGCGCACAACTGTAGGCGCTGGCTTGCCAGCGATGGCGACCGTCCGATCGACAGACAGAGTGTCTGAGCCAGCGCCCACAGATTTTTTTCAATCCGAAAATCGTACAAGGCATCAGCCCCATGTCATCACGTGTCGCCAGCAAGTCGTCGGCCATACCTGCCCCTCACGTCGCCTCCCCGGCGCTGTTGATCCCCGCCCTGTTGCTGTTCGTCTCCGGTGCCGCGGCACTGGTGTATCAGGTGCTGTGGATCAAACAACTGTCGCTGGTGGTGGGCGTCGAGGTGTACGCCATCACCACCGGCATCAGTGCGTTTTTTGCAGGCCTGGCCCTGGGGGGCTTGCTGTTCGGCCGCTGGGCGGACCGCTTGCAGCAACCGGTGCTGCTGTATGCCGGGCTGGAAGTGCTGGTGGCGGTGCTCGGCGTCGGCGCGACCTTCGCCATGAGCCTGGCGGCCAGCCCTTTCGCCTGGCTGGAACAGCACATCGGTCTGCTGGCCTGGGTGTTGCCGTTTGCCCTGGTGGGCATTCCCGCCCTGTTGATGGGTGGCACCTTACCCGTGCTGGTTCGTTCGTTGGCCAGTCACCCGCAACAATTGGGCAAGGCTGGCGGACACTTGTATGCGGCGAATACCGCCGGCGCCATCGCCGGCACCCTGCTCGCGGCGTTCGTGCTGATCGCCACCCTCGGCGTGCGCGGCAGTGCCCTGGCTGCCGCGATGCTGAACCTGCTGGCCGCTGCCGGGGCCTTGTGGTTCCACCGCCATCGTTCACTGCCGGTTGAAGCACCGGTCAAACACCACACGGACAAGGCACCGGATCGCCTGGCCCTGTGGCTGTATTCGATTGCCGGAGGCGTGGCTCTTGGCTACGAAGTGGTGTGGTCACAGTCCATCGTGCAGTTCATGAGCACGCGCACCTATGCCTTTGCCGTGGTGCTGGCGACGTACCTTACCGGGCTGTTCCTGGGCAGCGCGCTGCTCGCTCGACGGGTTGATCGGCTGCGCGATCCCTGGGGCGTATTCGGCCTGCTGATCGCCAGCGCCGGAGTGATCGCATTGCTGGAAATCGCCGTGCTCGGGCGCTGGCTGGTGCTCGCCCAGAGCCTGGTCGAAGCCTGGGTGCTGTCGTTGGGCGCCAGTGAATTACTGGGCATGAGCGCACGCTTTGCGGTCGCCGCCCTGAGCATCGTGTTCGTGCCGACCGTGCTGCTCGGCGCGGCGTTTCCCGTGGCACTGCGCTTGAGCGTCGGGCGCGACCATGTGGGGCGCCATGTGGGAGAAGTCGTGGCGTTCAATACCCTGGGCGGGATTATCGGGGTGATGCTCTGCGGCTTTGTGCTGATCCCCTTGCTGGGGCTGGTGCGGACTCTTGGCTTGCTGGCGATCATCGCCGCCGGGATCGGCTACTTCGCCGTGCGCAAGGGGCATGGGGTCAAGAAAGGCCGGCGTCAGGGCGTGGTCGCGGTCGGCCTGTTATCGGTGGTGCTGGCACTGCTGACCCCAGTCGATAAACTGGCCAGCCTGCTACCCGGTGCCCGCAACGGCACCTTGGCGTTCTATGAGGAAGGTCGCGGCGGCACGGTTGCCGTGGTCACCCAGGGCAAAGGCCAGAAAGCCTTCCAGCGCCTGTACATCCAGGGCGTGTCCAACACCGGCGACGCCATGCCGTCCCTGCGCTACATGCGCATCCAGGCACTGTTGCCGCTGCTGATCCACAACGGAGAACCGCGCTCGGCGCTGGTGATCGGGTTCGGCACCGGGATCACCGCAGGCGCCTTGACCCGCTATCCGGGCCTGGAACATCGCGTCGTCGCCGAACTGTTGCCCTCGGTGGTCAAGGCTGCGCCCTTGTTCAAGGGCAACTTCAATGCCGCCAGCGATCCCGGTGTCGATGTCCGACTGCGCGACGGTCGCCAGGAACTGCTGCGCAACCCGCAGCCCTACGACCTGATCACCCTCGAACCACCACCGCCGTCCGCTGCCGGCGTGGTCAATCTGTATTCCCGGGACTTTTATCAATTGGCGGCCAGCCGTTTGCAGAAACAGGGCCTGGTCGCCCAATGGCTGCCGTTGCCGACGCAAAACATCGACGACTCACGCTCGCTGGTGCGCAGTTTCCTTGATGTCTTCCCCTACGCCACCCTGTGGACCAGCGAGTTCCACGAGATGCTGCTGGTGGGTTCGCTGGAGCCGATGGAACTGGATGCGGCGAAAATCAGCGCGCGCTTCCAGCAGGACAGCGTGCGCAGCACCTTGCAGGATGTCGGTATCGGCTCGGCGGCCGCGCTGCTGGCGACCTGGGTCACCGATCGTGCCGGCCTTGAACACTTCGCTGCGGATGCGCCACCGGTGACCGACGATCAACCACGAATCGAATACGCCCCCTGGGTACGGGACAAGGAAATTACCCGCGTGCTTCCGGCGCTGCTGAATCTGCGCAGTGCCCCGCCCCTGGTCAACGCTGACGCCGCTTTCATCGAACGAATGAACACCCACCAGCAACGCCTGATGCAGTTCTATCGGGCGAGCCTGCATGCCTACGAGGGTGACCGTGATGCCTGGGCCAGGGATGCTCGCGAGGTGATGCGCGGGGATGGCGGCAACCCGTATTTCCGCTGGTTTGGCGGGGAGTGATCCGGCAATTTTCAAACCGCCATCGTCGGTACGCAGCCCGGAGCAAGCTCACTCCCACAAGATCACAAGCGTCATTTGACAGACGCCGGCCATCCGGCAAAGCTGCCTCTCGCTGAACGCGCGCCTGACGGCAAACGCACCTGGACCACGGAAGTCGCAATGCCGAAACATAAAAATAAAGCTGCAAACACAAGCCCTGATTCGCAACCGACCCTGATCAATCGCTACCTGTTTCCCGTCACCATCGGCATTTTGCTGTTGGCGGTCGCAGGCATCGGCTGGTTTCTGTTCAGCGGCAATCCGGCCCCCCTGACCTACGCACCGGTCAGCAAGGCCGCCGTTGAACCGGTCAAGCCGCCACCGCAGCCCGTTGCCCTGGCGCCGGCCAAAATGGTCGATGAGCAACAATGCCAGAGCTGCCACAGCGCGCAGGTCAAGGACTGGCAAGGCTCCCATCACCAATTGGCGATGCAACCGGCCAACACCGAAACCATGCTCGGTGATTTCAACAACGTCACCTTCAAGGCGGAAAACGAAACCACCCGTTTTTCGCACAAGGACGACGGTTTCTGGGTCAACACCCCCGGCAGCGACGGCAAGAATGCCGACTTCAAGGTGGCCTACACCTTCGGCATTGCGCCCTTGCAGCAATATTTGATCGAGGTCGGCGAAGGTCGACTGCAAGCCCTGGGCGTGGCCTGGGATACCGAGAAGCACCGCTGGTTTCATCTCTATCCGGGCCAGGGCGTGACTTTCAAGGACCCGCTGCACTGGAGCAAACCGAGCCAGAACGCCAACTTCATGTGCATTGAGTGCCACACCACCGGTTTCAAGCGTAATTTCGATGCGGCGAAGAACACCTTCGACAGCCAGTGGAACAGCCTCGGGGTCGGTTGCCAGGCGTGCCATGGCCCGGCCTCGAACCACCTGGAATGGATCGCGAAAAAGACCGATCTGATCCACGCCGGTTTCGCCGTCGATCTCAAGGACAAGAACGCCACCGTCGAAATCGAGACCTGCGCCCGCTGCCACTCGCGCCGCGCGCCATTGGACGACGGCTACACCGTTGGCAAGCGCTTGATGGATGACTACCTGCCGAGCCCGCTGACCCGCGAGCTGTACGCCCTGGACGGCAAGATCAAGGACGAAGTGTTCGAACACGGCTCCTTCGCCCAGAGCAAGATGTTCGACAAGGGGGTGCGCTGCAGCAATTGCCACAACCCGCACAGCGCCGAGCTCAAGGCGCCGGGTAACGGCGTCTGTCTGCAATGTCACAACACCGCCGGCAAGACGACCGTGCAAACCGTCGATGGCAAGGGCCTGCAAGCGAAGAACTACGACTCCATCGAACACACCCGTCACGCCATGGGCCAACCGGGATCGCAATGCGTGGATTGCCACATGCCCGGCAAGTTCTACATGGGCAATGACTTCCGCCATGACCACAGTTTCAGTATTCCCAACCCCGAGCGTGCGGCAAGACTCGGTACACCGGACGCCTGCCTGAGCTGCCACCAGGGCAAGGCTGGCAACAAGGTCACCGAGCAGTTCAAGCTGTGGAACACCGCCAACGCCAGCCCCGTGCAGGCCCCGCGCTACGACGAAAGCCTGTGGCTGATTCGCAACGGTCAGCCAGGCGCGGCGCAAGCGCTCTACGAGCAACTGCAACGCAGCAACCTGCCGGCGATTCAACGGGCGACCCTGCTCGCCGAGCTGCCGCTGTATCCAAGCGAGCAGGCGTTGAAACTGGCGACCAGGGACCTGAGCCATCCAGCGCCGCAAGTACGGGAAAGCGCGGTCCATGCCATCAGTGCGTTCCTGCCGCCCGAAGAACGCGCCGTCTTGCTGTCGCCGTTGCTCGGCGATCCGGTGAAAGCCGTGCGCATTGCCGCGGCCCGGGACTTGCTCAGCGTCGCGAACACGGGTCTGGGCAGTGCCCGCGCAAATTGGGAGGTCGCCATCGCCGAGTACGAAAGCGTGCAAAAGAGTCTGGCTGAGCGTGCCGAATCCAACCTCAACCTGGCCATGCTGTATCAGGCCAGCGGGCGCAGTGACGAGGTCGAAGGCTTACTGCGCACCGCGCTCAAGCGTGATCCGGGTTTCTACCCGGCACTGGTGACGCTGGTGCAGTGGCTGGAGGCCAATGGCCGCGGACAGGAAGCGCAGGCGCTGTTGGCGCAAAGCCTCAAAGAGCACCCGGACGCCGCCTTGCTGCAACATACCCAGGGCTTGTCGCTGGTACGCGCGGGCCAGTCCGCCCAGGCCATGCCGTTCTTGCGCAAAGCCGCGCAACTGGAACCGCAGAGTGCCCAGTTTGGCTACGTGCTGGCTGTGGCGCTGCACGACAGCGGCAAAGTCGATGAGGCGTGCGAAGAACTGGAACGGCTATTGAAAGTGCAGCCGGCCAACCGCAATGCGCGCCTGGCGTTGATCCAGTACTACCTGAACAATGGACAGGAACCGAAAGCGCAGGTGCTGTTGCAGGGCTGGAAAAAAATGAACATGGGCGATCCGGCGTTGAAGTGATTGTGGGCTGCTGTGCTGCTGTGCTGCTGTGCTGCTGTGCTGCTGTGGCGAGGGAGCTTGTCGGATCACCTCACCGTCCCGCTCGGCTGCGCAGCAGTCGTAAGACCTGCTCGCACGGCGTGTCTGACTAAATATTGGGGCCGCTGCGCGGCCCAGCGGGAGCAAGCTCCCTCGCCACATTGTGAACAACCCATCTGAGTCACCGCCGCCGAAACAACGGCCGCGGTTCTATCACCGAACGACCGTACAACACGCTCATGCCGGCCAATCCTTTCAACGCATCCTCGGCAGACTTATCCGCCCGCACCGCGAAGCTGTCGAAGCCGCATTGACGCATGTGGCTGAGCTGATCGCGCAGCACGTCACCGATGGCACGCAACTCGCCCGTCCAGCCCAATCGAGTGCGCAGCAAGTACGCCTGGCTGTAGCCGCGACCATCGCGGAAACTCGGAAAGTCCACGGCGATCAGCGGCAGTTCGGCCAACCACGGCTTGAGGCTCTCCACGTCATCGTCCGGCCCGAGCCACAACGCGTGTTGCCGAGGGTTTTCCAGCCAACGGGCCAAGGGCAGGATCAGCTTGCCCGCCGGCAATGGCGCCTCCAGGTCCCGGACCAGCATCCATGGGTCGTCCTCTATAATCCGCGCCACGCCCTCTTGCAGACGCAACAGATTGTTCATGCCGATACCTCCAGCGTTTTCGGATAAACCGCCTCTTTGAACGGTTCCAGGCCGATGCGCTGCAAGGTATCGACGAACAGCTCCTCGCTCTCGCGGTAACGCACAAAGGTATCGATGATCTGCTCAATCACCCCGGGCACTTCGGCGGCGCTGAAGGACGGGCCGATGACCTTGCCCAGCGCACTGTTCTTGCCCTGGGCCCCACCGAGGGTGATCTGGTACCACTCGCTGCCGTTCTTATCGACCCCCAGGATGCCGATGTTGCCGATGTGATGGTGCCCACAGGCGTTCATGCAGCCCGAAATATTGAGGCTGATGTCACCGAGGTCGTGCAGGTAGTCGAGGTCGTCGAAACGCGCCTGAATGGCCTGGGCGATGGGGATCGACTTGGCGTTGGCCAGTGCGCAGAAGTCGCCACCGGGACAGGCGATGATGTCAGTCAGCAAGCCGACGTTGGCGCTGCCCAGGTTGTGCTCGCAGGCCAGGCGCCAGAGCGCGAACAGATCGGCCTTGGGCACGTCCGGCAGGACGATGTTCTGTTCGTGGGCAATGCGGATCTCGGCGAACCCGAAGCGCTCGGCCCATTCGGCCACCGCCTCCATCTGTTCGCTGGTGACATCGCCCGGCGGCGCGGCACTGCCGGGTTTGGTCGACAGCACCACGCTGGCATAGCCCGGCACCTTGTGCGCCTGCACATTGCGCTGCACCCAACGGGCGAAGGCCGGGTGCGCGCTCAACTGTGTGCCGAAATCCAGGCGGGTGTCCGCCCGTTCGCGGTATGGCGGCGCGACGAAGGCACTGGCCACGCGCTCGTACTCGTATTCGGTCAACTGTGCCGGCCCGTCCCGCAGGTACTGCCATTCTTCCTCGACTTCCCGGGCGAACGCCTCGATGCCCAGGGCCTTGACCAGAATCTTGATCCGCGCCTTGTACTTGTTGTCTCGCCGGCCATGGCGGTTGTAGACCCGCAACACCGCCTCGACGTAAGACAGCAAATGCTGCCACGGCAAGCCTTCACGGATCTGCAAACCGAGGATCGGCGTGCGCCCCAATCCACCGCCGACGATGACCCGCAGGAGCATTTGCCCATCGCTGCCAGGGTAAAGATAGAGACCGATGTCATGCATCATGATCGCCGCCCGATCCTGCTCGGCCGAGCAGATGGCAATCTTGAACTTGCGCGGCAGGAACAGGAATTCCGGGTTGATGGTCGACCACTGCCGCAGGATTTCCGCCAGCGGGCGCGGGTCGATCATTTCGTCGGCCGCGACCCCGGCAAAGGCTTCGGTGGTGATGTTGCGCACACAGTTGCCGGAGGTCTGGATCGCGTGCATGTCCACCCGGGCCAGGCGTTCGAGGATATCCGGCACTTCGGCCAGTTCGATCCAGTTGAACTGCATGTTCTGCCGCGTAGTGAAGTGGCCGTAACCACGGTCGTAGTCGCGGGCGATGCTTGCCAGCGTGCGCATCTGCCGGGCGCTCAGGGTGCCGTAAGGGATGGCCACCCGCAGCATGTAGGCGTGTTTCTGCATGTACAGGCCATTCTGCAGGCGTAGCGGCAGGAACTCTTCCTCGCTCAGTTCCCCCGCGATGAAGCGCTCGACCTGATCGCGAAACTGCGCAACCCGCTCGAACACCAGCGCCCGGTCATAGTCGTCGTACTGATACATGTGGCTACCTCATCAGGATTTGGCACATCACCCTGCAGGCGCGAGCCTGCTCGCGAAAAACGCACAGGCAACGGGGGCATCCAGACAGCCCGCGTCATCGTTGACGCCCATCGCGAGCAGGCTCGCTCCTACAGGAGGAAGCACTATGGGCCGACGCTGATTTTCATTACAGATTCAGATATGGGTTTAAAAGCCGTATCAGAGATGGATCCTCCAGGCCATGGTCATTTTCAATCTGATCCGCACTAATGAACTTTTCCTGAGCCTGTATTGTTTTCACCCCGGTTTCTACAGTGCACGGCATTGCAACCGTGGGTCACCTCGAACTCTGAGGCAGCGGCCCACCCCTGTGCATCGCTCAGTGAATTCAGTTGCGCTCGCGGGGGATCAGGCTCTGCAACTGCTGCGCCAGAAAGTTCGCATCGAAGGCGAAGGTATCCGGGTCCTTCAAGCCATTGGTCTTGCGCCATTGCCAGCCGTCCGACGGCGGCAGGCAAACCAGCGAAACACTGCCGTAGCGTGCAGCGGTAAAGCCCATTACCGCCACTGAAATCTGCCCGCCGACACCCATCACATCCGGCACGAACTCCACCGGTTTGCCGGCGATCAGGATGCTCAGTTTTTCGGTATTGAAGGTGGAGGTTTCCACCGGAACGCTCGGCCCCGATGCGACATAGGCTTCACGACTGACCTCCAGCAGATTCGGCGCCTTGACGGGTTCCAGCCACTGCTGGATCTGATCGTACAACTCGTCAATGCGCTTGGCCCATTCGGCCGATTGCGTCTCGAACAGTTGCTTCTTGTGCGCTTCGCTGTCTGCGTAATGACGAAGCATTTCGCCCAGTTGCTGTACGTCGTCCATCGCGATGTTCCTTTGGTTGAAGCGGTGCTGCGGACCTTGAGCATGGCAGAAGCGCGCCGCGGGCGTACGACTAAAAGCACGAGCGGCACTGGCGTTGTCCTGAACCGCTGATTCAACCGGCCTTGGGTGGACGACGCAGGCGCGCCATGCTCAAGGTATCGACGAAAACCCCGTCACGCACCGCGTAATCGCGCAAGACCCCTTCGGTTTCAAAGCCGAATTTGCGATACAGGCCGATGGCAGCTTCGTTGTCGGCATAGACGGACAGTTCGATCCGCCGCAGATTCATCCAGTCATCGGCGATATCCAGCGCTGCCGCCAACAGTTTGGTGCCGACGCCCTTGCCCTGCCACGCCTGCGCGACACCCATGCCGAACGTACCGGCATGGCCGCGACGGACACGTGAAAACTGCTCAAGGGTGATGCTGCCGACAACAGCGCCCTGATGCAGCGCCACCAATTGAATGATTCGTTCGTTGTCCGACGCCAGACGCTTGCGCCAGGTCTCGCGGGACGGAAACGGCATTTGCAGCGTCTGCCGGGCGACCATGGGGTCGTGGTAAAGCGCGGTGATGCCTTCGATGTGGGATTCGTTGAAGCGTTCGAGGGTGATGACAGGATCGATGGCGGGCATGGGTGACTCATCCTTGATACAGACATGGCCGCTCACTCTATATCGCATCCTTCCCGGCTGGCGAGCCCCCTGTGGGAGCAGGCTCGCTCCCGCAGTTTGATCGGGCTCAACCTTCGAACCACTCCCGGCGCTCGTTGAAGGTGCTGTTGATCAATTCGACGATCATCTGCACCTGCGCATCCCCCTCGGAGTGGACATTCACCGCCAGCCAGACCTGACGCTGCATCGGTGCGTTGAACAGCCCTGGCAAACCGATCAAGCCACGGTCGAAACGGCTCATGTAGCCGGGCAAGAGGCCGATGCAGGCGCTGCAACGGATCATCTCCAGCATCAGTTCATAGGAATGCAACTGCACCACCCCGGCCAGGCGCTGGTCTACCAGGTTGTTCCACGGGCGAAAACAGTCGACCTGCCGATCATGCTGCCACTGCACCAGCAGGAAATCGGCCAGGTCATCGAGACTGTCCGGGCGCGAAGCGACCCTTGAGTAACGTTTGGCGATGTGCGGCAGGTAGTCCAGACGCGCCAGGCGCCGGGGTTCGCTGATGGCAAAACTCGGGCCGGGTAGCGGCGAGTCGGTGCTGGCTAACCACAACACCACATCGGCACTGACCGCTCGCAGTGACAGTTCGCTGTCGAGGTTGATGATGTCCAGGCGCACGCTGGCGTTGCGCCGCAGCAAGGCCACCAGGTCACGCCCGAGAATGTCGTGCAGGATCGATTCGGCGACAGCCAGGCGCACCAGCGGTTGTTCGATCACCGGCAAGTCGCGCTCGTGGGCCAGTGCGATCAATTGCGAATGCAGCTGCAGCCCGTCACGACTGAGGGTAACGCCATTGTCCGAGGGGCTGAACAACGAACACTGCAGCTGTGTTTCCAGCTGCGCCAATTGCTTGCGCAGCCGGGTCGCCTTGATATTGAGGCTCCGTGCCGCCTGCATGAAACAGCCACAACGAGCGGTGACACTGAAACACTGGGCCAGCACCGGATCGAGATCCGCCGCCAGTGTCCGCCAGGAAACGCTTTTCTCGATGGCTGCGCAGTGCTCGGCAATGCGCCGACGGCTGCCGGCTTCCATGATTGACATCGATGACTCCCTGTCCGTCTATCGGTGCAATCCATCCTGCGCACCCTTCATGAAAGCCGTATGACAAACCGATCAGGTACTGGGGCTTTGCCGGAAACTCACCGCCAGCCGATTCCAGCTGTTGATGGTGGTGACGGCGATGGTCAGGTCGACCAGCTCAGCTTCACTGAATTGCGCTCGCACCTGCTCATAGACATCGTCCGGCACATGGCTTTCGGCAAGCAGGGTCACGGCCTCGGTCCAGGCCAGGGCCGCCCGTTCGCGCGGGTTGAAGAAGTTGCTGTCACGCCATACCACAATGGAATACAGGCGCCGATCGGTTTCGCCCAGGCGCCGGGCATCCACCGAATGCATGTCGGTGCAGAACGCACAGCCGTTGAGCTGTGACGCACGGATCTTGATCAGGTGCAGCAGCGCCGGCTCGATGCTCAAGCTGCTGGTCAAGGCCTCCATCGCGATCATGGCTTTCATCGCCTTGGGTGACGCGCTGTAGTAATCCAGACGGGGGTTCATGGCGGGCCTCGTGCAGCACGGATGTGTAATTGACGTTATCCGTTGTTGCCTGTGCGTTACAGGTCCAATTCGACGGAAAAACCGTGGACCACCCGTCTCCAGACCAATTGACGGTTTTTCCGCCACGCAACTTCTGCACAAGCGCCGGATGAGGGTAATCTTGCGCGACGCACACGCGCCCCAATTGCCCCGGAGTTTGGCCGGTATGGAACTACATGTTGTCATCAATGGCCGCAAGGACCTGGCCGGTCAGCTGTACAACCAACTGCGCAGCGCGATCGAGTCCGGACGTCTGGCAGCCGGTACGCAGCTGCCGCCCAGTCGCCTGCTGGCCGAGCAACTGGGCATTTCGCGCAAGACCATTTCCGACACCTATGCTCAACTGACCTACGAAAACTTCCTGACCGGAGTGATCGGCAAAGGCACCTATGTCAACGCCCGGGCTTCGAAAGTCGAGCGTAAACAGAGCCATTCGGAACTGGCCGGTTTCGAGGTCATTGAATCCTGGCGCAACCTGCCAGTATTTCTGCGCCACCCGACACTGGAAGGCTCGCTGCGCTACGACTTCATTGGTGGCGCCACCAGCAAGGGCCAGTTTCCCCAGGACGACTGGCGGCGCTGCACCTCCCACGCCTTGCGGCAGATCTCCGCCTCCAAAGGCTTCTACAGCCTGCCGGAAGGCCTGCCGGCACTGCGCAATGCCATCGCCCGGCACATCGCATTTTCTCGCGGGGTCAATTGCCAGGATGAAGACGTGGTGGTGTGCAACGGCGCCCAACAGGCCCTGGACCTGATTGCCCGGGTACTGACCCGCCCTGGCAGCATCGTCGCCATGGAAGACCCCGGTTACCCACCGGCACGCCTGTTGTTCGGCACCCACGGCGCCACGGTGATCGGCGTACCAGTGGATGGCGAAGGCATTCAGGTGGACAAGATCCCCCTTGGCACGCGGCTGATTTATGTGACCCCGTCGCACCAGTTCCCGCTGGGCATGCCCATGAGTCAGGAACGGCGCGTGGCGTTGCTGGCCAAGGCCCATGAGCTGGGGGCAATCATCATCGAAGACGACTACGACAGCGAATTCCGCTATGAGGGCCGGCCCACGGATTCGCTGCAAAGCATGGATGAACGCGGGATCGTCGCCTACGTCGGGACCTTCTCGAAAACCCTGTTGCCGGAGTTGCGGCTGGGTTATGCGATTCTGCCGCCGGCGATTCTCGATGCGGTGGTGCGTGCCAAGCAGCTCACCGACCTTCACACCTCGACCCTGCCGCAATGGGCGCTGGCCAAGTTCATCGCCGAAGGCTGCCTGCTCAAGCACATTCGCCGTTGTCACACGATCTACGCCGGTCGACGGGACCGGATACTGGCGCGCATCGCCACCGACCTTTCGCCATGGCTTGAAGCAGTGCCGACCACGGCCGGTTTCCACATGGTGGTGCTGTGCAAAGTGCCGATCGATGTCCCGTTGGTGATCGAACTGGCGAAAAAAGTCGAAGTCGGGCTCTACCCCATCGACAGCTTTTTCTACCAACAGGCGCCGCTGGCCGGGCTTTTCCTCGGTTTTGGCGCCATTGAAACCCTGGACATCGACATCGCCCTGGATCGCCTGCGGGACATCTTGCAGCAAGTCGCCTGACGGATTGGTCTGCGACTTTATCCGGCGATTGGCTATTGGTGGTCCCGGGGTGCAGGCCTATCCTGCATAGGCGTTATCTCTCAATGAGCAGGATTCGTCCGGCCTGATTCAGGAGTGTGAGCAATGCCCAACCAAATGATCAATACCGTCAAGGTAAAAGCCGTCGCTGGTCGCTCGGACGAACTGGGTAAGCAACTGCAAAAGATTGTCGAAACCCTGCGCGAACTTCCGGGTTGTGAGTCCTACATGGTCGACCGTTGCCCCGACGACAGTAATCGCTGGACCGTGAGTGCCCATTGGCAATCGGAAGCGGCCATGCAATTGCATTTCAACAGCCCTCAAGTGCAGGGATTCATCGACCTGATCGATTGCCAACTGGCCAACGCTGTCGACTTCAACAGTTTTCCGATTCGTTAAGAACTCGATTAAAGATCGCAGCTTTCGGCATTTTCTACAGGGCATGGGTACCTCTGTAGAAGGTGCCGGGGGCTGCGATCTTTTTTTGTCTGAAGACCTGACATTGGTCCCCTGGACTTCCCGAATATTGGCTGTTTGTTTGTGGTGGGTGGCGCACTAGATTGGTTCCGGACAACTCACCCATTGCAGGTAATGAACCATGAACGTTTTGCGCCTATGTACTGCCCCTTTTGTTGCCTTGGCCCTGACCGTTTCCGCCTCGGCATTCGCCCATGAAGCCAGTGATCATTCGGAAAAGGTCACGGTGCTGCAAGATCAAATGCTGCAAAACGCACCTGGCAAGAAAGCCCTGATGATCGAAGTCGACTACCAGCCGGGGCAATCCTCCATTGCACACAAGCATGAAGGCACTGCCATGGCCTATGTGTTATCGGGGGCCATCACTTCTCAGGTCAAGGGCGAAAAAGAACGGACCTACAAGGCCGGTGAGTATTGGTACGAACCGGCCGGTTCCGAGCACCTGGTTTCAAAAAACGCCAGCAAAACCAAGCCTGCAAAACTATTGGTGTTCATAGTGCTGTCGCCAGAAGAGAAAGTACTGATCCCATTGGAAAACTGATAGCTGTACGTTCAGCCATAAACAAAAAGGCCCGAATCATTGATTTGGGCCTTTTTATATCCGTCGGCAATTAACCCAAACGCTTTAAACCAAACAAAACTATTGGCCGCCTGATAACTACGGATATTGACTATTTCATCGTCAATTCGCGGTTTAGTCTGGAATGACTGCCGAGTAAAACCGGCAATTTAACTTTCCGACTGATGTTGTTTCACCGGAGAAACACCATGAAACTTGCGCTTGTCAGTACCCTGACAGTCACCGTGCTAATAGCCGGCTGTTCAATACCCACCGCTCCTTCGGCGGTATCTTCAGTGGATGGCATTTTCACGCAACCCGTTGGGCGCAGTAATGCCCGGAGCATACCCAACGGCCACAACGTTTCGCTGGGCATCGTCTACAGCCGCAATACTCAAACCAACCGCGCCTACTTACAGAATTACCAGGCCAACGCCGGCACCGGTTTCGGCCAGAGCCTGCTGGTGCAACCGATTCACGATGCCTACGTAGCCACCTCCCAGCCCGATCTGGCGGTGGATTGGGTCAAGGCCTCATTGCAGCGCCAGTTCGGCTCGGTCACGGTGTACCCGGACATGCGGAGCCTGATGGCGGCCAAGCCGGAGGTGGTCGGCATCGTCGACAGCCGCAGCCAGCTGATGACATCGCGCAGCTCCGACATCGAAGCGAAGGTCAGTGTGGACTTTTACGACAACAACCTGGCTTACATCGGCACTGCGCAAGGGCAGGACGCCAAGGCGTTGAGCCCGGTATGGGCGGATTACAAGCGCAGCGAAGACATCGTCGCGGATATTAACGAACAGCAGAATGTGCAAGTAAGAGCGCTGCAGAAGTTTGACCAGTCGCTCAGTAATTTATTGACCAACCCGACAAGTAACGTCTCGATGCTCGACAACACGACAGAGCGAAAATCGTATTGAAACTGCGAAAATCAATGTGAGCAAACTCCAATCTGGACAGGAAGAGTTTGCTCACAATTAATCAACGTCATGAATTTTAAATAGCGGTATCTTCAGCTCCGCGCGACGGCGCCAACAATTATCCCCTATAGACAAGGAACGTCTTCATGACTAAAGACCAGGAAAGATCCTTCATCGCCCGCATCACTTGCGATGGAATCAACATGACATTTTTTGACCAGGTATTGAGCGCGGGTCATTTCGAACCGGGTGGAAGCAGATCTCCCATACCTCCAAATGTAGTGACGACCTTTGAAGCCTATGATCCTGTCACCCAAACCATGCTCCGTACAGGCAGTAGAAAATCCACGGCCATGGTCGTCCACTTCAAGTGTTATAACGACTACTACAACCTGCAGATTCTGAACGAAGCCTACTACCAAAAATACTTCAGCAAGGGCGGAAAAGGCGTGCTGGGCGCCTATCCGGCCTCCGGCGGTAATACCACCTCCTTCCATTTACTGAACGGCTTTCATCAAATCATCACTCTGGATGATTTGAGCAGCTCCCAAGCGACCCTTTACTTGAAAGCACGCAACGCCGGAATCATCAAAAAAGCAATCTGGCGCGACCCGGCATACAGCACCTGTTTCACCGATGAGTCCGGCGATGTCGTCACGTTCAATCTGCAAATTCTGGAAAGGCACGTCTCGACACCCGCACGCTCCACGCCCTACACCTGAGTGATCGATCCATGGGCCGACACGTTTCCACCCTTGAATAAAAAAGCCCCGCATCTCTCGATGCGGGGCTTTTTCATTCAACGCCTGATCAGGCCGCCGGTTCCAGCTCGGCGACCGCTGCGGCAGATACCACCGCTTGACCGCTCAATGCCAGATCCAGCAATTCGCGGTTGGCCACCGCGTACATGGCGTAATCAGTGCCGCTGGCGGCACGGATTTCCACCAGCATGGCGCGCCAGCGTTCGATCATGCTTTCGTTCTGCTGCATCCACAGTTCCAGGCGTGTTTCCACGTCCTGGGTGCCGTCGCCCTGCTGCAGGACCGAGATGGTGATCGCACGTTGCTGCCAGTCGACGTCATCGCGGAACGCTTCACGGGCCAGGGCCTGCCAGTTGTTTTCAACCGGCAGAGCGCTGATCTGTTGCAGGTACCAGGTGATGTCCAGCGCGCTGCCCACGGCGAAGTAGGCCTTGGCCACGTCCGCTGCGTTCTGGCCGGTCACGTCGGAGGCCTCGATGATCGGCAGCAAGGTGTACAGGTGAGTAGTGCCTGCAACCATGCGCGCCAGCAACTCAGGAACGCCAGCAGCGACGTAGGCCTGGTAGCGGGACTGCCAGCCTTCGCGGGTCGGGCCTTCCAGCAGTTCGTCGAGCTTGAGGCCCAGCGCTGCCAGATGCGGACCGAAGTGCGCGACGTCACGGGCAGCGTTCTGCTCGTTGCGACGGGTGCGCAGGAACCAGCGCGTAGCGCGACGGCCCAGACGCATCAGCTCATCCATCAGCTCCAGTTGCACATCGGCGGAGACCTGGTAGTCCAGGGCTTCGATCTGACGGAACCAGTGCGGGAGATGGAAAATGTCGCGCACGATCACGTAAGCACCGGCCACGTTCGCCGGGCTCATGCCGGTCGACTCTTTGAGTCGTTGAACGAAGGTGATGCCCATGTGGTTGACCAGGTCGTTGGCGATCTGGGTGCTGACGATTTCGCGCTTCAGACGATGACGGCGCATGGCTTGGGAGAACTTGCTCACCAGAGTCGGCGGGAAAGCGGTTTCCATGTCGCGGGTCAGGTAATCGTCGTCCGGCACCAGGGAGTTCAGCAACTGCTCCTTGAGATCGATCTTGCTGTAGGAGATCAATACCGACAGCTCGGCGCGGGTCAGGCCATGGCCTGCGGCAACGCGCTCGTTGATCTGCTCTTCGTTCGGCAGGAACTCGATGGCGCGATCCAGCTTGCCGCGACCTTCCAGGTCGTTCATCAGACGCTTGTACTCGGCAATGCGCGGCAAGGCGCGACGGGCCGCCAGGGACAAGGCCTGAGTCTGCTTGTAGTTGTTGCCCAGTACCAGGTTGCCGACTTCGTCGGTCATGCTCGCCAGCAACTGGTTGCGTTGCTTGTCGGTCATGTCACCGGCCTGAACCACTTCGTTCAGCAGGATCTTGATGTTGACTTCGTGGTCGGAGCAGTCCACGCCACCGGCGTTGTCGATGAAGTCGGTGTTGGAGCCGCCGCCATTGAGGCCGAACTCCACACGACCCAGCTGGGTCATGCCGAGGTTACCGCCCTCGCCCACCACTTTGCAGCGCAGTTCGTTGCCGTTCACGCGCAGTGCATCGTTGGCCTTGTCGCCGACATCGGCGTGGGTTTCGGTGCTGGCTTTGACGTAGGTACCGATACCGCCGTTCCACAACAGATCCACCGGCGCCTTGAGCAAGGCGTTGAGCAGTTCGGTCGGGGTCAGCTTGTCAGCCTGGATGTCGAAGCGTTCCTGCATCTGCGGGGAAATCGCGATGCTTTTCGCGCTGCGCGAGAAGATCCCGCCGCCTTCGGACATGATGCTGGTGTCGTAATCCGACCAGGCCGAACGCGGCAGGTCGAACAGACGCTGACGCTCGGCGAAGCTGGTGGCCGGATTCGGGTTCGGATCGATGAAGATGTGCAGGTGGTTGAACGCTGCGACCAGTTGCAGCTTGTCGGACATCAACAAGCCGTTACCGAACACGTCACCGGCCATGTCGCCGACACCGACCACGGTGATGCTGTCTTTCTGGACGTTGATGCCGCGCTCGCGGAAGTGGCGTTGTACGCCGACCCACGCGCCCTTGGCGGTGATGCCCATTTTCTTGTGGTCGTAACCGGCCGAACCACCGGACGCAAACGCGTCACCCAGCCAGAAGCCGTAGTCGATGGCGATGCCGTTGGCGATGTCGGAGAAGGTTGCAGTGCCCTTGTCCGCAGCCACGACCAGGTACGGGTCATCGTCGTCATGACGCACGACATTGGCCGGCGGCACCAGGGCGCCGTCTTTCAGGTTGTCGGTGATGTCCAGCAGACCCGAAATGAAGATGCGGTAGCAGGCAATGCCTTCGGCCGCGATCTCGTCACGGCTGCCGCCCAGTGGCAGGCGACGTGGCAGGAAGCCACCCTTCGCACCCACCGGCACGATGACCGAGTTCTTCACTTGCTGGGCTTTTACCAGGCCCAGGACTTCGGTACGGAAGTCTTCTTCACGGTCGGACCAGCGCAGGCCACCACGCGCCACGTTGCCGAAGCGCAGGTGCACGCCTTCGACGCGCGGCGAGTAAACGAAGATTTCGAACTTCGGTACCGGCTTTGGCAGCTCTGGAATCAGGTGCGGGTTGAACTTGAAGCTGAAGTAGGACTTGTTATGCCCGTTCGCATCAGTCTGGTAGAAGTTGGTACGCAGGGTTGCCTTGATCAGGTCCAGGTAGCGACGCAGGATACGGTCTTCGTTCAACACCTGGACGTCGTCCAGGGCGCTCAGGATCGCTTGTTCCAGACGTTGCTGCTTGTCTTCCAGATCGTCGCTGGTGAGTTTGCGCGCCAGGTAGAAACGGGTCTTGAACAACCGGGTCAACTCGCGAGCGATGTCGGTGTGGTTGTTCAGGGTGCTGGCGATGTAGCCCAGGTCGAAGCCCAGACGAATCTGCTTCATGTAGCGGGCGTAAGCACGCAGCAGCGCCACATCACGCCATGGCAGGCCGGCGGTCAGCACCAGACGGTTGAACGCATCGTTTTCGGCATCGCCGCGCACGATGTGGACGAACGCGTCCTGCAGGGTGTCGTTGAGTTGCTGGATGTCCAGTTCCAGGCCTTCGGCGGCGGTGAACGCGAAGTCGTGAATCCAGAACTCGCGGCCATTGGTGTGACGCAGGCGATACGGGAACTCACCCAGTACCCGCAAGCCGAGGTTTTCCAGGATCGGCAATACGTCGGACAGTGCCAGCGGGGTATCGGCGTGGTACAGCTTGCAATGCAGCTCACGCTGGCCGGAGACCTGGCCCAGCGGCTGATAGAAGCTCATCACCAGCGGATTCTTTTCGCTCAGGCTCAGCAGGTGCTGCATGTCGACCACAGCCGAATGGGCTGCGAAACGCTCGCGGTAACCGGCCGGGAAACCTTTCGGGAAGTCGGCCAGCACGTTGGTGCCGTGGGCTTCGCCGAAGCTTTCAACCACCAGGCTGGCGTAGTCGTCCTGCCAGCTGCGGCAGGCCTGCACCACTTCTTTTTCCAGCAGCAGCGGGTCGATGTCGATGCGGTTTTTCGGGTCGACGCGCAGGATCAGCTGCACGCGAGCCAGCACGGACTCGGAGAAGAAGGTCCAGAACTCGCAATCGGAGGCTTTCAGGCGATCCATCAGCACTTGCTGGATCTTCTGGCGCACTTCGGTGGAGTAGATGTCACGCGGCACGTAGGCCAGGCAGTAGCAGAAGCGGCCGTACGGGTCTTTGCGCAGGAACACGCGAATCTTGTTGCGTTCCTGGATCTGCACGATCGACATCACGGTGCTGAACAGCTCGTCCACCGGGGTCTGGAACAGATCGTCGCGCGGCAGCACTTCGAGCACCTGTGCCAGTTCCTTGCCCAGGTGTGCCTTGGCCTGGAAGCCGGAACGGCGTTCGATTTCCTCGACCTTGCGGCGGATGTACGGAATGGCACGCACGCTTTCGCCGTACACCGAGGAGGTGTACAGGCCCATGAAACGGCATTCCTTGATGATCTTGCCGTCGGCATCGATTTCACGGATCGATACGTAGTCCGGGTAAGCCGGACGGTGCACGCGGCTTGGGTGCGCGGCCTTGGCGAACGTCAGCAGTTTCGGCTCGCGCAGGTAGTTAACGGCGTAGTCTTCGATGCGCAGTTCATCGTAGGTCATGCCGGTACGCAGCAGTTTGGTCAGGCCCAGGAAAGAGTCCTGGTCGTAGACGATGTGACCGCCGTCGGCTTCATCACGCACCACGAACTCTTCGTAGCCGAGGAAGGTGAAGTGGTTGCCCACCAACCATTCCAGGAAGCTCTTGATTTCGCTCTTCTCGTCGGCATCGACGGCGAACTGGCTGTTGTCCAGGCTGGAAAGGATTTCCTGGACCTTGGCCTTCATCGGCTCGAAATCGCCAACCGCAACGCGCACTTCGCCGAGCACTTGCTCCAGCTCTTTGGTCAGCACGTTCAGTTCGGCGGTGTTGGCACAACGGTCGATTTCCAGGTACATCAACGACTCTTGCAGAATGTCGTCGCCCTGGGTGCCTTTCGGCAGGATTTCCAGCAACTCGCCCTTGCTGCCGCGACGCACGCTCAGCACGGTGGTTTGCAGGGTGTGAATGCTGTAACCGCGACGGTTCAGCTCGGTACGCACCGAGTCGACCAGGAACGGCAGGTCATGGTGCAGCACTTCGACCGCGGTGTGGGTCGACTGCCAGCCATGACGCTCGTAATCGGGGTTGTAGACGCGCACTTGCGGATGCGCGTGATCGAAGCGCTCAAGCAGGCGCCACGCAGAAAGGGTACAGCCAGCGAGGTCGGACAACCGACGCTGGGTCAGTTCATCCAGGGAAATGATGCCGAAGAATTGTTCAGCGAACAGCGCCACTTGTGGCAGTGCCTGTTCACTGATGTGCTGCGCCAGTGCCGCTTGCAGTTGGTGCTGGAAGTCGGCTTTGCTGGCTGCGGTGAAGAACGCCATCTGTGGTACTCCGCTTGGGCTTGTTATTGATGGAAGCGTCGCGTGCAAAACCCCTGTTCGGGGCAACCCGTCACCCTGTTCCTGATTCTCGGGCAGAGGAAACAGGACGACAGGTGGGTGAAGCTGGACGAGACACTCAGGTCACATTCACCTTCCATGAATGGGCATCTGCAAAAACGACTGGGCTGCGCGCAGCGCAATGCCTTTACAGGTGCTCATCCGTTGCGCAGCTTAACGAGTGCGGCAAGGCCCGTGCTTGCGGTGCTGCGACATATTCGGTCAACGGTACGCTGCTTGCGCCATGTGCAACGATCAACACTAGCAGCCGAGCGGGAAATCGGGGAAATTCCTGCCGGATCAGCCGGTCATTCACCCGAAAACACGTGCTCGAGACCGTTGCGTTTTCAAGCGAATCAGAAAAAGACGACACCCATGATTGCGGGGCAAATCATGGGCGCCGACGAGATCGCCGTAGAAACTACGACCAAATCAGTCAATCAAGTCTTCAATGGCTCGAAATTTACTCACGGTGGCGCAGTCGTAACACATCATTTGCAGCGTCATCTTGTCCATGCTGGCGTCGATATTGGCCGAGTCGCACTCACGACAAAACAGCTGCAGATGCCCTGCCAGATCACTGCCGAAGAGGGCCCCGGAAAAAAACTGCGGCACCAATTCATCGCGCCAATAGATTCCGGGGGACTTCGAAAAGCCAGCACCGCTGTCCTTGAGTACCACGTCATATAACAAGCGATGCAAGGCCGACTGCGGCACCCGCGAATCGCGATAGGCTGTCTTGCGCCAATTCCTCGCCAGCGCATCCTGCGCCGTACCCAGCATGTTGCCCGGAATGGTGTTTGCTGCATGGTTTCTGCCCTTGGAGTTGCCGGTCGCATAAAAATGCGCGGCATTTTTCACGGCCAGGCGCGCAAAGTAGTAGAGATGACTTACCGAGAAGTCCTGCAAAAGCTGGCCAACGACGGTTTCGGCACGCCCTTGGGCGCTGAACACAAAATTCACCTCATTGGCCAGCACCTGGATGTACTGGATCGACTCATCCCGCGCCAGACTGAACATCAACGCATAAAGCTCGCTTTTCCAGGCGGGCTGCACGGCCCCGGACAGCTCCTGATAAAGCGCCAGGTACAGCGCGTCGCGAGTGCACTGTACGCCGGGCTCCAGGGCAACGTTTGGCAGCCAGCGTACTGCGGAAAAATCGTTGATCAGGCATCCGGATGCCCGATCGAACGCCTTAATATCCGAGCCCAGATCGACCAATAATGCGCCGCATTCGTAGAGCTTTTTCACCCACTCTTCGCTGGATTCTTCGCTGGGCGCCAAATATTCGCTTCTTGTACTGGCATCGAGCGGGGCGATGCGTTCCGCACCGGCGGCGCCGCCATCGTCCAGCAAGGCAAGCAGGACCAGTTTCTGAACGAAGCTCAGCGACGCATACGGCACTGGCGGACTCGTTACTCCATAACGCTTCTCCAGCTCACTCCGGTCGCGCAACGCTTGGGCCGCGACTTCCTGCTGGCGCACTTTGTAACACTCGATGCAATTACAGAGCCTTTGCCGACCATAGTTGCCCGGCGCGAAGTGATAGTGCTCGCACCGCACGCATTTGAAGGGCTTACGGATTGAGACAGGAGTACCCCTGGCATGCCGACGCACCCACATGGGAAGGTCGCAGTAAGGGCATGCCAGGTCCTTGCTGATGATGGGTGGCAATACCTTCAACAGACTGCGGACATTCGCCGAAATGTTGTATTCGACTGCCAGTTCCGCAGTTTTTTCACCGTTCAGATAACGCTGGTAGAGCTCCTCGACCTGCTCTTCGGACAAATGTTTGATCTCATCCGCCCACTCAAAATAACGACTCATTCAAAGGTCCTTTTTTTCATAGCTGACTACGCAATCCAATGCGTTCGAGCTGCAAAAACTAAGGCAAATAAATCGGACAAAACAAGCAAAAGCGCCGTGGATGCGGGTTATTTTTCTCTTGTATAAATACCCTACAGCCCCATCGGATTTTTCATGTTGCCGGATGAGACACATCCGAAAGACAGGTCTTTCATCATTCATAGACCAAACCATGAAGCCAGACTGAAATTCATCCGACCAATAATATAAAACGCACTATTTTGCGACTCAGGCCACGCGGGGGCAGCACAAAGACTCGACGGCTGGCAGAATTGGCTTTTGTAGCCCTCAAACGCTCGCCGAGCCAGGAACTCCCCATGCAAATGACCACCCCCCTCTTGATCGTCAACCCTTGCGATGAAGAAGAAGACAACATGGCCATGCTCTGCTGCCACAGCAACAAGGGCGAAATGTTCCTGATGACCCGCTACCCGGACGAGGACGAGCTGGAAATCACCCTCGATGACGAACCATCGTCCCTGGACGGTGTGAAAGTCACCCTGAGCCCTACCCTGCTGAAGATCGAAATCGCGGCGGCCGATGCTGATGCGCTCAATGGCGATGATGTGCTGGAGATCACTCACAGCACCGATGCGAGCGAGCTGGCGGAAGTTGAGGAAACCTTGCAGAACATTCTCAAGGGGACCGGGACTTACATCAGCCAACTCTGAAATTTCAGTGTCTGAGCGACCGCCATCGCAGGCAAGCCCCGCTCCTTCAATACCGATGGCGTGCGCAAACATTGCGTCCCTGTAGGAGCGAGACTGCCCGCGAAGGCGTCCAAAAGAACATCGTCAATTCAAGCCCCACAAATCTCCAACGATTTCCCCGACGGATCGCCTGCGATACACATCATCCGGAAATAAGCCTTTCCCTTTCGACTTCCCTCTTGTAAACGACTCCAGCCGTTTTTTGTCCGACTGCGCTAGCAACACCCAATTCTGAAGCAAAAGAAACCATCACCTCTCCAAATCTTTAAACATCGCAAACTACTGGAATAACGGGAAAAATACGCAAATTTTAACAGACTCTAAAATTCGCCGAGATCCATCCCACTTCAATGTAGGAACAAGCCCACATTCACATGGGAAGTTTCGCGACACCGAACAATTGAACCTCAAAAGCCTGACTGCTATTAATAAGTCACTTGCGAATAAATCTCGCAAGCGCAGCACCTACTTCCTAGTGCTGCTCCATAAAAAAAGGAGTTAACATCATGGGTAAAAAACGCACTGAGATAACCCCTTGGGATGAACTTCCCCAGGCATTGATCACATCAAGTGGCCTCTTGGCAAATGAAGTAAACTTCTTTGCCTCGCTGACTAACTGATTCGCACAAATCACATCTGCAGCAAATGCCGAAAGGGCCCTTTCGGCATTCAGACCCCGATGAGGCACTTATGTCAGAGCGTGAAACCGACCCCGTCACGGCTTTACAAAAAATCCAAAGAATAATTGAATCCTTAAATCTAAATGCCGTCACTCAATATATTGATTGCAACGCACTTGTAGCCACAGCAAAACTTTTTGATAAAAGCCGAAATCTAATAGAGTCCGGCGCAGGAAAAGGTCCAGATTCGCTCATTGGAGCTCTTGCTGAAAGCATCGAACACCTCAGCATTTTCCAGTTCAACGCTGATGATTCGAGTGTTCAGTCCTGTGGATTTATCGCTTCTCAAAAAGCAGCAGAAAACGATGGGCTTTTCACTAGCCTGCCAAATGCATCGGAGCTCATAAAATCTTTTAAACTCACAACGCTCGATCAAAGTAAAGAGCTCTTCGTTCCGAAAATTCTTCTATGCCCGAGGATGGAGAGTGCCAATTTGAGTGGTGAAAATACAGGCATGCGCTTCCTGTCTCGTTACTCCTCTAACTCAGGGACTGCTTTTGGCTGCATCAAAGCTGAAGCATTACTTCACGGAATCAATGAAATCATCGAAAGGCACATCCTGTCCTGCTTCTTCATGGCGGTTTGTTCGATTGGTCCGAATATGAAATTATATAACCCCTCTAAACCTTTACTCGTCAAAGCGCTGCAGAACAACGACTACGCCCTTGCGCTAGCAGATAAACTACAGATCATAGTCATAAAAGATGTGATGGATGTTTATTTCTCCGTTGCACTACCGAAATCCGGCCCCGGCCATCACCATTTGTCACCCATCGGTTCAGGTTGTTCATTGGACTTATGCACCGCAATCCAAAGAGCAGCGACGGAACAATTTCAAGTCAGTGAACTGTATGACGATGTGCAAGAAGCGACTGATAGAGCAACACTTTCATTTCTAGCAAGCTCGGAAAAACTAAAACCTCTTATAGATTTCGAAGCTGTAAGCAGATTGAAACTTCCAACTCTCGACCCCCCAATAGTGGATTTCGTAAAAGACGTTCCAGCTCAACTCAACTCATTAGAAAATAATCTTTTACGTACCGGCAAAGTGCCTTACCACAGAGTAGTTACCCGATACTCCGACGACGGCATCGTCTGCCAATCTTATATTCCTGGACTTGAACGTTTTAACCTGATCAGAAATGGTTGCCATGTTGTTCCCCAGCGATTCCTGCGCCAAACGGCGAAAACAGCTTAATTATTGCGAACAGCTATAGGCATTCCCGATGCAGACCTTCATTAGAACAGCCTGTAAAGCACACGTCGCTTTATTGATATCAACGATCACGACGATAATAATATTAAAACTTATTGCTCTCGCCCCTCCATTACTACTAGGAAACGTAATTGACACACTGAACAGCGATGACCGCGCGACACTCAATACACTACTACTTCTAACGGGGGGGTTCATTCTGGCGGGGTGTGTACAAGCAATCATTAATCCGCTGCAAGTATTTTTTTATCCAAACTGGTGCAGAAAGTAGTAATGGACGCATCCACCCACTGGGTTGCGCAACTGATGCGAAAAGAGTTCATCCCGTTCAGCTCTTGGCGTATCGGTCACTTCATAAAATCAGTGGAGCGGGGAATTACAGCACACGAGCAACTATTAACGTTCTTCGTCACCGTTGGACTCCCACTGTGCCTGGAATTTCTGATCGTCGGATGCGCTTTTGCCTACATGGGCGGTATCGGCATTTTCATTGCGATGAGCAGCTTAGGTGTCGTCTATTTATTCGTTGCCTGCCGAATCATCAGGTGGCGCAGAAAACACCTTGATGCAGTCAACGAGCAAGAGGATGAACTCAGCGCGCTCCTATTCAGCACCTTGAGCACTGGCAAATCGATAAAGCTCGAGGCTGCCGAGTACACGGCAACGCAACCCTTGAACAGTGCATTCAAGCATTACGCCGACGCGGCAATCACCGTGGCAAGCTCCGGTGGTGTTTTGAGTGGGACGAAAGTGCTGTTTGTAAGCCTTTCCACGGGCGGATTACTCAGTTGGGGAGTTCTCGATCAACTGACGAACGAGCCAAGCATCAGCGTTGGACAAATGGTTGCCATTTTTTCCATTGCGGGAAGTTTTTTGCTTAACATCACCGCGCTGACCGAGGGCTATCGGGTACTGGATCAGTTCCTCGCTGACCAGCGTCGGCTCCAACAGCTATTGTCATTGCCAAACTTTGACGACAACCGAACAGCCCAAATCAAGCCTCGAGACGAATCGACGCTGACTCTCGAGCCCTGCGTTGTGAGCGACAACGGAATGATTCGCCTGCGTATCGAGAACGCCATCACTTTCACCCAAGGTCAATCGGTCGCTATCACCGGCCCCAGTGGTGCGGGTAAATCGACGTTACTGGAAGCGCTGGCCGGATTGCATGTTCAGCTGAGAAGTCACTTGAACATCGACTGCCTACCGGTTTCCAGACTGAGCGCGCAGACTCATTTGAACGTCCTCAGATATTGTCCTCAGTCCCCGCAGTTTCTGGAAGGCACCTTTAAAAATTCAGTCCTGTTCGGAGTTGCTGAATCGCCATGTCTAAACCAGGCAATACAGCGACTAAACCTCGAAGAAGTTGTTGGCCATCGCCATCTCACTGAGAATGCATCCAACATTTCAGGCGGCGAAGCCAAACGTCTATCACTGCTGCGGCTGATCAACAGACCGGGACGATTCAATCTGTTCGACGAACCCAGCGCATCAATCGAGCCAAAGCTCGCCACCCCAGTCTGGGAATTGCTATTCGACACCTTCGCCGGTCGTGGACTAATTTGTGTGACTCATGATGTCAGCCACCTGCACCGCTTCGACCGCGTCATCGTCATGCAAAACGGTACGATCGTTGACGACGGTCCGTGGTGCGAACTGGTCGACAGGACAGCCATCAAACTGCTGATGAGTGACCTCCAATCGATGGAGTAATACCAGTAGAGTCGTCACCATTTCATGTACGGTGGCGAGACCGAACTCAAATCCCTGCACTTTACGCAAAATGCCGTTAGTCGCCGCCCCCCGCGATGGATTAAAGTAACGCCCCCAGCCCTGGCGTTATTCGAACGTCGTCGGTCACCCTTTCCAGGAACAGTCATCGATGGAACATCGTGAAGCGCTGCTTGCGCTGCGAACCTTTCTTTCAACGCAGATTCTCGGCCAGGAAAAACTCATCGAGCGCTTGCTCATCGCCCTGCTTGCCGACGGCCACATGCTGGTCGAGGGCGCCCCTGGCCTGGCCAAGACCAAGGCCATCAAAGAACTGGCCGAGGGCATCGAAGCCCAGTTCCATCGCATTCAGTTCACCCCCGACCTGTTGCCCGCCGACATTACCGGCACGGAGATCTATCGCCCGGAAACCGGCAGCTTCGTGTTCCAGCAAGGCCCGATCTTCCACAACCTGGTGCTGGCGGACGAAATCAACCGGGCCCCGGCCAAGGTCCAGTCAGCCTTGCTCGAAGCCATGGCCGAGCGCCAGGTCAGTGTCGGACGCAGCACGTATGAGCTATCGCCGCTGTTTCTGGTGATGGCCACGCAAAACCCCATCGAGCAGGAAGGCACCTACCCGCTGCCCGAAGCCCAGCTCGACCGTTTCCTGATGCACGTGAAAATCGGCTTCCCCGATGCCGCCGTCGAACGGCGGATCCTGCAACAGGCTCGCGGCGAAGCGCTGAACGGTGAGACCAAGCCCGAACGCCGGGTCAGTCAGCAGGCCATCTTTGCCGCGCGCAAGGAAATCCTCGGCTTGTACATGGCCGACGCCGTGGAGGAATACCTGGTGCAATTGGTCATGGCCACGCGGACACCGGCCAAATTCGACCCGGAAATGGCCGAATGGATTGCCTACGGCGCCAGTCCTCGCGGTTCGATTGCCCTCGACCGTTGCGCCCGCGCCCATGCATGGCTGGCCGGACGCGACTTCGTCAGCCCGGAAGACATCCAGGCCGTGCTGTTCGATGTGCTGCGCCATCGCATCATTCTCTCCTTTGAAGCCGAAGCCGCGGGGATCGACCAGGATCGGGTGGTCCAGCGGATTCTCGACGTCGTAGCCGTCGCTTGACCCCGATGAACGCCCCCCTGCCGTCCCAACCGGGTATCCGCATCACGCTCGCCGAGCTGATCGAGATGCGCCATCGCGTACGTGAAGTGCAATTGTTCTCCACGCCGAGCCAACGCAGCCCGCTGATCGGCCTGCACCACTCCAAGCTGCGCGGACGTGGCGTGGACTTCGATCAGGTGCGGGTCTACCAGGCCGGTGACGACGTGCGCACCATCGACTGGCGCGTCACGGCACGGACTCAAGAGCCGCACACCAAACTGTTCCACGAAGAACGCGAGCGGCCGATCTTCATCATGGTCGAGCAAAGCCGCCGGCTGTTTTTCAGCTCCGGGCTGATGTTCAAGTCGGTGCTCGCCGCCCAAGCCGCGAGCCTGATCGGCTGGGCCGCGCTGGGTCATAACGATCGGGTCGGCGGACTGGTGTTCGGCGACAACGAGCATTACGAAATCAAACCCCGGCGCAGCAAGCAGAGCCTGCTGCAATTGCTCAACCGACTGGTGCGGGTCAACCAGTCCCTGAACACCGAAAGCGAGCCGGCCCGCGATGCCTTCGGCATTGCCTTGCGTCGTGCCCGGGAAGTGTTGCGCCCGGGCAGCCTGGCGATCGTGATCTGCGACGAACGGGCCCTGTCCGAGAGCGCCGAACAGCAATTGAGTTTGTTGTCGCGCCATTGCGATCTGTTGCTGCTGCCACTGTCCGACCCGTTGGATCACGCCCTGCCCGCCGCCGGGCTGTTGCGCTTTGCCGAACGTGGCGCGCAGCTGGAACTCGACACGTTGAATTTCGACCTGCGCCAGACCTACCGCGCCCAGGCCGAAGCGCGCATTGCCCGTTGGGAATTGCTCGCGCAAAAACTGCGCGTGTTGTTGATGCCCTTGAGCACCCAAAGCGAGATGGTCGAACAATTGCGCGAATACCTGAACCCGCAGAAACCGGGGAAAGGCCGATGAACAGTCTCGATCAACTGCAACCGCTGATTACCCCACCCGCCATCGGATTCTGGCCACCAGCGCCGGGCTGGTGGTTGTTGCTGTTGTTGCTGCCTTTGATCGGTTTCGGCCTGTGGAAGCTGCGACGCTTCTTGCCGGGCAAACGCCCGGTCGTGCGCGCCGAGCAACCACTGGACCCGGTGCGCCTCGCCGCACTGGCGGAACTGGCGTTGATGCCCAAGCCCTACGACGGTGCGCCCGCAGGCGCCTGGCTGCAACAGCTCAACGGCCTGCTCAAGCGCCTGTGCCGAAACCACTATCCCTACAGCCAGAGCCACACCCTCAACGGACGCAAATGGCTGGCCTTTCTGGACAACCGCTGCCCGGCAGCCGGCCTGACCCGCTGGATGGTGCTGGTCGAAGGCGCCTACAAGCCCGAATGCAAACTCGACGACAAGGCCATTGCCGGCCTGACCCAAGCCGTCGAAATCTGGATTCGCAAACATGTTTGAGTTCGCCTGGCCGTGGATCTTCGTCCTGCTGCCCCTGCCGTGGCTGATGCGCGTACTGTTGCCGGTGGCCGACAGCGGCGAGCCGGCGCTCAAGGTCAGCTTCCTCAGTGACCTTGAAGGCCTGGCCCGGCGTCGCGCTCGCGCCAACCTGCCGGCCTGGCGCCAACAGGCACCGTTCATGCTGCTGTGGCTGATGTTGCTGACCGCCGCCGCGCGTCCGCAATGGCTGGGCGAACCCCTGCCGATTGCGGCCAGCGGCCGCGATCTGCTGGTGGCGGTGGATGTGTCCGGTTCCATGGACTTCCCCGACATGCAATGGCAGGACGACGATGTCAGCCGCCTTGCGCTGGTCCAGCATTTGCTCGGTGATTTCCTGGAAAGCCGCGAAGGTGATCGGGTCGGCCTGATCCTGTTCGGCAGCCAGGCGTACCTGCAAGCGCCCCTGACGTTCGACCGCCACACGGTGCGTGTCTGGCTCGACGAAGCGCGTATCGGCATCGCCGGCAAGAACACCGCCATCGGCGACGCCATTGGCCTGGCCATCAAGCGCTTGCGCCAGCGTCCGGCACAAAGCCGCGTATTGATTCTGGTGACGGACGGCGCCAACAACGCCGGCCAGATCGACCCGCTCACCGCAGCGCGCCTGGCGGCCAAGGAAGGGGTGAAAATCTACCCGATCGGCATCGGCGCCGACCCGGAGCAAAGTGGCACCCCGGGGTTCCTCGGGATCAACCCGAGCCTGGATCTGGACGAACCGTCCCTCAAAGCCATCGCCGAAACCACGGGCGGCCAGTACTTCCGGGCTCGTGACGGCAAGGAACTGCAGGCGATCAAGGAGACTCTCGACCGACTGGAGCCCGTAGCCCAGCAACCAACCCAGGCCCGCCCGGCTCAGACGTTGTATCAGTGGCCTTTGGCGCTGGCACTGTTGTTGAGCATGCTGTTGGTGGCCCGCGAACTCTGGCCGGATAACCCCTTGCACCGTCTGTTTACCAAGGATCTGTTTTTGCAAACGCAACTGCCTGACTGGCGCGAGCGGCTCAAGCGCCTGCGTCTGCGGAGGCGTCGATGAGCGCACTCTGGCCCTACTGGTTCCGCCCCTGGTGGCTGCTGTTGCTGCCATTGCTTGGCTGGTTACTCTGGCAACTCTGGCATCGGCAGAAACGTGCCGGGCGTTGGCAGATGATTCTGCCGCCCGCCTTCCACTCGGCATTGCTCAGTGGTGGCAACGGACGCGACAGCAAACTGCCGTGGATCGCCCTTGGCGTGGCCTGGCTGCTGACCGTGTTCGCACTGTTGGGCCCGAGCTGGGAACGTGTCGAGCAACTGAGCCAGAAACCCGCCGACCCATTGGTGGTGCTCCTGGAGTTGACCCCGGAGATGCTCGCCGCCGACGTTCAGCCCAACCGCCTGGAGCAGGCCCGGCGCAAGCTCTTCGACCTGCTGCAAAATCGCAGTGATGCGCAGACGGCCATCGTCGTATACGCCGGCAGTGCGCACACCCTCGTTCCCCTGTCGGATGATTTGGCCACCAGCCACAATCTGCTCGATGCCCTCAAGCCGTCGCTGATGCCCGAAGCCGGCCATCGCGCCGACCTCGCGGTAGCCAAGGCCCTGACCTTGCTGCAACAGGCCGCCCTCGGCGATGGCCGGATCCTGTTGATCGGTTCATCTCTCACGGAGCAGGAACGCCTGGGGATTCGCCGCGCGCTGAGCGGCAAATCAACGCAGTTTCTGATGCTCGGCATCGGCACCGCCGAAGGTGCGCCGATCACTCAGGAAGATGGCAGTTTCCTCAAAGATGAACAGGGCGCGATTCTGGTGCCTCGTCTGGACGACGCTGGCCTCAAAGCCTTCGCCAGTGACCTGGATGGACATTATCGCCAGGCGCGCCTGGACGATACCGACCTGCGCGCCCTCGGCCTGCTCGACGGCCCGCGTAACCTGCGCAACGACGGCCAGACCCTGCGCCTGGACACCTGGGCCGATCAGGGTTACTGGCTGCTGCTGCCCTTGTTGTTGCTGGCGGCCTGCGCCGGCCGTCGCGGCTGGCTGTTCTGCCTGCCGCTGTTGCTGGCATTGCCACAGTCGAGCTATGCCTTCGACTTTCAGGACCTGTGGCTGCGCCCCGACCAACAGGGTCAACACCTGCTCAAGCAGAAACGCCCGGCAGAAGCGGCACAACATTTCGAAGATCGCCAATGGCAAGGTGTGGCCCTTTACGAGGCCGGCGACTACACCGGCGCCGCCCAGCGGTTCGCCGAAGGCAATGACGCCCACGCCCACTACAATCGTGGCAATGCCCTGGCCAAAAATGGCGAACTGGAAGCCGCACTGGATGCTTACGATCAGGCACTTGAACGCCAGCCGGACTTGCGCCCGGCCCTGACCAACAAGGCACTGGTGGAAGCCCTGATCAAGCAGCAGCAGACCCCGCCTGCCGCCGAGCCGGACAAAACCTCCACTGAAGAGCCGCAGACGCCGCCCCAGGAATCACCGTCCGGCGCCACCTCGACGCAACCGTCGGGCACGGGCGAACCGAAGGCCGAAGGCGAGGACGCCCAATCCGCCACCGAACAACCACCAGCCCGCCCGACCCGCCCCGGCAGCAATGAAGTACCGGGCAGCGAACTGGGGGATGAACAGCACACCACACCGCCCATGCGCCCGGCCAACGACAGCATCGAAGGCGAACAACAGCAGGCGCTGGAGCAGTGGCTGAGGCAGATCCCGGATGACCCCGGCGAATTGCTCAGACGCAAATTCTGGTACGAACAGCAACAACATCAGGATCAGGGAAAAACTCGATGACCCGCTTCACCGCCTACATGCTCGCCTCGATGCCGGCCTTGCTGATCTGCACCGCTCAGGCCCAGGCAGCCGAGCTGGTCGCCAGCGTCGATCGCACCCGCCTGAGCTCCGGAGAGACAATCGAACTGACCCTGGAGTCCTCCGACGTCACGCAGTTCGGCAAGCCGGACCTGACGCCGCTGGAGCCACTTTTCGAGGTGCGTGGCACACGTCAGGTCAACCAGTTGAACACCCTCAGCGGCGACAACCGCGCCACCACACGCTGGATCGTCACCCTGCTGCCCAAAGAAAATGGCAGCGTAGTGATTCCGCCGTTGAAGCTGGGTGACGTCGAGAGCCAGCCGATCACCGTGCAAGTGGTGGAAAGCCAAACCCAGGACAACCCGAACAAACAGGCCCCGGTCTTCATCGACGCCAGCCTCGACCAGAACAGCGTTTACGTGCAGGCTCAGGCGGTCCTGACCTTGCGCATCTACCATTCGGTGTCGCTGTACGACGACAGCAGCCTGCCGCCGCTGCAGATTCCCGATGCACGCATCGAGCAGCTCGGCGAGTCGCGCACCTACGAGAAAGACATCAACGGCGTGCGCCACGGCGTGATCGAAATGCGTTACGCGATCTACCCGCAGCACAGTGGCGAATTGATCATCCCGGCGCAAACCTTCAATGCCGCCCTGGTGGATGCACAGCCCGCCCCGGACGCCACACCGCAGTCGCCGAAATCCGGCAAGCTGATGCGCGTCAGCTCCAGCGAACTGCTGCTGACGGTCAAGGCCAAGCCCATCACCTACCCCGCCGACCTGCCATGGCTGCCGGCACGCAGCCTGACCCTGAGCGAGCACTGGAACCCGGAACCGGAGCATGTCCAGGTCGGTGACTCGCTGACCCGCAGCCTGATCGTCAAGGCCGAAGGCCTCGGCAGCGCACAGCTACCACCATTGCCGGGCACCGAAGCCAGTGGTCTGCGTCGTTATCCGGACCAACCGGTGCTGGGCAACCAGAACAACGACCGCGGCCTGATCGGCAGTCGTGAAGACCGTGAGGCGCTGGTGCCGGTCCGTAGCGGACCGATCGAGCTGCCGTCGGTCGAAGTGGTCTGGTGGAACACCTTTGAAGACCATCTGGAACACACCAGCCTGCCGGCCCGAACCCTGCAGGTCGCGGCCAATCCGAGCCTCGTGGTCGACACGCCGGCCGGCAACTCACCGGCCAACGCCACTGTCGACAACGAAACCCTGCGGCGCTGGAAACTCAGCACCTTGATCCTCGCTTGCACGACGCTGCTGGGCTTTGGCCTGTGGTGGCGCGCGCGCTGGCAACCGGCAATTGCGCGAGCCGCGCAGACCGGCCCGAGCCCGCGCACCGTGCTCGACGACCTCAAGCGTGCCTGCCAGGCCAACGATCCCCACGCCACGCGCCAGGCCCTCGACGCCTGGGCCCGACAGCAACCGGAAACCCTGGCCGACATGGCCGCCCGCTTCGTGCCACTGTCCGACGCCCTCGACGGCCTGAACGGCGCGCTCTACAGCGAAACCGGCCAACACTGGCAAGGCGAAGAGCTGTGGCGGGCGATCCGCACCATCCCGATTGCCGAGCGGGTCCAGGACCCGGTGGGTGACAGTGGTTTGCCGCCGCTTTATCCCAAATGACGCGGTGCGTTGCCGAGATGGAACTCGGTATCCAGATGGATCGCCTGTAAAAAAGCACTGTCGTGGGAGACCACGATCAACGCCCCGGTGTATTGGTCGAGCATCTGTTCGAGGGCGATTTTACTGGGCAAATCCAGATGATTGTCCGGCTCGTCCAGCAACAGCAGTTGCGGTGGTCGCAGCGCATACAACTCGGCGGCCAGGGCAATTTTCAGGCGCTCTCCCCCGCTCAACTGGCAGGTTTTGAGCATCGCCCGATCCGCATCGATCCCCATCTGTGCCAAGCGAGTCCGCGCATCGGCTTCGGGCAGCTGCGGGTTACTTTCGTAAAGCCATTGCACCGCCGTACGTTGCGGGTGCTGCAGCCCGGCGTGTTGATCCAGCCAGCCAACATGACAATTGCGCACCACGTCCCCTGCACACGCTGGAAGCTGCCCGGCGATGACCTGCAACAGGGTCGACTTGCCGCTCCCGTTGGCGCCCATAATAGCCATGCGCATAGGGCCCGTCAGCGTCAGGTTGATTGGCTGCGCATGGCCGAAAGGCAGAGCGACATTGATCAACTGCACGATCAGCTTGCCATTGGGCACCGAGCACTCCGGTGACAGCATCACGCGCTGGATGTCCGGCGCACAGCGCGCCCGAACCTCGGCGATTCGTTGCTGTTGTTGTTCGCGGGCCAACTGTTGATTGAGGCGCAACTTGCCTTGACTGTTTTCGCTGCGTTCTTTTTGCGCATTGGTAATCAGTTTGGTCTGGTTGCCGTCACGCGCCTGGCGGTCGCCCCGCGCATTGCGCCGTTGCTGACGCTCCATCTGCACGATCATCTCGCGTTGCTCGCGCCGGGCTTGTGCCCGCTCGCCTTGCAGGGCCGACTGGAACGCCTGCTGTTCCTGCTCGCGCGCTGCCGAATAATGACTGTAGTTGCCGCCATACACCGCCAGCCCGAGGAGCGAAAGCTCGACAATTTCGTCGACGTGGTCCAGCAGACCGCGATCGTGGCTGATCAGGATCAATCCATTTGGCCAGCGCTCGATCTGCTGTGCGAGCTTGTGTTGCTGATCGATATCCAGATGGTTGCTCGGCTCATCCAGAATCAACCAGTCGGCCCTCGATAACCACGCCCCCATCAGCGCCACCCGCTGCCGTTCGCCGCCACTGAGGTCGTCAGTGCGAGTGTCGGCACTCAAGTGACCGAGTCCGATTTGCTGCAGCTCGGCCTCAAGGCGAGTGGCGCAATCCCACTGGTCGGACGCCAGGGCATGATCGTCTTCGTCGATGACGCCCTGAGCAATGCGATCCAGCGCCCTCAGAACAGGTTCGACCCCTGCCAGCGCGGCGACGTTGGGGTAGCGCTCGGGCTCAAGCAATTGCGCCACCGCATAAACCCGCCCTTCGCGGCGGACGATGCCGCTGGTGGGCAGTTGCTCCCCCGTCAGGAGCCGGCCAAGCAAGGACTTGCCACAGCCATTGGCGCCCACGATGCCAGTTACCCTGGTGCTGAAAGTGTGGTTCAAGTGTTCGAACAGCACGCGCCCGTCGGGCAGGTTGAACGACACCTGATCAAGTTGCAGTAACCGTTGAGTCATGACACTTCCTTGAACAATCGGCCCAATGGGCACTGAACCACTTCCTGATGGTGCGTAACGATCCGTGCCGAGGGCCAATGTACGTCGACTTCGTGCGCCGCTCCACCCATTACAAGATCGAAGGATTCAAGCCTGCGACATTTCATGCACTGTGATGCGTACTCGCTGTAGGAGCTGTCCGAGGCCAAGTTTTTTGCCTTCTGCATTCCCGACCTTTTACCAGTAAACTCTTTCCCCTTTCGCCGCGTCATGTGTCCCCGCGGCCATCACCTTTTATCTAGCGGAGTTGCCCTTGCGTCTGTTCCACACCTCCGACTGGCACCTCGGGCAGAACCTGCACGGCCAGGATCGCGATTTCGAGCACGGTTGTTTTCTCGACTGGCTGTTGCGTCAGCTCAAGCTGGATCAGCCTGATGTGCTGCTGATCGCCGGCGACATCTTCGACACGGTCAACCCGCCGGTCAAAGCCCAGGAACGCCTCTACGACTTCATCGTCAGCGCCCACGAGCAGCAGCCGTCGCTGACCATCGTGATGATTGCCGGCAACCATGATTCCGGATCGCGGATCGAACTGCCCGCGCCTTTGATGCGCCGCTTGCGCACCCATGCCCTGGGTCGCGTGTTGTGGCTCGATGACGGGCAACTGGACGCCGAACGCCTGTTGCTGCCTCTGCCGGACGCTAGCGGTGAAATCGCCGGCTGGTGCCTGGCGCTACCGTTCCTGCGCCCGGCGGAAGTGACCGGCGCGCATCTGGGCGACAACTACCTGCGCGGCATTGGCCAGGTTCATGAATGGCTGATCGAAGCGGCCAACGCCAAACGTCAGCCGGGCCAGGCACTGATCGCCATCAGCCATGCGCACATGGCCGGTGGTTCGGTGTCGGAAGACTCCGAGCGCAGCCTGATCATCGGCAACGCCGAAGCCCTGCCCGCCAGCCTGTTCGGGCCGAGCATCAGCTACGTGGCCCTCGGACATTTGCACAAGCCGCAAAAGGTCAACGGCGAGGAGCGCATTCGCTACAGCGGCTCGCCGATTCCGTTGTCGTTCTCCGAGATCGGCTACCAGCACCAGATTCTCGACATCACCCTCGACGGCGAAACCCTGGTCAGCGTTGAACCCAGACTCATTCCCCGTGCGGTGAACCTGCAGCGTCTCGGCCCGGCGCCGCTGGCGGAGATCCTGTTGCAGTTGGCGGACTTGCCGAACATCGACCTGCTCGCCGACCTGCAGCGTCAACCCTGGCTTGAAGTCCGGGTGCGCCTCGACGAACCGCAACCCGACTTGCGCCATCAAGTGGAAAGCGCCCTGCAAGGCAAGGCTGTGCGACTGGTGCGCATCGCCGCCGAATACGCCGGAAATGGCAGTCGTGACGGCGCCGAGGACGGTGCGGCGCTGATCGAACTGGACCAGCTCACCCCGCAGGAACTGTTCAGCCGGGCCTGGCAGGACAATTACGGCAGCGAAGTCGACGAGCAAACCCTCAAGGACTTTGCCGAGTTGCTGCAAGACGTGCAGATGGAGGGCGAACAGCCATGAAGATCCTCGCGATCCGCCTGAAAAACCTCGCCTCCCTGGCCGGGCCCTTTGAAATCGACTTCACCGCCGAACCTCTGGCCAGTGCCGGCCTGTTCGCCATCACCGGACCGACCGGCGCCGGCAAAAGCACCTTGCTCGATGCCCTGTGCCTGGCGTTGTTTGGTGCCGTGCCGCGGCTGAACAACACCGGCCGCGACGCCAAGGTGCCAGACGCCGATGGCGAAATCGGCACCGGTGACCCGCGTACGCTGCTGCGTCGCGGCACCGGTGAGGGCTATGCCGAAGTGGATTTCGTCGGTGTCGACGGCCGCCGCTATCGCGCACGCTGGGAAGCCAACCGCGCCCGGGAAAAGGCCGGTGGCAAGCTGCAGGCCAGTCGCCAGAGCCTGCGTGACATCGATCAGGATCAACTGCTGGCCAGCCAGAAAGGCGAATACAAGACCCAACTCGAAGCCGCCCTGGGCCTGAACTTCGAACAGTTCACCCGTGCCGTGCTGCTGGCCCAAAGCGAGTTCAGCGCCTTCCTCAAGGCCGATGACAACGACCGCAGCGAACTGCTGGAAAAACTCACCGACACGGCGCTCTACACCCGTCTCGGCCGTCGGGCCTTCGACAAGACCAAAGAGGCCCGCGAGGCGCACAAGCTCCTGCAGGACCAGGCCAGCGGTGTCACCCCGCTGTCGCCCGAAGCCCGTGCAGAGCTGGATGAACGCTTCAACGAAGCGCAGCAACAGCTGAAGTTGCAGCAGGCGCAACTCAAGCAGCTGGAGCAGCAACACACCTGGCTCAGGGATTTGCGCCAGTTGCAGGACGCGCAACAAGCGGCCGCCGAGCAACTGCACAGTTCGCAACAACAGTGGGAAGGTCTGGCCGGCGAACGCCTCAAGCTCACACGCCTTGAACAACTCGCCCCGCAACGTCACCAGTTCGCGCGCAAGACGGAACTCGATGCGCAACTGACGCCACTGGCTGCACAGATTGCTACACACACCCGCCAACATGGCGAACTCAGCGAACGCCAGACGCAACTGGAGCAAACCCTCGATTCGGCGAAAAACGCCCTGAGCGAAGCGCAGCAGCGGCACAGCGAAAGCGCCCCGCTGCTGCGTCAGGCGTTCGAGGAGCAAAGCACCCTCGCCCGCCTCGCCAAGGACACCGCCCTCAGCGCCGACGCCCGACAGTCCGCCGAGCAGGCCTGCACGCAAGGCCAGAGCGGCATTGAAACCTTGCAGGAAAAACAGGCCCAGGTCGCTGAACGCCTGCAAAAAATGGCCGCCGAGCTGGAACAGAGCACCCATCTGGCGCCGTTGAGCGATGCATGGAATGCCTACCGCGATCGCCTGCAACAGCTGATGCTGATTGGCAATCGCCTGAACAAGGGCCAGGCCGAACTGGCCAGCCTCGAACAGAAGGCGGCGCAAAGCGCCGAAGCACTGAACACGCAAAAACAGCAACTGGAAGTGCTGTTCAAAGAGGCCGGCGCCGAGCCGGATGCGGTTGCCGAGCAGATCGGTATCCTTGGCAACCTGTTGCAGGACAATCGCAAACAACTGCGCGCCATTGAAGACATGACGCGGCTCTGGGCCAGTCAGCAGGAGCTGGAAAAACGCGGCGCCGAGCTGCACCAGCGACTGCTCGATGCGCAACAGGAGCGCGAGCGCCTGACCCAGGACGGGGTCAAAACCAAAGCCGAACTCAGCGTCGCCGAACAAACCCTCAACGTCACCCGTGAACTGCTCGAACGCCAGCGTCTGGCCCGTAGCGCCAGTGTCGAAGAGTTGCGCGCGCAGTTGCAGGACGACCAGCCCTGCCCGGTCTGCGGCAGCAACGAGCACCCGTATCATCAGCCCGAAGCACTGCTGCAAAGCCTGGGTCGCCACGATGAAAATGAGCAGGCCTCGGCCCAGCAGGCGGTGGATCAGATCAAGGAAAAGCTCACCGAGCTGCGCGCCGAAGTCGGTGGTGTGATCGCCCGGCAGAAAGAGCTGCTGCAACAGCAAGAACAATTGACCGCCCAACTCCAGGCACTGGCGCCGAGCCTGGAGGCGCACCCGCTGGGCACTTCGTTGTTCAATCAGGACGCCGACAAGCGCGACGCCTGGCTGACCCGGCAAAACGATCAGTTGAACCAAAGCATCACCCAGGACGAACAACGTCAAAGCGCCCTGCTCACCCTGCAGCAGGATGCCGCGCGCCTGACCCAGCAACTGCGCAATACCGAGACCGCGCATCAGCAAGCTGCGCAGCACCTGAGCAATCAACAACGCGAACTGAGCAGCGACCGTCAGCGCCTCGACGAGGAACTCACCGCGTTCGCCAGCCTGCTGCCGGCCGAAACCCTCGAGGCCTTGCGCGTCGAGCCGGCGGCAACCTTCATGCAGCTGGATCGACAGATCGCCGAGCGCCTGGCGCAAGTCGATCAGCAAAAGGAAGAACTGGCCGAACAGCAGCAACGTCAGCAGACGCTGGAGAAGGAACAGGATCGCCAGCTCAGCCGCATCCAGCAGCTGCAAAGTGCCAAGCAGCAGTTCAGTGCTCTGGCCGAACAGCAACAGGCCTGTCAGGCGAAACTCGCGCAACTGCTGGGCGAACACAGCAGCGCCGAGCACTGGCAGCAGCAACTGGAACAGGCCGTGGAGCAGGCGCGCAACGCCGAAACCACCACAGCTTCGGAACTGCAGAACGTGCGCACGCAATACGTGCGGATTGGCGCGGAACTCAAGGCACAACAGGAGCGCTTGCAAGCGCTGCAAAGCGAAGACAACGAGCTGACGCAGAAGATTGCCGACTGGCGCGCGCGTCATCCCGAGCTGGATGACGGCGGTCTCGAAGACCTGCTGCGGGTCGATGACACGCACGTCAGCGAACTGCGCCAGCGCTTGCAGAACAGCGAAAAAACCATCGAACAGGCCAAGGTGCTGCTGCAGGAACGTGACCAGCGCCTGGCCGATCATCAGGCCCAGCACAATGGCAACCTCGACGCCGAGCAACTCGCCAGCGCCCTCACCGACCTGCAAAACCAGTTCGGCCTCAGCGAACAACGCTGCGCTGAATTGCGTGCCGAGCAGGCTGAGGACCAGCGCCGGCAAAACGCCAATCAGGCCCTGGCGCAACAGATTGCCGACGCCTACGCCGAATTCCAGCGCTGGGCCCGTTTGAATGCGTTGATCGGTTCGGCCACCGGCGACACCTTCCGCAAAATCGCCCAGGCCTACAACCTCGACTTGCTGGTCCATCACGCCAACGTGCAACTGCGCCAACTGGTGCGCCGCTATCGCCTCAAGCGCGGCGGCAGCATGCTGGGGTTGCTGGTGATGGACACCGAGATGGGCGACGAACTGCGTTCGGTGCATTCGTTGTCCGGTGGCGAGACCTTCCTGGTGTCGCTGGCGCTGGCGCTGGGCCTGGCATCGATGGCGTCGAGCACGCTGAAAATCGAATCGCTGTTCATCGACGAAGGCTTCGGCAGCCTCGACCCGGAATCCCTGCAACTGGCCATGGACGCTCTCGACGGCCTGCAGGCCCAGGGCCGCAAGGTCGCGGTCATTTCCCACGTGCAGGAAATGCATGAACGGATTCCAGTACAGATTCAGGTCCGTCGCCAAGGCAACGGCCTCAGCACCCTGGAGGTGAAATGACCACGCTCTATTCCTTCCGCCGCTGCCCATACGCCATGCGGGCGCGCATGGCCCTGCGCTACTCAGGGGTTGAGGTCAGCATTGTCGAAGTCAGTCTGAAGGCCAAGCCCGCCGAAATGCTCGCGCTGTCGAGCAAAGGCACGGTGCCGGTGCTGAATGTGGACGGCCGGGTCATTGATGAAAGCCTGGAAATCATGCGCTGGGCGTTGGCGCAGAACGATCCCCAGGATTGGTTGCTCAAGGATGATCCGCAGGGACAGCTGACCATTGCCGCACTGATCGAGGAAAACGACCAGGCGTTCAAGCTGCAGCTCAATCGCTACAAGTACGCCGAACGCTACCCCGAGCATGCGATGGAGTTTTACCGCGCCGAGGGCGAGGTGTTCTTGCGCAAGCTCGACGAGATGCTCGAGGGTCATGCCTGCTTGCTGGCCGATCATCCCAGCCTCGCCGACGTGGCGTTGATGCCGTTCGTTCGGCAATTCGCCCATGTCGATCGCGAATGGTTCGCGCAGACGCCTTATCGGCGGTTGCAGGCCTGGTTGCAGCGGTTTATCGAGTCGACATTGTTTACGTCGATCATGGCGAAATAAACGCGCCCCTCTGCAGGAGCGAGCCTGCTCGCGAAAAACCTGAGAGCGCCGCGCGGTGACAGGTGCTCAGCGTCATCGTTAACGACCATCGCGAGCAGGCTCGCTCCCACAGGGATCATGGTGATTCAGTGATTCAGTGATTCAGTGATTCAGGCCAGCACTTCACACATTCCGATCATCGAGCAGTCCACTTCGAACGGCCCGAAAAAGCCGCTTTCAGGTTCGACCGGCGGATTACCGGCCAGCATCCCCATGGCCTTGGCGGTCTCGATGTTACGCGCGATGTTGTGGTTGGCCTCGATGGCTCGTGCCACCCCGCCTATCGAACCTTGCCCGATCCCCAGCAAGGAAAATCCATTGGTGATGAATGCCAGAATGGCAATGACCAAAAACTTGCATCTGTTCATGCTCCGCCGACTCCCGCGAGATCAGCCTGATCGACCATCGCCTGTTGGGCGCGGTGTTCAAACTGGATGCCGGGATGCGCGACTTGAATCGGCGCTTCGAAGGATTGTTGCGACTGCGGCGAAAGACTGACCACCAGCACCATGACCAGGTAAAGACCGATAGCCACATAGGCGCCATGTTTGGCAGAAGTGATGATTGCGCTGGCCATGATGTTCTCCGTGGGCATGTTTCAATGTCCACAGGATCGATCAAATAAGCGCGGATAACCAACGAGTCCGGTCTATAGCAACTATCAGCTTCGTTGATCATTGAAGCAGACTGTTTCAGTCTTCAATAAAACTCATCAGGCGTTCCCGGGCAGCGTCAGGCTCGCCGGGAATAGGCTGTGCAGCGGATAAAATGGGTGTGGAATAGAGAAACAGCAGCACCACAGCCAGACGCATCGCCATCTTGTCGATCCTTTTCTTGAGAAGGAGTCAAAAAATCAGCGTCAAATTTAAACGTGCAGTGGAGTGATATCAAGCAGAAGATTGATGGCTATTTGATGCTGTCGTAAATGCGTTATGCAGGAGCGACATCACTTCTACGCCTTTCGGTCCGCGGACGGTCGATAGGCAAGTGACTTCGCTCCTGCATAAAGGGGGCAGGAAGTAGCTTTCAGTGTTGGGCTTTGTGATCCAGCGCGGCGTAGAAGTTGGCGCTCTGCTGCAGGTATTTCTGGGTGTAGCTCTGGGTGTGGGATTTTTTCTCGCTGATTTCAACGTTGGCACTGGCTGGCAGGGCAACGGAAGCAGAGATGGCGGAAGCGGCGATTACGGAAAAGAGATTGAAGTTCATGGCGGTATTCCTCGAAGTCAGTTGGCTTGCTTGCCCGGTGGGGCCGTGAAGCAAACTTAACCTTCGAGGGTCGGTGTCTTGAAATGCTTTGCAGCATTACCAGATATCAGCCTCATTGATAGAACAGCGCAGACCCCTTAGACCGGGGCCTGCGGCCTATTGTCGCAGCAAAAACTTGAGATCGCTCGGGGCGTCCATCGGCAACTTTTGCACGGTTTTGCCCAGCAAACCGGTCTTGGCATCGCGCTCGACGACGACAATCTGGTTGCTCTTCTGATTGGCGATCAGCACAAATTTGCCACTCGGATCGAGGCTGAACTCACGCGGGTGGTCGCCTTCCACCGAACGACGTTGCAGCTCCTTGAGGTGGCCGGTTGCAGGGTCGATGGCGAACACCAGCAACTGATTGGCGGTGCCACGGTTGCTGACGTAAAGGAATTTGCCGTCTGCCGAGGCATGTAACGCGGCGGCAGCCTTGTCCGAGACCGGCTGGCCGGCCGCCAGGTCGACCATCTGCGTCTGCACCAGCGAGCCGTCCCGGTAATCGAATACCGCCACCTGTGCACTCATCTCCATGGTCAGCCAGGCGTGTTTGCCATCGGCGCTGAACAGCAAATGCCGTGGCCCGCTGCCGGCAGGCAACTGGACGAACGCCGGCTTGGCCGGGGTCAAAGGCAGGTCCGGGTTGGCCTTGGGATCGAACCGGTAGGCAAAAACCCGGTCCGCGCCCAGGTCATTGGAGAACACGTATCGGCCATCCGGCGCCGAGACCGTCGAATGCACGTGCGCCGACATCTGCCGCTCGGGATTGACCCGACTGGCCGGATGGCTGCTCATCTGCACCACCGGCTTGAGCGCACCGTCGGCATTCACTGGTAACACCGCCAGGGTGCCACCGGGATCTTCGGCCACCGAGTAGTTGCTGACAAACAGATGGCTGGCGTCAGCGCTGAGGCTCGAATGCGTCGGTTCATTGCCCAGGCTCTGCACCTGATTGATCAGGCTCAGCTCATGGGTCTTGGGGTCGATTGCGTAGCTGCTCACTCGCCCTACCGGATCGGTCTGGCCGGGGCCGTTTTCGTTGACCACGAACAGACGACGCTGATCCTTTGACAGGGTCAGCCAGGAAGGATTTTCGCTTTTGACCACTTGCAGGGGTTTGGCGTCGATCTGCCCGGTCGCGCTGTCGAAATGCAGCCGATAGATGCCCTGGCTTTGTCCGGCGGTGTACGAACCCACCAGCAGTTGATAGTCCTCGGCAGAAGCGACTTGAACACCCATCGCACCGATGCTGCCGGCCATGAACAATGGCCAGAAGTTACGCATCCTCATTTTCATCGTCTTCATCATCGTCATCGTTGTCACCGCCAATGACGTCACCGAGGCAAACCAGGCGATGTTCACCAGAATCACCCGTGATCAACCAGCTTTGCAAAGTGCTGTCGAAGCTAGCGGCCTGGATTTGCGCCGGTGTGAACTCCCAATGCCTGGCCGCTCGACCGTCCATGCATTCGATGTGCAGGTTGTCGTCCTCGTCGAGGGAAAATTCAAAGGCGTGCAGCCCGTCGATTTCCACCATACCGCAGTGTACGAGGACGTTGAGCAAGGTGTCAGTGGCAGCAGTCATGGCATTCAATCTTTGGAAGGGAAAGACGCAATGATAGCTCATGGGTTTGCTGACTGTTCCACACAATCCGTGGGTGCCGGCTTGCCCGCTCCCACGGGGACTGTCACCCGCGATCAGATCGCGTCGCGGGAGGGCTTGCCATCCACCAGGCGCTGAATGCCCAGCGGATTAGCATTCTGCAACGCCTCCGGCAGCAAGTTGTCCGGGTAATTCTGGAAGCACACCGGACGCAGGAAACGGTCGATGGCCAGGGTGCCCACCGACGTGCCGCGAGCGTCCGACGTCGCCGGATACGGCCCACCATGCACCATCGAATCGCACACCTCGACACCGGTGGGATAGCCGTTGACCAGGATTCGCCCGACCTTCTGCTCCAGCAAGGCCGTGAGCTCACCGAACTGTTCAAAGTCAGCCTGTTCACCCAAGATCGTCGCGGTCAACTGACCGTGCAGCCCATTCAATGCAGCGTGCAGTTGTGCCTGGTCGGCCACTTCCACCACTACGGTGGTCGGGCCAAACACTTCCTCTTGCAGCACCTCGTCGCCGTTGATCAGCAAGCTGACATCGGCCTTGAACAGTTGCGCCTGCGCCTGATGACCTTGTTGCGGTTTGCCCGCCAGGTGCTCGATGCCCGGATGATCGGAAAGCTTTTGCAGGCCCTTGCCATAGCTGCCCAGGGTTCCGGCGTTGAGCATGGTTTGCGCCGGTTGATCGGCCATCATGTCGGCGAGCAATTTGAGGAACGCGCTGAACTGCGGCGAACGGATACCGATAACAAGGCCGGGGTTAGTGCAGAACTGACCACAGCCTTGAACCACGGAAGCCGACAGGCCACGGGCAATGGTTTCCGTGCGCTCTTGCAGTGCCTGGGGCAGCACGATCACCGGGTTGATGCTCGACATCTCGGCGAACACCGGTATCGGTTGTGCACGCGCCGCCGCCATGTCGCACAACGCCCTGCCGCCCTTGAGCGAACCGGTGAAGCCCACCGCCTGAATGGCCGGATGCTTGACCAGTGCTTCGCCGACGCCAGCGCCGTAGATCATGTTGAAGACGCCGGTCGGCATCGCGGTCTTTTGCGCCGCGCGGACGATGGCATCGGCCACCTGCTCCGCCGTGGCCATGTGTCCACTGTGGGCCTTGAACACCACCGGGCAACCGGCGGCCAGTGCCGCAGCGGTATCGCCACCCGCGGTGGAAAAGGCCAGGGGAAAATTGCTCGCTCCAAACACTGCCACCGGCCCGAGGCCGATGCGGTACTGGCGCAGATCGGGTCGCGGCAGCGGTTGGCGCTCAGGCAGCGCCTGGTCGATGCGCGCCCCGTAGAAGTCGCCGCGCCGCAGCACCTTGGCGAACAAACGCATCTGCGCGCTGGTGCGGCCGCGCTCGCCGATGATCCGTGCCGCTGGCAGCGCGGTTTCACGGCAAACCAGCGTCACGAACGCGTCGCCCAGGGCATCGAGTTCATCGGCGATGGCCTCGAGAAACTGCGCGCGACGCTCGGCGCTCAAGCGCCGATAAGCCGGGTACGCAAGGGCCGCAGCCTTGGCGGCGGCATCGACCTCCTCCGGTGTCGCCTGGTAGAAATCATGGGGCAGTGCTTCGCCCGTTTCGGCGTCGACACTCTGCAATTTGACGGTGCCCAGCGCGCTGCGCTGGCCGCCGATGTAGTTGTGGCCAAGAATCCGGGTCATGGGTAACGCCTCACAAGGTGCCGACGGAGCCGGGTTCGAACGCCGCTTCGACCGGCGAAATGCCATTGATCAACGGCGCGCCGAACTCGGCCTGACTGATTTCGAACACGTCACCGGGACGGGTGCGCACACCCTCGGCGAACGACAGGGTCGCGGTGCCGAAGAAATGAATGTGCACGTCCCCCGGCCGCAGGAACTGGCTGTACTTGAAATGGTGAAATTCCAGGTTGGCCAGGCTGTGGCACATGTTCGCTTCGCCGCTGAGGAACTCGTTCTGCCACAGCACTTCACCGTCCCGCAGGATGCGACTGGTACCGGCCAGGTGCTGCGGCAGATCGCCGACTCGCAGTTCCGGCCCGTAGCTGCAACTGCGCAATTTTGAATGGGCCAGGTACAGGTAGTTCTTGCGCTCCATCACGTGATCGGAGAACTCGTTACCCACGGCAAAACCAAGGCGATAGGGTTTGCCATTCTGGCCGATGACGTACAGGCCACTGATTTCAGGCTCTTCTCCGGCGTCTTCGGCAAACGGTGGCAACGGGAACGGCTGGCCCGGACGCACGACAATGCTGCCATCGCCCTTGTAAAACCATTCAGGCTGCACGCCGGCCTGACCCGCTTCGGGCTTACCGCCCTCCACGCCCCACTTGAAGATACGCATGGTGTCGGTCATCGCCGTTTCGTCACCGGCCTGCTGATGCATTTTGTCCCGGGCCGAAGCGCTGCCCAGGTGCGTCAGTCCGGTGCCGCTGATCAGCATGTGCGCCGGGTCGGGATGATCCAGTGGCGGCAGGATGCGCAGTTGCGCCAGCAGTTCGGCGTAGTCATGGCTGATCCCCAGCCCCAGGTTTTTCACTTGCTGCTCGAGGTTGACCCCGGCCTCGATCGCCGCCAGTGCCAGGTCACGAACCGTGCGCGCGTCCTGCACCTCACGCACCATTCCTTGCTCGACGACGCCAACCCGGCGCTCGCCGTTACTCAATTCGAATTGAACCAGACGCATGAATCTCTCCTGTAAACACAGAACTTGGGCACACCTGACTCCCTGTGGGAGCGGGCTTGCCCGCGATGACGGCAGCACATTCAACATTCATGTGCCAGATGGATTGCTATCGCGGGCAAGCCCGCTCCCACAGGGATAGTGGTGATTTCCAGTTATGGGTCAGGTGCGGGTTGCGCCGCGGGCACTGGCGGCAAACTCATCGGCCGGCAGCACGTGCTTGCGTTCCAGCAGGCGATAGACCACGCCGGTCAGCACCAGACCGAACAGCATGACGCCGGACAGGAAGTACAAACCCGAGGCCAGGTTGCCGGTGTATTCCTTGAGCGCGCCGATCACGAACGGGCCGATGTAGCCGCCGAGGTTGCCCACCGAGTTGATCAGGGCAATCCCCGCCGCTGCGCTGGCGCCAGCGAAGAAGCGGCCGGGCAAGGTCCAGAAGATCGCCGTGCAGGAAAACAGCGCGAATGCCACCAGGCAAAGCGCTGCCAGCTGCAGCACCGGCACCGACAGCCAGGCGCTGAAGAACAAGCCGATGGCACCCAATACGTAAAGCACCGCGAGGTGGCCGTAGCGATCGTTCAGACGGTCGGAACTGCGCGGAATGATCAGCAAGCCGATGATTCCGAAAATGTACGGCACCGATGAAACGAACCCGGTCACCAGATCGCTGCCACCAAATTGCTTGATCAGCGTCGGCAGCCACAGGCCCAGGCCATAGATGCTCAGCGTCACCGGCAAGTAGAACAGCGCCAGCAGCAACACGCGTTTGTCCTTCAGAGCATGCAAGGGGTTGCCGTGACGGGTTTGGCCGTACTGTTCCAGGTCTTTTTTCAGCTCGCCGGTCAGCCAGTCTTTCTCGGACTGGTCCATCCATTTCACCTGTTGCGGGCCGTCCGGCAGGTAACGCAGCACCGGCCAGGTCAGCAGGATCGCCGGGGTGCCGATGACGATGAACAACCATTGCCAGCCATGCAGTCCGAGCACGCCGTCCATGCCCAGCAATCCGCCGGACACCGGCCCGGTGATCATCATCGCGATGGGTTGGGACAGGATGAACAGCCCGAGGATCTTGCCGCGATGGCGCACCGGGAACCACTGGGTGATGTAGTAGAGAACGCCCGGGAAGAACCCGGCTTCGGCTGCACCGAGCAGGAAACGCATCACATAGAAGCTGTTCGGCCCCTGGACGAAGGCCATGCCGATGGTGATGGCGCCCCAGGTGATCATGATCCGCGCGAACCAGCGCCGCGCACCGAAGCGGTCGAGCATCAGGTTGCTGGGGATTTCCAGCAGGAAGTAACCGATGAAGAACAGCCCTGCGCCCAAGCCATAAGCCGCATCGCCCAGGCCGATGTCGGCGCCCATGTGCAATTTGGCGAAGCCCACGGCGGAGCGATCCACATAGGCGATCAGGTACAGCAGGATCAGGAAGGGAATCAGTTTCAGCGTGATGCGGCGAACAAGCCGCAGTTCCTGGCTCATGAGATCGGTCTCCGATTGTTGTTTTTATAGAACCTTGGGAGACGCCTCTCACGGAAAACCGTCAGGGCCATCCCTCCGTTGAAAGCGACTATATAGTAATACTAATTACCCAACAACACTTCCAAACAGGTCAATTTACGCTTATGTTAGGCGCAAGCTTGAACCATATAGTCATACAATAAGAGAATTGATCATGTCTGATAAGAAACCCACCCTGCGCTCCGCCCAATGGTTTGGCACGGCCGACAAGAACGGCTTCATGTACCGCAGCTGGATGAAGAATCAGGGCATCGCCGACCACCAGTTCCATGGCAAGCCGATCATCGGCATCTGCAACACCTGGTCGGAACTGACGCCGTGCAACGCGCATTTCCGCCAGATTGCCGAGCACGTCAAACGCGGCGTGATCGAGGCCGGTGGTTTCCCCGTGGAATTCCCGGTGTTCTCCAATGGCGAATCGAACCTGCGCCCCACCGCCATGCTCACCCGCAACCTGGCCAGCATGGACGTGGAAGAAGCCATTCGCGGCAACCCGATTGACGGCGTGGTGCTGCTGACCGGCTGCGATAAAACCACCCCGGCGCTACTGATGGGAGCGGCCAGTTGCGACGTGCCGGCCATCGTCGTCACCGGCGGACCGATGCTCAACGGTAAACACAAGGGCAAGGACATTGGCTCGGGCACGGTGGTCTGGCAGCTCAGCGAACAGGTCAAGGCCGGCACCATCACGATCGATGATTTCCTTGCAGCCGAGGGCGGCATGTCGCGCTCCGCCGGCACCTGCAACACCATGGGCACCGCCTCGACCATGGCCTGCATGGCGGAAGCACTCGGCACTTCCCTGCCCCACAACGCGGCGATTCCAGCCGTCGATGCGCGGCGTTATGTGCTGGCACACATGTCCGGCATGCGCGCCGTGGAAATGGTCCGCGAAGACCTGAAACTGTCGAAGATCCTGACCCGGGAAGCCTTCGAAAACGCCATTCGCGTCAATGCCGCCATTGGCGGATCGACCAACGCCGTGATCCACCTCAAAGCCATTGCCGGCCGCATCGGCGTGGAACTGGATCTCGACGACTGGACCCGCATCGGGCGCGGCATGCCGACCATCGTCGACCTGCAGCCCTCCGGGCGCTTCCTGATGGAAGAGTTCTACTACGCCGGTGGTTTGCCGGCGGTGTTGCGCCGTCTCGGCGAGGCCAATCTGATCCCGAACCCGAACGCCTTGACCGTCAACGGCAAGTCCATCGGCGAGAACACCAGGGACGCACCGATCTACGGCGAAGATGAAGTGATCCGCACCCTCGACAACCCGATTCGCGCCGACGGTGGCATCTGCGTATTGCGCGGCAACCTGGCGCCCCTCGGTGCCGTACTCAAGCCTTCTGCTGCCACACCGGAATTGATGCAACATCGCGGGCGTGCGGTGGTGTTCGAGAACTTCGACCTGTACAAGGCGCGGATCAACGACCCGGAGCTGGACGTCGACGCCAACTCGATCCTGGTCATGAAAAACTGCGGGCCCAAGGGTTATCCGGGCATGGCCGAGGTCGGCAACATGGGCCTGCCGGCCAAGCTATTGGCCCAGGGCGTGACCGATATGGTGCGCATATCCGACGCACGCATGAGCGGCACGGCGTATGGCACCGTTGTCCTGCACGTAGCGCCGGAAGCGGCTGCGGGCGGCCCATTGGCGGCGGTGAAGGAAGGTGACTGGATCGAACTCGATTGCGCCAGTGGCCGCCTGCACCTGGACATCCCGGACGCCGAACTGGCCGCACGCATGGCGGACCTGCAACTGCCGCAGCCATTGTTGGTGGGCGGTTATCGCCAGCTGTACATCGACCATGTCTTGCAGGCGGATCAGGGTTGCGACTTCGATTTCCTGGTCGGCTGCCGTGGGGCTGAAGTGCCACGTCACTCCCACTAACCCCACCCCCCTGTAGGAGCGAGCCTGCTCGCGATGAGCTTGAAGGCGACGCATGCTTTCAGACAGCACGCGCGATCGTTCAAGTCCATCGCGAGCAGGCTCGCTCCTACGGTCGTTCTGCGCCAGTCAAAAACCGGCGCTAGCGACCGTCACCCGCCGCGCCTGTTATCATGCCCGGCATCTCCATCGCACAGGACCGCGCCGTTCCCCATGGACTACCGCAAACCTTCCGACCGCAAAAGCATGCATTCGCGCATCGTCCAGGAACTGGGCATGCAGATCGTCTCCGGACGCTTCAAGCCCGATGACAAACTGCCCGCCGAAGCCCTGTTGTGCGAGGAATATGCCGTCAGCCGGCCGGTGTTGCGCGAAGCCACTCGGGTATTGGTCGCCAAAGGCCTGGTGTATTCCCGTCCACGGGTCGGCACCGTGGTCAAACCGCGCAAAGACTGGCACATGCTTGATCCGGACGTGCTGCATTGGCTGATGCAAAGCAGTCCGCAGAACCAGTTCTTCGATCTGCTGACCAGTGTGCGCAGCATCATCGAACCGGCCGCCGCCGCACTGGCCGCGCAATTCGCCACGGAGGCCGACATCGCGTCCATCGCTGAGGCCTATCAACGCATGGAAGCCGCGCCAACGCCGGAAGCGCTGTTACAACCCGACCTCGACTTCCACAGCCGCATCGCCGATGCGACCCACAACGACTTGCTGGCCAACCTGTGCAACATGCTCTCGGTGGCCATTGCCGAAGCGTTGAAGCACTCGAACCAGCGGCCCAACCTGCATGAACTGGCGCTGCCACGGCACAAGGCGATTTTGACCGCCATCGAGAATCGCGATGCGTTGGGTGCGCGACATGCGACTCTGGTGCAACTTGACGATGCGCGTAACGCATTGAATGTGGTGCTGGGCACTGACGACCACAGCCATCTGTAGACGCTGACTTGTCGGGTCGCCGCATCGCTGCGATGGCGGTGGATCAGCGGCATCCATGCCGACGGTTGAACCGCTTCGCCGGCAGCCGGCTCCCACAGGATTTGAGGTGGAATTTGAGAAACAAAAAAGCCGCAATCAGGGTTGCGGCTTTTTCATTTCTTCGTGGATCAGTGAGCAAACAGCGAATTGCCCTTCTGCCCCGCCAGTTTCTCCGGCTTGATCAGGAAGCGTGCCAGTGCTGGCAGCAGCCACAGTGCACCGAACATGTTCCAGAGCAGCATGAAGGTCAGCATCAGGCCCATGTCGGCCTGGAACTTGATGGCCGAGAAGATCCAGGTGCACACGCCGATGGCCAGGCACAGGCCGGTGAACAGTACGGCCTTACCGGTGGACTTCAGCGTCTGGTAATAAGCCTCTTGCAGCGGCAGACCGGCACGCAGGAAGCTTTCCAGGCGGCTGTAGATGTAGATCCCGTAGTCCACGCCAATCCCCACCCCGAGCGCCACGACCGGCAGGGTCGCGACTTTTACGCCGATGCCCATGAAGGCCATCAGGGCGTTACCCAGTACCGACGTCAGCACCAGCGGCAGCACGATGCACAAGGTCGCCGCCCAGGAGCGGAAGGTGATCATGCACATGGTCGCCACGCAGATGTAGACCAGGATCAGGATGGTCAGCTCGGATTCCTTGATCACCTCGTTGGTGGCCGCCTCGATACCGGCGTTACCGGCGGCGAGGAGGAATTCCAGGCCATCCTTGTTGTTGGCCTTGGCGAATTCCTGCACCGCATGCACGGCGCGATTCAGGGTCTCGGCCTTGTGATCGTTGAGGAACACCAGCACCGGCGCCAACGAGCAGCTGTTGTTGTACAAACCGTCAGCCCGGGCAATGGAGTTGTTCAGCACGTCTGGGTTGCGCGACAGGGTTTCCCACTTCAGGTTGCCCTCGTTCATGCCCTTGATCATTTGCTTGGACACCGTCACCAGGGAGATCGCCGATTGCACGCCCTCGGTGTTCTGCATCTTCCACATCAGTTCGTCGATCGGCGCCATGGCTTCGTAGCGCGAGCAACCTTCAGCCTTGGTCTTGACCATCACCACCAATACATCGGAGCTGGTCGAGTAATTGTTGATGATGAAGTTGTTGTCCTTGTTGTAACGCGAGTCCGGACGCAACTCCGGCGCGCCCTGGTCGAGGTCACCGATCTTGAGGTTCTGGCTGTACCAGAGGCCGCCACCGAAGGCGATCAGCGCCAGCAGAATGGAGACCGGTGCGACTTTGGCGCTGGCAAAATTGGCCAGCAGACGCCAGAACGGATGTTCGCGGTGAGCATCCTTCTTGCTGCGCTCGACGGCGCGCTTGCTGATGCCGACGTAGGAAATCGCCACAGGCAACAGGATCAGGTTGGTGAACACGATCACCGCCACGCCGATGGACGCGCCGATGGCCAGCTCGCGGATCACGCCGATGTCGATGATCAGCAACGTGATGAAGCCCACCGCATCCGCGAGAATCGCGATCATCCCCGGCAGGAACAGTTGGCGGAAGGTGCGGCGCGCAGCAGTCAGGGCGTTGTCCGCATCACTGGATTGCAGGGCAATGCCGTTGATCTTCTGTACGCCATGGGAAATACCGATGGCGAAGATCAGGAACGGTACCAGCATCGAGTAGGGATCGAGCCCGAAGCCGAAGAAGTGCATCAACCCGAGCTGCCAGACCACCGCCACCAGCGTCGTACTCAACACGGCCACCGTACTGCGCATGCAGTTGGTGAACCAGTACAACAGGATCAGGGTAATGACGAAGGCGATGCCGAAGAACATCACCACCATCACCAGTCCATCAATCAGGTCGCCGACTTTCTTGGCGAAGCCGACGATGTGAATCTTGATGTGGGGGTTCTGCGCTTCGAACTTGTTACGGATCTTGTCTTCGAGTTCGTGGGAAAACTTGCGGTAGTCCAGCGCCAGCAACTTGCCCTGGTCCTGTGGGTCCGGGTAGGCCTCCAGCAGCGGGATGTCGACGATGCTCGACTTGAAGTCGTTGGATACCAGGCGCCCGACCTGTCCGGACTTGAGCACGTTGTTGCGCAGCAGGTCGAGGCTGGCTTGCGAACCGTTGTAACTCTGCGGGATCACCTCACCACCGGCGAAGCCCTCCTCGGTCACTTCGGTCCAGCGTACGCTCGGGCTCCACAGCGACTTGAGGCCGGAACGGTCGACGCCGGAAATGTAGAACACCTCGTCGTTGATCTGACGCAGGGTCTCCATGTATTCCTTGGAGAAGATGTCGCCATCGGTGGCCTCCACGGAAATCCGCACGGTGTTGCCCAGGTTCGCCAGATCGTTGCGGTGCTCCATCATCTTTTGAATGAACGGATGCTCGAGCGGGATCATTTTCTCGAAGCTGGTCGATGGCCTGATCAGCGTCGCCTGCCAGAACAGGAAGATGCTGACCAGCAGGCAGATCGTGATCACTGCCGGGCGGTTGTTGAAAATCAGGCGCTCAAGAAACGTCGCCTTGTCTTGATGATGAGTGCTCAAGGAAGTCATAGCCCCGCCTTCTTATTATTAACCCGGCTCATTTGCCCAGCTCGGCGCCGTTTGGCGAAGTGGCGTGAACGCCGCCCTGTCCGGTCAGAATCAGATTGCCATTCCCGGCGGCAGTGACCGACGAAAGGGAAATGCGATCCCGACGATTGAATACGCTGAAAGTCTCGCCGTTGTCGCTGCTGCTGATCACCGAACCGCCGTTGCCGACGATCACGATCGAACCGTCTTCCAGCAGCGTGCCACCGGACAGACCGAACTCCAGGTCACCGCGTTCGGCCTTGAGCTCGATTTGCTGCCAGGTGCTGCCGAAATCGGTGGAGCGATAGAGATTGCCGCGCAGCCCGTAAGCCAGCAGCGTATTGGCCTGTGCGGTGCCGATCACACCGAACAGCGAGCCTTGGTAAGGGCCTTGGAGTTTTTCCCAGGTCTGGCCCCAATCGGCGGAGCGGAACATGCTGCCCTGCTCGCCAACGATGAACAGCCCGGCATCCTTGACCGCTGCGATGGCGTTGAGGTGGTACTGGTCTTCGTTGTCCAGGCGATCGCTGGCATCTTCCCAGTGCTTGCCGCCGTCGGTGGTTTCCATCAACGACCCGTAGGCGCCCACGGCAAAGCCGCTGTTGACGTCCTTGAACCAGACATCGAGCAGCGGCGATTCGCGTTTCAGATCTTCGAATTGCTTGATCCAGGTGACGCCACCGTCCTCGCTGGCGAGGATCTGCGCGTCATGACCGACGGCCCAGCCATGCTTGTCATCGACAAAGAACACCGACGTCAGCAGTTGCCGGGTGGGCACCTTGGCCTGAACCCAGGTCGCGCCTTTGTCGTCGGAATAGAGAATGTGACCGCGATCCCCGACCGCCACCAGGCGCGAGCCTGCGTGCACGACATCGAGTATCAGGCTTTTGCTGGCCTTGGCCGATTCAACGGAATAAACAACGTCGGATGCCGGCGCGTCAGCGGCCAGCACTGGCGCCGACACCATGGCACAGCCGAACAGCGAGAGCGCTGTGGCCAGCAACGCGAATTTGCGTATTGCCGGCGGGCGGCAGATACCCACACCCATGACAGGCTCACTCATAGACCTTCCCCCATTATTATTGTTAGGTCGTTCAACCTTTCAGGGCGCCGACAGGGTGCTCGCCGTGATTGACTGCTTCGGAGCATAGTCCTGAAACCCGCAATCCAGAGCCCCTTCGGAAGCTGGCTTATCCTATCGGTGTTTTTGAAGGGCTGACAATCGACGGCACGTTATGTTTTGTTAACTGAAGGGATAACGGGCGCGGGTGAATGAGGGGGTATCAGGAAGGATGATGGTATCTGGGCCGACATCATCGCGAGCTGGCTCAGGGGGATGTAACGCCATACCTGGAGGAGCGAGCCGGCTCGCGATGGACTCAAGTGCGCCGCGTTTATCCAGGTCACACGCGTTATCGTTGACAACCATCGCCAGCAGGCTGGCTCCTGCCAGGATCAGACAGAACCCTGTAGAAGCGAGCTTGCTCGAGATTTAGGCACCGCGCAGTGACTGGCACTGCGCGCAAAAGGCATCAAGCCAGGCTTTTGCTGACCACTTCAAACACATCGCTGGACAGCTGGCCGGAAGCACGAATGCGCTCCAGCTCGCCTTTCATCAAGGCCTGGCGGGCGCTGTCGTACTTGCGCCAGCGGGTCAGCGGTGCCAGTTGGCGGGAAGCGATCTGCGGGTTGAAGCCGTTCAACTCGATCACCAGGTCTGCCAGGAAGCGATACCCGGAACCGTCGGCCGCATGGAAGTTGATCAGGTTCTGCCCGGCGAATGCGCCTACCAGTGCCCGCACCTTGTTCGGGTTCTTGATGTTGAACGCCGGATGCTGCATCAACGCCTTGACCCGCTCCAGGCCACCTGGCAACACGCTGCCCGCCTGGACACTGAACCACTGGTCCATGACCAGCGGGTTGTCCTTGAAGTGCTCGGCGAAACTGCTCAACGCCTTGGCCTTCTGCTCTTCGAACGGCGAATTGACCAGCACCGCGAGTGCGGTCAAGCGCTCGGTCATGTTGTCGCAGGTGTCGAACTGCTCCAGTGTCGCCGCCAGGACTTCAGGCTTGCCGCTGAGCATCAGGTACGACAGCGCAATGTTCTGCAGCGCACGGCGGGCAAAATGCTCGGCCTCGGCCACGTACGGGGTCTGCTTCGACAGATCGCGGTTGGCCTGATAGCGCGTCCACAGGCCGTCGAACAACGCTTCGGCCAGTTGCTTGCGGGCAAACTCGCGGGCGATGTGAATGGCCTCGACGTCGGCCACTTCGCTGATTTCGGTCAGATAGGCTTCGCTTGGCAGCGAGAGCATTTCCGCGACCATCGCTTGATCCAGCGACTCGTCGGACAGCACGGTGCGCAAGGCCGAAACCAGGCGCTGATCGAGCACCAGCGCTTCACCCTTTTGCTGCTGGGCAATCAGTTCCTGCAGCACTTGCACCGACAGCTGCTGGCCGGCATCCCAACGATTGAACCCGTCGCTGTCGTGCTGCATCAGGAACATCAGTTGGTCGCGGTTGTACGGGAAGTTCAGTTTCACTGGCGCCGAGAAGCCTCGCAGCAGCGACGGCAGCGGTTGTTCGGCGATGTCGACGAAGGTGAAGGTCTGCTCGGCTTCGGTCACGGAAAGCACCCGGGTAGTGCCCTGGGCGCTGGCTTCGCCGTGAAGGCGCAAGGCGATTTCGTTGCCCTGGCTGTCCAGCAGGCCCAGCTCGACCGGGATCACGAACGGCAGTTTCTCGACCTTGTCCGGCGTTTCCGGGCAGCTCTGGCGGAAGGTCAGGCTGTAGGTCCTGGCCGCCGCGTCGTAGGACTCGCTCACCGCCAGGCGTGGCGTGCCTGCCTGGCTGTACCAGCGCTTGAACTGGGTCAGGTCAACGCCATTGGCGTCTTCCATGGCCTTGATGAAGTCGTCGCAGGTCACGGCCTGGCCGTCGTGGCGCTCGAAGTACAGGTCGCTGCCTTTACGGAAACCTTCGGCGCCGAGCAAGGTGTGGATCATGCCGACCACTTCCGAACCCTTTTCGTAGACGGTCAGGGTGTAGAAGTTGGAAATTTCGATGAAGCTGTCCGGACGCACCGCGTGGGCCATGGGGCCGGCGTCTTCGGCGAATTGGTGAGTGCGCAGGTACGCCACGTCCTGGATGCGCTTGACCGTGGCCGAGTTCATGTCGGCGGAGAAATGCGAATCGCGGAAAACCGTGAAGCCTTCCTTGAGCGACAACTGGAACCAGTCGCGGCAGGTCACGCGGTTGCCCGACCAGTTGTGGAAGTACTCGTGGGCAACGATCGCCTCGACCCGCTGGTGCGCGGCATCGGTGGCGGTTTCGGCCCGGGCCAGCACGGCGCTGGAGTTGAAGATGTTGAGGCCCTTGTTCTCCATCGCACCCATGTTGAAGTCGTTCACGGCAACGATCATGAAGATGTCCAGGTCGTATTCGCGACCGTAGACCTCTTCGTCCCAGCGCATGGACTTCTTCAGGCTGTTCATGGCGTGCTGGCACTTGTCGATGTTTTCCGGCTCGACATAGATGCGCAGCGCCACGGAACGCCCGGTCATGGTGGTGAAGCTGTCCTCGACACACCACAGATCACCGGCCACCAGCGCGAACAGGTATGCCGGCTTCTTGAACGGGTCCTCCCAGGTCGCCCAGTGCCGGCCATCTTCGCCAGGCCCCGAGGCAATCGGGTTGCCGTTGGACAGCAGCACCGGATAGCTGTGCTGCTCGGCGACCACGGTGGTGGTGAACGTGCTCATCACGTCCGGACGGTCGAGGTAATAGGTGATCTTGCGGAAGCCTTCGGCCTCGCACTGGGTGCAGAACATCGTGCCGGATTTGTACAGGCCTTCCAGCGCGGTGTTGGTTTCCGGGTGGATCCTGACACTGGTGTCGACCGTGAAGGTGGTGCTGGTCGGGTGCAGGGTCAGGTGATTCTCGGTCAACTGGTAATCGGCGATGCCCAGCTCGCGATCAGCCAGCGTCACTGACAGCAGTTCCAGTTGCTGGCCGTCCAGCACCAGCGGCGGCAGGCCCGGACCGCGCTCGGGATTGCGGCGCATCACCAGTTGCGCATGGACCAGGCTGTGGTCCTCGAACAACTCGAAGGTCAGGTGCGTTTCGTCGATCAGGTACTCGGGTGCCTGATAGTCCTTGAGGTAGATCATCTTCGGTTGTTCGGTGCGCATGCTGGAGTCCTTACTGATGCACGGCCAGCTGATAAGCCGTGTATTTACGAATGTTGATCACGCCGGTGTCGAAGATCAGGTACTGGCCCTTGACCCCCATCAGCGTGCCTTCGGCAATCGGCTGCTTGTCCAGGTTGAAGCTGACGATCTTGGCCGGGTATTGCTCGACCGGGTAGCGGATTTCGAGTGGTTCGACATCGGCGACGGTCTGAATCGCCTGGAGGCCGAAACGCTGCTGCAACCCTTGCAGGCCTTCGGCGCAACTCTCGAACAACTGATCGCGAACCTGCGCCAGGTCCACGGGCGCCGCATCCCCCTTGAGCAAGGCGCGCCAATTGGTCTTGTCCGCGACCTGACTGCGGAACAGGTCCTCGACAAAGCCCGATTGCTGGCGAGTCGACACACGCATGATCGGCAAGGCCTGGCTGGCGCCCTGGTCGATCCAGCGGGTCGGCAACTGGGTGGCGCGGGTGATCCCGACTTTCACCCCGGACGAGTTCGACAGGTACACGATGTGATCGGTCATGCAGAACTGCTCGCCCCACTCCGGCTCGCGGCAAGTGCCGGCGTCGTAATGGCAGCGCTCCGGGCTCATGATGCACACGTCGCACTGGGCCAGTTTGCTCATGCAGGGGTAGCAGTAGCCCTGGCTGAAACTGGTTTTGGTCTTGCGTCCGCAATGGGTGCAGTGGATCGCTCCCAGGTATTCCAGGCGAACCGTGGTGCCGATCAAGGGGTTGACCGGTACCTCGGCGTCGCCCAGGCGAAAGGCGTATTGCACGTTCGGCCCGTCCAGGCGCGCCGACATTTTACTGATTGCACCGCGGCCAATCTCGATCAATGGATGGCATCCGACTTAAACAGAATATTGGGCACTTGAATCGATTTGGAGCTGCATTCCTGCGGCCCCATGTAGCCGGTACGCTCTTCTTCAGGCAGGTTTTTGATTTCCCAGGCGATCATCGCTTGCAGCGACAGCTCGCGCTGCTCGGCGGTGAGCTTGCCGCCGTCGGACCATTTACCGATTTCCACCGCCAGTTTCAGGCTCTGGTAGATGTCCGGGGTGATGTTTTTGATCATTTCGTTAAAAGAGGACATTGGGTCTCCGCGCTCTCTATTTACATAACTGTTTCAGGCGGCCAGTTTACGGCGGTTGTACAAACCACCCAACAAACCGGTCAAGCATCCGACGAGCAGCCCGCTGACATGGGCCGCGTTGGCGATTTCACCGAAGCCGATCATCGAGACCAGCCCGGAGAGGCACAGCAGCAGCCACACCAGCATCATCACCAGCACCCCGCGGGGCAAACGATAGGCGGCGTTCGGCGACAATATCTGGAAAATCCAGCAATGCCCGAGCAGCCCGTACAACACGCCGGACAACCCGCCAAACAGGGTCGGGCCGCCGAATACGAACTGGGAGTAGTTGGACACGAGGCTGAATAACAGGGTCAGGCCTATCAAATTGACAGTGCCCTGACGCGATTCGATGCGCCGTCCCAGCTCCCAGTACCACATGCCGTTCATGGCCAGGTGCAGGATGCCGAAGTGGATCAGCATCGGCGTCACCAGTCGCCACCATTGCCCAGCCGCGAGGCTGTCGGCCAATGGCACAAAGTGGATGTACTCACCGACGACGTGATAATCGAGGAAAGTCAGCCAGCGCATGGTGTCTAGGTTATCGCCCAGCCAAGTCACGATACCGACGATCAGGCTGAGCAACAGCACCAACGCCGTGCCTTTTGCATGGCGAAGCTGCGAGCGCAAGCTCGGCCGGCGAACCGTCCTCGCCACCGGGATATCCAGTTGCTCATCGGGGTCGCCCGCCGGATAGCGTTCGTACAGCACCCGGACGTCTTCACTGATGTTCGCCGGTACCCACAGCACTTGCTCGCCCGCCTCCTCACTGACCCGATGGGGCACCTGCATGCGCTGCAGCAGTTTGACGAACCCGCTCAAATCCACCGCCAGGGGCAAGCGCAATACGGCGACTGTCGTCATTGCAGCACCTCCGGCCGCTCAACATCGACCCAGACGAATTTATGCGGATCGAGACGACTTTCCTGGTCAAGTCGATAGGCAACGAGTTTGCCGTAGAGCACGGCGCTGTAATCCAGACACGCCAGATTCGGACGAATCGGGGCCGGTTTGCCGCTACGCCAGTAATGGCCGACGAACAGCAACGGTTCGTCGATGCCGTAGCGCAGCAGGTTGTTTTTCTCGGTTGACGACAGCGGCGTGCGGGCCACCGGTTCGGGCAAGGCGTCAGGCTGGAACACGATGTCTCCGTAGGTTTGCGGATCGTCTTCCCAGAATTTGGTCCGGAAGAACGAGCGTGTCAGGCCATCGCCGCTGGTCATGGTCAGGCCATGGGGCAGGCGCATGTCGGTGCCGCGCAGCAATCGGTCAAACACGGTACAGGCGAAGCTGCCGGGTATGGCAGACGCCTGAAGGAAGTGTTCATCGACGCAACCATTGGGGAACAATGCCCGCAACGGTTCGATCAAGCTCGCATCCCAACAGGCATGCACCACCCGGAAGCGCCCGGCATCGACGAACAACGGCATGTCATAGAACCATTGCAAGAAGTCATGCCAGTCCGCTGGATGATGCTCGAACTGGGTCAGGGTTTCCTGAAGCAACCGGGCATGGCGCGGGGTGTGTTCGCGTACGAACTGCTTGCCGCTGCCAGGCAGTGCCGGCGTACTCCAGCCCAACGCGTTGAACTCATGGTTGCCCATGATGCACAGCGCCTGACCGGCCTCGACCATGTCGTGGACGATGTGCAGCGCCTCGCGAATCCGTGGGCCACGGTCGATGATGTCACCGACGAACACCGCCATGCGCGAGGCATGACGCCAGACGCCAGCTTGTTTGTGATAACCAAGTCGGTCGAGCAAGTGCTCCAGGGTCAGAGCGCAACCGTGCACGTCACCGATCAGGTCATAGCTACGCGCGGGATCGAGCATCAGTCGCCTCCACCCCCCAACTTGCTGCCCCAGCCGAGCTTGGTCCGGCAGACTTCATAGTAGTTGTGGTCGAGCGGGTGAATCAGCCGCAGTTTCTGGGCTTTTTTGCTCACGGTGATGGTGTCACCCGGCGCACAGGTGAAGTGGTTCTGCCCGTCACACGAGACTTGCGGGTAGATCTGCATATCCTTGGACACGACGATTTTCAGCTCACTGTTGCCATCGACCACGATGGGCCTGCCCGACAAGGTATGGGGGTACATCGGCACAATCACAATAGCGTCGAGCTTGGGGTGCATGATCGGCCCGCCCGCAGACAGCGCGTAGGCGGTCGACCCCGTCGGCGTGGCGACGATCAGGCCGTCGGCTTTCTGGCTGCAGACGAACTGGCCGTCGATGTACAGCTCGAACTCGATCATCCGCGTGGATTTGCCGGGGTGCAGCACCACGTCGTTCAATGCGTCGCCCTGACCGATGGCCTCGGCGTGACGGCGGACTTCGGCCTGCAGCAGGAAGCGGTTTTCCACCAGATAGTGGCCGTCGAGCACTTCGGCGACCTTGACTTCCAGCTCATCGGGGCGGATGTCGGTCAGAAAGCCCAGGCTGCCGCGGTTGATGCCGAGCACCGGAATATTGTGCCTGGCCAGCGCACGGGCCGCGCCCAGCAGGCTGCCATCGCCCCCGACCACGATGACCATGTCGCAGACTTCGCCGAGCATCTTGCGCGAGGAGGTTTGCAGACCATGGCCCGGCAAGACTTCAGCGATGGTGTCTTCGAGGATCACATGCAGGTGACGATCGAGCAGAAACCGTTTCAGTCGGCGAACGGTATCGAGCACCTGAGAACTGCCCAGACGACCGATGATGCCGATATTGCGAAATTGCTCCATGGGGCTCCTAAGGAAGGGCAGCGACGGCGAAAAGCACGATTATGGGCGAAAGCCGCTGATAGACAAAATCCTTTCAGCCTCAAGGCGGCTTCCGGTTTCGGGCTATGCTCGCAAGATGATCCTATTTCCAGATTTGCTGCAGTTACCCCACCAGTTGCGCCACCCCGAAGTGCGCGACCTGGCATGGGTCATCCTGGCGCCGCCGATGCTCAGCGACACCCCGTGGCCGCAGCGCCATCCGCTGGCCGGCAGTGACTGGGTACAGGCGCCGGAACGCCTGCAACACTGGCTGCTACAACTGGATCGAGACAGTTACGGCTTGTTGCATTGGCTGGCCCAGGCCCGCACCCGGCGCTTGGGCCTTTACTACGAACGTCTCTGGCAATTTGCCGTACAGCACGCACCCGGCATCGAGATGATTGCCGCCAATATGCCGATCCGCCGCGAAGGCCACACCCTCGGCGAACTGGACATGCTGCTGCGTGATCGAGACGGCGTGCATCACCTGGAGCTGGCGATCAAGCTGTACCTGGGGCCGCAAAACGGCGACGGCCACGATACCGCGCAATGGCTCGGCCCTGGTTGCCATGATCGGCTGGATCGAAAACTGGCACACCTGTGCCAGCATCAATTGCCGATTTCCGCGCGACCGGAAAGCCGCGAAGTGCTGGCGGCGCTGGGCATCCGCGAGTTCAGCGCTCATTTGTGGCTGGGTGGTTACTTGCTTTATCCCTGGCCGGGGCAAGCGGCGCCACCGCGAGGTGCGCATCCACAGCACCTGCGTGGTCGGTGGCTGCACCAAAAGGATTGGGCCGAGTTCGCGGCCCAGAGTCCGTCTGGCCGCTGGCAACCCCTGCCCCGCCATGCCTGGCTGGCGCCAGCGCACTACCCTGCCGAGCAGACATGGAGCGCCGAGCAACTGCAAGCGTGGTTAAGCGATCTGGAGCCGCTGGCGCCGGCGCAACTGCTGGTTCGGCTGACGGAAAATGCCCAGGGCGACTGGGAGGAAGCTGAGCGATTGTTTCTGGTGGCGGATCTTTGGCCGAATGTGCCGGGCCAGGGTTGATCCGGATTTTATGGCGATTGTAGTGGCCCCATCGCGGGCAAGCCCGCTCCCACAGGTTCTCGTTGCACCTGAGCCCTCTGCTCGCGATGGCGGCGACGCGATTTAAACGGACAACCGTACCGCCAGCGCCGCCAGGGTTGCCAGCAACACCGGCACCGTCAACACAATCCCGACCTTGAAGTAGTACCCCCAGCCAATCTGGATGTTCTTGCGTTCCAGCACATGCAACCACAATAGGGTCGCCAGGCTGCCAATCGGGGTGATTTTCGGGCCCAGGTCGCTGCCGATGACGTTGGCGTAGATCATTGCCTCCTTCACCACTCCCGTTGCCTGACTCGCATCAATGGACAACAGGCCGATCAGCACCGTCGGCAGGTTATTCATGATCGACGACAACAACGCGGTCAGCACCCCCGTACCCAGTGCCGCGCCCCAGACGCCATATCCGGCAAAGGCGTCCAGCCAGACCGCCAGATAACCGGTCAGCCCGGCGTTGCGCAGGCCATAGACCACCAGATACATGCCCAGCGAGAAAATAACGATATGCCACGGCGCTTCTTTCATGACTTTGCGCGTGGAAATCCTGTGACCGCGGGCCGCGATGGCCAGCAGCAAGGCCGCACACACCGCCGAAATGGCACTGATCGGAATGCCCAGCGGCTCCAGCGCAAAACAACCAAGCAACAGAATCACCAGCACTGCCCAACCGGCATAGAACGTCGCCTTGTCATGGATCGCAGAAGCCGGGTGCTCCAGTTGTTCGGGGTCGTAATCCCGGGGAATGTCGCGCCGGAAGAACCACATCAGCACCGCCAGGGTCGCGGCCACGCTGACCAGGTTGACCGGAATCATCACCGCGGCATAGCGGTTGAAACCGATCTTGAAGAAGTCCGCCGAAACGATGTTCACCAGGTTCGACACCACCAATGGCAGGCTGGCGGTGTCGGCAATGAAACCGGCGCCCATGACAAATGCCAGGGTGGCCGTCGGCGAAAAGCGCAACGCCAGCAACATGGAAATCACGATGGGCGTCAATATCAGGGCAGCACCGTCATTGGCGAACAACGCCGAAACCAGCGCGCCGAGCAGCACCATATAGGCAAACAACTTTCGTCCATTACCCCGCCCCCATCGCGCCACATGCAGCGCCGCCCAGGCAAACAGCCCGGCTTCGTCGAGCAACAGGCTGATGATAATCAGCGCGACAAAGGTACCGGTGGCGTTCCAGATGATCTGCCACACCAGCGGGATGTCGCTCAGATGCACCACGCCGAAAATCAGCGCGAGTACGGCGCCCAGCACCGCGCTCCAACCGACGCCGAGGCCTTTGGGCTGCCAGATAACCAGGGTAATCGTCAGAAGAAAAATCAATGAAGCGGCGAGCATGCGAAACAGCCTTGAGCAAGGGGCGGACCGGCGGGGATTCTGAAGTAGAGCCGCCGTCCGTGGCAATGGCGCCCACGGGATCAATGCTGTTTTGCGTGTGTGACCTGAATTGAGGGGGCCCGCCCTTTGTCACAGACAAGCTCCCTCAGCCTGCAAACAATCTCAGGCCTGCTTGTGCTGCTCAACCCACTGCCCATAGGCATTGATGAAACTCTGCAGGAACGGCTTGACCGATTCGGACAGCTTGCCCGCCTCGTCGAACGCCGAACCGGCGCCGCCCAGGTAGGCTTCCGGTTGCTGCATCATCGGCACGTTGAGGAACACCATGGACTGCCGCAGGTGATGGTTGGCGCCAAATCCGCCGATCGCGCCAGGCGATGCACTGATCACCGCGCCGGGCTTGCCGCTCCAGACACTTTTGCCATATGGACGCGAACCCACGTCGATGGCGTTTTTCATCGGGGCAGGCACCGAGCGGTTGTATTCCGCAGTGACGAAGAGCACTGCGTCGGATGAGCTCACCTGTTGTCGGAAAGTGCTGTAGGCTGCCGGCGGTGAAGCGCCATCGATGTCTTCGTTGTACAGCGGCAGATCGCCGATTTCGACAATAGTCAGCTTGAGATTGGCCGGTGCCAGATCGGCCAGGGCCAGCGCGATCTTGCGATTGATCGAATCCTTTCTCAAGCTGCCGACCAGGACTGCGACCTTAAAGACGTTGCTCATGGAAGATTCTCGACTGTCCGATGGGAGGAGCTTGTAGTTATAGATGACGATTCAAACAGTGGGCGAACGGAAACGCCGTCCCTGACTATTTTTTTCCTGTAGGAAAACTTACTTCACCCAGCGACGGTCTACTGAGCCGCAAATTGAGTGATTTATCTCCAGAGGTTCTAAGCAGATGGCAGCAGTACTCGTCGGTCAGTTCCATGCAAGAGACGCGGAAGGCCGCATTTATTCCGTACATGAGTTCCAGGAATCCACCCCGCCGGCAGACGGCCTGGCAAGCGCGGCGCCTGTCACCACGTACAAGCTGGCAATTGGCGATCGCGTGAACAAGCTGGATGAAAACGAATTCCTGCTGGTGCAATCGGGCGTCACCATTACCCGCGAGCCCGTATCGAGCAGCGTTTCATAACTCGATGGCATGAGCAGAAGTCTTAAGCGCAGACATGGGTTAGGATTCAGCCACTGACTCCCTCACCTGCTGAACATGGACTTCACGCATGCGCTTACGCCATATCGAAGTGATCCAGGCGCTCCTGCAGACCGGTCACCTGGGCACTGCCGCCGAATGGCTGCAGCTGCCGGTGGCCGAAGTCGAACGCATTCTGCGCGACGCCGAGGGTCAGTTGGGCTTCATGTTGTTCTCCAGCGTACGCGGGCGCCTGCAAGCCACCCGCGAGGCACGGGAGCTTCAAGTCGAAATGGCCCACGTCTACGATGCGCTCGAACCGGTGCAGCGCCTGGCCAACAGCCTCAGGCAATACCAGGCCCCTCCCTTACGCATCATCTGCACGCCGCCCCTGGCCCAGCAATTGCTGCCGCAAAGCATTGCGGCGCTGCGTCGACGCCTGCCCGATGCGCCCTGCACCCTGCTCAGCCAACCCACCCGCGAGATCGTCAAAAGCTTGCTGCTGCGCGAAAGCGATCTGGGATTGAGCTTGCATGACCCGGATCGGCCCGAAATTGAATGCCAGGTGATTGCCCAGGGCAAACTGCAGCTGCTCGCGCCCCACGGCTGGTTGCAACCCCGGCAGAAGTACATTTCCTTGCAGGACCTGGCGGGCCAGGCGATGGTCGGCCTCGAAGGTCACGACCCGCTCAGCCCGGCGCTGGAAAACAAACTGCATGGGCTGCGCCCGGCACCGGTGATCCACACACGGGTGCAGACTCACCAGATGATGCGCAGCATGGTCGAGGCCGGTGAAGGCCTGGCCATCGTCGACCCCTTCACCGCCCTCGGTGCCAAATCGGCCGGGCTCGATGTCTGCCCGCTGGCGCCCGCGGTGCCGGTCAGTCTCTACGCCTTGAGCCTTAAAAACGGCGAGCCTTCCCCCGCCGTTCAGGCCTTGCTGGCGATCATCACGGAACAAGCCGCGGCGATGTTGGCGAACTGATCGGTTTTTCCAGCGGATTATCGAAAAAGCGGTACCAGAACAACGCCACCTCGGCAGTGTTGGGATCGATACCCCGATAACGCAGATGATCGATGCCGCCTACCACATAGCCGCAGCGCTCATAGAGACGGCAAGCGCCCAGATTGTTGTTCTGGGTTTCCAGCATGATGCCTGGCAGCTTCTTCTTGCGACTCCAGAACTGCGCCACATCCAGCAGCGCCTTGGCCACGCCATGACGCCGGGCAGGCGCATGCACCGCCAATTCGTCGATATGGGCAAAGCCGTTCCAGTTGGTGCTGACCACCAGATGCCCCACTGGCTCGTCATCCAGATAGGCCATGAAAATCGCGCTGTCGGCGGCGTCGCGATAACTGCTGAACTCCTCGGGGTCGATGCCATAGCACTTGCGGTAGGGGGTGATCGGCGTGACGTGCCATTGCTCCACGGGCTTGCCTATTTCAGGTACGCCGTAGGCGGCAACTTCAAAACTGAAATCGCTGCCCCAGATATAGGCGGCAAAACCTTCATCGGCGACGCGCACCGACAGCCCTGGGTAAATCGGATTTATGACCGGTTGCATACTGGGAAAGGTCCTCACTCCTTGATGCAATCGACGGTGTAGTGCAGTCCATTGCCCTCATCTTCGTGTTGCAAGCCGTGCACATCGGCGACAAACCCGGGAAAGCTGCTGTCGAACGTGCGAGCAAACTTCAGGTAGTCGATGATCGAGCGGGTCGACTCGGTAAAACGCTCGCCGGGCATGATCAACGGAATCCCCGGCGGGTATGGCACCAACATCACGGCAGCGATACGCCCTTCCAGAGCATCGATCGACACCGCTTCAACTTCGCCGCGCACCAATTGATCATAGGCGTCTGCCGGCTTCATGGCGATTTCCGGCAGGACGGTGTACATGCGCTTGAGATGCCTGGCCGTGGCATTGCTGCGATAACAGGCGTGCAATTGATCGCACAGATCACGCAGGCCCATGCCCTGATAACGCGCGACATTCTCCTGCGCCACGCACGGCAGGCAATGGGCCAGACTGACATTGGCGTCGTAGCTGCGCTTGAATTCCAGCAATTCGGTGAGCAGCGTGCTCCACTTGCCCTTGGTGATGCCCATGGAGAACAGCACCAGGAACGAATACAGCCCGGTCTTCTCCACCACCAGCCCGCGCTCCCACAGGAACTTGCTGACGACGGCCGCCGGAATCCCGCGCTCGCTCAGGGCGCCGCCCGCGGTCAGGCCCGGCATCACCAGGGTCACCTTGATCGGATCGAGCAGCACGTAATCGTCGGTCACGCCGCCAAAGCCGTGCCAGTCGTCCTCCGGTTGCAGCAGCCAGTCTTGTGTGACAACCCGGTCGATGCCTTCCACCGAAGGCGGCTGCCAGATGGAAAACCACCAGTCATCGGCGGCGATGTGCTGGCGCAGGTTGGCCAGCGCCCGGCGAAAACTCAGGGCCTCATCGAACATTTCCTGAAGCAGCGAACGCCCGGCCGGGCCCTCCATCATGGCCGAAGCGACGTCCAGCGAAGCGATGATGCCGTACTGCGGCGACGTGGAGATGTGCATCATGAAGGCTTCGTTGAAACGGTCTCGATCGAGTTGACGCGCACCACCGTCCTGCACATGAATCATCGAGGCCTGGCTGAATGCTGCCAGCAACTTGTGGGTGGAATGGGTGGTGAACACCAGCGGGCCGTCCTCACTGCGTGAGGTGCCCATGCCGTAGCGTCCGGCGAAAAACTCGTGAAACGCCGCATAGGCGTACCAGGCCTCGTCGAAATGCAGCACCTCGACGCTGGTGCCCAATTGCTGCTTGATCAGCTCAGCGTTGTAGCACAGGCCGTCATAGGTTGAATTGGTGACCACCGCGAGCTTGACCCTGGGCGCGCGCCCCTTGGTCAATGGACTGGCATCGATCTTCGCCTGGATCGCTTCGCGGCTGAATTCGCTCAGCGGAATCGGACCGATGATCCCCAGCTCATTGCGCTCCGGGCACAGGTACAGCGGGATCGCGCCCGTCATGATGATCGAATGCAGTACCGACTTGTGACAGTTGCGATCGACCAGCACCAGGTCATCGCGCGCGACCATGGAGTGCCAGACGATCTTGTTCGCGGTCGACGTCCCGTTGATCACAAAGAAGGTGTGATCCGCACCGAAGTTACGGGCCGCACGGGCCTCTGCTTCGGCCAGCGGCCCGGTGTGATCCAGCAGCGAACCGAGCTCCGGCACCGACACTGACAAATCCGAACGCAGGGTGTTTTCCCCGAAGAACTGGTGAAATGCCTGCCCCACCGGACTTTTGTGATACGCCACGCCACCGCCATGCCCAGGGGTGTGCCAGGAATAATTGGAGTCCGCGGTGTGCTGCACCAGGGCTTTGAAAAACGGCGGCAGCAAGCCATCGAGGTATTTGCGCGCCGCCCGCGCCACCTGGCGAGCGAGAAAGGGCACGGTATCTTCGAACAGATAAAGTATCCCGCGCAGCTGATTGAGCTCGGCCATGGCGTCGGCCGGGGCGTTTTCCAGGGTGACTTGCTCGCCCAGGGCGAAGATTGGCAGGTCCGGCGCACGCACCCGCGCCAGCCCGATCAGCTCGGCCATATTCTGTAACAAATGCGTATGGGCGCTGGCATCTTCCGCCGCGATCAACATGCACGACAGACCGTGATGCGTCGAAGCCACCAAACGCCCCTCGGTGTAATCCACGGCCGAGACAATACTGAAACCTTCCTGCTCCAGCTCCCGGGCAATGCCCCGCACGCGGTCACCGGCAACGGTGTCGGCCTTGATGTCGCGATGGACGATCAAGACCGGGAATTTCAAATCTTTATACATGGGGCTCAGTGTCCTGAGGCGGCAGACCAGAGCCTGCCAATACCCTCAGGTTAGAGGGTTGCAGCGGATGTAGCGAGTGCGACGCCCCAAAACGGGTCATCCACAGTGGGAAAAGACCTAGGCCTGTGCCTCCGCCTCGGCCAACTGCACCCACAGCGCCGGCGCACCGGCCGACTTGGCGATGGCTTCCATGCGTGCCACATGCCGGGCCAGATCGTCTTCGCTGGCGCGAATGATACGGGTCGGCTGGCGGTCGGCGGGCAGACGGCGGATTTCCGTGGCGGAGTTGTCCGCGCCTTCGCCGGAACCATTGCCATCGGACGCATTGCCGGCCAGCGACAGGCTGGTCTGGCCGCCGGTCATGGTCAGGTAAACGTCGGCAAGAATCTCGGAGTCGAGCAAGGCGCCGTGCAGTTCACGGCCGGAGTTGTCGACGCCGTAGCGTTTGCACAGGGCATCGAGGCTGTTGCGCTGGCCAGGGTGACGTTCCCGGGCCATGAGCAGGGTGTCGAGGATCGAGCAGTGCTGCGTGATGTCCGCACGGTCGTGCTGGCCCATCAGTGCGAATTCGTTGTTGATGAAGCCAACGTCGAACGCCGCATTATGGATGATCAGCTGCGCGCCCTTGATGAATTCGAAGAATTCTTCGGCCACTTCGGCAAAACGCGGCTTGCCCACCAGAAATTCGTTGGTGATGCCGTGGACGCCGATGGCGCCTTCATCACTTTCGCGATCCGGTTGCAGGTAGACGTGGAAATGCCGCCCGGTCAGGCGCCGACCGATCAACTCGACGCAACCGATTTCGATAATCCGGTGGCCGTCGGTCACCGGCATGCCGGTGGTTTCGGTGTCGAGTACAACGGATCTGGTGGCCATCTGATGCTCAGCTCTCAATCGGTCAATCGTGCAAAAGCGGCGATGTTAACACGCTCGCCAAGGTCTTTCAGGTACGCCGTGTTGCCCCCATCGCGAGCAGGCTCCACGCTGGATCTTCATGGTTCGTAAGTTTCCTGTGGGAGCGAGCCTGCTCGCGATGGCGACGACCCGGTCATCAGGCCTGCTTGAACCCGCGCACTTCATCCACGCCGCGGTTGGCCAGTTGGTCGGCCCGCTCGTTGCCGTGATGGCCAATGTGTCCGCGCACCCATTTCCAGGTGACGTTGTGACGATTGACCTGTTCGTCGAGCAGTTTCCACAGGTCGGCATTCTTGACCGGTTCTTTCGAAGCGGTTTTCCAGCCGCGTTTCTTCCAGTTGGCCATCCACTCGTTGATGCCTTTCATCACGTACTGGGAGTCGGTCACCAGCAGCACGTCACAGGGACGCTTGAGTTCTTCCAGGCCACGGATCGCGCCCATCAGCTCCATGCGGTTGTTGGTGGTGTTGGTTTCGCCACCCCAAAGTTCCTTTTCAACCCCCTTGCACACCAGTAATGCACCCCAGCCGCCAGGGCCAGGATTGCCTTTGCAGGCGCCGTCGGTGAAGAGTTCTACGCTATCGCTCATGCCAATCTATCCAGAAAATGCGGTGGCTCGCCGATCGGTGATCGACAACGCCCGAGACCGGGGCAACCCCGGCCAGGAAATACAAGGTGAATTACGGTTCGATACGACGACGGTTGACCTTGGCCATGGGCAAAGGAATCAACTTGCCCATTGGTTCGCGACGCTCCTGACGCAATGGGCGCAGGCCCACCACTATCTTGCGCGCCACCAATAAATAGAAGCCGCCGCCAGACAACTGCCATTGACCGGCCATGCGCTCCCAACCGGCCAGACGGGTCTGCCAGGCCGGTGACGCGAGCGGCGGACGATAGCACCCGAAACGACGTTTCTCCAGCGCAAAGCCCAGCAGGTTCAGCCAGTCGGTCACACGCGAGGGGGAAATGCAGCGAGCCTTGCGCAATGCATCGTGAGCGAACAAATGGCGCAGCCCCCAAGTGCTCCAGGGATTGATCCCGATGATCAACAGGTGACCGCCAGGGCGTACGCTGCTCGCCGCTTCGCGCAGCAAGCCATGGGGCGACAGGCAGAAATCCAGCCCATGCTGCATGACCACCACATCGGCGGCATGCTCGCTCAACGGCCAGGCCTGTTCTTCGCAGACAATCTCGACCCCCGGCAACGGTGCACCCAGGCGTACATTGCGCTGTACCTGCGGCGCTGACGGCGGCGTCTGCGCAGACGGGCCGTAATGGACCAGATAGCCACCAAAAAAACGACCCAGCTCTTCTTCGAGCATGCGTCGTTCTTCATCCAGCAAAAACTGCCCGATGGGGCCGGACAGCCATTCACGGGCCGCGCTGATCAACGCCAGCCAGTCAGGATCAGCCTGAGCGAACGCTTTATCGGTCATTGCATTCTCCAACGCGCCAGGAAGCTCTAAGATGCGCCATTGCTTTCCAATTGGCGAATCCGACGATGATACAGATCACTGCCCTGCCCGCCTTTACCGACAACTACATTTGGCTGTTACAGGACCACGATACCCAGCGCTGTGCAGTGGTCGACCCTGGCGATGCCGCCCCCGTGCAGGCCTGGCTTGCAGCCAATCCGCGATGGGTGTTGAGCGATATTCTGATCACTCACCACCATCATGACCATGTCGGTGGCGTCGAGCAGCTGAAAAAAGCCACCGACGCCACCGTCTACGGTCCGGCCAGCGAAAACATTCCGGCGCGGGACATTGCCCTCAAGGATAACGACCGTATCAGCGTGCTGGGCCATGACTTCGATGTCATCGCCGTGCCTGGCCATACCCTGGGGCATATTGCCTATTATCATCGCGGCCTGCTGTTTTGCGGAGACACCCTGTTCGCGGCCGGTTGCGGCCGCCTGTTCGAGGGCACCCCCCTGCAAATGTACACCTCGCTGTCACGCCTCGCGGCCCTTCCCGAGGACACCCGGGTGTACTGCACCCACGAATATACGCTGAGCAACCTGCGCTTCGCCGCGGCGGTCGAGCCCGGCAATCCCGACACCCTCGAGCGCCTGGCCACCGTGACCCGCCAACGGGAAGCCGGCGTCATTACGTTGCCGTCCACGGTGGGCCTGGAAAAACGCACAAACCCGTTCTTGCGCACCGCTGAAACATCCGTTAAAGAAAAAGCTGACGAACGGACCGGCACGCATAACCCGGCGCCCGATATGGTTTTTGCGGTTTTGCGAGCCTGGAAAGACACGTTCTGAACAGAGTCCCCGAGGTTCCGCAAATTCTGAATGGTTGACCGCAGGGGGTGCGCTTTCTAGAATCCCCCGACATTTTTGCCCGGAACTTACTTCCAGCCAATGTCGTCACCTATTCGCAAAGCCATCAATTCGGATGCATTGACCCGCCTGGCTCAAGCCATAGCGGTGGCTGTGTCCGCGACATTGGCGGGCTGCTCAAGCCATGTGCCGCAAACCGATGCGGCACACACTCCGAATATTGCCGCTCGTGCCAAGCAAAAACCTGTCTGGCTCAGTGAAAAGCCGAGCCCGCAGGCGGCGCAGGACGTCTGGGAACGCATGCGCCAGGGTTTCCAGCTGCAGGACGGCCTGGGCGTCAATCCGCGCATTGAGCAACAGCGTCTGTGGTTCGCCAGCAATCCATCCTTCCTCGAAAACGCCGGCTCTCGTGGCAGCCTTTACATTCACTACATCATCGAACGCCTCGAAGAGCGCAACATGCCGCTGGAACTGGCGCTGTTGCCGGTGATTGAAAGCGCCTACAACCCGATGGCCTACTCCCGGGCCGACGCGGTGGGTCTTTGGCAGTTCATCCCGTCCACCGGGCGTTACTACAACCTGCGTCAAACCCGCTCCTATGATGGTCGTCGCGATATCACTGCCTCGACCACTGCGGCAATGGATTACCTGACCCGCTTGCACGACATGTTCAACGGCGACTGGCTGCTGGCCCTGGCCGCGTACAACGCGGGCGAAGGCACCGTCAGCCGGGCCATCGAGCGCAATGAAAGGCTCGGCCTGCCCACCGACTACTGGAACCTGCCGCTGCCTGCTGAGACCCAGGCCTATGTGCCGAAGCTGCTGGCCCTCTCGCAAGTGGTGCTGGCGCCAGAAGCCTATGGCGTGAACCTCAACCCGATCGCCAACGAACCCTACTTCAAGGTCGTCGAAATCAACCAGCGCATGGACCTGTCCAAGGTCGCAGAAGTCGCCAACATCGACGAAGACGAACTGTTCCAGCTCAACCCCGCGTTCAAACAGCGCACCACCCTCGACGGCCCCCAGCATCTGTTGGTGCCGACCTCCAAGGCGCAGTTGCTGACCACCAGCCTGCAGACCATGCGTCCTGAAGAGCTGATCAGCAAGAAACCGCGCAAACCGGTCTTCGAGGGCGCTGATGACATCCGGGTGGCGAGTGTCAAACGCAACTACCGGGTCAAGCGGGGTGACAACCTGGGCTCCATCGCCAAGGCCAATAACGTCGACATCAAGGACCTGCAGCGCTGGAACAAGCTCAGTGGCAAGAACCTCAAGCCTGGCCAGACCCTGGTCATTCAGGACACCGGCAAGCGCGGCTCCGGACGCATCAATACTGTGGTCGCGACCAACGCCAGGAACAAGAGCGAGACCAGGAAGCCACAAACCCAATACAAGGTTCAGCAAGGCGACTCGCTGTACATCGTGGCCAAGCGCTTCAACGTTGAAATGCAACACCTCAAGCGCTGGAACCCGCGCGTTGGCCAGGCGCTGAAACCCGGTCAAATGCTCATCGTCGCCAACCCGCATTAAAAACAAGCCCCTGCATTCAGGGGCTTTTTTTGTCCGCGAATTTTTTCACCCCTTCTGTAGGAGCGAGCCTGCTCGCGAAAAACCAGAGAGCGCCGCCACGCTTCCAGTTTTACGCGTAATCTCCCAAACCACCGCGAGCAAGCCGACTCCTGCAACGGATCAGATCTGCTTTAAACCCCTGTCTTTTTCCTGTCCAGACAAGCTGTTACTGTACGGCCCACAAAGCCCAAGCCGCCTGGATCGGATCTCTGACTTGAAGCGTCCCCTCCTCCTGCTCCTGATCAGCCTGGCCTTGAGCTCCACCGCAAGCGCGACGATCAGCGAAAGCCATGGTTATGCGCAGTTCGGCACGCTCAAGTATCCGGCCAGATTTACCCACTTCGACTGGGTCAACCCGCAAGCGCCCAAGGGCGGTACGTTGCGGGTGATGGCATTTGGCACCTTCGATACGCTCAACCCCTACACCTTCAAGGGCACCAGCCCGGTGACTACGCCGAACTTCCTGCAATACGGCATCAACGAACTCAACGAACCGCTGATGGTCGGCACCGGCCAGTACGCCCCCTCCGGTGACGAGCCGACATCCAGTTATGGCCTGATAGCCCAGTCGGTGGAGTACAACGAGGACCGCAGCTGGGTGGTGTTCAACCTGCGCCCCGAAGCGCGCTTCCACGATGGCACGCCGATCACCGCCTACGACGTGGCGTTCTCCTACCGTCTGCTGCTCAAGGAAGGTCATCCGCAGTACCGCACCAACCTGCAGGAAGTGTCGCGGGTCGATATCCTCAACCCGCAGCGCATACGGTTCGTCTTCAAGCGCGCCGGCAATCCGCTGCTGATCCTGCGCCTGGGCGAGTTGCCGGTCCTGCCGCAACACTACTGGAAGGGTCGCGATTTCAAGGCCACCACCTTCGAGCCCCCGCTGGGCAGCGGACCGTATCGCATCACGTCGGTGACACCGGGACGGCAGATCGTTTTCGAGCGGGTCAAGGACTATTGGGGCAAGGATCTGGCCGTCAATCGAGGCAAGTACAATTTCGACCGCATGGAAGTCGAGTTCTACCGCGACAGCGATGTGGCATTCGAAGCGTTCAAGGCCGGCGAGTTCGACATCTATATCGAGCACCAGGCGAAGAACTGGGACACCGGCTACAACTTCCCGGCGATCCGCCGCGGTGAAGTGATCAAGGCGCAGATCCCGCACCAGATTCCGACCCAGAGCCAGGGCCTGTTCATGAACAGCCGCCGCCCGACGTTCTCTGACGTGAAGGTTCGTGAAGCGTTGGGCTTGATGTTCGACTTCGAATGGACCAACCGCACGCTGTTCAGCGGCGCCTACCAGCGCGCCATGAGCTATTACCCCAACAGCGAGTTCTCCGCCACCGGGCTGCCGGTCGGGCATGAATGGCTGATGCTCAAACCCTGGCGCGAGCAGTTGCCCGCCAGGCTGTTCACCGAGCCCTTCAGCCTGCCGCAGACCCAAGGTGCCGGCATTCCCCGGGAAACCCTGCGCAGAGCCCTGGGGCTGCTCGCCGAGGCCGGCTGGAAGCTCAACGGCCAACGCCTGCAAAACGCCGCCGGACAACCGCTGCGCCTGGAGATCCTGCTGGTCAACCCGAACCTGGAACGCATTCTTCAGCCCTATGTCGAGAACCTGACCAGCATCGGCATCGACGCGCGGCTGCGAACGGTCGATCGTGCGCAGTACAAGCAGCGCCTCGACCAGTTCGACTTCGACATGATTCTGATGACGCTCAACCAGACCCTCAGCCCGGGCCTTGAACAGTGGCAGTACTTCCACTCCAGCCAGGCCGGGGTCAAGGGCAGCAAGAATTACGCAGGCATCGCCAATCCAGTGGTCGACCATCTGCTCGAACAACTGCTCGCCGCCAAGAGTCGCGATGAGCAAGTCGCCGCCGGCCGGGCTCTGGATCGGGTACTGCTGTGGCAGCACTACAGCATTCCCAACTGGTACCTCAACTATCATCGCCTGGCCTACCGCAACCGGCTGGCCTTCGTCACCACACCGCCCTACACCCTGGGCCTGAGCGCGTGGTGGCTGAAATCTTCGGAGAAAGATCAATGAAACCTGCAAGCGCCCTGCTCCTGCAGGCCAGCGCCCTGTTGTTCGCCGGGCTGGCCTGTGCCGCCCCGCAGCATGCCCTGACCCTGTACAACGAGCCGCCAAAGTACCCGGCCGATTTCAAGCACTTCGATTACGTCAACCCGGACGCCCCAAAGGGAGGAAAATTCCGCCAGGCCGGGTTCGGCGGCTTCGACAGCCTCAACCCGTTCATCAGCAAGGGGGTGGCCGCCGACGACATCAATCTGATCTACGACACCCTGACCAAACATGGCCTGGACGAACCCTTCACCGAATACGGCCTGGTCGCCGGCAAGATCGAGAAGGCACCGGACAATACCTGGGTGCGTTTCTACCTGCGCCCGGAAGCGCGATTCCATGATGGTCATCCGATACGCGCCGAAGATGTGGTGTTCAGCTTCCAGACCCTGATCAAGGATGGCGCCCCGATGTACCGCGGCTACTACAGCGATGTCGACGAAGTGGTCGCCGAAGATCCGCTCACGGTGTTGTTCAAGTTCAAGCACAACAACAACCGCGAACTGCCGCTGATCCTCGGTCAGTTGCCGGTCCTGCCCAAGCATTGGTGGGCGACCCGCGATTTCAACAAGGGCAACCTCGAAATCCCCCTGGGCAGTGGCCCCTATCGGGTCAGCGAAGTGAAGGCCGGGCGTTCGGTGCGCTATGAGCGGGTCAAGGACTACTGGGGCAAGGACCTGCCGGCCAACCGTGGTTTCTACAATTTCGACGTGATGACCACCGACTACTACCGCGACAACACCGTCGCGCTGGAGGCGCTCAAGGCCGGGCAGTTCGACTACTGGCTGGAAATGACCGCCAAGAACTGGGCCAACGCCTACAACATCCCGGCGGTCACCGAGGGCCGCCTGATCAAGGAGCAGATCCCCAACGGCAACCCCACCGGCATGCAAGGCTTCGTGTTCAACCTGCGTCGCCCGCTGTTCCAGGACGTGCGAGTGCGCCAGGCCCTGACGCTGTTGCTGGACTTCGAGTGGACCAACAAGCAATTGTTCAACGGCGCCTACGCGCGAACCCGCAGCTATTTCGAGAACTCGGAAATGGCCGCCACCGGGCTGCCCGATGCCGATCAACTGGCGATCCTCGATCCGTTCCGCGGCAAGATCCCCGAACAGGTGTTCAGCGAAGCCTTCCAGAACCCGATTACCGATGGCAGCGGCATGATCCGCACCCAGCAGCGCAAGGCCTATCAACTGCTGCAAGAGGCCGGCTGGCGCATCGTCGATGACAAAATGGTCGATACCACCGGTAAACCGGTGAAGATCGAGTTCCTGCTGGCCCAGACCGAGTTCGAGCGGGTGCTGCTGCCGTTCAAGCGCAACCTGAGCGACCTGGGCATCGACCTGGTGATCCGCCGGGTCGACGTCTCGCAGTACATCAACCGCGTGCGCTCGCGGGACTTCGACATGATCGTCGGCAGCTTCCCGCAGTCCAACTCACCGGGCAACGAACAGCGCGAGTTCTGGATGACCGCTGCCGCCGACAAACCCGGCAGCCGCAACACCATGGGCCTCAAGGATCCGGTGGTGGACCAACTGGTCGAACAACTGATCAACGCCGATTCGCGCAAAAGCCTGGTGGCCCATGCCCGGGCACTGGACCGGGTGTTGCAATGGGGCTATTACGTGATTCCCAACTGGCACATCAAGACCTGGCGCGTGGCCTACTGGAACCACATCGGCCATCCCAAGGTCTCGCCTAAATACGACATCGGCACCGCCACCTGGTGGGTCAAGCCCGATGCCAAACCTGCAATAGAGATCGAAACCAAATTGCAAGCCGACCCTGCGGGCACGGAGTAATCAGATGCTGGCGTATATTTTTCGGCGACTGCTGCTGATCATCCCGACCTTGTTCGGCATTTTGCTGATCAACTTCGTGATCATCCAGGCCGCCCCTGGCGGGCCGGTGGAGCAAATGATCGCCAAGCTCGAAGGTTTCGAAGGCGCCACCAGCCGCATCGCCGGTGGCGGTGCCGAAGTCTCGGTGGCCGGCTCGGCCTATCGCGGCGCCCAAGGGCTGGACCCGGCCCTGATCAAGGAAATCGAGCACATGTACGGCTTCGACAAGTCGGCACCGGAACGCTTGTGGATCATGGTCAAGAACTATGCGTCCCTGGATTTCGGCGACAGCTTCTTCCGCGACGCCAAGGTCATCGACCTGATCAAGGAAAAGATGCCGGTGTCGATCTCCCTGGGGCTGTGGAGCACCCTGATCATGTACCTGGTGTCGATTCCCCTGGGAATCGCCAAGGCGACGCGCCACGGCAGTCACTTCGACGTCTGGACCAGTTCGGCGATCATCGTCGGCTACGCCATCCCGGCGTTCCTGTTCGCCATCCTGCTGATCGTGGTGTTTGCCGGCGGCAGTTACCTCGACTGGTTCCCCTTGCGCGGGCTCACGTCGAACAACTTCGATGAACTGAGCATGGGCGGCAAGGTGCTCGATTACTTCTGGCACCTGGCGCTGCCGGTGACCGCACTGGTGATCGGCAACTTCGCGACCATGACCCTGCTGACCAAAAACAGCTTCCTCGACGAAATCAACAAGCAATACGTGGTCACCGCCAAGGCCAAGGGCCTGACCCACCATCGCGTGCTCTACGGCCATGTGTTCCGCAACGCCATGCTGCTGGTGATCGCCGGGTTCCCGTCGGCGTTCATCGGCATCTTCTTCACCGGTTCGCTGCTGGTCGAAGTGATCTTCTCCCTCGACGGCCTCGGCCTGATGAGTTTTGAAGCGGCGATCAACCGCGATTACCCGGTGGTTTTTGGCACCCTGTTCATCTTCACCCTGCTGGGGCTGGTGGTGAAACTGATCGGCGACCTCACCTACACCTTTGTCGATCCGCGCATCGACTTCGAAAGCCGGGAGCATTGAGATGAACCTGTCCCCGCTCAATCGCCGCCGTTTCGAGCTGTTCAAGGCCAACAAGCGTGGCTGGTGGTCGCTTTGGCTGTTTCTGATCCTGTTCGGTGCCAGCCTTGGCGCCGAATTGATCGCCAATGACAAACCCCTGGTGGTGCATTACGACAACCACTGGTACTTCCCGGCGCTCAAGCGCTACCCGGAAACCACCTTTGGTGGCGAATTCCCGCTGGAGGCCAACTACAAGAGCCCGTACATCCGCGAACTGCTCAAGGCCAAGGACGCCTGGGTGTTGTGGGCGCCGATTCCCTACAGCTACCAGAGCATCAATTACGACCTGAAAGTGCCGGCACCGGCCCCCCCGTCGACCGATAACCTCCTCGGCACCGACGACCAGGGTCGTGACGTGCTGGCTCGGGTGATCTACGGCTTCCGCATTTCGGTGTTGTTTGCCCTGACGCTGACCCTGTTCAGTTCGCTGATCGGCGTCATCGCCGGTGCCTTGCAGGGGTTCTACGGTGGCTGGGTCGATCTGGCCGGCCAGCGGTTCCTGGAAATCTGGTCCGGGTTGCCGGTGCTCTATCTGCTGATCATCCTGGCCAGTTTCGTCCAGCCGAATTTCTGGTGGTTGCTGGGCATCATGCTGCTGTTTTCCTGGATGAGCCTGGTGGACGTGGTGCGCGCCGAATTCCTGCGCGGGCGTAATCTGGAATACGTGCGCGCGGCCCGGGCCCTGGGCATGCAAAACGGTGCGATCATGTTCCGCCATATCCTGCCCAACGCCATGGTCTCGACCATGACCTTCATGCCGTTCATCCTGACCGGCGCCATCGGTACCCTGACCGCCCTGGATTTCCTCGGCTTCGGCCTGCCGGCGGGCAGCCCGTCCCTGGGTGAACTGGTGGCCCAGGGCAAATCCAACCTGCAGGCGCCCTGGCTCGGCATGAGCGCGTTTGCGGTGCTGGCCTTGATGTTGAGTTTGCTGGTGTTTATCGGCGAGTCCGCTCGCGATGCCTTCGACCCGAGGAAGTGAAATGAATCAGGACAATCTGATCGAAGTGCGCGACCTCGCCGTCGAATTCGTCGTCGGCGACCACTGCCAGCGCGTGGTCGAAGGGGTCAGCTTCGACATCAAACGCGGTGAAACCCTGGCCCTGGTGGGCGAAAGCGGGTCCGGCAAATCGGTGACCGCCCACTCGATCCTGCGTCTGCTGCCCTACCCGCTCGCGCGGCATCCATCGGGCACCATCGCCTATTCCGGGCAGGATCTGCTGAGCCTGAAAGAAAAAACCATCCGGCACATCCGCGGCAACCGGATCGCGATGATCTTCCAGGAGCCGATGACCTCGCTCAACCCGCTGCACTCGATCGAGAAACAGATCAACGAGGTACTGGGCATCCACAAGGGGCTGATTGGTAAAGTCGCGACCAAGCGTACCCTGGAGCTGCTGGAAATGGTCGGCATCCCCGAGCCGCACAAGCGCCTCAAGGCCCTGCCCCATGAGTTGTCCGGCGGTCAACGTCAGCGCGTGATGATCGCCATGGCCCTGGCCAACGAGCCAGAGCTGCTGATCGCCGACGAGCCAACCACCGCCCTGGACGTAACCGTTCAGCTGAAAATCCTCGAATTGCTCAAGGAATTACAGGCCCGCCTGGGCATGGCATTGCTGCTGATCAGCCACGATTTGAACCTGGTGAAAAGAATTGCGCATCGCGTATGTGTCATGCAGCGCGGTTGCATCGTCGAACAGGCATCGTGCGAAGAGTTGTTCCGCGCACCGCAGCATCCGTACACTCGCATCCTGCTGGCCGCAGAGCCCAGCGGCACGCCGGCAACCAACGTGGTTGGCCCGCCGTTGCTGACGGTCGAGGACCTGAAAGTCTGGTTCCCGATCAAGAAAGGCCTGCTGAAAAAGACGGTGGATTACGTCAAGGCGGTGGATGGCATCAATTTCAGCCTGCCTCAGGGGCAGACCCTGGGGATTGTGGGAGAAAGCGGTTCCGGCAAATCGACATTGGGTCTGGCGATCCTGCGGTTGATCGGCAGCAAAGGCGCCATCCGTTTTGAAGGCAAACAGCTAGACTGCCTGACGCAACAACAGGTGCGGCCGTTGCGCAGGGAGATGCAGGTGGTGTTTCAGGACCCCTTCGGCAGCCTGAGCCCGCGCATGTGCGTGAGCCAGATCGTCGGCGAGGGCCTGCGGATCCACAAGATGGGCACCGAGGCGGAACAGGAACAAGCAATCATTGCGGCACTCAAGGAGGTAGGTCTGGACCCGGAAACCCGGCACCGCTACCCCCACGAATTTTCCGGTGGGCAGCGGCAGAGAATCGCCATTGCCCGGGCATTAGTGCTAAAACCGGCGTTGATTCTGCTGGACGAGCCGACTTCGGCCCTCGACCGCACCGTGCAACGCCAAGTGGTGGAGCTTTTGCGTTCACTGCAAAGCAAGTACAACCTGACGTATCTGTTTATCAGCCATGACCTGGCTGTCGTCAAAGCGCTGAGCCACCAGCTGATGGTGGTCAAGCATGGCCAAGTGGTCGAACAGGGAGACGCGCAAAGCATTTTTGCCGCCCCCCAACATCCGTATACACAGCAGTTGCTGGAAGCCGCTTTCCTGGCTCCAGCCACTGCGCAATAACCTGAAAGAGAGGAGCAACACATGGGTTTTCTCGCCGGTAAGCGCGTACTGATCGTCGGTGTCGCCAGCAAGCTGTCCATCGCATCCGGCATCGCTGCCGCCATGCATCGCGAGGGCGCTGAGCTTGCCTTCACTTATCAGAACGACAAACTGAAAGGTCGTGTCGAAGAGTTCGCACAAGGCTGGGGTTCGAGCCCTGAGCTGTGCTTCCCGTGCGACGTGGCCAGCGATGCGGAAATCGCCAAGGTTTTCGAAGAGCTGAGCAAGAAGTGGGACGGCCTGGATTGCATCGTGCACTCCGTCGGCTTCGCCCCGGGCGACCAACTGGACGGCGACTTCACCGAAGCCACCACCCGTGAAGGTTTCCGTATCGCTCACGACATCAGCGCCTACAGCTTCGTGGCCCTGGCCAAGGCCGGTCGCGAGATGATGAAAGGCCGCAACGGCAGCCTGCTGACCCTGTCGTACCTGGGCGCCGAGCGCACCATGCCGAACTACAACGTCATGGGCATGGCCAAGGCCTCCCTGGAAGCCGGCGTACGTTACCTGGCCGGCTCCCTGGGCCCGGACGGCACCCGCGTCAACTGCGTATCGGCTGGCCCGATCCGTACCCTCGCCGCTTCCGGCATCAAGAACTTCCGCAAGATGCTGGCCGCCAACGAAGCGCAAACCCCGCTGCGTCGCAACGTCACCATCGAAGAAGTCGGCAACGCCGGCGCCTTCCTGTGCTCGGACCTGGCGTCCGGCATCAGCGGTGAAATCATGTACGTGGACGGTGGCTTCAACACCACGGCCATGGGCAACATCGAAGAGTGATCTTCGGTTAGCCGATAAAAAGGACCCGCCTCTTCAGGCGGGTTTTTTGTGCCTGTGATGTCAGGACGGCACGCCCTTTGTAGGAGCGAGCCTGCTCGCGATGGTCGTTAACGATGATGCGTTTTGTTAGGATGAAACGGGGTGGTCTGAAGTCCATCGCGAGCAGGCTCGCTCCTACAGGGGGTTGTGCATGAGGCAGTCTGCAAACAACTGCTGAATCGGCTGAGTCCGCTGGCCATAGCGCTGCAACAGCACAATTTCGCGATAAAACGTCAACTCACCCAAGCGGACCACCCTGACCTTCGCCCCGTGCTCGAGCCATAAACCGGCTTCGGGAAGGAGCGAAATCCCCAAACCGCATTCGACCATCTTGACGATGGCTTCCAGCTCATCCAGCTCCAGCGCCACCTGCACATCAATCTGCTGTTCACGCAGAAACCGGGTCACCAGGCGTCCACCGAACGAGTTGCGGTCGTAGCGTACGTGAGGATGCTCGGCGAGCAACTGCAGCGGCTCGTCGCCTTCAAGTTCCGCCGGGACGATCAAAACAAAGGGCTCGCGGCGAATGACTTGTGCCGACAGTTCCTTGGGCAGGTCGAACGGTGGCTTGATCAGGATCGCCAGATCGACTTCGCCAGTGTCCACCTGGCTCAGCAGATTGAGCGACACCCCCGGCACCAGTTTCGGCTCCAGCAACGGCGCTTGCTGACGCAAACGCAGCAGCGCCTGGGGCAGCAATCCGGTCTGGGCCGTGGCCACCGCGCCGATTTTCAGCTCGCCACGGTATTCGCTGACATCGTCGCTGACCGCCATGCGGCTGAAGGTGTCCAGGATCTCGCGGGCCATGGGCAACGCGCGCTGCCCCGCCGCATTGAGCAGCGCCTGACGTCCGGTGCGATCGAACAAGCGAATGCCGAGGGCCTGTTCCAGATTGCGCATCTGCGCACTGATGGCCGACTGTGTCAGGCCGATATGCAGGCCCGCGGCCGCAAACGTGCCGTAACGCGTCACCGCGATAAAGGTTTTCAGTTCCCGCAGCATAGGGCCCCCGATTGATCGAAATAATTTGAGCTCGGCGCAAAAACTATCGTCTTTTAATCGAAAAGCACAGGACTACACTCAGCCTGAATTCAGCAGATGGAGGCCCACCCGATGCAACTCTCCCCGTTTCACCTCGCCATTCCCGTCTATGACCTGCCGGCCGCGCGGCACTTCTATGGCAGCGTGTTCGGTCTGGAAGAAGGTCGCTCCAGCGAGCACTGGGTCGATTTCAATTTTTTCGGACACCAGTTAGTGATTCACCTGGCACCGAAAAACGCGACCCAGGAAGCCGCCCACACCAACGCCGTGGACGGCCATGACGTGCCGGTGCCGCATTTTGGCGTGGTACTGGGCATGACGGAGTGGGAGGCGCTGGCCGAACGGCTGAAGTCGCTGGGGACGCGCTTTGTGATCGAACCGGGCATTCGTTTTCAGGGACTGGTGGGTGAGCAGGCGACCATGTTTCTGTTTGATCCCTGCGGCAATGCGCTGGAATTCAAGGCGTTCAAGGATATCGGGCAGTTGTTTGCCAAATAAGCGGTGACAGCAAGAACGCCTTCGCGGGCAAGCCCGCTCCCACAGTGATTTCTGTCGTTCACACGAGCGGTGTACACCAAGCCTCTGTGGGAGCGGGCTTGCCCGCGAAGGGGCCAGTCCAGCCAATACACTTCTAGCGGCCCAACACCGATTCCGCCTCAACCAAAAGCTCTTCAATCGAGCCATGCTGCACAGTGTCGTACTCGATCTGCCCCATGCTGAAGCGGATGTCATAACCGCGATGCACCGTGGCGTTGCGCTCGTCGAGCATTTCTTCGAGTCGCGCCTTGATCGCCTTGATGTCCACCGCGCTGGAACCGGTCAGCAAGGCGACGAAGGTGGCGCCTTCCAGTCGACCGATCACATCACTTTCCCTGAAGCCAATGCGCAGCACGTCGGCAAAGGTTTTCAGGGCATCGTCGCCCTCGGCGCGACCGAACAGGTAGTTGATGCGCTTGAACTCATCGAGGTTGAAAAACAGCAGGGTCGCCGGCCGGCCCAGTTGCTGGCAGACGTTCAGCCCCAGTTGGGCCAATGCAATGAACCCGTGCCGATTGGACAGCAGCGTCAACTCATCCATGCTCGCCATCTGCACGCCGATCACTTCCTGCTCAGCCTGGCGGGCCAGGTCGCGAAGCAGTTCGCGCTCCTGCAATGGCGTGCGCAAAGGGTCTGCGCAGACGCTTGATGGGTAAGTCTTGCCTGGGATCAGCATAAGTTGCTCCTGTGGCGACTATGTACTTTAGAGTCGCACAGAACCGGTTTGACTCCCGGTTGAGGCACCGTTGGTCAGCTACCCAGCGGACATGGCCCTCCCGCGTCCGCCCACACCTTGAATTGCTCGACGAAAATATCGTGGGGCACCGGCACGGGCTCGCGATTGCCCCCGGGATTCCAGCCCCACAACACCAATTTGTCCTCGCTGACGTGCTTGATCAGCGCCGCGAAATCACGATCGCCGTTGCTGGAACGGTCCTTGATCATGGCGCACAACTTGTCGGGTGGCAGGCCAATCCAGGCCATTTTGTGCGCCGCCGGTGGCAGGCTCCAATGGGGCGCCCCCGGTGGTGCCTTGGGGCCATAACTGGGCGGTGGATTGGCCTCGGCGTGGCAGGTCGCGCAGGGCAACCCGGCTGCGCCCTTGCCATCCAAGCCACGCACCACATTCATCCCATGGGGTTTTCCGGCGTCGAACTGCAACGGCGAATCGCCGGGAATGTGGCAGTTCTGGCAACGCGGGCTCTGGAAAACCTTCTGCACGGTTTCGAAGGCTTTCAAGGCTTCGCGATCATCGGCAAACAGCTCGGTGGCATAGATAAAAAGGCAAATCAGCAATAACGAGCCCAGCAACCAGTGATGTCGTTTCATCTCACACCCCCGACAACTGCAGCGGCAATTCACGCAGGCGCTGGCCGGTCAAGGCAAACACCGCGTTGGCCACGGCCGGCGCCGTGGGCGGCACGCCCGCCTCGCCGATGCCACCGGGTTTATCGCTGCTGGGCAGGATATGCACCTCCACTACCGGCATCTCGTTGAGCCGCAACACCTGATAGTCGTGGTAGTTCGACTGCACCACTTGCCCGTCCTTGAAGGTCAGTTTGCTGTGCAAGGTAAAGCCGAGGCCAAAGGTGATGCACGATTCCATCTGCGCCGCGATGCTCTGCGGGTTGACCGCAATCCCGCAGTCCACCGCGCACACCACCCGATGCACGCGGATCGCCAGGTTGTCCTGGGACACCTCGGCAACCTGCGCCACGTAACTGCCGAAAGACTCATGCACCGCCACACCCAAGGCGTGGCCCTGGGGCAGTGGCGCCTTCCAGTTGGCTTTCTCCACCGCCAGGTTCAACACACCGAGGTGTCGCGGATGGTCCTTGAGCAAGGTACGGCGATACTCCACCGGGTCCTTGCCCGCCGCTGTCGCCAGTTCGTCGATCAACGACTCCATGACAAACGCCGTGTGACTGTGCCCCACCGAACGCAACCACAGCACACTGATACCGGTTTGCGGCGAATGCAGTTCGACTTGATGATTGGCCAGCCCTTCGAGGTAGGGACTGTCCGCCACGCCTTCGACCGAGGTCTTGTCGATGCCGTTCTTGACCATTGCGGCTTCGAGGGAGGTGCCTGCCATGATCGACTGCCCGACCATCACATGCTTCCACGCCAGCGGCAGGCCGTCGGCCCCCAGACCAATACGTGCCCGATGCAGGAACGCCGAGCGGTAATAGCCGCCGCGAATGTCGTCCTCCCGCGCCCACACGGTTTTCACCGGCCCGCCCGCTGCCTTGGCCACCTGCACCGCTTCAGCGACAAAGTCCGAAGTCGGGTTGGCACGCCGGCCAAAACCGCCGCCCAGAAATTCGGTATGGATTTGCACCTGCTCCGGTTTGAGCCCGGTGATTTTCCCGGCGATCATCTGATCGAGGGTCTGGAACTGGGTACCGGTCCAGATCTCGCACTTGTCGGGGGTGATCTTCACCGTGCAGTTCAGCGGCTCCATGGGCGCATGGGCCAGGTACGGCACGCTGTACTCGACATCGATGGTTTTGCTCGCCTTTGCCAGTGCCGCCTGGGTGTCGCCGGCCTGGCTGGCGGGAAGGCCCGGCGTGGCGGCGAGCTTGCGGAAACTTTCCAGCAGTTTTTGACTGTCCAGACCGGTGTTCGGCCCCAGGTCCCACTCGACCGTCAGCGCATCGCGCCCCAGCTTGGCCGCCCAGTAATGCTCGGCAATCACCGCCACGCCGGTCGGCACCTGCACCACTTTGAGCACCCCCGGGATCGCCAGCGCGCCGGCGCCTTCGAAGGATTTGACGCTGCCGCCGAATACCGGCGACCGGGCGACCATCGCGGTCATCAAACCATCGAATTGCACGTCCATGCCGAACTTCGCGCGCCCGGTGATTTTTTCCGGGGTGTCCAGGCGTTTGGTGGGCTTGCCGATGAATTTCCAGTCCTTGGCGTCCTTCAGCTTGATCGATACCGGATCCGGCACCGGCAGTTTGCCGGCATCATCGGCCAGTTCGCCGTAGCTGACGCGCTGGTCACCGGCAATGACCATCCCCGATTCGGTGCGGATCCCGGACGGCGCCACGTTGAAACGCTTGGCTGCGGCCTCGATCAACATCAATCGCGCGGCGGCACCGGCCTGGCGGTAGCGGTCGAACTCCATCCAGGTCGAGGTCGAGCCGCCGGTGATCTGCATTCCGCCAAACCCGGCCAGGCCATAGTCCTTGGCCGAGGCCGGGGAATGTTCGACGCGGATTTTCGACCAGTCGGCGTCCAGCTCTTCAGCGATCAGCATGGTCAGGCCGGTCCAGATACCCTGGCCCATTTCCGAATGGCCGAGCAGCACGGTGACGCTGTTGTCATTGCCAATGCGCAGGAATGCATTCGGTGCGAACACGTTGCCCTGGTTGTCCGCGCCCCGGGCAAACCGATGGGCGCCGGGGATGACAAACGCCACCACCAGGCCGCCGCCCAGCGCCGTGGCGCCCTTGAGGAAACCACGACGGGATAACGCAGTGATGCTGTCCATGGCCACCTCAACCCAACTCGGCGGCGCGTTTGATCGCGGCGCGAATGCGTGGATAGGTGCCGCAACGACAAATGTTGCCGGACAGTGCCTGATCGATGTCGCTGTCAGTCGGTTTCGGGATCTTCGCCAGCAGCGCCGCCGCCGACATGATCTGCCCGGACTGACAGTAACCGCACTGCACCACATCGAGTTCGGCCCAGGCTTGTTGCACCGGGTGCGAGCCGTCGGTGGACAGGCCTTCGATGGTGAGGATTTTCTGCCCGTGGGCCACGGCCGTCGCGGGCGTGATGCACGAGCGCAGCGGCGCGCCGTCGATGTGCACGGTGCAGGCGCCGCACTGGGCCATGCCACAACCGAATTTGGTTCCGGTCAGGTGCGCAACGTCGCGTAGAACCCAGAGCAACGGCATGTCCGCGGGGACATCCAGTTCCTGGTCCTTGCCATTGATGTTCAGGGTCAGCATTGCGATGGTCCTCAGACTCAAGGTGTTCTGAAGAGCGCGCGTCTTGGGAAAGGTGATTTTTAAGGGAGTGAAGCGAATCTACGCGCGCCGGGTTATCCTTACAGCTAAGCGCAATTTGACCAGCAGGCTGAATCGTATCGACCATCGGTCGTCCAGAACGCAGAGCTGCAGGAGCCGGCTGGCCGGCGCCAACCGATATCTAAACCCGTGGCTTGAGCAAAACCCCGGTATAACCCAACAGGAACAGGCCGAACGCCGAACACCAAAGCAGCGCCGCCAACCCCAGCCCCACACCGGAAAACGGCACCAGCAGCACCCGCGACACACCCGCCAGCAGCACCAGGGCAAACCCCGCGACCATCGCCTTCGAAGGCAGCAGCGGCCGCCCGGTATGGCCGAGGCTGACCCGGGCTATCATCGCCAGAATCAGCCCGCCGATTGCGCCAACCGCCAGCGCATGGGTGGCCAGACTCTGTTGCAGCATCAGCCCGGCGTGCCATAACGCCATCGCCACGACCGCCACGACCAGCCAGGCATAGGCCACATATAGCGACCACAGCAGAGGCACCCGCCACATTGCGCGGTCATGCCAGCGCCACAGCCGCCACAGGTGCAACACCCCGATCAGCACAAACAACAGCGACAACCATGGCCTTGGCGCGTCATTCAGGCCGACGGCAACGCTCACGGCGGCCAGCAAGCCACTGACCAGCAGCACCCGGGTCGGCAACGGGCTGGACGCAGGCGCGGGCGGACGATTCAGCCCGCGTTGAATGAAGAACGGGATCACTCGCCCACCGATCACACTCATCAACGCCGCCACCAGCCACAGTGCCGCCAGCACACCACGCCGTTGCAAGCCATCGTCATGGGTCTGCAGCCCCCACAGCGTCATCACCTGACACCCGGCGAGCAAGCTGATCATCAGCAAAATCGGGTAGTTATCGCGTTTACCTGCCGCCAACAAATCGCGCCCCAGCACCCAGGCCAGCAGCGGCAGAAACGGCGGTTGAAATACCAGGACCAACGAAGAAGAAATCGGCATCAGCCACGCCAGTCGCGCCAGCAGCCACACCAACACCAGCCCGATCAGCGGCCAGCCGTTTAGCCCCCGGCGTCCCGTCCAGTTCGGCACCGCTGTCAGCAGAAAGCCGGCAATGATTGCCACGGCAAACCCGAACGGCATTTCGTGTCGATGCCAGGCGAGCATGCCGCCGACCGGTTCAACGCCGGGCCATTGGCCGTACAGCCACAGCCCCCAGATGGCCACCGCCAGCGCGGCAAACGCGGCTCCCGCCAGAAAGAACGGGCGAAAACCGAGACTGAAAACGGGCCTGGCTGCGAAATTGCCCATCAGGCCAGCGCCCTGGCCACAGGCTTGCTCAACCGATGCTGGGCCAGCAAGCGCATGACGTAACCGACTTTCAGCAGGGTTGGCCCGATGATGGTCATGGCGTGCATGGCGACCAGCGCAACGATCGGCAGATGACCGTTATAGAGGTAAGCGCCGTAGATCCCGGCGAGCAGCATGGCCAGGCCCGTGCCGAGCACACGGCTCGAGAGGTGCAGAACATTCTGAGGATGGCTGAAAAAGTCGAACATTTTCCGTACTCCTGAAGGTATTCAGTTGTACATGAGGCGTATCAAGTCCCGTGCCAGAACTTTAACCCCGACAAATCAGCCATCTGCGCCGCGAAGAGTCATTCCGACTACCGCACCAAATAGTCCTAATGACTCATTTAGCGGTCATATTGACTATATCCAGCCAAAAAAACACGAAGAACTTGTCGATCTACGGCACCGCCAGACGACCAGAGGCTGGCTACGCTGATAGTCCAGCCCACAAAAACCTGCCAGGGAGACCCGCCATGCTACACGTACCCAAAATCACCCCGTGCCTGTGGTTCGACGGCCAGGCCGAAGAAGCCGCCAAGTTCTACTGTGCGATCTTCGATCATGCAAAAATCACCGCCATCACCCATTACGGCAAGGCCGGCCAGGAATTCCACGGCCGGGAAGTCGGTTCGGTAATGACTGTCAGCTTTGAACTCGACGGGCAGACCTTTACCGGCCTCAACGGGGGCCCGAATTTCAAATTCAACGAAGCGGTCTCGTTCCAGGTCAATTGTCAGACCCAGGAAGAAGTCGACCATTTCTGGGGACGCCTGTCGGCGGGCGGGCCGGTCGAAGCGCAGCAATGCGGCTGGCTCAAGGACAAGTTCGGCGTGTCCTGGCAAATCGTGCCCGTGGCAATGATGGAAATGATCAAAGACCCCGACACGGCAAAATCCCAGCGCGCCATGCAGGCGATGATGCACATGAAAAAACTCGATATTGCCGCGCTGCAACGAGCCTTTGATGGCGAGAGCTAATACACTCCGACGCTGAACTGCCAAGGACTGACCATGAAGCTCACCACGCCCAAGGCCTGCGACAAGGCCCCGCGCTTCTGGCGCGACGATGCCCTGCCCTTCATCGAAGCGCGCTCCATCGCCGACGGGCGCGAGGTCTGTTACAGCCGGCATGCCCACGAACACTTCTCCATCGGCGCCATCACCGCCGGGCGCAGCACCTACATCCACGAGCAATCGCAGTTCGAAGTCAGCACCGGCACCGTGGTGCTGATGAACCCCGGCGATGTCCATGCCTGCAATCCAATCGACGACCAGCCCTGGTCGTACCTGATGCTGTACGTCGAAACTGAGTGGCTCACCGATTTGCAGCACCAGCTCGGGTTCAGTGACGATCTGGCGTTTCGCCGCTTTGCCCTCACCCACACTGCCGACGCCAGCCTGTTTGATGGGCTGAAGGCCTTGTATGAGGTGCTGGTCGATCCGCAGCAGGACGTGCTGCGCAAGCAGAGCACGGCCGTGGAGTTTTTCAGCGACGTGCAGCTGCGCCTCAACCCGACCGATCCACCGCTGCGCGAACCGAACTTCAAACTGGAACGCGCCGCCGATTTCATCCGCGATCACTGCACGCAAATGCTCAAGCTCGAAGACATCTGCGAAGCGGCACAGCTGTCACCGTCCTACCTGATCCGCGCGTTCAAGCAGCATTACGGCATGACGCCCCACGCCTTCCTGGTCAACCGGCGCATCCAGTTCGCCCGGGACCAACTGCGCCATGGCAAGTTGATCGCCGATGTCGCACTGGAAGCAGGATTCGCCGATCAGGCGCACTTTCAACGGGCGTTTAAACAGCATCTGGCGGCGACGCCGGGGCAGTATCGGGGGTGAGCCCTATGGCTATGGCAATGAGCTTCCTGTGGCGAGGGCGCTCGCCACAGATACACATCAACACAACAGACCTGCCCGTCATTCGGCAATCAGGTAAACCGCACTGACCGCCAGCATCAACGCCATCACCCGGTTAAACCAGCGCATGCCCGCCGGGTTGTCGAGGTAGCCGCGCAAAAACGTCCCGGCGTAGGCCCAGCAGCCGACGGACAGGTAGCAAATCACCAGGTACACCGCCGCAAATTGCCAGACCAGCCGCGCCTCGCCATCGGCGACAAACGCCCCCATACCAGCCACGCAGGCCAGCCAGGCTTTCGGGTTGAGCCATTGCATCACGGCGCCATACAGCATCGACGGCGCACGGTTTGCGTCCTTCGCCTCAAGCTGCCCATTGTCGGCGGCGAGCTTGTACGCCATGTACAACAGGAACGCCACGCCCGCCCACTGCACCACCCGGGTCATCGCCGGCCACAGTCGCAACACCTCATGCAACCCCAGCCCCATCAACACCAGAAGCAACACAAAGCCCAGGGTCGCCCCGGCCACATGCCGCTGACTGGCACGAAAGCCGAAGCGCGCCCCGGAACTCAACGCCACGATATTCACCGGCCCCGGCGTAATCGAAGCGGCCAACGCAAACGCCGCCATGGACATCATCAGACTCATCGCACACCTGTTCCTGTCAGTTGAACCAGGCCCCAAGGTAAAGCGCCTGCTGGCGTGCGTATTGAAGAAAACTGCCCTAGGCGTAAAAGCCGACCACCCTTTTCACTTTCACCAGCGCCTGGCGCAGCGAGTCCATGTCCACCGAGCCCAGCGCCAGGCGGATCGCGTGGGGTACATGGGCCGAGATCGCAAAGGGGTCGGCCGGCGAGACCGAGACCTGCTCGCGCATCAAGGCCATGGCGATCTGGTCGGCGCGGGCATCGTCGGTCAGTGGCAGCCAGATGAAATAGGAAGACGGATGAGTGACGGTCCTGAGTCCCGCCAGCTCCCTGCGCGCCAGGGCCTGCCTGGCCTGGGCGTCCGCACGCTTCTGTGCTTCGAGCTTGAGGACGGTGCCGTCGTCGAGCCAGGCGCAGGCGATGGCGGTCATCACGCCGGGCGTGTTCCAGGTGGTCGCCATGATCGTGCGCTCGAAGGCCGCGACCCAGGGCGCGGGCGCGGCAATGAATCCGACGCGCAAGCCGGTGGCGATATTCTTCGACAGGCCTGAAACGTACACCGTCCTTTCCGGCGCCATCGACGCCAGGGGTGGCGGAACGTCTTCGGCCAGAAAGGCGTAGGCCGCGTCTTCGATGATCTTCAGATCATGCTTGCGTGCGATCGACACCAACTGCTCCCGCTGGTCGGCGGCCATCACCCAGCCCAAGGGGTTGTGCAGCGTTGGCATCGTGTACAGAGCCCGAACCGAACGGGTCCGGCACAAGGCTTCGAGGGCAGCCAGATCAGGGCCCTTGTCCGTGACCGGAATGGGCAACAGCTCCAGATGCAGGGTTTCGGCCAGTGTCTTGAAACCGGGGTATGTCAACGCATCAGCAGCGATCACATCGCCGGGCTTGAGCAAGGTCATCAAGGTCACCGCCAGACCGTGCTGGGCGCCACTGACGATCATGACCTGTTCGGCCGGCACGTTGAGCCCGCGCTCAATCAGGTGCCGCGCCACCGAGGCCCGTTCGTGCAGACGCCCCGCGTGGGGCTGGTAACGCAGCAGCGCTTCCAGGTCACCGGACAACGCCAGCTGCCGCAGGGCATTGCGCAACAGATCGGCCTGCCCGGGCAACGACGGATAGTTGAAGTTGAGGTCGATCATCCCCGCCGCGACCACCGACTGGGCGATGCCTTGCCCGGGCGGCAGCGACGTCTCCCGGACAAAGGTACCGCGCCCGGTTTCGCCGCTGACCAGACCCATGCGCTCAAGCTCGGCGTACACCCGGCTCGCCGTGACCAGCGCCAGGCCTTGCTCGGTGGCGAGCTGCCGGTGAGTCGGCAAGCGCGTGCCGGGCGACAGGCGACCGGAGCGGATGTCGGCGGCAAAGGCGTCTACCAGGGATTTGTAGCGGGAACGAGGCATGTCGAGTTGTATCCATGACAATTTTTTGATTGTACCGATAGTCGATCATAGGATGGCTTTCGTGCAACCAGACTTTGAGCGAGAGCGCGATGGAACGGACTTCGAACCTGCAACACCAGACGCTGCACAGCCATGCCAGCGGCTGGATCAATGGCCTGATCGGCGTGCTGATCTTCAGCGGATCGCTGCCAGCAACGCGGGTGGCGGTACTGGAATTCGATCCGGTATTCCTCACCGTCGCCCGCGCCACCCTCGCGGCGATCCTGGCACTGTGCCTGTTGCTGCTGTTCAAGGAAAAACGCCCCGCGCGCCAGCAACTGCTGCCCTTGGCCATCGTGGCGTCAGGTGTAGTGGTCGGCTTTCCCTTGCTGACGGCACTGGCGCTGCAGTACGTGACCTCGGCCCATTCCATCGTATTCGTCGGCCTGTTGCCGCTGGCGACTGCGGTGTTCGGCGTCTTGCGCGGTGGCGAGCGGCCCCGACCGGTGTTCTGGGTGTTCTCGGTGCTCGGCAGCCTGTTGGTCGTTGGCTTCGCGGTCTCCCAAGGCCTGACCGCTTCGCCCCAGGGTGATTTGCTGATGCTGCTGGCGATCCTGGCTTGCGGCCTCGGCTATGCCGAAGGCGCGAAGCTGTCCAGGACGCTGGGTGGCTGGCAGGTGATTTGCTGGGCGCTGGTGTTGGCGCTGCCGGTCATGGCGCTGGTGACGTGGTGGCGGGCGCCGGCAACCTTTGCCAACATCAGCGCGCCCGCCTGGTTCAGCCTGGCGTATGTGTCGCTGTTCAGCATGTTGATCGGTTTTGTGTTCTGGTACCGCGGCCTCGCCCAGGGTGGAATCGCCGCCGTTGGCCAACTGCAATTGCTGCAGCCGTTTTTCGGCCTGACGCTGGCGGCAACCTTGCTGCACGAACACGTCAGCCTGGGCATGCTCGGGGTGACGGTCGCGGTGATCCTCTGCGTCGCCGGGGCGAAAAAATGCGCCCGTTAACCACTGATACGGCACTTTAGGTCAGTGACTGTACGGGGCGGCCCCTTCGAGGGCTGTGATAAAAATACGCTCTCGTCACTGGAGCCGATCATGGACCTCGCCACCCTCTCCCTCTTTCTCCCGGCCTGCTTCGCCCTGAACATGGCGCCCGGCCCGAACAACCTGCTGTCGGTGAGCAACTCGACCCGCTACGGCTATCGCACCGCGTGCCTGGCCGGCGTCGGCCGCCTGCTGGCGTTCGCCGGGATGATCGCCCTGGCCTCGGCCGGTCTGGCGGTGGTGCTGCAAACCTCGGAACTGTTGTTCTACGGGATCAAGATTCTCGGTGCGGCGTACCTGTTCTACCTGGCCTGGCAGTTGTGGCGCGCCGACCCCGGCGTTACGAGCGTAGTGACCGGCGCGCCCGTGGGTATGCTGGCGCTGGCCCGGCAAGAGTTCCTGGTGGCAGCGGGCAACCCGAAGGCGATCCTGATCTTCACCGCGTTCTTGCCGCAGTTCGTTGACTCGACCCGCGCCATCACCCCGCAATTCGCGGTGTTGGGCGCCCTGTTCCTGATACTGGAATGGATCGCCATCGCTGCCTACGCCTACATGGGCCTGCACATGCGTCGCTGGTTCGCCAAGCCGTCGGGCAAGCGCATCTTCAACCGCTGCTGCGCGGGGCTGCTGTCGGCGGCGGCTTCGGTGTTGTTGATGGCGCGTCGGGCCTGAGCCGTTTTCATTCATGGCCTTCTGCGCCAGCATGGATCGGCAACCGCGCCTGTGACTAAATAGGTCATCCCGCCATTGCCGTGAAAGCCAGGCCCCAAATGAACATAAGCATTCTGTATGCCCTTGCCGCCGCTGCGCTCTTTGGTGCAAGTACACCGTTGGCCAAGCTGCTGGGGCTGAACCTTTCGCCCATCCTCCTGGCCGGGCTGCTGTACATGGGCAGCGGCCTGGGACTGAGCGTCGCCCGATTGATCCGCGACCGTGGCTGGCGCCCCAGCGGGCTGACCGCTGCGGAATGGCCCTGGCTGATCGGCGCAATTGCCTTTGGCGGGATTCTCGGCCCCGTGGCCTTGATGTTCGGCTTGACCTCAACCTCTGGCGCCACAGCCTCCTTGATGCTGAACCTCGAATCCGTGCTGACCGCCGTGCTGGCGTGGGTGGTGTTTAAAGAGAACGCCGACCGACGCATCGTCCTCGGCATGCTGGCGATCGTTGCAGGGGGCGTGCTGCTGGCCTGGCCACAGGGAGCGGTTCACGCCCAGGGCTGGACCGGACCGCTGTTGGTCGCCCTGGCCTGTGCCTGTTGGGCTATCGATAACAACCTGACGCGCAAAGTCTCAGCCTCCGACGCGCTGTTCATTGCGGGTGTAAAGGGTTTGTGCGCCGGGTTGGTGAACTGCTCCCTGGCGCTGTCACTCGGCGCATCGTTGCCACAGATGACGGTACTGGGCCCAACCCTGATCGTCGGTTTCCTCGGTTACGGTATCAGCCTGGTGTTGTTTGTGCTGGCCTTGCGCGGGCTGGGATCGGCACGCACGGGCGCCTACTTTTCCACCGCGCCGTTCCTCGGCGCCGCCATAGCCATCCTGCTGCTGGGCGAATCGGTGACGGCGAGTTTTTGGGCGGCCTCATTGCTGATGGGCCTGGGGGTCTGGATTCATCTCAAGGAAAGCCATGCCCATGAGCATGAACACCAGGCACTGCTTCACCGACATCGACACGTCCACGATGAACACCACCAACACGAACATGAATTTGAGTGGGACGGCACCGAACCCCACAGCCATGAACACCAACACACGCCCATGCGGCACAGTCACGCGCACTTTCCAGACATCCATCATCGTCACAAGCACTAGTCGAGCACCGGCAGGGCCTGACGGATCGCTGCTTGAAACGGTCCGGAATTCCCTGTCGATTTTCCGGTGGAGACCACAGGATTCGCGCTCTATGCTGGCCCCATGAACTTGCACAGCACGCTACTTCCGCCCCACGCCGAGATGGTTCGCGCCATGCTCGAACGCGACACCGCCTACGAGGGGGTGTTTTTTACCGCGGTCAAAACCACCGGTATTTTCTGCCGCCCCAGCTGCACGGCACGCAAGCCAAAGCCGGAGAATGTCGAGTTCTTCGCCCATGCCGATGAGTGCCTGTCGGCGGGTTATCGCGCCTGCCTGCGCTGTAAACCCCTGGACGCCGCGGCCATCGCCCCGGACTGGGTACAGACGCTGCTCAAGTCGGTGGACGCCGATCCCGAGCAGCGCTGGACCGATGCCCGGTTGCTCGCCGCTGGTATCGAGCCGCTGAAACTGCGACGCTGGTTCAAGCAGCATTTCGGCATGACCTTTCATGCCTGGTTGCGCACGCGCCGCCTGGGCATGGCGCTGGGCGGTATCAAACAGGGCGATTCCATCGACAGTGCGGCATTCGACTCCGGCTACGAGTCCCTGAGCGGTTTTCGCGATGCCTTCCGCAAATCCTTCCACATCACTCCCGGTCGCGCGGCCAACAGTGAGCCGCTGCTGTTCACGCGCCTGACCACGCCGCTGGGGCCGATGATCGCCATGGCCGAACGACGCGGACTGGTGTTGCTGGAATTCCTCGACCGGCCGGCGTTGACCCGGGAGATAGAAGCCCTGCAGAACCGTTACGGCTATGCCGTGGCGCCAGGCCACAACCGCCACCTGCAACACATCGAGCAGGAACTGGCGCAGTATTTCGCCGGCCACTTGACCGAGTTCAACGTGGCGCTGCACCTGCCCGGCAGCGAATTTTCCCGTCAGGTCTGGGCGGTGCTGGCGACCATCCCTTACGGCCAGACCACCACCTACGGGGCCATCGCGGCCAGGCTGGGCAAGCCTGGCGCCAGCCGCGCGGTCGGCCTGGCCAATGGGCACAACCGCCTTTCGATTGTCGTGCCCTGCCATCGAGTGATCGGTGCCGATGGCTCGCTGACGGGCTATGGTGGAGGACAGCCGCGCAAGGCGTTCCTGCTCAGGCTGGAAAAAGCCGCCGTGCAGATCACCCAGCCACTCGCCTTCTGACCACCCACTGTTGTTCATAAGGACCCTCAATGGACAGGCTCGACACGCAATTGCACGAAAAGACCCATGACGAAATAAACGCGCCGTTGAAGCCCTGCGCCAATGCCTGAGTCCATGCCCGAGCGCTATCAACCCGCCACCGATTTCCTGTCGTCAATCGATGAGGATTGGCGCCGGCACATTGCGGCGGTCGGCCCTTGCCTGCACCAACCCCACGCCGCCCGCGATCCCTATGAATCGCTGATGCGGGCGATTGCCTATCAGCAACTGCATGCCCGGGCCGGCGATGCGATCATCGGCCGCTTGCTGGCCCTGTTCCCGTCAGGCGGGTTCCCCAGACCCGAGCAGATCGTGGCCAGCGACTTCGATCAACTGCGCGGTTGCGGATTCTCCGCCAGCAAGATCGCGACCCTTCAAGGCATCGCCCAGGCCACCCTCGACGGCGTCGTGCCGGATTACGCCACGGCGCTGGCCATGGACGATGAAGCGCTGATCGAACGCCTGATCACCCTGCGTGGGGTGGGCCGCTGGACCGTGGAAATGTTGCTGATCTACAGCCTCGAACGGCCGGACATCCTGCCGGCCGACGATTTCGGGGTGCGTGAGGGGTATCGGCGACTAAAAGGCCTGCAAGCACAGCCGACGCGCAGGCAGATGATCGAAATCGGCCTGGCGTGGAGCCCTTACCGGACGGTGGCTTCCTGGTATTTGTGGCGGGTGCCGGGCCGGTAGACCGCGTTATCGTTCTTCGCGAGCAGGCTCGCTCCCACAGGGTCGGCGCCGATCCTTCGGAAGCGAGCTTGCTCTCCAACGCCAGTCACAACCCCGATTTCAACCGGCTGAACGCCCGGATCAGCGCCCGGTTGAACGCCTTGCCGTTGTCATTCTTGCTGTACAACGAAGCGCGAACTTCGGCCGGCGGGTAGGTGCCCGGGTCATTGCGAATCGCCGGGTCGATCAGGCTGTCCGCCGCAGTGATCGCGTTGGCGTAGTGAATGGTGTCGGTGATCGGCGCCATCACTTCAGGCGTCATCAGGTAATCCATCAAGGCCAGGCCGGCCTGCGGATGCGGCGCATCCTTGGGAATGACCATGGCGTCGAACCAGATCAACGTGCCCTCCTTCGGAATCCGGTAACCGAGCTTGTAAGGCTTGCCCGCCGCTTCGGCCTGGCCAGCAGCGATGGCCACGTTGCCGTTCCACGACATCGCCACACAGGTGTTGCCGTTGGCCAGGTCGCTGATGTTCAGGTCGTTATCGAAATAGCGAATGTAGGGGCGGATCTTCGCCAGTTGCGCTTCGGCGCGTTTCAGGTCATCGAGGTTCTGGCGGTTGATGTCCAGGCCCATGTATTTCATGACCGCCGCGAACACCTCGTTGGGATCGTTGAGCAGGCTGACCCCGCAATCGGCGAATTTCGCCACCACCGCCGGGTCGAACAGCATGGCCCAACTGTCCGTCGGCGCGTCGGGCAGGCGCTGCTTGACCGCCTCATCCTGAAAGCCCACGCCCGTGGTGCCCCAAGCATAGATCCCGGCATAGCGATTGCCCGGATCGAACACCGCCATGTGCTGGCGAAACTCATCGCCGACGCCGGCAAAGTGTGGCAGCAGCTGCTTGTCCACGGGCTGGATCGCGCCGCTCTGGATGGCCCGGGACAGATGCTGGCCGGCGGTCAGCACCAGGTCGTAGCCGCTGCGGCCGGTGAGCAGTTTGGTCTCGACGGTTTCCAGGGAGTCAAAGTGATCGGCGACCACATGGATACCCGTCTGCTTCTCGAAATTGCTCAGGGTATCCGGGGCCAGGTACTCGCCCCAGATATAGAGATTCACCACCGGCTTGGGGGTGTCTGCGGCCTGCACACACAGGGGTGCAAGCACCAGCAGTATTGCTTGAGTCAGTTTGTGCAGGCCCATGGTCACACTCCCTTTTTCTGGCAGGCAGCGCCGGCGTACTGAGGCATGGTGATGCACGCAACGTTGCCGCCACCGAGGAGGATTTCCCGGGAGTTTTCGATGCCGACGATTGTGTGCCGTGGGAACAGTTCCGCCAGGGTCGCCTGCGCCACCTGGTCGTTGCGATCGCCAAACAGCGGCACCACGATCGACGTGTTACCCGCGTAGTAGTTGATGTACGACGCGCAGATTTTCGTGCCGGCCTGGCGGGTATGGGTGCTGTCCTGCTGATCCAGGCCTTCGGCCTCTTCGGCGGTCCACTCCAGCACATCCGGTTGCGGCAGTTTGTGCACGATCAGCTCACGGCCTCGGCTGTCGCGGGTACTGCGCAGGATGTCGTAGGCCTCCTGGTAGATTTCCCACTGCGGGTCGTCGCGGTTGTCGGTCCATTGCAGCACCACTTCCCCGGGGCGCACGAAGCACGCCAGGTCATCGACATGGCCATCGGTTTCGTCGAACTTGCAACCGCGCGGCAGCCAGATGACCTGCTCGGCGCCGAGGTAATCGGTCAGGCGCCGGGTGACTTCATCCTTGCCCAGGTGCTGATTGCGATTGCGGTTGAGCAGGCATTGCTCGGTGGTGAGGATGCTGCCCTGGCCGTCACTCTGGATACCGCCCAGTTCGGCAATCAACGGCGCGCGATAGCGGTCGAAGCGCTCGATTTCGAGGATTTTGCTCGCGATCTGGTCGTCCTTGTCCCACGGATAGTACAAGCCGCCGTCGAGGCCGCCGTAGGCGTTGAATTCGAAGTCGACGCCGCGCACTTCGCCGCTCTGGTCGTTGACCACGAAGCACGGGCCACTGTCGCGGAACCAGGTGTCGTTGCAGGTCATTTCGACCACCCGCACGTGTGGCGGCAATTGGCGGCGTGCGGTGGCGAATTGCGCAGCGGAGGCACACACGGTGACCGGTTCACTCTGGGCGATCGCGGTGACGATCTGCACCCAGACTTTCTGCGCAGGCTTGGCACCGTTGCGCCAGACGTCGGTGCGCTCCGGCCAGCCGAGCCAGCAGCCGGACTTGGTTTCGAATTCGCCGGGCAAACGGAAACCGTCGAGCTTGGGAGTTGAATCGAGCAAACGTGCCATGGGCAAACCTCATCAGCGGGGATTGGAATGACCACAGGCTAAGGTCGCTGGCGGCCTCCTTGCCAACGATGATTATTTCGGAACACTTGAATTGAACTCATCAATCGACCAGTTGATCGTTGAACCATTCCAGCATCTGCGCCACCGCCGGCCGCTCCAGGCGCACCCGTTCGCACACCAGGGCGTATTGGCCCAACGCCGTCATGCTGGAGGTAAAAGGCCGGACCAGACGACCGCTGAGCAAGTCTTCCTGGGCGGTCAGGTTATCGCCCATGGCCACGCCCTGCCCCTGGGCCGCGGCCTCCAGCGCCAGCCCGGCGTGGGCGAAATACAACTGCCGTTCGGGGCGCTGATCGCCGGCATGGCTGGTGAGCCAGGCGGTCCAGGTCTTGCCGTCCTGATCGTCGTGGAGCAGGCAGTGGCGTGCCAGATCCCTGGGGGCTTTCAACGTGCCCTGGTTGAACAGACCGGGGCTGCACACCGGAAAAAACTGCAGCGCCGGCAATGGCCGGACGAAATACGCACTGCTGTCCACCGGGCCGGTGCCATAGGTGATCGCCAGGTCGATGTCTTCCCCCGGCGCCGTGGCGTCGATGGGTTGTTCGTAGAGGTGCAAAGTGATGTGCGGATAGCGCGCATAGAAATCGGTGAGGCGGCTCATCAGCCACTTTTGCGCCAGTTCGGCGGTCACCGCCAGGCGCAACACCGCGAGGGACGAGGGGTCGCGTAATTCATCGCAGGCATCGCCGATCAGTTCGAAGGCCTGCTGCAAACTTTGCATCAGCCGCCCCGCCGCCATCGTCGGACGAATCTGCCGACCTTCACGGACGAACAACGACACGCCCAGCTGTTCTTCCAACTGACGAATCTGATGGCTGACGGCGCTGTCGGTCACGCATAACTCTGCCGCCGCCCGGCCGAAATGGGCATGGCGCGCGGCGCATTCGAAGGTTCGCAGTGCTGCCAGGGAGGGTAGTCGTCGCATCGGGCCTGGTCCGGAATTAGAGTTGCCCATGCTGACTTGGCTGTCGGTAGCCGTCCAGTGGCACCGCGTTATCGTTCATCGCTGGCAAGCCAGCTCCCACAGGGATCGAAGGATTCCCATATTGCGCGCGATCAAGCCCCCTGTGGGCTGGCTTGCCAGCGAAGACGCCAGCAAGTTCACCCCGGACCTTCTAGGCTGAACGAACGAATTCAGTCCTCTGGAGAGCACCATGCAACTCGAAGGCTCCTGCCATTGCGGCGCGGTGTCATTCAGCCTGACCAGCGCCCACCCCTACCCGTATCAACGCTGCTATTGCTCGATCTGCCGCAAGACCCAGGGCGGTGGCGGCTACGCGATCAACCTGGGCGGCGATGCCGCCAGCCTGAAAGTACGCGGACGCAAGCACATCGCGATCTACCATGCGCGTCTCAAGGACGAGGGTGACAAACGCGCCCACAGCAGCACCGCCGAGCGGCATTTCTGCTCGCTGTGCGGCTCGGGCCTGTGGTTGTTCAGCCCGGAATGGCCGGAGCTGATTCACCCGTTCGCCTCGGCCATCGACACCCCGCTACCGGTCCCGCCGGAGCACACGCACCTGATGCTCGGCTCGAAAGCATCGTGGGTGGAGATCGAGGCGCATGGAAAGGATCAGCAATTCGATGTCTATCCCGAAGAGTCCATCGCCCAGTGGCATGAGCGTCTGGGCCTGAGCCGCTAGGCTGACAAGCCTGCACCACCGCAATGCCCCTGTAGGAGCGAGCCTGCTCGCGATGGTCGCCAACGATGACGCGGACGTTCAGATTTAATGCGGTGTCTTTGAGTTCTTCGCGAGCAGGCTCGCTCCTACAGGGGGCGGTGTTTTGAAGGGCAAATGCCAGGCATAAAAATCCCCCCGGAGGGGAATGCTGTTCAGGCCGCGGCCGGCACACCACTGTGGAAGCGGAACTCCACATCGGGCGATTCGATCAGTTCCTGCTCGGCGGCGCGGACCTTGTCGATGACCTGGGCGATATCCTTGGCATCTCCGTACTGATAGGCCAGCTTCAGGTACCCCTGGAAATGCCGGGCCTCACTTTTGAGCAGGCCGAAATAGAACTTGCCCAGTTCCTCGTCCAGATGGGGCACCAGCGCTTCGAAACGCTCGCAACTGCGGGCTTCGATGAACGCGCCGACCACCAGGGTATCCACCAGTTTCACCGGTTCATGACTGCGCACCACTTTGCGCAACCCCGAGGCGTAACGCCCGGCGGACAGCTGGCGCAGTTCGATCTTGCGTCTTTTCATCAGGCGCATGACCTGTTCGTGGTGCACCAGTTCTTCCCGGGCCAGGCGCGACATCATGTTGATCAGATCGACTTGGGAGTGATACTTGGCTATCAGGCTGAGCGCCGTGCTGGCGGCCTTGAATTCGCAGTTTTTATGGTCGATCAGCAGGGTTTCCTGATCGGCCAGTGCGGCTTGAACCCAGCCATCGGGGGTGCGGCAGCCAAGGAATTCGTGAATTTCGGGAAGGATCATGGGGCCCACGGACAAAAGGTTCAAAACGAAGGGCGCCGATTATACCGGCCTGCCCGAAGACCACCAGTCGCTACCGTTGATATGCATCAAGTCCCGAGTGGGCGACCAGCAACTATAGTTGTTCCACGCCATCAACTTTACGTTCCGGAGATCCCGATCATGCAAGCCATTCGCAGCATTCTGGTGGTTCTCGAACCCGAGCACTCGGAAAGCCTGGCGCTCAAGCGAGCCAAGCTGATTGCCGGCGTGACCCAGGCCCATTTGCACCTGTTGGTCTGCGACCGCAAGCACGACCACAGCGCCATGCTCGGCGTACTCAAGGCGGCCCTGGTGGCGGATGGCTATAGCGTCACCACCGAACAGGCCTGGGAAGGCAGCCTGCATGAAACCATCGTCATGGTGCAGCAAGCCGAAGGCTGCGGGCTGGTGATCAAGCAACACTACCCCGACGGCGCGCTGAAAAAGGCCCTGCTGACCCCGGAAGACTGGAAAGTGTTGCGCACCTGCCCGACCCCGGTGCTGCTGGTGAAAACCGCAGGTTCCTGGAAGGACAAAGTGATTCTGGCGGCCGTCGATGTCGGCAACATCGACAGTGAACACCGCCATCTGCACAACACCATCATCGATTACGGCTATGACATCGCCAGCCTGGCCAAAGCGCACTTGCATGTCATCAGCGCCCATCCGTCGCCCATGCTGTCGGCGGCCGACCCGACCTTCCAGCTCAGCGAAACCATCGAGGCGCGCTATCGCGAACAGTGCAAGGCGTTCCAGGCCGAATTCGACGTCGACGATGAGCACCTGCACATCGCCGAAGGCCCGGCGGACGTGCTGATTCCGTTCATGGTGCACAAGCTGGAGGCGGCGGTAACGGTGATCGGCACCGTGGCGCGCAGCGGGATTTCAGGGACGCTGATCGGCAATACGGCGGAAGTGGTGCTCGATGCGGTGGAGAGCGACGTGCTGGTGCTCAAGCCGCAGGAAGTCGAGGATCACCTGGATGAAATCGCGAGCAAGCATTAAGCCCTGCTCTGCCTGGTAGATGGCCATCGCGGGCAAGCCCGCTCCCACAGGTTCTTCGTCGACCTTGTGGGAGCGAACTTGCCCGCGATGCTCCTAGCCGCCAAACGCATCATTCAGAAACCCCGGCGCGATGTAGCGCTGGTAATGCGCTTCTGACAGCAAAAAGAATTCCCGATCAATGGCGTCCCGCAACTCCGGCAGGTTCCAGTCGCGAAACTCCGGCAGCAGCACCATGCCGTAGGCTTCCAGGTTGTTGATCACCCGCGCGCCCCGCGCAATCAGCTGATACGCCCAGCAATATTCCGACTGATGCGGCACAAAGCGGATCTTGCGTTGCTCCAGCTGCTTCCTGAGCAGCGCCGGATCGAAAATTTCCACCTTGGCCGCCATCACCTGGGACAACAACTGCTCAAGACGCAGCCATACCGCGCGCTTTTCTTCTTCGTTGTAGCCGTTCCAGTGAATCACTTCGTGATGGAAACGCTTGCAGCCACGGCACACCAGATCACCGTAAACAGTGGAGCAGAGGCCGACGCAAGGGGTCTTGATAGTCTGATTGGGCATAGGGGAAAACGCGAAAAAGCAAAACAGGCCGGCATGTTAGCCCTTTGTCCGCCATTGATCACCCCTCAACATTCAGCGCCACCGGCGTGTCGACAGGCCGGGAACCCTGCACCACCAAAGTCCAATAGCACCCGACTTACCTTTAATTTTTTTTTGCCGTAGAATCAGCCAGCCTTTTTAGGCGCCAATGTCCGTTAGAAGCTGTTTTCAAAGCGTCACGAGCACAGTCGTTCCTTCAGAGCGGTGTTGGCGAAGGGTTTTTCCAGCGGGGAAAAATCCGGCGCCAACCCTCATCAGCTCCCGTTCTGCAGGCGTAAAACTTTGAAAGCAGCTTCTGTAAGGAATTGTCGGTAATTCTGGCTAAGTGGCCCACAACGCCATGCAGCGCATGAGTACGGCGATTCCTGGATGAGCGTCCCGGACACCCATTTGGGACCACTGATGAGGGTAATACTGTGCTTGAAGCCTACCGCAAACATATCGAAGAGCGCGCAGCACTGGGTATCGTTCCCCAGCCGCTAAACGCCGAACAAACTGCAGGCCTGGTCGAGCTGCTGAAAAATCCCCCGGCTGGCGAAGAAGCTTTCCTCGTTGACCTGATCACCAATCGCGTTCCACCTGGAGTGGACGAAGCAGCCTATGTTAAGGCCGGCTTCCTGTCCGCAATCGCCAAAGGCGAAGCCAAATCCCCTCTGATCGACAAAAAACGCGCTGTTGAACTGCTCGGCACCATGCAGGGCGGCTACAACATCGTGACCCTGGTCAACCTGCTGGACGACGCCGAACTGGCTCCAGTAGCGGCCGAAGAACTCAAGCACACCCTGCTGATGTTCGATGCCTTCCACGACGTCGCTGAAAAAGCCAAGAACGGTAACGTTCACGCCAAGGGCGTGCTGCAGTCCTGGGCTGACGCCGAATGGTTCGTGAAGCGTCCGGTGCTGGCCGACAAGATCAGCCTGCGCGTGTTCAAGGTCACCGGCGAGACCAACACCGACGACCTGTCCCCTGCTCCTGATGCCTGGTCCCGTCCAGACATCCCGCTGCACGCCCTGGCCATGCTGAAAATGGCTCGCGACGGCATCGTGCCTGACGCACAAGGCGTCACCGGCCCGATGAAGCAGATCGAAGAAATGCGCAATGCCGGCTTCCCGATCGCCTACGTCGGCGACGTGGTCGGTACCGGTTCTTCGCGTAAATCGGCGACCAACTCCGTACTGTGGTTCTTCGGCGACGACGTTCCTTACGTGCCGAACAAGCGTGCCGGCGGTTTCTGCTTCGGCAGCAAAATCGCTCCGATCTTCTACAACACCATGGAAGATGCTGGCGCACTGCCGATCGAATTCGACGTCTCCAACATGCACATGGGCGACGTGATCGACCTGTACCCGCATGCTGGCAAAGTCTGCAAGCACGGCACCGACGAAGTCCTGACCACCTTCGAAATGAAGACTCCGGTCCTGCTGGACGAAGTTCGCGCCGGCGGCCGTATCCCGCTGATCATCGGCCGTGGCCTGACCGAGAAGGCTCGCGCCGAGCTGGGTCTGCCACCTTCGACGCTGTTCAAGAAGCCTGAAGCACCGGCTGAAAGCACCAAGGGCTTCACCCTGGCGCAGAAAATGGTCGGTAAGGCGTGCGGCGTGACTGGCATTCGTCCAGGCACCTACTGCGAACCGAAGATGACCACCGTGGGTTCCCAGGACACCACCGGTCCAATGACCCGTGACGAACTGAAAGACCTGGCGTGCCTGGGCTTCTCGACCGATCTGGTGATGCAGTCCTTCTGCCACACCGCGGCTTACCCCAAGCCGATCGACGTGACCACCCACCACACCCTGCCTGACTTCATCATGACCCGTGGCGGCGTGTCCCTGCGTCCGGGCGACGGCATCATCCACTCGTGGCTGAACCGCATGCTGCTGCCAGACACCGTCGGTACCGGTGGTGACTCGCACACCCGTTTCCCGATCGGCATCTCGTTCCCGGCCGGTTCCGGCCTGGTGGCATTCGCCGCCGCCACCGGCGTCATGCCGCTGGACATGCCTGAGTCGATCCTGGTTCGCTTCAAGGGCGAACTGCAACCAGGCGTCACCCTGCGTGACCTGGTTCACGCCATTCCTTACTACGCGATCCAGAAAGGCCTGCTGACCGTAGAAAAGAAAGGCAAGAAAAACGCCTTCTCCGGTCGCATCCTGGAGATCGAAGGTCTGGAAAAACTGACCGTCGAGCAAGCGTTCGAACTGTCTGACGCCTCGGCCGAACGTTCGGCTGCCGGTTGCACCATCAAGCTGTCCAAAGAGTCGATCGCTGAATACCTGCAGTCGAACATCACCCTGCTGCGCTGGATGATCGGCGAAGGCTACGGCGATGCGCGTACCCTGGAGCGTCGTGCTCAAGCGATGGAAGCCTGGCTGGCCAACCCTGAGCTGCTGGAAGCGGACAAAGACGCTGAGTACGCCGAAGTCATCGAGATCGACCTGGCCGACGTCAAGGAGCCTGTGCTCTGCGCGCCGAACGACCCGGACGACGCTCGCCTGCTCTCCAGCGTTGCTGGCGAGAAGATCGACGAAGTGTTCATCGGTTCGTGCATGACCAACATCGGTCACTTCCGCGCGGCCGGCAAGTTGCTGGAACAGGTCAAGGGTCAGCTGCCTACCCGTCTGTGGCTGTCGCCGCCGACCAAGATGGACGCTCACCAACTGACCGAAGAAGGCTACTACGGCATCTACGGCAAGGCTGGCGCGCGCATGGAAATGCCGGGCTGCTCGCTGTGCATGGGTAACCAGGCACGTGTAGAGCCGAACTCGACTGTCGTGTCGACTTCGACCCGTAACTTCCCGAACCGTCTGGGTGACGGCGCGAACGTCTACCTGGCTTCGGCCGAGCTGGCGTCGGTGGCTTCCATCCTCGGTCGCCTGCCGACCGTCGAGGAGTACATGGAATACGCTGGCAAGATCGACAGCATGGCGGCTGATGTCTACCGCTACCTGTCCTTCGACCAGATCGCCGAGTTCCGCGAAGCGGCTGCGAACGCCAACATCCCGGTCGTTCAAGCCTAACGCTGCAAGGCAATGAAAAACGCCGCCCATCGTGAGATGAGCGGCGTTTTTTTATGCCTGTCGGTTCAACCTCGCCACCCTCCATCATTCAGGTCCCGCGAAGCCCTTGAGAGCCTGTTGCACCGCACCATCCACACTCAACCCACTCAGCGTCACGCCGTTAGCCTGGACTTCGGGCAATACCGCCAACGCACCTTGCGCCTCGTCCTTAAGACGAGCCAGGACCAGCTTCTTGCCTTCGTTATGCACCCGTACAAAAAACTCCTGCAGCGCCTCGATGCTGGTGCCATCCAGGTTCGGTGACTCCTCCAGGCTGAGGATCGCGGTATGGAGCGGAGCAGGTGAATGCCGGATCAAGTGCAAGGCGGCACCGAGAATCCGTTCGACATTGGCAAAGAACAACGCTTCGCCCGGTCGCAGGATCAGGACGCCCGGCTCTATTTTCGCCGCCGGATGACGTTGCACATCGACAAAGTCGTGCCCGTCGTCGATCCGGCCAAGAATCTGGATATCGGCCGCCGACATTTGCTTGAGCATCAGCAGCACGCTGATCGCCACGGACACCAGCAAGCCGTCCAGCACCCCCAGCACCAGCACCGCACCCACTGCGCACATCACCAGCACGCGGTCACGCCGCCAGATGAAATATCGCCCCAGCGGCTGCAGGCTCAACCCGCGCGCCAAGGCATGGATGACGATGGCAGCGAGGATCGGTTCCGGGGTCAACGCGATATACGGCAGCACCGTCATGACAATCAGCAGCACCACCAGCGCCGCCACGCCACCGGCCAGCCGTGAAGTGGCGCCCGCCGCCTCGTTGGCCGATGTCGCCGAGTACCCCGCCCCCGCCGGCATGCCGTGGAACAGACCGGACAGCAGGTTGGAGGCCCCGAGGGCCAGCAGGTCGCGGTTCGATTTCACCCGGTCACCGTGCTTGAGCGCGTAGGCGCTGATCGAGCCGTAGGATTCCGCGTACAGGATCATCACCATGGCAAACGCCACTTCGCCCAAACGCAGCCAATCGGCAAACGGCAACACCGGCAGGTTCGGCACTTCCAGGCTCAGGTCGATGAGTCCGATCATCTTCACGCCATACGCCGACAGGTTCAGCCACTGGCCGGCCGCGATGCCGATCACCACCACGAGCAAGCCGCCGGGTACCCGTGGAAACCGCGAAAACAATAACAACAACACCAGCGCCACCGCCGCCACACCGGCGGCCGGCCAGTTCCATTGCGGCAACTGTTCGAACAATTGCGGCGCGAAACGCACTAGGTTGGCGTCGATCAATTGCACACCGACCACACTGGCGACCTGCTTGAGAATGATGGTCAGCGCCAGGCCAAAGGCAAACCCGCGCAACACCGGTTTGGCAATAAAGGAAGTGACGCTGCCAAAACGAAAGATCCCGGCCAGCAGAAACAGCCCGCCGGTAACCAGCACCAGCCCGACCGCCAGGGTCGAACGCAGCTGCGGGTCGCCGTTGGCCATGGTCGCGGTCGCCGCCGCCAGCACCGCCGCCGCCGATGACGTGGCCGAGACAATGGCAAACCGGCTGGTGCCGAACAGCCCGTAACAGAGCAAACCGGCAAACAGCGCAATGACCCCGGCCTGCGGCGCCAACGCGGCGATGCTCGAATAGGCGACCGCTTCGGGCAACAACAGCCCGGCAATTGACAGCCCGGCGAGCACATCCTGCCAGCGATGGGTGGGTTCAACAGGGTTGGGGGTACTCGACAAGCCACTGTCTCCAGACAAGAAAACCGCTGCGCGTGCGATACGCACAAACGCCACTGTAGCGCAAAAGCAAACGATCACCGCCCGTGGCGAAAGGATTTGTTCCCGCTGGATCCGCCGCAGACTCCCAAGGGACTGCCCATGCGGCGCCCCTCAATCCCGGAATCGTCCTACACATAAAAGCGATTCGCCTGACTGCGCCAAACCGTGGGCCCGCGCAAAGTCCCGTGCCTGAAAAAACAAAGGGAAATGTGAATGCTCATTGCCGGCAAACCCGTCGTTTACAGGCTCGATATCCAGGACTTCTCCCACGACTTTCAAGTGCTTGAGTTCAAGTTCACAGAGGCGCTCAACGAGACGTATGAGGTGCAACTTGAACTGGTCAGCGAACGCCGAGACCTTGATCTCGAATCGCTTTTGCACCTGTCGGCCCATCTCTCTTTCGGTCCCGACGGCAGCGGTGTTCATGGGCAGGTTTATCGCGTCGCCCAAGGCGATTCCGGCGCCCGGCTGACCCGCTACCAAATGACGCTGGTGCCGCATCTCGCCTATCTGGCGCATCGTCACAACCAGCGAATCTTTCAGCACCGGAACGTGCCGCAAATCATCGAAAGCATTCTGAGCGATCACGGAATGCAACCCAACGCCTGGCGCTTCCAGGTGAGTGCCGAGTACCCGCCCCGCCCGTACTGCGTGCAATACAACGAGTCAGATCTGGACTTCATCCACCGGTTATGCGAGGAGGAAGGCCTGCACTTTCATTTCCAGCACAACGCCGATGCTCACATTCTGGTCTTCGGTGACGACCAGACCGTCTTCCCCCTGCCTGAGGCACCGACAGCCTACGCACAAGATAGCGGCATGGTCGCCGACGCATCGGTGATCGACCGCTTCAATGTGCGCCTGGAAACCCGCACCACCCAGGTCAGCCGCCGCGACTACCACTTCGAAAAACCCAACGTGCAACTGCAGGCCGAAGCCGCCGAGGCGCGCGTGCCTGTGCTGGAGGATTACGGCTTTCCCGGGCAGTTCACCCATCGCGATCGGGGCGAGCACCTGAGCCAGCGCACCCTGGAGCGGCATCGCGCCGATTACCGTCAGGGCAACGGCCGCAGCGACCAGAGCCTGATGCGCAGTGGCAGCTACGTCGAAATCAGCGAACACCCGCGCCCCGACTGTAACGGTTTATGGTTACTGACCCGCGTAGTACACGATGGTCGACAGCCACAAGTGCTGGAGGAGGCGGCGACCTCCGTCGACGGTGATGGCTTGATTCAGGGCTACCGCAACCACTTTGTCGCCACGCCCTGGGATGTGATTTTCCGTCCCGCACTGAAACACGCCAAACCCCGGATCCCCGGCAACCAGCACGCGGTGGTGACGGGCCCGCCCGGCGAAGAAATCTACTGCGATGCCTACGGCCGGGTAAAGGTCCGGATGATGTGGGATCGTAATGGTCAACTCAATGAACGAGCCAGTTGCTGGCTGCGGGTGGCGACGGGCTGGGCCCACGACCGCTATGGCAGCGTGCAGATTCCACGGGTTGGCATGGAAGTGCTGGTGGGATTCACTGAAGGCGACCCCGATAAACCGTTCGTCCTCGGTTGCCTGCCCAATGCCGTCACCCCGGTGCCGCTGGACCTTCCGGCCGAACAGACGCGCAGCATCCTGCGCAGCCAAAGCAGCCCCGGCGGTGGCGGTTACAACGAGCTGCGGATCGAGGACAGGAAAGGCGCCGAAGAAATCGCCATTCGCGCCCAACGCGACTTTGTCCAGCATGTGCTCAACGACCAACGGGTCCAGGTCGACAACCAGCTCACTGTGGTGGTCGGCGGCATTGCCAGCCATGACCTGCGCAGCGATGAACACCACCTGACCCACGGCAATCGCCTGACCGAGCTCAAGCAGGACGATCATCTTTGGGTGCAAGGCGACCGCCATATACGTGTCGCCAGTCAGCGACTCAGCGCCAGCCAGCACGTGCACCTCGGTGCCGGCCAGCAAGTGGTCATCGATGGTGGCGCCCATGTCACGATCAAGGCCGGCGGGCATTGGTTGACGCTCGGGCCTGAAGGCATTTTCAGCAGCGTGGCGATTGTCGAAGGCGGCGCTCCGGCGGTGGGCCTGTTGGCGGAACCCCTGGTACCGGGCGCGTTGCCATTGCTGAAGGTGGCGTTCGATGCGGTTCAGCAGCGCCACGCATTGTTGTCGACCCGCGCCTCGCGCTGCCTGATCTGCGAGGCCGCCCAAGCATGAGCCTTTCGACTTCCTTGCCTGAACATCTGCCATGGGGCGAGCAGCAGGCCCTTGTGCTGCTCGATGGCGCGACGCTGAGCGACTTGCCATCGCGGATAAAACAGCTCAATCGCGCTGCACTCAACCTGCCCCTGTACGACCAGCCACCTTTTAACGCGCTGCGCGATGTCTCGCCATTGCTGGTGGCCATCGAACAGCCTGACGACGCCGTGATGCAGCTTTTCGTGCAACACGCCCCCATGGAGTGTGGTGTGCTGCTGTTCAGCCCGGCTCAACCCCATGTCGTCGCCGAACATTTAAAAAAACTGCTGACCGTGGAGTTGTCCGAAGGCCTGTCGGTGCTGCTGAGGCTGGCCGATGCCGCCGTGATGCGGGCCTTGTTGGCCAGTGCCGATCAAAGTCTGTTCGGCCCGATGTCATGGGTGGTGACGGCCGACTGCGTCAACACGGTCTGGCACAGCCATCGCCCTCGACGACCCGAATGCCCCCAGTTGTCCACCCCCTATCGACTCAGCCCGGAACAGATCGCTGCGCTGGATCAGGTGGATCATCGACGCACGCTGCTTGAACTCGACGCACATTTACTCAGCCATTTTCCCCAGTGCCACCCCGGCGACAGTCTGGCTCAGCGCTGGGCCAGGCTCGAACAGCTGGAGGTCCAGGCCTCTGCCCTCGGGCTCCAGGGGCAATCCGAGTTGTTTTATTACGCCAATGTCGTGGCCTGGCTGGAGGGCGACGACCTCGACCGGCACCCGCACATCCGCCACTTGCTCCACACGCCCTCCCTGCAATCACCCGGCGAGCGCGTCGCGCTGGCTGCGGCCCTGGCCCATCAGTGGGCGTCTGAACGAGGCCTGTCATGAACCAGCACCCCGCCAACCTCGCGGCCGCCGCCGCTTCGAAATCGCCCATCGGCGCCCCCGCTGCCTGCCCGTTGCGGCAAACCCATGTGCAACTGCTGCCGTTGCGTTACGGCCTGGTGGAAAAAAACCTCGACCCCGGCGCCAAACTGGAGATGCCCTACGCCCTCACCGCCCGCCCCCTGGGCATCCGCCTGCTGCGCGATGGCTGGCTGTACCTCATCGACAGCGCCAGCGGCGAGTTGTACGAGTACCGGGTACTCGACGGCGTCGTCAGCGCGCTGCTGCACAAAGGCAAAACGGTTTCCGAGGATCAGCGCGCGGCCATTGAGGAGCGTCCGGCGCTGATCTTTTCCCGCCAGAGCACCCTGTACGTGACCTTCGCCGAGGTGCAGTGGAGTGCCGCCAAATGCCGTCAGGTGCTGGACAGCGCCAAGGAGCGCAAGCATTTCATGCAGGCGGTCGACCTCGGGCCGGTGCATTGCCAGCTGGGCGGCGAACACTTGCTCACCGTCGCCCAGGCCCAGCAGTGGCTGGCGGAAGTGGCGAGCGGCGCAGAACCGGCCAGCGCCACGGAAACGGGCGAGGTCGAACTGCCCGCCGTGCAGGTCAGCGATGCCCCCGAGCACGAACGCGAGCCTTATCTGTGGGAGCAGCCCCGGAGTTTTCGCGCGGCACACATCGGCGAATTTCTGGGGCGGGTGCGCGCGCCTTATCAGGACGACACACTGTTTCTGCTGGTCAACGATGACCTGGGCGTGATGCGCGATCTGGCCGACTACCAGGACACCGTGGTCGGCTGGGTCGATGACTGGAGCAAGGTCGACAACAACCAGCGCGATTACCTGCTGGCCTGTTACATCGAGTCCCTGAGCCAACTCAGCGACCAGGACATCGACAGTCTGGCCAAGGCCAGCGGCCAGCCGCAGGCCAAAACCCTGTTTGCCGAACTGGAGCAGTTGCCCGAGCCGGATCGCGAGAACACCCGCCAGGCCTTGCTCGACTACCTGAACAAGGGCGGCAAGGTCGAGCCGAGCGACACCGCCGCTTCCCCGGAGCTGGAGCAACTGCGGGACAAGACCCTCGACCGCGCGCTGGAGCTGAACCGCTTTGACGGTGTCGCCCCGGACTTCACCGCCCACGATCGGGCCATGGCCGACGCGGATCGACGCTATTACACCCGTCAGTACTTCGAAGCGGTCGCCCCCGGGGACTTCGTCGAGCGGCACCTTTCGGTGCTGGTCGAGCTGGGCAAGGATCAGGACCTGCGCATGCGCAACGTGCTCGACGGCCCGGCGCTCAGCGGCAAGCGCGGGGTCAACGACCTGATCGACCGCCCGGCGATGGACGAGGCGTTGAACCGTCATCGCGACGACCTCGGCCGCTGGAACCGCCTGCTCGACCGCATCACCGCCGACCGCACGCAACTGCTGTGCGCCGGCCGTTACCATCGCTCGGCCTGGTACTACGACGCACAAGTGCCGGCGCAACTCGGCCAGGCGTTCACCGCCGAATACGCCTGCCTCAAGGACCTGTGCCGCAGCGACACGGCCGCCGAACAATGGCTCGGCTACCTGGAAGAACACCCGGAGCTGACCCGAGCGCTGTTCTACACCTTGCCGCTGCGTTTGCAATCCGAACAGGCCGGGCAGTATTCAACGCTGTTCAACGCCGGCATGGCGATGTTCAACAACCTGGCGGAGTGGCTGGCTACACTGCGGAACATCGAGCAACCGCAACTGCCGGCCCTCGACGACCTGCCCGACCCCACCCGCGCCGTCGCCGAAGCCGTGCAGCACACCTACAGCCCCGCGCTGAACCTGGGCCTGAGCCGCGTACTGGAAGGCTTCGACCTTTCAGCGGAGAAAATCCCCGACCTGGACGAACTGTTCCAGCGCCTGCCCAAGGGCCTGAAGCTGCGGCTCCTCGATGCCGCCAGAACCAGTGGCGTGACCTTCACCGTCGCCAGCCCCGCCGAACAGGCCGCCTTGCAACGGGAAATCAAGGACCTGCTCCGTGAGCGCGACTACCTGAAAACCCTGGACCGCGAACGCAACCAACTGACCCGCAACAAAAACCGCCAGGGCCACAAAACCCCACGGGCCGTGGAGTTGCAGCACGAAATCGTGCGGGTGCGGGCGCAATTGGCGCAGATCGAAGTTCGGCTGGCCAAGGCATTGAGCCCGATTCCGGAAGTGCCGGATGAGTCGGCACGGCTGTACGGCGCAACGCAGGCACGGGCTGGCGTGACGGTGATGTTTCCGTCGGCGCAGCAACAGGAATTGCGGGGGTTGTTGGGGAATATTCGGTCAGGGCTGGGTGCGGTGTCGACGGGCAGTCTGGTGAAGACCGAAGGGATGGGGTTGGTGGTGGTGTTGGTGCAGGTGGTGAATTTGGTGGGGGCCGTGCGAGAAGCTTTTAGGCAAACACGGGATAAACGTAAGTTAACGTCGTTGATTAATCCGGTGCTTTCCACAGGTGCAGCGGGATTCACTGCTGCCCAAAGTCTCTCCGACACCGCGTTGAAGGCTCGTAGTGCAAATCTCGCATTGGGTCTTCAGCACCATGCTCTGCAGAATGTGCTTGTGCAGATGGGAAAGTTGCATGTGGGATTGGGCTTCCTCACATACTTTTCAGGCTTTGTCTCCTCAATGAGCAGCCTTCACACCCAAAGAAAAAACTGGGAACAGGCGGCTCGAAGCGGCAATCGCCCTGCACAAGCCGCTGCTGCCCTAGCCACATTGGGTGCAAGCAGCATGGTCACGGCTAACGCCTATGGCTTGAGCAATACATTCCACGCCGGAATCAAGGTATTGACTGCACCAAACAGTGCCGCACGAAAAGCCGCCTGGGCCGCCGCCGGCACGCGCCTTTCCACCGTGTTCTTCCGCTTTAATCTGGCAGGCGCACTGTTCACCGTGCTTGAACTGAGTGGCTCTTGGCTGTTCAACCGCTACAACCTCAGCGCCCACGACAAATGGCTGAAAACCACCCCCTGGAGCCGGGATGCCGAAATGCGCGGCGACCACTCACTGGATGAATATCAAAGTTATCTGGCTTTCCTGATCCACGCGCCTTACGCGCAACTGGGCCCGAACCCCTACGACTCCTGGCTGAAAAACCTGCTGTTCAAAGCCAGACCCAGCGATATCCATCTGGTGCTGCCAAGAGTGACGCTGGAAACCCTTCTGCCTCCCTTTGGCGGCAAGCCGACCCATCGACTGGGTATCGGTGCCCACCGTATTTCCCTGCCCCTGCATAGCCAGGGAGCGCCACGGGAACGCAAGGAGGTAATCAGCGACGAGGTCGTAAGCAGCCTGCGCATCGTCAAATCAACCCCCGAAGGCCTGGTGCTCTGTCTTCGCTATCCGGTGAATCCTGGCGCCGAGTACACGCCAGCGAAAGAAACACTGGAACTGGCCGTCTGTATTCAGACGTTGAACGCCAAGGGCGAGTGGACGTCGCGAACACCGGTCATCCACATAGATCCCCGTGGTGAAGGGCATTTCTCGGTGGTTGCTTCCCAGCTAGTCAAAGAAAAGCCACCGGTCTTGCATGTCGAAACCGAGTTTCTGGAGCAAGCCGACCATGCCGAATAATCACGACAAGCCAGTCGGCGTGCCGCAGCTTCAACAGCCCAAAAAAGCGGGAGACATCGAACCGTTTCCAAGCGGAAAAATGACCTATCTGGCACCGCTACCCTTACCGACACCCGTGCCACCCTACGGCCCACATATTGGCGAGCTGAATGACGTTTACATGGACTTTGGTTTGGGATCGCCGCAAGTGTTTTCATGGCAAGTCATTTTGGGAGGGCCTTTGAGTGGCGCCTTAATGATTGCGTTTCTTTGTCCTGCTTTCATTGGTTGTCTTGGTTTAATTTTTGGCTACGGCGTTGCATATACGTGGGAGTTTGTAATTGATTTTTTTATTGTCATCTATCCATACGGTAATCTCGGTGCTTTTTTTAGTCTGACGATCGGTCTAGCCGTCTGGCACCACAACCACAAAAAACGCTCCACCCTCATCCCCACCCGCTTCAACCGCCAACGCCGTGAAGTCTGCTTCATGCCCGAAGGCGCCACCGACCCTGTCTTCGTCCCCTGGGAATCACTCTCCGCCTGGATCATCGAAGCCCAGGGCGCCACCCAGTACGGCATCCACCGCCAATACGGCATGGGCATCGGCTACTACCACGGTGAAACCCTCACCAGCCTCGAATTCCAGTGCGCCGGCCTGCCGCTCGCCATCAGCCATTGGGAAGCCATTCGCGGCTACATGGAATACCAAGTCAACGACCTCAAATCGATCCAGGACCTGCAAGACCTGCAAGGCCCCGACGACCCGCCCCACGAAGGCCTGCACACCTTCCGCAACGCCCGCGCGCGCATGCACCAGCAGATCCGCGACGGCTCGCGCAGTCGAACATCCGGCTTCTTCTGGTACCTGTACCACGTGATGACCTTGTGGACGATTCCCAACCGTCTCGTCGAATGGGAAGTGCGCCGCCTCGAAGCAATCGGCAAACAGGCCCTGCCCGACGCCATGCGTGAATGGTCAGAACCGCTGCCGGAAAATCAATGGGCCAAGCCGAGTGAGGAATTGTTGCGGCTGAGTGAACAGGTGCGGCAGCTGCAAAAGCGCCAGCCGCGACGGCCCATCACCGAGATTTTTGCCGAAGTACAGCGCTCGCCCTCCACCGGAAAACGTCGCGCATGAGTGGTTTTTCAGAGGTGCTCAGCGGGTTTGCTGCCCACCAGAAAGAACAAGGACGTCCGGTTTTGCACATCGAAACCGAGTTTCTGGAGCAAACCAAACATGCCGAATAATCACGACAAGCCAGTCGGCGCTGCGCAGCATCAACAGCCCAAAAAAGCGGGAGACATCGAACCGTTTCCCAGCGGGAAAATGACCTATCTGGCACCGCTACCGTTGCCGACACCATTTCCACCCTACGGCCCGCATATCGGCGAGCTGAATGACGTTTACATGGATTTTGGGTTAGGTTCGCCGCAAGTGTTTTCATGGCAAGTAATATTGGGAGGGCCATTAAGCATCGCTTGCTCAGTTGCCTTTCTCTTTCCCCTGTTAGGCGGCTTTCTTGGGTTAATGTTTGGAGATGGTTGGGAAACCAGTTGGATCTACGTAGAAGAGATCTTCGAGGAAACTAAAGGGCTCGCATTGGAGACTGGTTTTCCTATTCTGCTCATCGGCCTGGGAGTCTGGCACCACAACCACAAAAAACGCTCCACCCTCATCCCCACCCGCTTCAACCGCCAACGCCGCGAAGTCTGCTTCATGCCTGAAGGGACGACCGAGCCCGTCTTCGTCCCCTGGGAATCCCTCTCCGCCTGGGTTATCGAAGCCCAGGGCGCCACCCAGTACGGCATCCACCGCCAGTACGGCATGGGCATCGGTTTCCACCACGGCGAAACCCTTACCAGCCTCGAATTCCAGTGCGCCGGCCTGCCCCTGGCCATCAGCCATTGGGAAGCCATTCGCGGCTACATGGTATACCAAGTCAACGACCTCAAATCCATCCAGGACCTGCAAGACCTGCAAGGCCCCGACGACCCGCCCCACGAAGGCCTGCACACCTTCCGCAACGCCCGCGCGCGCATGCACCAACAGATCCGCGACGGCTCGCGCAGTCGAACATCCGGCTTCTTCTGGTACCTGTACCACGTGATGACCTTGTGGACGATTCCCAACCGTCTCGTCGAATGGGAAGTGCGCCGCCTCGAACAAATCGGCAAACAGGCCCTGCCCGACGTCATGCGCGAATGGTCGGAGCCGCTGCCGCAAGAGCAATGGGCCAAGCCGAGTGAAGAGTTGCTGCGGCTGAGTGAACAGGTGCGGCAGTTGCAAAAGCGCCAGCCGCGACGGCCCATCACCGAGATTTTTGCTCAAGTGCAACGAGGACTGTAAGTAGAAGGATGAAGCGGTTTTGGCGAGGGGTTTCGGTGGGTCAGGTGACAGCGGATTTTCACTTCCCTGCTTTAATCAGAAGCAAAAATCGCAGCCTCTGACAGTGTCCGGGAGAAAACACCGTTTCTCCGGAAGCTGCCCAAGGCTGCGATCTCTTGATCTTTAAATCACGCCATCAGTGAGTAGATGAGAGCCGTAATTGCCACCAGCCCCACCGCCACCACGAATACGTTGGACGCCTGGCCGCGATAGCGCGCCATGGCCGGTACCTTGCGGATTGCGTACATCGGCATCAGGAACAGGATTGCCGCGATGACCGGGCCGCCGAGGGTTTCGATCATGCCGAGGATGCTCGGGTTGAGGGTGGCGACGATCCAGCACACCACCAGCATGAACGCCGCGACGATGCGGTCCAGCGCCTTGGCGCCCGGGCGTTTGCCGCTCTTGACGATCAGGCCTTTTAAGCCTTCGCTGGCGCCGATGTAGTGGCCCAGAAACGACTTGGAAATGGCCACGAAGGCAATCAACGGTGCCGCGAAGGCGATGGTCGGGTTGCTGAAGTGGTTGGCCAGGTACGACAGGATCGACAGGTTCTGCGCCTTGGCCTCGGCCAGTTGCGCCGGGGACAGGGTCAGCACGCAGCTGAAGACGAAGAACAGCACCATCACCACCATCAAGGCGTGGGCGCGGGAGAGGATCTGCGAGCTGCGCTCTTCGGCGTGTTCACCGTAACGACGCTTCTGATCGACCGCGAACGCCGAGATGATCGGCGAGTGGTTGAACGAAAACACCATCACCGGAATCGCCAGCCACAGGGTGTGCAGCAACGCCGACGGCGCAGGCAGGGTGCTGGCCGTGGTCAGGATGCCGCCGTTCCAGTGTGGAATCAGGAACACCGCCAAAAACAGCAAGGCGACGATGAACGGATACACCATCAGGCTCATGGCCTTGACGATCATCTGCTCGCCACAGCGCACAACCGCCAGCAGGCCGAGGATCAGCACCAGCGACAGCACCGCCCGCGGTGGCGGCATGATGTGCAGTTGATGCTCCAGGAAGCTGCCTACGGTGTTGGTCAGCGCCACGCTGTAGATCAGCAGGATCGGGAAAATCGCGAAGAAGTACAGCAGGGTAATCAACGCGCCGGCCTTGATGCCGAAATGCTGCTCTACCACTTCGGTGATGTCCGCGCCTTCACGCCCGGACAGCACGAAACGGGTCAGGCCACGGTGCGCATAGAAAGTCATCGGGAATGCCAGCAGTGCCAGCACCAGCAACGGCCAGAAGCCGCCCAGGCCCGCGTTGATTGGTAAAAACAGGGTACCTGCACCAATCGCCGTGCCAAACAGGCCAAGCATCCAGGTGGTGTCTTGGCGATTCCAGCTCGAAAGGGTCGCTGGTGTCGCGTCTACATAGCGTTCGTTAACGCTATTGGCCTGATCATTCATCCGGTGGGATCTCCACATTCCGGTCACTTGCCACCCGGTCAGAACGCGTCGGAGTACCCGACAGGCAGCGCCCTGGCCGAAACAGGGGCGCGATTGTCCGGGATTAGTGAACAGAAGCAAAGACTTAGGTGAGGAACGGTGGTACCAACTGGGTGAGATTGCACAATATATTCCCCCGTGTGGGAGCCAGCCTGCTCGCGATGGCGGTGCCTCAGACACCACCCTTTCTGTATGTTCGATCGCTATCGCGAGCAGGCTCGCTCCCACAGGGTTTGTACATCGGCGTTTCATCGCCAAAGCACAATCCCCGCTTGATAAAGGTCCGCCATCATGTATTTATGATCAAACCTGTTCCTCTCCCGGAGCCTTCCCATGCCACTGGTTCGCGTCGACATCAAAAAGCAGCAGGACCCCAGCTACGCCAAACGTATCGGCCAACTGATCTACGCCGCCATGCGCAGCAGCATTGGCGTGCCGGAGGACGATAACTTCCAGATCCTCGCCGAACACGACGAACAGCACTTCATCTTTGATCCCGGATACCTGGGCATCCCGCGCAGCGACAAGCTGGTCATCATTCAGATCACCCTGAGCGAAGGCCGCACCGTCGAGCAGAAAAAACTGCTCTACAAAACCATCGCCGAGAGCCTGAACGCGGAACTGGCGGTGCGCCTGGAAGACGTTTTCATTAATCTGGTGGAAGTGAAGAAAGAAAACTGGTCGTTTGGCAACGGCGTTGCCCAGTACGCCCTCTGATTTTTGCAATTCAATTTCTGTGAGCATCCCATGCCCCGAGTCTCCCGCAAGCAAGCCGACCTGAACCGCGAAATCATCGTCGAGGCGGCCACGCGGCTGTTTCGCGAGCGCGGCCTGCACGGGATCAGCGTCGTCGATGTGATGGGCGCGGCGGGGCTGACCCATGGCGGGTTCTATGGTCATTTTGAATCGAAGGAGGCACTGGCCGTTGAAGCCAGTGGCCGGGCTTTCGAACAAGCCGCCGGCCGCTGGCGGGAGTGGATTGTGGCGGCCGAGGACCACGCCGCCGCACGCCGCGCCTTGATCGAGCCCTACCTGTCGACCACCAGCCGCGACAACCCGGGGGACAGCTGCCCGGTGGTGGCGTTTGCCGGCGACATGTGCCACGAGTCCGCCGACAGCGCCCTGCGCGAGACCTTCATCGGCGGTCTGAACCGGTTGTTCGATACCCTGGCCAACCTGATGGACTCAAGCGACGCGGCGAGCAACCGCCAACAGGCGCTGGTGCAGTATTCGCTGATGGTCGGTGCCTTGACGCTGGCCCGCGCCACCCGTGGCGACGCCCTGTCGGATGAAATACTGGAGGCGGCCAAGGGCTTTCTCGGCGCGGCGCCCGCATCCCCTGCCCCACGCTGAATGCTGCTTCCCCACAGAAAACCCTCGCTTGCCGCGCCAGCTCCTACACTGAGTGACGCGGCACCGATGTTGCTTGTTGCCAGGACGTCCGGCAACCAGCCATCTCAACCGATGTTCGAGCCCGATATTCCGATGCCCACAGGGAGCCAAGCATGCCTGCAACCGTTCTGGTACTGGTCGAAACCATCAATGATTATCTGCCCATCCTCGAACATCAGGGCTTTCACCTGATATTGGCGCCTACGCCTGCCGAACGCGCCGAGGCCATCACCCGGCACAGCGGCCAGATCAACGCGGTCCTGACCCGCGGCCCCTTAGGCCTGTATGCCGATGAAATCGCCGCCCTGCCCAATCTGAAGATCATTTGCGTGATCGGCGCCGGTTATGAGCACGTCGACCTGCAAGCGGCGGCCGACCGCGGCATCACCGTCACCAATGGCGCCGGGGTCAACGCCTCTTCAGTGGCGGACCATGCCATGGCCTTGCTGCTGTCACTGGTGCGCGACATCCCGCGCTGCGACGCCGCTGTGCGTCGGGGCGAGTGGCCGAAAATCATGCGCCCTTCCCTGGCCGGCAAGCGCCTGGGCATCCTCGGCCTCGGCGCCGTCGGCATGGCCATCGCCAAACGCGCCGCCAACGGCTTCGACATGAGCGTGAGCTACCACAACCGGCAACATCGCAGCGACGTGCCCTACAGCTTCTGCTCCACCCCCACCGAACTGGCGCGCGCCTCGGACTTTTTGATCATCGCCACCCCCGGAGGCCTGGCCACCAAACACCTGATCAACCGCCAGGTGCTCGACGCCCTTGGCCCCAAGGGGTTCGTCGTCAACATTGCCCGCGCCAGCGTGGTGGTCACCGCCGATCTGATCAGTGCCCTGGAACAACGCCGCATCGCCGGCGCGGCACTGGATGTCTTCGATGCCGAGCCTCAAGTGCCGGATGCACTGAAGTCGCTGACCAATGTGGTGCTGACCCCGCACGTCGCCGGATTGTCCCCGGAAGCGACCCAGGGCACCGTCGAACTGGTGGGCCGCAACCTCGTGGCGTTCTTTTCCGGGCAACCGGTGCTCACCCCGGTTGAACTGCCGAGCCGCCTCAGCAATGCGGTCCTGTAGGACAATTCAAACAGGTGTATCAAACTCAATGATTGCCCGGCAACACGCTCACCAATAAGGGCGGTTCGTGGTTGTGGGGGCCGGGTGAGCGCATTAGATTAGCCAATAGTTTCAGGCCTCCAGAATAAGCAGAAGGGATAAGCATGGCGCTTACTGACCAGTCCACTCGTATCCGCACCGGCGAAGAACTCGATGCCAGCCTGATCGATCCATACCTCAAGGCGCACATTCCGGGCCTCAGCGGCTTGCCGCAGATCAGCCAGTTCCCTGGCGGTGCCTCGAACCTCACCTACCTGCTGGAATACCCCGAACAGGAGTTCGTCCTGCGTCGCCCGCCCTTCGGCCACAAAGCCAAGTCCGCCCATGACATGGGTCGCGAGTTTCGCATTCTCAACCAGCTTCGCGAGGGTTTTCCCTACTGCCCCAAGGCTTACGTGCACTGCACCGATGAATCGGTGATCGGTGCCGAGTTCTATGTGATGGAACGGGTCAAGGGGATCATCCTGCGCTCCGAGCTGCCGCCGGAGCTGGGCCTGGATTCGGCGAAAACCGAAGCCTTGTGCAAGAGTTTCATCGACAAGTTCGTCGAACTGCACCGGGTCGACTACAACGCTTACGGCCTGGGCGATCTTGGCAAGCCCGAAGGTTACGTGGCGCGCCAGATCAAAGGCTGGAGCGACCGCTACGAGAAAGCCCTGACGCCCGACGCGCCCCAGTGGCAAGCGGTCAAAGCCTGGCTCAACGACAAGATGCCGGCCGATCACCCGACGTCCAGCATCGTCCACAACGACTACCGTTTCGACAACGTGATCCTCGATCCGAACAACCCGATGCAGATCATCGGTGTGCTCGACTGGGAACTGACCACCCTCGGCGACCCGTTGATGGACCTGGGCAATACCCTCGCCTACTGGATCGAAGCCGGTGACCCGGCGCCGGTGCAACTGATGCGTCGCCAGCCGAGCCACGCGCCCGGCATGCTGACCCGCCGGGCGTTCGTCGATTACTACGCCGAGCGCTCCGGCATCCGGATCGACAACTTCGATTTCTACTACACCTACGGCCTGTTCCGCCTGGCCGGCATCGTGCAGCAGATCTACTACCGCTTCTACCATGGCCAGACCCAGGACAAACGCTTCGCGCAGTTCATTCACATGAACAAACTGCTGGAGCAGATGAGCCTGCAGGTCATCCAGAAATCCAGCCTGTGACCTTACGCGATCCCTGTAGGAGCGAGCCTGCTCGCGAAGATCGTGAACGATAACGCGCAGTGACTGGCCTCAACTGAACAGCATTGGCTGCAACCCGGCATTTGACTCGATAACAAGATTTTTTATAGGGGAATCCCATGTCCAAGACCCAGTTGTTCGACCTCGATGGCAAGATTGCTTTCGTTTCCGGCGCCAGCCGTGGCATCGGTGAAGCCATCGCCAAGCTGCTGGCGCAGCAAGGCGCCCATGTGATCGTTTCGAGCCGCAAACTCGAGGGCTGCCAGCACGTGGCCGACGCGATCATCGCCGCGGGCGGCAAGGCCACCGCCATCGCCTGCCACATCGGTGAAATGGAGCAGATCAGCCAGGTCTTCGCCGCCATCAAGGAGCAATTCGGGCGCCTGGACATTCTGGTCAACAACGCGGCGACCAACCCGCAGTTCTGCAACGTACTGGACACCGACCTCAGCGCCTTCCAGAAAACCGTCGACGTGAACATTCGCGGCTACTTCTTCATGTCGGTGGAAGCCGGCAAGCTGATGCGTGAAAACGGCGGCGGCAGCATCATCAACGTTGCCTCGATCAACGGCGTCTCGCCGGGGATCTTCCAGGGCATCTACTCGGTGACCAAGGCTGCCGTGATCAACATGACCAAGGTGTTCGCCAAGGAATGTGCGCCGTTCGGTATCCGCTGCAACGCCCTGCTGCCGGGCCTGACCGACACCAAGTTCGCTTCGGCGCTGGTGAAGAACGAGGCCATCCTCAATACCGCCCTGGCACAGATTCCGCTGAAGCGCGTGGCCGACCCGAGCGAAATGGCCGGCGCCGTGCTTTATCTGGCGAGCGATGCGTCGAGCTATACCACCGGTATTTCTCTGAACGTAGACGGCGGTTTCCTGTCCTGATTCCGGTTTTGGCGGAGGCGCAAAGGGCAGTCTTTGGGACCAATACCCTTCAGTTAAGGACGAACTCCGTCTCTGTGGCGAGGGTGCTTGCTCCCGCTGGACTGCGCAGCAGTCCCGTTTTGGGGGCCGCTTCGCGCCCCAGCGGGAGCAAGCTCCCTCGCCACAGTTTCAGTGTCCCGCTTAACTTTTCGGCAGTCCTTGGGACTGCCTTTTTTATGCCCGCGTTACTGCGTCACGCAACGGGTGGTCGTCGTCACCCGAGTCACCTCGCCTTCAGCCCTCGCATCGCCCATGACATCGGTTTTATCCAGGGTCTGGCAGGTGCGTTCAGGGGGTGGAGGCGGTGCGGCGGGAGGTGGAGGTGGCGGACTGGCACAGCCGCCGAGAATGATGGCGCAAAGTACGAGCGACATTGGAGCAAAAACGCGTTTCCCAAGACTGTTCATAGGATGACCCGCGAGAAAGGATGTACACATGGGTGTGACAACAAAACACCGCCCTAAAGTTCACGGGGCAGGTGCAGAAATATCACTTTTATAGATTTTCCATCGCGTAATCAGCCGTTCAGGCAGGGGAAACCTGGCAATTCCTACACCACCGGGTCGGGGCGCTGCAGGCTGTTGCTCTCCAGTTCATAACGCAACTCTTCAATGAGCGCCGCGATCGATTCGGGCGTCTGCAGCCTCGTCATGTTCAAACCGCTGACCACCAGATCAACTTGTCCGGTCACCGGGTGATAGAGCTTGATGGTCAACGAATGATCGCCTGTGACTGCGCACTCACAGGCCAAGGGTGAAAAGGCCCACTCAAGCTGCGTGCGCAATTGCGCCAGGTAAATCATTGCGATGGCCCTCGGCGGCAAGCGACTGTGCAGGTAAAACGTTCGGGGTGCATGGCTGATCCTTTAGCGACTTCGAGGCGTGCGAATGATCCGAAATAGTCATTCGCACGTGCTCAGCCTAAGGCTTGCCACTTGTACGCCAGAACGTGAATTTGCACCTTGCCGACTAGTGCATTTGCACCTACCGCTGACCCTTTTGCCTCCATGCACTGGAAAACAACCCACGCTCGCGCGCCCAGACAATCGCTTCGCTGCGACTGTGTACATCGAGCTTGGAATAGACCGTCGCCACATGATTGCGCACCGTGTTCGGTGCCAGCTTCAGGCGCGCGGCGATTTCCTTGTCGGCCAGGCCTTCGCAGATCAGTTCCAGCACATCGCGCTCCCTGGCCGTCAGGTCAGTGAAAGACACGCTGGGCAACTGCGGCGAGTTGACGTGTTTCACGTTGGCGAGCTTTTCGATCAGCGTGCGACTGAACCAGGAGGCATCTTTCATCACCTCTTCAATGGCCGTCACCAGCTCCAGCTCGGTGCGCTTGCGCTCGGTGATGTCCATCAGCACCAGCAGGTAGCAAGCGCTGTCCTGAATGTTCACGGTGTCGGCGGAAACCGCGCAATCCATCAGTTGGGTGTCTTTTTTTCGCACGCGAACATCAATGCGATCCAGGCGCCCGGTTTTCTCCAGGGCGCTGAACAGTTTTGTCCTCGCGCCTTTGTCGTGGATGAAGTCGATTTCGGCGATAGTCCTGCCCTGCACTTCCTCGCGGGGATACGCGAGGGTCTCGAGGAACGCCTCGTTCACATCCATCACCACCTGGTCGCTGGCGCTGCACACCAGGATCGGCACCGGCGTCAGGCCAAAGGCCTTGGCGAAGCGTTCCTCACTCTGGCGCAGGGCAACTTCAGCCTTGCGCCGCGGCTCCACGTCGACGAAGGAAAACAGCATGCAGGGTTCGTCGTTGAGCTCAAGCGGCTGGCCGGCGACGATCACCTGCTTGCTTGCCCCATCGGCCACGCGCAGTTCGGCCTGCATTTGCGGAATGGTCGCGCCTTCGCGCAAACGCTGCTTCGCCAGATCCTTGTTCTGCGCCTGATCCAGCACGTCCAGTTCATAGGTGGAGCTGCCGATCACCTGATCACGGGAATAACCGGTCATTTCGAGGAAGCCGGGGTTGACCTTGATGTAGCGCAGATCACTGAGCCGGCAGATCACCGCCGGGGCCGGGTTGGCGGCGAAGGTTTTCTCGAAGCGTTGCTCGGCACTGGCCCACTCGGTGACATCGTCCATGATCAGCACCAACGACTCCGGCTCACCGTGGCTGTCGGTGACCACCAGGCTGCGCACCTTGTGCACCCAGGTGCGCTCTTCGTCATCAACCGGGGTCAGCTCGACCAACACATCGCTGAAGGTCTCGCCACGGGCGACACGGCTGATCGGGTAATTGGCCACCGGCACCGGGTGATTGTTGCGATAACGCAAGGCAAAGCGTCGGGCGTACTCCTTGGCGTTCGCCCCCAGATCACCGATCCGTTCGATGCCGTGCATGGCCAACGCGGCGTCATTGGCCCAGACAATGGCCTGGTCGAGATCGAGCAGAATCACCCCATCGGACAGGCCGGTGATGATCTGCTGCAACTGGCGGCGGCTGGTTTCTGTGGTCAGGACGTCTTGGCTCATTGCATCTCCCTACGTACGACGGAGCGATTGCGCTCCTGTGAAAAGTACGACCGCCGGAGCCTGCAATCGTGCGAAGTTCCTGCGGGCCTGCGGCAAGGAAACTGTGGAGTGCGAGCTTGTCTCAGATAGCGTGTTCGTCCTTAACAGAACAGAATGAGTGGTGTAATGCGCTTTTCACCCTTCAGGAGCGTCGCCATGATGTTTGACTCGCTTCACTTCACGCCGTTTTCCGCCCTGGCCGGAGGCGCGCTGATCGGCCTGGCCGCCAGCGTACTGGTCGTGGCCAACGGACGGATTGCCGGAATCAGCGGGTTGCTGGGCAGCCTGCTGGAGCGCAATGACTCGGCGTGGGGCGAAAAGGCCCTGTTCATACTCGGACTCCTGGCTGCGCCTGTGTTGTGGGCGTTGTTTCACGAGTGGCCGGCCATTGAATTCAAAACCGGGCCGCTGGGGCTGATCATCGCCGGATTGTGCGTCGGCATCGGCACTCGGTACGGTTCCGGCTGTACCAGCGGCCACGGCGTGTGCGGCATCTCGCGCCTGTCACCGCGCTCGATCGTCGCCACATTGAGCTTCATGTTCAGTGGTTTTGTGACGGTGTACATCCTGCGTCACGTGCTGGGGTTTTGATGATGCGCAAACTGAGCGCTTTTCTCGCCGGGCTCTTGTTCGGCATCGGCCTGTTACTGGCCGGCATGGCCAACCCGGCCAAAGTGCTGGGCTTTCTGGACATTGCCGGGACCTGGGACCCTTCCCTGGCGCTGGTCATGTTTGGCGCGATTGCCGTTGCCTGGGCACCCTTTCATTGGGCCATGAAGCAATCGACGTCCTGGCTCGGAGCCCCCATGCAGTTGCCGGTCAGCCGCGAACTGGACCGACGCCTGATCGGCGGCAGCCTGTTGTTCGGCGTCGGCTGGGGCATTGCGGGTATCTGTCCGGGCCCGGCATTGGTGTTACTGCCGACGGGGCATTGGCAGGCGTGGGTCTTCATGATCGCCATGTTGACCGGGATGCTGATTTTCAGAGCGCGACAAGCACGCCTTTGAATCCCCCGTGAATCGAGATCGCAGCCATCAGCGGTGCCTGGTCGATGGCTGCGATCTCCTGCACCTCAAGCCGCCAATTGCCCATTGGCGATCGCCGCCGACGCCGCCAGCATGGCCCGCAACAACACCGCACAACCGGCCGCCAGGTCATCCGGCGCGGCGTTTTCGATTTCGTTGTGGCTGATACCCCCTTCGCAAGGTACGAAGATCATGCCGGCAGGTCCGAGTTCGGCGAGGAAGATCGCGTCGTGCCCTGCTCCACTGACGATGTCCATGTGCGACAGGCCCAATCCTTGCGCCGCACCGCGTACCGCTTCTACACACCCCTTGTCGAAGTACAGCGGTGGGAAGTCGGCGGTCGGGGTGAGTTCGTAGGTCAGGCCGTGTTCTTCGCACGTGGTTTCGATGACTTCACGGACTTCGGCAATCATCGAGTCCAGCCGCGCCGGTTCGAGATGGCGGAAGTCCAGGGTCATGCGCACTTCGCCGGGAATGACGTTGCGTGAACCGGGATAGGCTTGCAGGCAACCGACCGTGCCGCAGGCATGGGGTTGATGGCCGAGGGCGGCGCGATTCACCGCGCCGACGATCACCGAGGCGCCGACCAGGGCGTCCTTGCGCAGGTGCATCGGCGTCGGGCCGGCATGGGCTTCGACACCGCGCAGTTTCAGGTCGAACCATTTCTGCCCGAGGGCGCCCATGACCACACCAATGGTCTTGCGCTCGTCCTCGAGTATCGGGCCTTGCTCGATGTGTGCTTCGAAATACGCGCCCACCGCGTGACCGCTGACCGCGCGCGGCCCGGCGTAACCAATGGCATTCAACGCCTCGCCCACGGTGACGCCCTCGGCATCGACCTTGGCCAGGGTTTCCTCAAGGGTGAATTTTTCCGCGAACACCCCGGAGCCCATCATGCAAGGGGCGAAACGCGAGCCTTCTTCGTTGGTCCAGACCACCACTTCCAGCGGCGCTTCGGTTTCCACGCCCAGGTCATTGAGGGTGCGCAGTACTTCGACCCCGGCCAGCACGCCGAAGCAGCCGTCGAATTTGCCGCCGGTGGGCTGGGTGTCGATGTGGCTGCCGGTCATCACCGGCGGCAGGTTCGGGTTGCGCCCGGGACGGCGGGCGAAGATGTTGCCGACGGCGTCGATGCTGACGGTGCAGCCCGCCTCTTCACACCATCTGACGAACATATCCCGGGCCTGGCGATCGAGGTCGGTCAGGGCCAGGCGACAGACACCGCCCTTGACCGTGGCGCCGAGCCTGGCCAGTTCCATGAGCGACTGCCACAGTCGGTCGCGGTTGATGTGCTGATGGGTGGACTGCAGAACGTCTACAGCAGCGTTCATGGTGATCTCCTCAGGCAGTTCTTATGGTTTCTGTCAGGCATTTCGTCGGTGTATTTGAGGCCGTCATCGCGAGCAGGCTCGCTCCCACAGGGGTAACGCGTACCCAATGTGGGAGCGAGCCTGCTCGCGATAGGGCCAGCCGCTACACCGCCGATTTCACGGCAGACGGCTGCGCCCGCATCGAGCACAACCCGTAGTAAATCAACCCGCCCAGGGCCGAGCCGGTGAACCAGCCGTAGCTGTAGAACCAGCTGAAGGCATCGCTGCCCAACGACAGCAGCGTCAGCACCACCGGCACCCCGAACGCCAGGAACCCGCTCCAGTTCCAGGCCGGATACACGTCGTCGCGGTACAGGCCGGCGAGATCCAGTTGCTGTTTCTTGATCAGGAAATAGTCCACCACCATGATCCCGGCAATCGGCCCCAGCAGGCTGGAGTAACCCAGCAACCAGTTGGAATAGACGGTTTCCAGGCTCACGTCAGAAACGATCAGGCCGAGCTTTTTCAGCAGTTCATGGGCCATCAGCGCCAGGCCGACAAACCCGGTCAGCAGCACGGCCTTGGTGCGGTTGATGACCTTGGGCGCGATGTTCTGGAAGTCGTTGGTCGGCGAAACGATGTTGGCCGCGGTGTTGGTGGACAAGGTGGCGATGATGATCAGCGCCATGGCCACCGCGACCCAGACCGGGCTCTGGATATGGCCGATCAGCGTCACCGGATCGGAGACGGTCACGCCCACCAGTTTGACCGACGCGGCGGTCATCACCACGCCCAGCGAGGCGAACAGGAACATGGTCAGCGGCAAACCGATGATCTGCCCGACGATCTGGTCCTTCTGGCTTTTCGCGTAGCGGCTGAAGTCCGGGATGTTCAGCGACAGCGTGGCCCAGAAACCGACCATCGCGGTCAACCCGGCGGCGAAATAACTGACCACGCTGGCGCCCTCTGGACGCTTGGCCGGAATTGCCAGCAGTTCCGTCATCGACACATTGGGCATCGCCCACACCAGCAGCCCTGCGCCTACCGCCACCAGCAAAGGCGCAGACAGGGTTTCCAGCCATTTGATCGACTCGGCGCCACGAATCACCACCCACAGGTTCAGCGCCCAGAACATCATGAAGCCAATGACTTCGCCGGTGCCACCCAGGGATTTCCAGCCGTCGAACACCGAGCCCAGGAACAGGTGAATCGCCAGGCCGCCGAACATGGTCTGGATGCCGAACCAGCCGCAGGCCACCAGGGCGCGGATCAGACACGGAATGTTGGAACCGAGGACGCCGAAGGACGAGCGCAGCAACACCGGAAACGGGATGCCGTACTTGGTGCCGGGAAAGGCGTTCAGGGTCAGCGGGATCAACACGATGATGTTGGCAAACAGGATCGCCAGCAGCGCTTCGCCGACGGTCAGGCCGAAGTACGCCGTCAGCACGCCGCCCAGGGTGTAGGTCGGCACGCAAATCGACATGCCGACCCACAAGGCCGTGATGTGCCATTTGTTCCAGGTTCGTTCGCGCACCTTGGTCGGTGCCATGTCGTGGTTGTATCGGGGACTGTCGAGGACATCGCTGCCGGCCTCCAACTCAAACAAGCCGTCGCGCTCGGTCACTTGCGATCTGATCTGTTGCATGGCCGCTCCATTGTTGTTTTGTTTTGCTCATCGGGGCTGGCGACTTCAATAAACGTGCCGCGTACCCCGTTTGCGCATCGGGCAGTTCCATAAACATTTTGTAAGCAACTGATGTTTATCAGTTTTATTTATTCAACCCTTCGGTCTTCGCTGACGTGCCGGACCATTCAAGGCAAATGCCAGGCAAGTTGTCCAAACAGTCAGGACTCAATCTGGTGCGCGAATCTTTTTTTAAACGTTGCGCGTCAACCATAGACCATCGTCAAACAGCTGATTTCACATAGGAAATCTTGACCATATTTCTATCCTGTCAAGTGCGTCAAAATGGTGAGAGGCCTCACCATTTTGGTGATTTTCATTTTTTATCTTTATATATCAACAACTTAAAACAGCTATAAGCTTATAAAAAATATTCTTGCCGATTCCCATAACACCAGCTAGCGTTTATTCCTGACAGCGATGACAGGAATACACCTGTTGCAACTCGCTTCATATAAAAACATTTAGAGCCGGCACCAGCCGGTCATGCCTGCGAGGAACTCGGAATGTCTCTGTTGATCCGTGGCGCCACTGTTATTACCCATGATGAAAGTTATCGCGCCGATGTGTATTGCGCAGACGGCGTGATCAAGGCCATCGGCGAAGACCTCGAGGCGCCCACAGGTGCCGAAATACTCGACGGCAGCGGCCAGTATTTGATGCCGGGCGGCATCGATCCGCACACCCACATGCAACTGCCGTTCATGGGCACCGTGGCCAGCGAAGATTTTTACAGCGGCACCGCGGCCGGTCTGGCCGGCGGCACCACGTCGATCATCGACTTCGTGATTCCCAATCCCCAGCAGTCGCTGATGGAAGCGTTCCATCAGTGGCGTGGCTGGGCCGAGAAATCAGCTTCCGATTACGGCTTCCACGTCGCCATCACCTGGTGGAGCGAGCAGGTTCGCGAAGAAATGGCCGAGCTGGTGATGCATCACGGGGTCAACAGCTTCAAGCACTTCATGGCCTACAAGAATGCGATCATGGCCGCCGACGACACCCTGGTGGCGAGTTTCGAACGCTGCCTGGAACTCGGCGCGGTGCCCACCGTGCACGCGGAAAACGGTGAGCTGGTCTATCACCTGCAACGCAAGTTGATGGCCCAGGGCATGACCGGGCCGGAGGCGCACCCCTTGTCGCGCCCGTCGCAAGTGGAAGGCGAAGCGGCGAGCCGGGCGATCCGGATCGCCGAAACCCTCGGCACACCGTTGTACCTGGTGCACGTTTCGACCAAGGAAGCCCTCGACGAAATCACCTACGCCCGGGCCAAGGGCCAACCGGTGTACGGCGAAGTGCTGGCCGGGCACCTGTTGCTGGACGACAGCGTCTATCAACACCCGGACTGGCAGACCGCCGCCGGTTACGTGATGAGCCCGCCGTTCCGTCCTGTCGGCCATCAAGAAGCGCTCTGGCATGGCCTGCAAGCCGGCAACCTGCACACCACCGCCACTGATCACTGCTGTTTCTGCGCCGAGCAGAAAGCCGCCGGCAAGGACGATTTCAGCAAGATCCCCAATGGCACCGCCGGCATCGAAGACCGCATGGCCGTGCTTTGGGACGAAGGCGTTAACACCGGGCGGTTATCGATGCAGCACTTCGTCGCGCTGACCTCCACCAACACCGCGAAAATCTTCAACCTCTACCCACGCAAAGGTGCGATCCGCGTCGGTGCCGATGCCGACCTGGTGCTGTGGGACCCACAAGGGACGCGCACGATTTCGGCGAAGACCCACCATCAGCAAGTCGACTTCAACATCTTCGAAGGCAAGACCGTTCGCGGCGTGCCCAGCCACACCATCAGTCAGGGCCGGGTGGTCTGGGCCGACGGCGATCTGCGGGCCGAGCGCGGCGCCGGGCGGTATATCGAACGGCCGGCGTATCCAGCGGTGTTTGACTTGCTGAGCAAGCGCGCTGAGTTGAATCAACCGGTCGCCGTGAAACGCTGACCGCCCCCGTGGCGAGGGAGCTTGCTCCCGCTGGGTGGCGAAGCCGCCCCAAACCCTGCCGCCCCGGTACTCCTGACACTCCGGATCGACTGGGTTTCAGGCCTGCTGCGCAGGCCAGCGGGAGCAAGCTCCCTCGCCACAGGGCAATGCACAAAAACAATGCCCATTTAGAGGCAGCACCTCCATCACCGTGAGGCCAATACCGTGATCAAGACCCTGACCCACCTCCCGCATCCCGTTGAGCATGCGGCCGTCCTCGCCAGTCATTTCACCGATCTGGCGCCCCCGCTCAACGCCCGACAGGCTCACCTCGAAGCCTCGCGCTGTCTGTATTGCTACGACGCGCCGTGCGTGAATGCCTGCCCGAGCGAAATCGATATTCCGTCATTCATCCGCAATATCCATCAGGACAACGTGCAGGGCGCGGCGCAGAAAATCCTCTCGGCCAATATCCTCGGCGGCAGTTGCGCCCGGGTCTGCCCCACCGAGATCCTCTGCCAGCACGCCTGCGTGCGCAACAACGCTCAGGAGTGCGCACCGGTGCTGATCGGCCTGCTGCAGCGCTACGCCGTGGACAACGCGCACTTCAGCGAACACCCCTTCCCCCGCGCCGCCGCCACCGGCAAACGCATCGCCGTGGTCGGTGCCGGGCCGGCCGGTTTGTCCTGCGCCCATCGCAGCGCCATGCACGGCCATGACGTGGTGATTTTCGAAGCCCGGGAAAAGGCCGGCGGTCTCAATGAATACGGGATCGCCAAGTACAAACTGGTGGACGACTACGCGCAGAAGGAACTGGAGTTCCTGCTGCAAATCGGCGGCATCGAGATCCGCCACGGGCAAAAACTCGGCGAGAACCTGAGCCTGACCGAACTGCATCAGCAATTCGATGCGGTGTTCCTCGGCCTGGGCCTGGCGGCGAGCAAGCAATTGGGGTTGGCCCATGAGGACGCGCCAGGCCTGCTGGCCGCCACCGACTACATCCGCGAACTGCGCCAGAGCGATGACCTGAGCCAACTGCCACTGGCCGACCGCTGCATTGTGCTCGGCGCCGGCAATACCGCCATCGACATGGCCGTACAGATGGCACGCCTGGGCGCCCATGACGTCAATCTGGTGTATCGCCGTGGTGCCGAGGACATGGGCGCCACCCATCACGAACAGGACATCGCCAAGGCCAATCAGGTGCGCCTGATGACCTGGGCACAACCCGAAGAGGTCCTGCTCGATGCTCAGGGCCGTGTGCGCGGCATGCGATTCGCGCGCACGCATCTGGTCGAAGGCCGTCTGCAAACCACCGGCGAAACCTTTGAACTGGCCGCCGACGCCATCTTCAAAGCCATCGGCCAGGCCTTCGACAGCAGCGCCCTCGCCGACCCGCTGGCCCGTGAACTCAAGCGCCAGGGGGATCGCATTGAGGTCGATGAACAGCTGCGCACCAGCGTTCCCGGCGTATATGCCGGCGGCGACTGCACCAGCCTCGACCAGGACCTCACCGTGCAGGCGGTGCAGCACGGCAAACGGGCCGCCGAGGCCATCAACGCTCAACTGATGCTCAACGTGGAGGCTGCGTAAATGGCCGATCTCTCGATTGTCTTCGCCGGCATCAAAAGCCCCAACCCGTTCTGGCTGGCCTCCGCGCCGCCCACCGACAAGGCCTACAACGTGGTCCGCGCCTTCGAGGCCGGCTGGGGTGGCGTGGTCTGGAAAACCCTGGGTGAAGACCCGGCGGCGGTCAACGTATCGTCGCGCTACTCGGCGCACTTCGGAGCGAACCGCGAAGTGCTGGGCTTCAACAACATCGAACTGATCACCGATCGCTCCCTGGAGATCAACCTGCGGGAAATCACCCAGGTCAAAAAGGACTGGCCGGACCGCGCGCTCATCGTGTCGTTGATGGTGCCCTGCGTCGAAGAGTCGTGGAAACACATCCTGCCGCTGGTGAAAGCCACCGGTGCCGACGGCATCGAACTGAACTTCGGTTGTCCGCACGGCATGCCGGAACGCGGGATGGGCGCGGCGGTCGGCCAGGTGCCGGAATACGTCGAACAGGTCACCCGCTGGTGCAAGACCTATTGCTCGCTGCCAGTGATCGTCAAGCTGACGCCGAACATCACCGACATCCGAGTCGCGGCCCGTGCGGCGCACCGTGGCGGCGCGGATGCGGTGTCGCTGATCAACACCATCAACTCAATCACCAGCGTCAATCTGGAGCGCATGGTCGCCAACCCCATGGTCGGCAACCAGAGCACCCACGGCGGCTATTGCGGCTCGGCGGTCAAGCCGATTGCCTTGAACATGGTCGCCGAAATCGCCCGCGATCCACAGACCCGTGGCCTGCCCATCAGCGGCATCGGCGGCATTGGCAACTGGCGCGATGCGGCGGAATTCATGGCCCTGGGCAGCGGTTCGGTGCAGGTGTGCACGGCGGCCATGCTGCATGGCTTCCGGATCGTCGAGGAGATGAAGGATGGCTTGTCGCGCTGGATGGACAGTCAGGGTTACGCGAGCATTTCAGAATTCTCCGGGCGCGCGGTGGGCAATACCACGGACTGGAAGTACCTGGACATCAACTATCAGGTGATCGCCAAAATCGACCAGGACGCCTGCATCGGTTGCGGTCGCTGCCACATCGCGTGCGAAGACACCTCGCACCAGGCGGTGGCCAGCCTCAAGCAGGCCGACGGCACGCACAAGTATCAAGTGATCGAGGATGAATGCGTGGGCTGCAACCTGTGCCAGATCACCTGCCCGGTGCAGGACTGCATCGAGATGGTGCCGGTGGAAAACGGCAAGCCGTTTCTGGACTGGAACCATGATCCGAGGAATCCGTATCACGTCAGTCCTTGAGATGGGCCGCGCCTGAAAAGACGCCATCGCGGGCAAGCCCGCTCCCACAGGGTCTCTGGTATTCACAAATTTTGTGTCGACTGAAGATCTACTGTGGGAGCGAACTTGCTCCGGGCGGCGTTCCGACGATGAGGCCACCCGCTTCGCCACAAAACTTACGGCTCCAACCCGATCCCGCGCAAAATCACACTGGTCACGGTCTGTATCGCTCGTTCGAACTGCATGTCCGACAGCGGCTGATGGTCGTTGAGAATGTTCACCTGGTGGTCGAAGTCGGCGTAATGCTGGGTCGAGGCCCAGATCATGTACAGCAGGCTCGAAGGCTCCACCGGCAGGATGCGCTTGTCGTCCACCCACTGGCGGATTTTCGCTTCTTTCATCTTGGCCCAGTCGTACAGGCTCGCATCCAGTGCCACGCCCAGGGTCGGGGCACCGTGGATGATTTCGTTGGCCCAGACTTTCGAACCGTAGGGACGGCTGCGGGAGTGGTTCATCTTGGCGCGGATGTAGCTGCTGAGCACCACGCGCGGGTCATCGAACATCTCGAAGCACAGCGCATCCTGCTTCCAGACTTCCAGCAAGTCGAACAGCACGGCGCTGTACAACTCGGTCTTGGTGCTGAAGTAGTAATGCAGGTTGGAGCGCGGCAGTTGCACCTCGGCGGCGATGTCGGCCATGGCGGTGCTGCCGAAGCCTTTCTCGGCGAAGACCTTCTCGGCCCCCAGCAGAATTTTCTCGACGTTACTGCGACGAATCTCGATCTTGTGATTGCCCATGAGGGCTCCCTGACAACAGCGTTAAACAAGACTAGCATCCGCTCTACCTCGCGGCGACAGGGTAAAACCAAACTTCGTACAACAGGCCTCTGGCGGCTAAACTGACGCCCATTTCGCAACTGACCGACAGGAACCCGACAATGCTGCTCAAAAAAGCCCTCACCGCCGCCGCCCTGCTCGGCTCGCTACTGGCCGCCTCCTCGGTATTTGCCCACGCCCATCTGAAAAGTGAGACACCGGCCGCCAACAGCACCGTGAGCGCACCGACGGAACTGCGCCTGATGTTTTCCGAAGGCGTTGAAGCGGCCTTCACCAAAGTCACGATCAGCAAGGACGGGGCCTCTGTTGCGGTGAAAAACCTGGCCACCGAGGGCAGCGACAAGAAGACCCTGGTGGTCACACCCGCTGCGCCGTTGAGCGCTGGTGCCTATACAGTCGAATGGCATGCCGTGTCGGTCGATACCCATAAAAGCGAAGGCACCTACAGCTTCAAGGTTGGCCAGTAATACATGGCGAGCGCGCTGGTGCTGTGCCGCTTCCTGCATTTCACCGTGGTACTGATGCTGTTCGGAGCCTGGGTTTACAAGCCTTTGTTGCTGGGCCGTGAGACCACACTGGATCGAGCGCTGACGCACATCAGCCGTTGGCTGGCGGGATTGGCGTTGGTCAGCGGCGTCTGTTGGCTGCTGCTGATCACCGCCAGCATGGCCGGTGCCTGGGACGCCGCGTTCGAGCCCTCGACCTTGCGCCTGGTGTTACGCAGCACGTTCTTTGGCCAGGTCTGGAGCTGGCACTTGCTGCTCAACGGCGTGTTGCTGGCATTGCTGCTAAGCCTGCTGCGCAGCCACCTTCCCTCGCGCCTGGCCCTCGGCGCTTCGCTGCTGGCGACCCTCGCGCCGGTCGGCCACGGCGCCATGCTCGACGGCGCCGAAGGCCGATGGCTGATGCTCAATCAACTGGTGCACCTGGCCTGCGTTGGCATCTGGCTCGGCGGCCTGATGCTCTTGGTCATGATCCTGCGCCGTCCTGCCGGGCATGACATCCGGACGCTGTTGCAGCGATTCAGTGGTGTGGGATACGTCGTGGTGGCGGGATTGCTGATCACCGGGCTGATCAACGTACGGGTCCTGACCGGCGCCTTCTGGCCGACGCCGTTGCTGTCCGGGTTTGCCCTGATCCTGTTGATCAAGGTCACCCTGATCACTGCGATGCTCGGTCTGGCGTTGTTCAACCGTCTGCGGATCAAGGACTGCGAACAGCGCCTGTCGGCTTTGCGTAAAAGCGTGATTGCCGAATGGTTGCTGGGCATTGGCGCGGTGGCGGCGGTTTCGCTGCTGGGTACCCTGCCGCCCATGATTGCCGGCTGACAACCCAAACTCCTGTGGGAGCTGGCTTGCCAGCGAAGGCGTCGTCACATTCAACATCACTGTCAACTGACTCACCGCCATCGCGAGCAGGCTCGCTCCCACATAAAATTTCCGCGCCCCACGTCATCGTACAACTTCCGATTGACAACACTGAAACGCCGCGTAAATAATCGCCTCCAATGTTGTACGACAACGTATAACAATTATAAAAACAAAAAAGAACTGGAGCGTTACAGTGAGCAAGCCCGCCCGCAATTCGTCCCCCCGTGCCCCACGTCCACACTTCGCCCGCCGTCATGCCCTGAGCCTGATCGGTTACAGCAGCCTGGCCATCGCCCTGCCCATGACCAGTCATGCCGAAGGTTTCGCCGATGACGCCAAAGCCACGCTGAACCTGCGCAACGCCTACTTCAACCGCAACTACACCAACCCGGCCTACCCCCAGGGCAAGGCCGAGGAATGGACCCAGAACTTCATCCTCGACGCCAAATCCGGCTTCACCCAAGGCACGGTCGGCTTCGGTGTGGACGTGCTGGGAACGTTTTCGCAGAAGCTCGATGGCGGCAAGGGCACCGGCGGTACACAGTTGCTGCCACTGGACCACGACGGTCGCCCGGCCGACAACTTCGGTCGCCTGGGCGTGGCGCTCAAGGGCAAGATCTCGAAGACCGAAGTCAAGGTCGGTGAGTGGATGCCAGTGCTGCCGATCCTGCGCTCGGACGACGGCCGTTCGCTGCCGCAAACCTTCCGTGGTGGTCAGGTCACCTCCACTGAAATCAGCGGCCTGACGCTCTACGGCGGGCAGTTCCGCCAGAACAGCCCGCGTAATGATTCGAGCATGGAAAACATGTTCATGAACGGCAAAGCGGCGTTCACCTCGGACCGTTTCAACTTCGGCGGCGGTGAGTACACCTTCAACGACAAACGCACCCAGGTCGGCGTGTGGTACGCGGAACTCAGCGACATCTATCAACAACAGTACTTCAACCTGAGCCACAGCCAGCCCATTGGCGACTGGACCCTCGGCGCCAACCTCGGCTACTTCATCGGCAAGGAAGACGGCAGCGCCCTGGCCGGCGACCTCGATAACAAAACCGCGTTCGCCCTGCTCTCGGCCAAGTACGGTGGCAACACCTTCTATGTCGGCCTGCAGAAGCTCACGGGCGACGATGTCTGGATGCGCGTCAACGGCACCAGCGGCGGCACCCTGGCCAACGACAGTTACAACTCCAGTTATGACAATGCCAGGGAAAAATCCTGGCAAGTGCGTCATGACTACAACTTCGTGGCCCTGGGCGTGCCGGGCCTGACGATGATGAACCGCTACATCAGTGGCGATAACGTGCATACCGGGGCTATCACCGACGGCAAGGAGTGGGGCCGTGAATCGGAACTGGCCTACACGGTGCAAAGCGGTCCGCTGAAAAACCTCAACGTCAAATGGCGTAACGCGAGCATCCGCAAAAACTTCAGCACCAACGAGTTCGACGAAAACCGGATCTTCATCAGCTATCCGATTTCGTTGTTGTAAGCCGGTTCGGCTGGCACCGCTCTTGTGGCGGGGGAGCTTGCTCCATCACCACAAGAGCGGTGAACCCAACCCTTCGTCAAATTCGACACAAGACGCGTTGACAAGAAACGGAAAGCCTTACGATACTGCCATTAGTCGTACGACAACTTACAACAAATTCAATAACCACCACTGCTTGTCCAGGACTCTCCATGACCACCACACCCCCTGCCCGCGCCCCTTTCAATCGCCTGCTGCTGACCGGTGCCGCCGGTGGCCTGGGCAAGGTCCTGCGCGAAAGCCTGCGCCCCTACGCCAATGTCATTCGCCTGTCGGACATCGCCGACATTGCGCCGGCCATCGATGACCGTGAAGAAGTCGTGCCGTGCGATCTGGCCGACAAGCACGCCGTGCATCAACTGGTCGAAGGCGTGGACGCGATCCTGCACTTCGGCGGCGTGTCCACCGAGCGCTCGTTCGAAGAGATCCTCGGCGCCAATATCTGCGGCGTGTTCCACATCTACGAAGCTGCGCGCCGTCACGGCGTGAAGCGCGTGATCTTCGCCAGTTCCAACCACGTGATCGGCTTCTACAAGCAAGACGAAGTCATCGACGCCCACTCCCCTCGCCGCCCGGACAGTTACTACGGCTTGTCCAAGTCCTACGGCGAAGACATGGCCACTTTCTACTTCGATCGCTATGGCATCGAGACCGTCAGCGTGCGCATTGGCTCCTCGTTCCCGGAACCGCAAAACCGCCGGATGATGAGCACCTGGCTGAGCTTCGGCGACCTGACCCAACTGCTCGAACGGGCGTTGTACACGCCGAATGTCGGCCACACCGTGGTCTATGGCGCGTCCGACAACAAGGACGTCTGGTGGGACAACCGTTACGCCACGGTCCTGGGCTATGCGCCGAACGACAGCTCCGAAGTGTTCCGCGAAAAGGTCGAAGCCCTGCCGATGCCAGCGGCCGATGACCCGACGCGGATCTACCAGGGCGGCGCGTTCTGCGTGGCCGGCCCGTTCGGCGACTGAACCGCCAGTGCTTACTGCGTGATCCCCACAACAAAAACCAAGGGAATGAGTGGCCATGCCAGCTGAATTGATTGTCGATGCGCGCAACGCCGTGGGCGAATGCCCGGTGTGGGTCGGCGCCGAAAACGCCCTGTACTGGGTCGATATCCCGGCCGGTGGCCTGCAACGCTGGAGCGCCGACACCGGCCATGTGTCGGCGTGGAAAACCCCGGAAATGCTCGCGTGCATTGCCCGTCACCCTGACGGCGGCTGGGTCGCCGGCATGGAGAGCGGCTTCTTCCAGCTGCGCCCGCACAACGACGGCAGCCTCGACAGCGAACCCCTGGCGGGCATCGATCACAGCCGCCCCGACATGCGCCTCAACGATGGTCGCTGTGACCGTCAGGGGCGGTTCTGGGCCGGCAGCATGGTGCTCGACATGGGTGCCAACGCCGCCGAGGGCCGGCTGTACCGCTACAGCGCCGGACAACGCGGACCGCTCGACGCCCAACTGAGCGGCTTAATCGTGCCCAACGGCCTGGGCTTCAGCCCGGACGGGCGCACGATGTACCTGTCCGACTCCCATCCCGCCGTCCAGCAGATCTGGGCCTTCGACTACGACATCGACAGCGGCACGCCGAGCAATCGTCGGCTGTTTGTCGACATGAATCACCACGCCGGGCGCCCCGATGGCGCCGCGGTCGATGCCGAGGGTGGCTACTGGATCTGTGCCAACGATGCCGGGCTGATTCACCGCTTTACCCCGGATGGGCGCCTGGACCGTTCCCTCGCCGTACCGGTGAAAAAACCGAGCATGTGTGCCTTCGGTGGCAGCCGCCTGGACACCTTGTTCGTCACCTCGATCCGCCCCGCAGACGACCACGACGAACGGTCACTGGCCGGTGGCGTGTTCGCCCTCAACCCCGGCGTAAAGGGTTTGCCGGAGCCACTTTTCAACGTCTGACCGCAACTGCTCGTGCTGCAACGCTGTGCCTTGAACACAAAAACAATAAAACAGGAGACACCCCCAATGGACTTCAAACGCACCTTGCTCGCCGCTGCACTCCCCTTCACTGCAACCCTCGCCTTCTCCCTCAGCAGCGCCGCCCATGCGCTGGAAATCAAATTCGCCGACATCCACCCCGCCGGCTACCCGACCGTAGTGGCCGAGGAGCAACTGGGTAAAACCCTGGTGGCCGACAGCGACGGCAAACTGACCTTCAAGATGTTTTCCGGCGGTGTGCTCGGCTCGGAAAAGGAAGTGATCGAACAAGCCCAGGTCGGTGCCATCCAGATGGCCCGGGTCAGCCTCGGTATTGTCGGTCCGGTGGTGCCGGACGTGAACGTGTTCAACATGCCGTTCGTGTTCCGCGACCAGGCGCACATGCGCAAGGTGATCGACGGCGAAGTCGGCGACGAGATCCTCGCCAAAATCACCGACTCCGAATTCGGCCTGGTCGCCCTGGCCTGGATGGACGGCGGCACGCGCAACCTCTACACCAAGAAACCGGTGCGCAGCCTGGCAGACCTCAAGGGCATGAAGATCCGCGTGCAAGGCAACCCGATGTTCATCGACACCATCAATGCCATGGGCGGAAACGGCATTGCCATGGACACCGGTGAGATCTTCAGTGCATTGCAGACCGGGGTGATCGACGGCGCGGAAAACAACCCGCCGACCCTGCTTGAACACAACCACTACCAGAACGCCAGGTTCTACAGCCTGACCGGGCACCTGATCCTGCCAGAACCGATCGTGATGTCGAAGATCACCTGGGAAAAACTGACGCCCGAGCAACAGGCACTGGTGAAGAAAACCGCCAAGGCCGCGCAGGCACAGGAACGCATCCTGTGGGACGCCAAATCGGCCAGCAGCGAAGAGAAGCTCAAGGCTGCGGGCGTCGAGTTCATCACCGTCGACAAGAAACCTTTCTATGAGGCCACCGCCTCGATCCGCGAGAAATACGGCGCGCCCTATGCCGACCTGATCAAGCGCATCGAAGCCGTTCAGTAATCCCTCCCTGCATTCAAGAAAGGCCCGGCGCCACTGACAGTGGGTGTCTGTCAGTGCGCGCCCGGTTACGGTGAAACCCGATGAAGAATCTACTGCTGCGCATCAACGACAGGATCTACATGACCTGTATCTGGGTCGCAGGCCTGTCCGTACTGGCCATCGCTCTGATCATTCCCTGGGGCGTGTTCGCCCGCTACGTCCTTGGCACCGGTTCCAGCTGGCCGGAGCCCAGCGCCATATTGCTGATGATGGTGTTCACCTTCATTGGCGCCGCCGCTAGCTATCGTTCCGGCTCGCACATGGCGGTGGCGATGCTCACTGATCGCATGCCACCGAACCTGCGCAAAGCCATGAGCGTGTTTGCCCAATTGCTGATGGCGACCATCAGCCTGTTCATGGCGATCTGGGGGACCAGGCTGTGCCTGTCGACCTGGAACCAGTTCATGAGCGCCCTGCCGACCCTGCGCGTCGGCATCACTTACATGCCGATCCCGATTGGCGGTTTGCTGACGTTGATCTTTGTGCTGGAAAAACTCCTGCTCGGTGACCAGAGCAACCGGCGGGTCGTGCGCTTCGACCTGGTTGAAGAAAACGAAGGGGCTGCCTGAATGGACGCATTGATTCTGCTGGGCAGTTTTATTGCCTTGATCCTGATCGGCATGCCGGTCGCCTACGCCCTGGGGCTTTCGGCCCTGATCGGCGCATGGTGGATCGACATTCCGTTCCAGGCATTGATGATTCAGGTCGCCGGCGGCGTGAACAAATTCTCCCTGCTGGCGATTCCGTTCTTCGTCCTGGCGGGCGCGATCATGGCCGAGGGTGGCATGTCCCGGCGGCTGGTGGCGTTTGCCGGGGTGCTGGTAGGTTTTGTCCGTGGCGGTCTGTCGCTGGTCAACATCATGGCCTCGACCTTCTTCGGCGCGATCTCCGGCTCTTCGGTCGCGGACACCGCCTCGGTCGGCTCGGTGTTGATCCCGGAGATGGAGCGTCGCGGCTATCCACGGGAGTTCGCCACGGCGGTCACCGTCAGCGGCTCGGTGCAAGCACTGTTGACCCCGCCGAGCCACAACTCGGTGCTCTATTCGCTGGCCGCGGGCGGCACCGTGTCGATTGCCTCGCTGTTCATGGCCGGTGTGGTGCCCGGCCTGCTGATGAGCGCGTGCCTGATGGTGCTGTGCCTGATTTTCGCCAAGAAGCGCGACTACCCCAAGGGTGAAGTCATTCCGATGCGCGAAGCACTGAAGATCTGCGTTGAAGCGCTGTGGGGCCTGATGGCCATGGTGATCATTCTCGGCGGGATTCTTTCGGGGATTTTCACCGCCACCGAGTCGGCGGCGATTGCGGTGCTGTGGTCATTCTTCGTGACCATGTTCATCTACCGCGACTACAAGTGGAGCGAACTGCCGAAACTGATGCACCGCACGGTGCGGACGATTTCGATCGTGATGATCCTGATCGGCTTCGCCGCCAGCTTCGGCTACATCATGACGCTGATGCAGATCCCGGCGAAGATCACCACGATGTTCCTCACGCTCTCGGACAACCGTTACGTGATCCTGATGTGCATCAACGTCATGCTGCTGTTGCTCGGCACCGTGATGGACATGGCGCCGCTGATCCTGATCCTCACGCCGATCCTGATGCCGGTGATTGTGGGCATTGGCGTGGACCCGGTGCAGTTCGGCATGATCATGCTGGTCAACCTGGGCATCGGCTTGATCACGCCGCCCGTGGGCGCGGTACTCTTTGTGGGGTCGGCCGTGGGCAAGGTCAGTATCGAATCAACCGTCAAAGCCCTGTTGCCGTTCTACGGCGTGCTGTTCCTGGTGCTGATCGCCGTAACGTACATTCCCGCGCTGTCACTGTGGTTGCCGCATCTGGTGTTGTAACCAGGACTCGCAAACGCATTGTGGCGAGGGAGTTTGCTCCCTCGCCACATCAGCTCATCAACCTGCAGAGAAGGCCATGACGTTAGCAACCCTCGAACTCGAAGACGAATTCACCCGCCTCACCCTCGCCCCTGAACTGGGCGGGAGCATCGTCAACTGGACCGTGCGCGATACAGGCCAGCCCTTGCTGCGCCATGCCGACGCCCACGCTCTGAACACCGGTCTGCCCGGCAAACTCGGCTGCTTTCCGTTGGTGCCGTGGTCAAACCGCATCGCCGAGGGCGGTTTCGATTGCCCGGATGGCTGGCAGTCGCTGACACCCAACAGCCTCACCGATCCCCTGCCGATTCATGGCAGCGCCTGGCAGCAGCCGTGGCAAGTCATCGTTCACACGCCCAATGAAGCGGTCTTGCAACTCGACAGCAGCACACCCTTCGCCTATCGCGCGCGCCAGCGTTTCCATTTGGGCGAAGGCAAGCTGAGCATCGAACTGAGCGTCACCCACCTGGCCGAACGCGCGGCCTGGCATGGCCTGGGGTTACACCCGTACTTGCCGCGAACCGTGAAGACCCGATTGCAGGCGCCAGCTCGCCAGGTGTGGTTTTGCGACGCGACAAAACTGCCGACACAGCTTGGCGAACTGCCGGCCGAATGGGATTTCCAGCAGCCCAGGGCGTTGCCGGAAACCCTGGTCGACAACGGCTTCTGCGAATGGGACGGCCGTTGCCTGATTCAGCAACCGGACCTGGGCTATGAACTGCAATGCCAGGCCAGCGGCAGCGATTACTACCTGCTCTACTGCCCCGTGGGCCTGGATTTTTTCTGTATCGAACCGGTCAGCCACCCGGTCAACGCTCACCATTTGCCCGGTCGACCGGGCCTGCGTTTACTCGAACAGGGACAATCCACCGAACTTGGTTTCACCCTGCACTATCGAACGCTCTGACCCAGCAGTTGACTCAACACCGCACGCAGCTTGCCGGGCTTCACCGGTTTGTTGAGCAGCGGTGCGTCCAGGCGTTGCAACGCACGCCGACACTGATCGGTGCGGTCGGCCGTGATGATCACGGCGGGGATGGTTTGATGAAAATGTTCGCGCAGATGCCGGACCACATCACAACCGACCACCGCATGATCGAGGTGATAGTCCGCCAGGATCAGTTCCGGTGCCTGCCCGCGCAAGGCCGAGAGGGCCGAGGCTTCGTCGGTGGCGGTGACCACATCGCAGCCCCACTGCCCGAGCAACGCGCTCATGCTTTGCAGAATGCTCACTTCATTGTCCAGCACCAGCAAACGCCGTCCCGGCAGCGGATTGCCTGTCCCGGGCTGTGGCGCGGCCAGGCTGACAGGCAACGGCATCTCGGCGCAGATCGGCACATCGATGCTGAACATCGAGCCGCGCCCCGGCAGCGAATGCACGCCGATTTTGTAGCCGAGGATCTTGGCGATGCGCTCGACGATGGCCAGCCCCAGACCCACCCCCTTGCGGTCGGCGGCGCGTCCGACGTCCAACTGGTTGAACTCGAGGAAAATCGAATCGAGCCGATCCGCGGCGATACCGCGCCCGGTGTCCCAGACCTCCAGGCGCAACATCTCACCCCGGCGCCTGGCCCCCAGCAGGATGCTGCCTTCATCGGTATAGCGGCAGGCGTTGCTGAGGAAGTTGCGCAGGATCCGCGTCATCAGGCGCAAGTCGGTGCTGATCGCGTAATGGCCCATGTGCACGCGCAGATTCAATCCCGCCGCCTCGGCGACCGACTGAAATTCCGACACCAGCGGCCCGAGCAATTCGTCGAGGCGGTAGACGGCGACGTCGGGCTTGACCGCCGCCTGATCGAGCCGGGAAATGTCGAGCAAATCCGTCAGCAGGTCTTCGGCGCCTTCCAGTGCCTGGTGCGTGCGTTCGACCAGCACCTGCTCGACGGCCGGCAGCTTGCGCTCGCGCAGGGTCGAGATCAGCAAGCGCGCGGCGTTCAACGGTTGCAGCAAGTCATGACTGGCGGCGGCGAGGTATTTGTCCTTGCTGCGATTGGCCGCCTCGGCGGCATCACGGGCATCGCGCAAGGCCTGGGCGATCTGCTGACGCTGGGTGATCTGCTGCTGCAGGTTGCGGTTGGCTTCCAGCAGTTCATCGGTGCGCGTGGTGACCCGTTGTTCCAGTTCGTCATTGAGTTGTTGCAGGCGCTGCTGGGCCAGTTTGCGCTCGGTGATGTCGGCGACAAAACCTTCCACCAGCCCTTCCTGATCGGGCTTGAGCAGCAGGTTCATGAGCACATCGAGATGGCTGCCGTCCTTGCGCCTCAAGCGGGTTTCGTAACCGTGCAGGCTGCGTTGTTGCCTGAGGATTTCACCGATGGTTTCCAGCTCCGACACGCCGCCGGCAAACAGGTGGCTGGCCAGATCGGTCAGGGAAAACAGCACCTCCTGGGGGTCCTCATAACCGAGCATGTGCGCCAGTGCCGGGTTGGCCGCGCGCATGCCGTCTTGCAGGCTGGCCTGGAAAATCCCGTGGACTGCGTTTTCGAACAACCATTTGTAGCGGTTGCGCTCGGCCTCCAGCTCGTCCAGCCGTGCGGCCAGCTCCGGGTAATGGCTCTTGCGCGCCGAATGGTTGCCTAACCCCAGCAGCCCGGCCAGCGCCCGTTGTTGCTCGTCAGAGGGCTTCGCCATACACGACCTCGACATCACGCTGACTGGATTCGCGCGGGTTGGTCAGGATGCACGGGTCGTCCATCGCGTGTTGCGACAGGAACGGAATGTCCGCGGTGCTGACCCCATGCAAACCGAGGGTTTCGTGGAAACCGATGGCGTGTTTCAGCGCGATCAGGTGCTCCACCAGCCGCCCACAGATCTGCCGGTGGTTGAGGCCACGGCAGTCGATGCCAAAGGTCTCGGCAATCACCTTGAAACGGTCCGGCGCCGAGCTGTAGTTGAAGGCGACCACGTGCTCCACCAGCACCGCGTTGCACAAGCCGTGGGGCAGATCGAGAAAACCGCCCAGGCTGTGGGACATGGCATGCACCGCGCCCAGGATCGCATTGGAAAACGCCAGCCCGGCCTGCATGCTGCCCAGCATGATTTTCTCGCGCAGCGCGATGTCCGTCGGGTTGGCGATCATTTGCACCAGGTTACCATTGATCAGGCGCATGGCCTCCAGCGCATGGGGGTCGGTCAAGGGCCCGTGCCCGGTGGACACGAAGGCTTCGATGGCATGCACCAGCGCGTCGATGCCGGTACAGGCCGACAGGAACGGGTCCATGCTCAGGGTGGTTTCCGGGTCGATCAGCGAAACGTCCGGCACCACGGCCTTGCTGACGATGGAGAACTTCATGCGCTCCTGTTGATTGGAAATGATCACGAATTGCGAAACGTCCGCCGAGGTGCCGGCGGTGGTCGGAATCAGGATCAGCGGCGGGCTGGGCACGCGGATCATGTCCACGCCCTCGAACTCGAGAATGCTGCGACCGTGGGCGACGACAATGCCGATGCCCTTGCCACAGTCCATCGGGCTGCCACCGCCGACGGCAACGATCACATCACAGTGGTTTTCCCGGTACAGCTCGGCACCGAGCATCACTTCTTCGACGCGCGGGTTGGGCGATACGCTGCTGTACAGGCAGTATTCGATGCCCAGGGCTTGCAGGCTGGCCTCCACATCGGCCACCCAACCGGCGGCAATCACCCCGGGGTCGCTGACCACCAGGACCTTGCGCGCGCCAAAGGTCTTGGCGTAGTTGCCGACGTTGTGCCGGCAACCGGCACCGAAGATGATTTCAGGCGAAACGAATTTACGCAGCTGGCTGAGACTCTGGCTCATTGGAAAGCCTGTTTTTATTGTTTTGGAAGGTAGCGATCACACTAAAGCATCCGGCTGCGAATGCAATCAGACCAATGGCTGGGTTCACTACAGATCCTGAAGGGGATTCGGTGTGTACCTGGATTGTCGCGTCAACCAATGCCCCCTGTAGGAGCGAGCCTGCTCGCGATGGAGTGTCAGTCGCCGCGCCTTTTACTGATACACCATCGCGAGCAGGCTCGCTCCTACAGGGGATGTGTGTGTTCAATCAGCCACGGTAGATCAGCCTCGACGCTTTTTCGTTGCGCAACGTCAGGTGTTCCATGCCCAGCCCCGGCGCTTCTGCTTCTTCACGAGCCTTGAGGATGACCCCGTGATGGGGCGACTTGCTGCACACCGGGTCGGCATTGGCGGCGTCGCCGGTGAGCATGAAGGCCTGACAACGACAGCCGCCCAGGTCCTTGTGCTTTTCATCGCAGGAGCGGCATGGCTCCTTCATCCAGTCATCGCCGCGAAAACGGTTGAAGCCGAACGAGTGGTTCCAGATGTGCTCGATGCTGTGTTCGCGCACGTTGGGAAACGGCACCGGCAATTGCCGGGCGCTGTGACAAGGCAAGGCCGTGCCGTCCGGGGTGATGTCGAGAAACAGGTTGGCCCAGCCGTTCATGCAGGTCTTGGGCCGTTCTTCGTAATAGTCCGGGGTGACGAAGATCAGTTTGCACGGGTGCCCCTGGGCCTCAAGACGTTCGCGATACTCGTTGGTAATACGCTCGGCTCGCTGCAATTGCGCGCGCGTCGGCAACAGCCCGACGCGGTTGAGCTCGGCCCAGCCATAGAACTGGCACGTGGCCAATTCGACGAAATCCGCTTCCAGCTCCAGGCACAGGTCGATGATTTGCTCGATGCGGTCGATGTTGTGCCGATGGGTGACGAAGTTCAGCACCATCGGATAGCCCTGGGCTTTTACCGCCCGGGCCATGGCCAGTTTCTGCGCGAAGGCCTTGCGCGAACCGGCGAGCAGGTTGTTCACCGCTTCGTCGGCGGCCTGGAAGCTGATCTGGATGTGATCGAGCCCGGCGACCTTGAAGTCGCGCACTTTCTGCTCGGTCAGGCCAATGCCCGAGGTGATCAGGTTGGTGTAGTACCCCATGTCCCGGGCGGCCTTGATCAGCTCGGCCAGGTCCTGGCGAACCAGGGGCTCGCCACCGGAAAAACCCAATTGCGCGGCGCCCATCTCACGCGCCTCGCGGAACACCCGAATCCATTCGTCGGTGCTCAACTCTTCGCCCTGCCCGGCAAAATCCAGTGGATTGGAGCAATAGGGGCATTGCAAGGGACAGCGATACGTCAGCTCCGCCAGCAGCCACAGCGGCGGCCCCGGCAGCGCGTCACTCGATCCAGAATTGCGCATGGGCCACCTCCAGAAACGCCAACACATCCTCATCGATCCCCGGCACACCGGGGAAACTCTCGGTCAAGTGATCAATGATCGCCGCCACGCTGCGCTGGCCGTCCACCCGTTCAAGGATGAGCCCGGCACTGGCGTTGAGCTTGATCATGCCTTCGGGGTACAGCAGCACGTGACAGCCTTGGCGGGGCTCCCATTGCAGGCGAAAACCCCGGCGCAGGGCCAGTGCCTGGTCGCGACCGATCGGGCTCACAGGGCAATCCCCCGGTGCCAGACGTTGTCGCGGGTCACCGTGTGGTACGGCGGGCGTTCCAGTTCATAGGCCATGCTCATGGCATCGAGCATGCTCCACAGCACATCGAGCTTGAACTGCAGGATGTCCAGCATGCGCCGCTGCGCCTCGGCGGTGGTGTAATACGCCAGGGTGATGCGCAACCCGTGCTCGACATCGCGTCGGGCCTGACTCAGGCGGGTACGGAAATAGTCGTAGCCGGCGACGTCGATCCAAGGGTAATGCGTGGGCCAGGCGTCGAGCCGCGATTGATGGATCTGTGGTGCGAACAGTTCGGTCAGCGAGCTGCTCGCCGCCTCTTGCCAGCAGGCACGGCGGGCGAAATTGACGTAGGCGTCCACGGCAAATCGCACCCCGGGCAACACCAGCTCCTGGGACAGAATCCGCTCACGCTCAAGCCCCACGGCCTCGCCCAGGCGCAACCAGGCTTCGATGCCGCCCTCGCCGCCGGGTGCGCCGTCATGATCGAGAATCCGTTGCAGCCATTCCCGACGCACCTCGCGGTCCGGGCAGTTGGCCAGAATTGCCGCGTCCTTCAACGGGATGTTCACCTGGTAGTAAAAGCGATTGGCGACCCAACCCTGAATCTGCTCGCGACTGGCACGCCCGGCGTACATGGCTTGGTGGAATGGGTGGTGGATGTGGTAGTAGGCGCCCTTGGCACGCAGGGCGGTTTCGAATTCGGTGGGGGTCATGGGGGTGTCGGTCATTGGGGGTCTCCGGATTTGGCGGTGTCTGGACTGACGCCTTCGCGGGCAAGCCCGCTCCCACAGGGTTCTGCGGTGTAAACAAAACCTGTGTGCGAGCTTGCTCCGGGCGGCGCTCCGACGAAGGGGCCGTCGGCTACAGCTCGATACTCATGCCGTCATACGCCACTTCGATGCCCCGCCTTTCCAGCAGCGCCCGTTCGGCCGAGTCTTCATCGAGGATCGGATTGGTGTTGTTAATGTGGATCAGCACCTTGCGCTGACGGGGGAAACCTTCCAGCACTTCGAGCATGCCGCCGGGCCCGCTTTGCGGCAGATGCCCCATCTCGCTGCCCAGGCTCTGGCCGACTTCACACACGCGCATTTCATCGTCGCGCCACAGGGTGCCGTCGAGCAGCAGGCAATCGGCGCGTTGCATCCAGCCCAATACTTCGTCATCGATTTGCCCCAGGCCTGGCGCGTAGAACAGCGACGCGCCACTGCGCAGGTCTTCAATGAACAGGCCAATGGTGTCGCCTGGCTGCGGGTTGCCGCGATTGGGCGAATACGGCGGTGCGTTGCTCACCAGGGGAATCGCCCGAAACTGCAAATGCCCGCAGGCCTTGATGCTGAAGGGCTGGCGATCCAGACCCAGTGGTTGCCAGTGCAACCCGCCGTTCCAGTGCGCAAGCATGTTGAACAACGGGAAGCCCGTGCTCAGGTCCTGATGGACCCGTTCGGTGCACCAGACGTCATGCGGGCAGCCCTCACGCAGGCTCAGCAGGCCGGTGCAGTGGTCGATCTGGCTGTCCATCAGCACCACGCCCGCGACGGCAGTGTCGCGCAGGCGACGGGCCGGTTGCAGCGGCGCAAAACTCTCGAGTTGCGCACGGATGTCCGGTGAAGCATTGCACAGCACCCACGCCACGCCGTCGTCGCTCAGGGCAATCGACGACTGGGTGCGCCGTTGCGCGCGCAGGCTGCCATTGCGCAGGCCGGCGCATTGCCGGCAGTTGCAGTTCCATTGCGGAAAACCACCGCCGGCGGCGGAACCGAGAACGCGGATGTGCATGGGCAATGCTCCCAAAAGGCAGGCCCGGCCAACACCCTGGCTGGCCGGGTGAACCATCAACGGTTGGCGAAATACATCGTCACTTCGAAGCCAATGCGCAGGTCGGTAAACGCGGGTTTAGTCCACATGGGTCAATCCTCTTGTTGTGCCGGGCGATTCCGGTAGAACCATTAATGCACGGGGCGCCGGGGGGTCGAATGCTACTTTCGAAGGAGGTGGCAGGGTGCGTTGGTAGGGGGTGCATGATCGTCATGCACGCACAAACGTTGTAGGAGCGAGCCCGCTCGCGATGGACGTAAAGACACCGCGTACATACAGACTGAACGCGTCATCGTTGACGTCCATCGCGAGCAGGCTCGCTCCTACAGGTTGGGTGTCGTTAGTGCGAGGTTAGAAGAACCCCAGCGGGTTGATGTCGTAGCTCACCAGCAGGTTTTTGGTCTGCTGATAATGGTCGAGCATCATCTTGTGGTTCTCGCGGCCGACACCGGATTTCTTGTAGCCACCGAACGCGGCATGCGCCGGGTACAGGTGGTAGCAGTTGGTCCAGACACGTCCGGCCTTGATCGCCCGGCCCATGCGATAAGCGCGGTTGATGTCGCGGGTCCAGAGCCCGGCACCGAGGCCGAACTCGGTGTCGTTGGCGATCGCCAGGGCTTCGGCTTCGTCCTTGAAGGTGGTGACGCCCACCACCGGACCGAAGATTTCTTCCTGGAACACGCGCATGTTGTTGGTGCCCTTGAGCAGCGTCGGCTGGATGTAATAGCCGCTGGACAAGTCACCCTCAAGACGCTCGGCCGCGCCACCGGTGAGCAGCTCGGCGCCCTCCTCCTGGGCGATGGTCAGGTACGAGAGGATCTTGTCGTATTGCTGCTCCGACGCCTGGGCGCCGACCATGGTGTCGGTGTCCAGCGGATTGCCGCGCTTGATCTTGACGATTTTCTTCATGACTTCGGCCATGAACGGTTCGTAGATCGACTCCTGCACCAGCGCCCGCGACGGGCAGGTGCACACTTCGCCCTGGTTGAAGAACGCCAGCACCAGCCCTTCGGCGGCTTTTTCGATGAACGCGGGCTCGGCGTTCATGATGTCTTCGAAGAAGATGTTCGGCGACTTGCCGCCCAGTTCCACGGTGCTTGGAATGATGTTTTCCGCAGCGCAATGCATGATGTGCGCGCCGACCGGGGTTGAACCGGTGAAGGCGATCTTGGCGATGCGCTTGCTGGTGGCCAGGGCCTCGCCGGCTTCACGGCCGAAACCCTGGACGATGTTCAGTACGCCAGCCGGCAGCAGGTCGGCGATCAGTTCGGCAAACACCATGATTGACAGCGGCGTCTGTTCGGCCGGTTTGAGCACGATGCAGTTGCCGGCAGCCAGGGCCGGGGCGAGTTTCCAGGCCGCCATCAGCAGCGGGAAGTTCCACGGAATGATTTGCCCGACCACGCCCAGAGGCTCGTGGAAGTGATAGGCGGTGGTCAGCTCGTTGATCTCGGCGGCGCCGCCTTCCTGGGCGCGGATGCAGCCGGCGAAATAACGGAAGTGGTCGGCGGCCAGCGGCACGTCGGCATTGAGGGTTTCACGCACGGCCTTGCCGTTGTCCCAGGTTTCGGTGACGGCGAGGATTTCCAGGTTTTGCTCGATGCGATCGGCAATTTTCAACAGCACCAGGGAGCGATCCTGGGCCGAGGTCTTGCCCCAGGCATCGGCGGCGGCATGGGCCGCGTCGAGGGCCTTGTCGATGTCGGCGGCGCTGGAGCGCGGGAACTCGGCAATCACTTCACCGTTGACCGGCGAGGTATTGGTGAAGTACTCGCCATTGACCGGCGCGACGAACTCGCCGCCAATGAAGTTGCCGTAGCGTGGCTTGAAGGATACGACTGAGCCTGGTGTTCCGGGTTGTGCGTAGATCATGGTGGGCCTCTGTCTGGGTCGGTGCCTGTCGAACCAACAGGCGATGAACCGATACTAGAGAGCCCCGCGCGCCAGACGAATGCGCCGTTGGCAGGGGGACTCTCGTTATTTGGTCGTAGGAGCGAGCCTGCTCGCGAGAAACCTGAGAGCACCGCGGGATTTCAGAAATCCAGCGTTATCGTTGACGGCCATCGCGAGCAGGCTCGCTCCTACAGGGGTTATGCGGTGGTCCTGGCGTCAGTGCTTGGCCACCAGATCCTTCGGCAGCTTGAAGGTCCAGAGCATGCCGCCCTGGTTGAAGTCTTTGACGCGCTTGGCCACCTCGCCGCCCCACAGCGGTACGGCGCCGCCCCAACCCGAAAGAACCGAGACGTACTGTTCGCCGTCCATTTCCCAGGTCACGGGCGAGCCCAGCACGCCGGAACCGGTCTGGAACTCCCAGACCTTCTCGCCGGTCTTGGCATTGAACGCTTGCAGGAATCCTTCCGGGGTCCCGGTGAACACCAGGTTGCCCTTGGTGGTCAGTACCCCGCCCCACAGCGGCGCGTAGTTCTTGTGGCGCCAGACTTCCTTGCCGGTTTTCGGGTCGATCGCCCGCAGCACGCCGATGTAGTCTTCATTCAATGGCTTGATGGTGAAACCGGCGCCGAGGAACGCCGCGCCTTTCTTGTAGGCGATGCCCTCGTTCCAGATGTCCATGCCCCATTCGTTGGACGGCACATAGAACAGCCCGGTGTCGCGGTTGTACGCCATCGGCATCCAGTTTTTCGCGCCGAGGAATGCCGGTGCTACGAACACCGAACTGCCCTTGGCTTCGGTGCCCGGTGCGCCAGGACGACTGGCTTCGTTGTAGATCGGCCGGCCGTCCTTATCGAGCCCGGTGGCCCAGGTGATCTTGTCCACGAACGGAAAACCGCGAATGAATTTACCGTTGGTGCGGTCCAGCACGTAGAAAAAACCGTTACGGTCGGCGGTCGCCGCCGCCTTGATTTCCTTGCCACCCTCGTTGTAGTTGAACGAGATCAGTTCGTTCACGCCGTCAAAGTCCCAACCGTCGTGAGGGGTGCTCTGGAAGTGCCATTTGATGGTGCCGTCGTCCGGGTTGAGCGCCAGGCGCGAGGACGAGTAGAGGTTGTCGCCAGGGCGCAAATGCGAGTTCCACGGCGCCGGGTTGCCGGTGCCGAACAGCAGCAGATTGGTTTCGGGGTCGTAGTAGCCGCCCAGCCAGGGCGCCGCACCACCGGTTTTCCAGAGGTCGCCGGGCCAGGTCTTGCCAGCCTCGCCGCCGGAAATACCGTTCTCCACCGCTTTGCCGTCCTTGTAGACGTAGCCCATGTGGCCTTCCACGGTCGGCCGGGTCCACAGCAGGTCACCGTTTTTCGGGTCATAGGCTTCGATCTTGCCCACCACGCCGAACTCGCCACCGGCCACGCCGGTAATCAGCTTGCCGTTGATCACCAGCGGCGCGGCACTGATCGAGTAGCCTTCCTTGTGGTCGGCGACTTTTTTGCTCCAGACCACCTTGCCGGTGTCCTTGTTCAGCGCCACGAGCTTGGCGTCGAGGGTGCCGAAGATCACCAGGTCGCCATACAACGCCACCCCACGGTTGATCACGTCGCAGCACGGACGGATGTCATCCGGCAGGCGCGCATCGTATTGCCAGAGTTTCTTGCCGGTGCGCGCATCCACGGCGAACACCCGCGAGTAAGAGCCGGTCATGTACATCACGCCGTCCTTGATCATCGGCTGCGCTTGCTGACCGCGCTGCTTTTCACCGCCGAAGGAGAAGGCCCAGACCGGCCGCAACTCCTTGACGTTGCCGACATTGAGAATGTCCAGCGGGCTGTAGCGCTGACCCTGGACGCCCAGGCCGTTGGTGACGATCTGCTCCGGGTTCTTGGGGTCCTGGAGAATGTCCTGGTCGGTGACTCCGGCCAGTGCCTGGCCGGACAACAGCATGGCACTGAGCAACAGGCTCAAGACGAAGGGCTGGCGACGTGCGGGTTGAGTCATGACGGCTACCTCTGCGGTTTTTGTTATTCGCGGGAAATTTTCCCGGTGTGATGCAGATTCTTGGGCGCCGGCGCCCTTGCAACAATGACCCGCTGTGTGGAGTTTTCTAGTTCCTTGGTAGGGGGTTGGGTGTGGATAGGGCGCGCTCCCCTGTAGGCGCGAGCCTGCTCGCGATGGTGGTGAACGATAACGTTGGAAACCTGACACCCCGCGGCGCTCTCAGGTTCATCGCGAGCAGGCTCGCTCCTACAAAGGGGTGTTGATCATTGCTGCGCGGCCGAGTCCACTCGGGTCATTTGCGTGCGTTCGTAGCGCGGGTACAGGTGGCTGACGCTGCGGATCAGCTCATAGCGGCTCAGGTTGATGCCGGCGAAGCGTTCGAGAATGGGACTGCGGATCATCTCGGCCATGTCGATGCCCTGGGCGGCGCCGTCGCGCATCAGCTGGTCAAGCCAGCTCAGGTAATCACGCATTTGCTCGAACGGCTTTGCATCGCTGGCCACCGGCCCGTGGCCGGGCACGACCAGCGTCCAGGGCAACGCTTGCAAGGTGGCAATGTCCGACAGCCACACCGATAGCCCCGGACTGTTGGGCGTGGTCAGCGCCCGTTGATAAAACACCAGATCCCCGGCGAACAGCACGCCGGTTTTCTGGTCGAGAATAGCCAGATCCGCACCCGTATGCCCACCCAGGCTCAGCAGCTGCAGATCGTGGTTCCCAAAACGTTGCATGCCGGCGGTCAGGGTCCGGGTCGGCAACACCACTTCGGTGCCCCGCATCCAGTCGCCCACCAGCCGATACATGTTTTGCGCCATCGCATCACCCTGTTGATGCAACAGCTCGGTGGTGCCGGCCAGCGCACCGATCGGCACATCGGTGAAGGCCTGGTTGCCCAGCACATGGTCCGGGTGATGGTGCGTCAACAGCACTTCGATCACCGGTTTATCCGTGGTGGTGGCAATCGCCCGGCGCATGGCTTCACCGTAACGCTTCGATGGCCCGGTATCGATCACCACCACGCCGCGCTCGGTGACGATGAATGCGGTGTTGACGATATTGCCGCCGTTGGCCGTGGCGAAATTGTCGGTGCTGCCTTCCAGCAGCCAGGTGTCTTCGGCGATCTGCCGGGGTTTGAGTACGTAGTCGAGATCGGCCATGGCCGCCAGGCTCAGGCCCATGAACAACAACAGCATCCAGCGCATGACACACTCCTTGGGGTCAGGGGATCGACGCATCGAATTGATTGCCGCTGTTGTCGCGCAACACCAGGCGCGTCTGCCCTGCCCCTTCAATGTCAAAGGCCAGGTTGGGGTTTTCACTGACGGCGGGAAACAGTTCCAGGCGCGCCAATACGTGATTGTTCGAGTCCCTTAATTCGGCGTGATTGATGAAAAACTCCGGGATGCCGCTGACCATGCCATTGTCCATCGGGTGTGCCACTTGCAGGCGCAAACGGCTGAAATCACCGCGCGGGTAGCGCCCACCCAGCACTTCGCCGATGTGTTCCTCCCAGCCCGGCTGGGTACGCACCACACTGGGCGCGGTACAGCCGCCGCCCGCCGCATCGATCAGGGCCGAACCGACATGCCACAAGCCATCGCGGGTCAGTACCGCCGCGCGCAACGGCGTTGCCTGTTCGACGCGAATACGCACCGACAGCCACGGCAGCACACCACTCAAGGGTTCGAAGTCGACGATTTTCGGCAACGGGTTCAGCTCGGCCCAGGCCAGTATTCTCACCACCTCGCCCTTGAACGCCCGGGCGTCGATTTCCACCGGCACTTGTCGGGCGTCCTCGGCAAACGGCGGGGCCAGCAGCTTGACCCGCTCATCGAACACGAACGGCGCATCGCCGAGCATTTGCTTGTGATAGAACGACCACATGACCGAGGGCACCGGGTCCTTGCCCGGATCGATGTCGGCGGCCTGTGCGGCCTGGCCCAGGCTCAACCAGCAGGCCAACAGACAACTCGCTTGCCAGTTCATCGCCCGCTCCTATTGATACATCTCGGGTACGTCATACCGCAGGCCGTAATGGCCATAGATGGTTTTCACCGAGCCCTCGCGGATCAGGCCTTCCAGTGCCTCTTCCACGGCATAGGCCAGCTGCCGGTTGCTTTCGTGCACGGCCATGCCGATTTCCCAGAGTTGTTTGCCCATGTTCGGATAAGCGTTTTCCGCCAGCGCCACTTGCGGGTCGGCGGCCTCGTGCACCTGCCAGTCGATCTCGCCGCGCATGGCCATCACCGCGTCGACCTCACCGGCCTTCATCGCTGCAAACGCCTGGGGTACGCCCGGGTAATGGTGGGTCTTGACGGCGAGCATGCCGTTGAACACCGAGGTCAGGTAAAACGACGGCACGCTGTCGACCTCGACCCCGATCGGGTGCTGCTCGAACACCGCGACACTGCCGACCTTGTCCAGCCGCCGACGGTCGTACGCCACTTGCCATTGCTCGTTCTGGTAAGGACCGAACATCACCACATGACCGTTTTCCATCTCGCCGAATTCGTTGCGTTTCTGCGCGTAATCGCGGTCGTAAGGCACGCGCATCATCAGGTCGGCCAGTTGCTGCTTGTGCAGCGGGCTGGCACGCCAGATGTAGTCACGCAGGTCGTCGTCGAGCTTTTCTCCGGCCGGCGCCCAGATCAGCTTCAGGCGCACGCCCAGCGCCTTGGCCAGCGCCTCGGCGAGTTCGACGTCGACACCGCGAGGCTGACCGGCGTCTTCGAAACTGTAGGGCGCGAAGTCCTTGTAGACCGCTACCTTCAGTTCCCCGGCGGCGATCATTTCGTCATAGTTGCGGACCTGCGCCTGCACCGACTGGCAGCACAGCCACACAGCGCTGATCAACACCGCGAGCAGGCGCATGGGTTACTCCTCGATGTGGACGCTGTCCAGATAAGTGCGGACCGCCCACAGGGCTTCCTGGCTCAGGTAGTCGGCCATCTTCGGCATGTAGACCCGACCGTCTCGCACCGCCCCGTTGCGCACCCGTTCGACGAACCACTCATCGCCGGCATCGCCGACATCAAGCTTGCGCAAATCCGGTGCGATTCCGCCTGATATGGCTTCCAGACCGTGACAGGCCGCGCAGTTCTGGGTGTAGGCCGACGAGCCGATTTCCAGGGCCTTGTCGTGCTCCGGGGAATTGCGGTACGGGTTCTCGGCGGCCCAGCCATCGCCATCCACCTTCACACCGGCATCCTTGATCGGCGTCAGGCCTTTGGTTTCGACGGCCTGAGGCACCACGTTGCCGTGGGCCCATACGGAACCTGCACTGATAAAGCCGGCCAGCAGTCCGGCAGCGAGCAAGGCGTTGCGTTTTGTTGTCATTGTTATGCCCTCAAGATTGCACGCAAAACCTCTTGGCAGAGGCTATGGCGATCATCTTAGGAACCCCGCCGCGCCGGCCCCATGCTGCTTTGGTGGTCGCGACCTCCTCCCTTGGTCGTAGAGCTTGTGGCGCACTCGCACCTCGGCGGTGCTAGCGACCCGGTGTCAGGGGCAGGACCTGGGGCGCCACGGGACGCGGGGCGTGAAGCCTGTCAACGCCGATCAGGGTAAGAATCAGCAGAAACGGCAAGAGCAGTGCCTTGAGAATAAGCATGGTCAGTCCCATCCAGAATGACGGTCGTTGCTGCCCATGCTAGAACCGCGCCGTTTGCCGCGGGTTACGACCTTGGTACTGCCTCATCGGTACTTTCTGCATATTTCCACGGTTCCACGGCCTTCCTATGCTGGCGCTACCTGTTAAGGAGTGCCCTATGCGCCAGCTTGCCCCTTACGCCTTGTTCTATCTGCTGGCGATTGCCTGCGCTGCCGGCCTGGCGACTCAGAGCCAGGCAGCGGACGCGTCATTGCAGGTGCGGATCGGCTACCTGGGCTATCGCCCCGACCCCGGACCACTGCTGTCGAACGTGATTCCTGAACCGAGCGATGCCGGGTTGCGTGGCGCCGAACTGGCGATCACCGACAGCAACAGCACCGGGCGCTTTCTCAACCACAGCTACAGCCTGGTGAGTGCCAGCGCCGACAATGCGGATGGGTTGATCGAAGCCGCCAAGGCCCAGCACGCAGAAGGCCTGCGGCTGTTTGTGGTGAACGCGCCGGCAGAGACCCTGCGCCGGCTCAGCGCGGTGCTTCCCGACAGTCTGTTGTTCAACGCCGGCAGCCCGGACGACAGCCTGCGCACCACCGATTGCCTGCCGAACGTGCTGCACAGCCTGCCCAGCCGGGCGATGCTCGCCGATGCCCTGGGGCAATTTCTGGTGGTGCGCAAATGGCAGCGGGCGCTGCTGATCGTCGGCCCGACCGCGGACGATCAAGCCTACGCCGCCGCCCTGCGCCGCGCGGCGAAACGCTTCGGCCTGCAACTGGTGGCGGAAAAGGCCTGGAGTTTCGACAACGATCAACGACGCAGCGCCCAGGCCGACATGCCACTGTTCACCCAGACCGCTGAATATGACGTGGTGTTGGTGGCCGATGAACGCGGCGATTTTGGTGAATACGTGCCGTACCAGACCTGGTACCCGCGCCCGGTGGCGGGCACCCAGGGCTTGACCCCGGTGGGCTGGCACAAAACCGTGGAAACCTACGGCGCCGCGCAGTTGCAAAAACGCTTCGAAGCCCTGGCCGGACGCTGGATGAACGACCGTGACTTCGCCGCGTGGATGGCCGTGCGCAGCATCGCCAGTGCCGTGAGCAAACTGCGCCAGACCGAGCCCATGGCGATCCGTGACCTGGAAATCAGCGATCAACTGCCGCTGGACGGCTTCAAGGGCCGCAAGCTCAGTTATCGACCGTGGAACGGCCAGTTGCGGCAACCGATTCCCATCGTCCAGCCCCGGGCACTGGTCAGCACCTCGCCCCAGGACGGCTTTCTGCACCCCTTCAACGAGATGGACAGCCTGGGTTACGACAAGCCCGAGGTCAGCTGCCGCTTTCCCTGAGCACAACAACGACAACAACAAGGAATCTGCCATGCGCCGCACCCTGCTTTCATGCGCCCTGCTGCTCGCCGCCGGGCATGCCACGGCCAGCACCGCCTGGGTCTCCAACGAAAAGGACAACAGCCTGAGCCTGATCGACATGCAGACCCTGCAAGTCACCGACACCCTGCCCGTCGGCCAGCGCCCGCGCGGCCTGCTGCTGTCCCATGACAACAAGCTGCTGTACATCTGCGCCAGCGACTCGGACCGGGTGCAGGTGATGGACGTGGCCACGCGCAAGATCATCAAGGAGTTGCCTTCGGGCAAGGATCCCGAGCAGTTCGCCCTGCACCCCAACAATCGCTGGTTGTATGTGTCCAACGAGGACGATGCGCTGGTCACGGTGATTGACACCGAAACGTCCAAGGTCCTCAGCCAGATCAATGTCGGCGTCGAACCCGAAGGCATGGCCGTCAGCCCCGATGGCAAGTGGGCGGTGAACACCAGCGAAACCACTAACATGCTGCACTGGATCGATACCGGCACCCAGACCCTGACTGACAGCACCCTGGTGGATCAACGCCCGCGTTTCGTCGAGTTCTCGGCGGATGGTTCGCAGCTGTGGGCCTCGGCGGAAATCGGCGGCACCGTGACCATTCTCGATGTGGCCAGCCGCAAGATCCTCAAGACCCTGAACTTCCAGATCAAGGGCGTGCACCCGGACAAGGTCCAGCCGGTGGGCGTCAAGCTCAGCGCCGATGGCAAGTACGGCTTCGTCGCGCTGGGCCCGGCCAACCATGTGGCGGTGATCGATGCCAGGACCTTCGAGATTCTCGACTATCTGCTGGTGGGGCGACGGGTCTGGCAGATGGCGTTTACCCCGGATCAAAAGCAGTTGCTGGCCACCAATGGCGTCAGCGGTGACGTTTCGGTGATTGATGTCGATAGCCTCAAGGTCACCAAATCCGTGAAGGTCGGACGCTATCCCTGGGGCGTGGTGGTGACCCCATGAACGCCCTGGAGGTCGTCGACCTGAGCTTCGCCTACGGTGCCCGAGAGGCCTTGCGCCAAGTGAGTTTCAGTCTGGCGCCGGGGCGCTTCGCGGCGCTGCTGGGGCCCAACGGTGCCGGCAAATCGACCCTGATCGCCTTGCTGACCCGGCTCTATGACGTGCAGCGCGGTGACATCCGCGTCGGTGGCTGCTCGTTGTCGAGGACACCACGGCCAGCGCTCAGGCAGTTGGGCGTGGTGTTTCAACAAAGCACCCTCGACCTGGACCTCAGCGTCGAGCAGAACCTGCGTTATCACGCGGCGCTGCATGGCCTGTCCAGGCGCCAGAGCGCCATCCGGGTCGAGGCGGAACTGGCCCGGCAGGCCCTGACCGAACGCCGGCGCGAACGGGTACGCGAGCTCAATGGCGGCCATCGCCGGCGGGTGGAAATTGCCCGCGCCCTGCTGCATGAACCGCGTCTTCTGCTGCTCGACGAAGCCAGTGTCGGACTCGATCCCGCCAGCCGCCTGGCGCTCAACCAGCACATTCGCAACCTGTGCCGCGAGCAGGGCATCAGCGTGCTCTGGACCACCCACTTGCTCGACGAAGTGCAGCCCAGCGATGACTTGCTGATCCTCCATCAAGGCCAACTGGTCGCCAGCGGGCAGGCCGATGCGCTGAGCCTGGAACACGGCGGCGATCTGGGTTCGGTCTTCAGCCGTCTGACCACATCCGGAGCTGCCCGATGAATGCGTACTGGCAATGTTTCAGCGGTATCGTGCTGCGCGAATGGCTGCGTTTCGTCCTGCAACGCACGCGGTTTCTCAGCGCGCTGGTGCGGCCCCTGTTATGGCTGTTGGTGTTCGCCGCGGGTTTTCGCGCAGCACTTGGCATCGCGATCATCGAGCCCTACGACACCTACATTCCGTATGAGGTGTACATCATTCCCGGCCTGGCCTGCATGATCCTGCTGTTCAACGGCATGCAGGGTTCGCTGTCGATGGTTTACGACCGCGAGATGGGCAGCATGCGCGTGCTGTTGACCAGCCCCCTGCCCCGGACCTTTCTGCTGTGCAGCAAGCTGTTGGCCACGGCGCTGATTTCGTTGTTGCAGGTGTATGCGTTTCTGGCCATTGCCTGGGTCTACGGCGTGCAACCGCCGGCCATGGGCCTGCTGTTGGCCTTGCCGGCGTTGTTGCTGGTGGCGTTGATGCTCAGTGCCCTGGGCCTTTTGCTGTCGAACGCGATCCGCCAGCTGGAGAACTTTGCCGGGGTGATGAATTTCGTGATCTTCCCGCTGTTTTTCCTGTCGTCGGCCCTGTACCCGCTGTGGAAGATGCGCGAGTCCAGTGAGTGGTTGTATTGGTTGTGCGCCCTGAACCCGTTCACCCATGCCGTGGAACTGGTGCGGTTTTCCTTGTATGAACGCTTCAATGCACTGGCGCTGGCGGTGTGCGTGGGGCTGACCCTGCTGTTTTCGCTGCTGGCCGTGCTGACGTTCAACCCGCAACACGCCGCCCTGCGCAAATCCGGCTGACAGCCCCTCTGCAGGACCAAAATTACTACTTTAGTACTGGTTTTCCTGTCTATGGTCGCATTCCAAACGCAGCGCGACTGGCATGTAATGGGCTCATAACGATAAGGACTGAACCCATGCCGCATGCCAGACATCGCCTGCTGCGTCTCTCTCTTGCTGCGTTGTCGCTGAGCCTGTGGCTGGGCAACGCCCACGCTCAAGCCCCGCTGTTTTCCGCAGAGGGCTATCGCATCGACCTGTACCGCAGCCCGACGCCGGACCAGCTGCAGGGCGCGACACTCGTCGACACCCCGGCCCTGCAAAGCCTGCTTGAACAATCCCCGCGCCCGCTGCTGATCGACGTCTACCGCCGGCAATGGCTGCAAGGCCGCTTCATCGAAGACACGCCCCATGAAAACCTGCCCGGCAGCCATTGGCTGGCCAACACCGGTGACGGTGAGCTGACGCCACAGTGGCAGGACTATTTCGCTGACAACCTGAAAAAACTGACCGCCGGTGACCCGACGCAACCGCTGGTCTTTTACTGCCGCTCCGACTGTTGGTTGAGCTGGAACGCGGTCAAACGCGCGGCCACCCTGGGCTATAAGACACTGTATTGGTACCGTGACGGAGTGGACGCCTGGCAGGCGGCCAACCTGCCGGTGACGCCGGCCCGGCCCGAACCCTTTCCCTGAGCTTTACGCGTGCGTGTTGTTGCCACACCATAATCAAAATAATGAGGTGAAAGGCTATGTACAAAATTCTGATTGCCGATGATCACCCGCTGTTTCGCGAAGCCATCCACAACGTCATCAGCGACGGCTTTGCCGGCAGCGAAGTGATGGAAACCGCCGACCTGGACAGCGCCCTGGCCCTGACCCGGGAACACGATGACCTGGACCTGATCCTGCTCGACCTGAACATGCCCGGCATGCACGGGCTCAATGGCTTGATCAACCTGCGCAACGAAGCGCCGACCATTCCGGTGGTGATCGTGTCTGCCGAGCAAGACAAGCAAATCGTCCTGCAGGCCATCACTTACGGCGCCGTGGGGTTCATCACCAAATCCTCGCCCCGCAGCCAGATGACCGACGCGATCCAACAGATTCTCAACGGCGATGTCTACTTGCCCCCGGACATTATCCGCTCGGCCAGAGCCGGCACCCACCGGCGGATGAACGACACCCCAAGCTTCCCGCCGGAGCTGCTCCAGGCCCTGACCCGCAAGCAATTGCAGGTACTGGAACGCATGACCAAGGGCGAGTCCAACAAACAGATCGCCTACACCCTGGAAATCGCCGAAACCACGGTCAAGGCCCACGTCTCGGCGATCCTGCGCAAGCTCAACGTGCACAACCGGGTGCAGGCAATCCTGAGTGCCGGGGACATTGATTTCGGGTCGTATTTGCGGCGGTGAGTCTGCCTGAAGACCGCATCGCGGCTATCGTCGGAACGCCGCCCGGAGCAGGCTCGCGCCTACAGGGGGGCACCCACACCGGGGAAATCAAGGCCGAGCAAGCAAATGGCTCATGGCTGTCTTGAGCTTCATCGGCCGTACCGGCTTGTGCATCAGGGTGTGCCCCAGTTCGCGGATCTGCTGCTTGAGCTCGTTGCTGTAGTTGGCGGTGATCATCATCGCCGGGATCGGTTTGCCGCGCCGGGCATTGATCCGGGCCACGGCGTCCACACCGTTCTGCTCGTTGTCCAGGTGATAGTCGGCGATCAGCAAGTCCGCGTCGGCGTGGTAGTTGTCCACTTGCCGTGCCAGGTCTTCTTCCGACAGCGCCGTGACCACCCGGCAACCCCAGCCTTCCAGCAGCGTGCGCATGCCGGCGCAGATGGTCGCATCGTTGTCCAGCACCCAGACCCGTGCCCCGCGCAGCCGTTCGAGCATCGGCTCGCTCATCGGCAAACCGGGGGCAGCTTGCGGTGCGGTGGCGCTCAATGGCACTTCGACGCAGAACATCGAGCCCTTGCCCGGCCATGAGCGCACCTGGACCCTATGCCCGAGAATGCCGGCGATTTTTTCGACGATCGCCAGGCCCAGCCCGAGGCCGCGATCCTGATCCGGGCGTTGCACATCGCCACGCTTGAACTCCTGGAAAATCTCCTCCAGACGATTTTCGGCAATGCCCATGCCGCTGTCCCAGACCTGAATCGACAGGCGCTGGTGATGGCGCCTGCAACCCAGTACCACGCGACCGCTGTAGGTGTAGCGAATGGCATTGCTCAGCAGGTTGCGCAGAATGCGCGCCAACAACTGGATATCGCTGCGCACCAGTGCCGAACAGGCGATGAAATGCAGCTCCAGACCTTCGCTGCGGGCGACCTGGGTGTATTCCGCCGCCAGGGTCTCCAACAGCTCGCTCAGGGCGAACGGCGCGATGTCAGCCTTGATCACCCCGGCATCGAGTTTGGAAATATCCACCAGCGTGCCCAACAGGTTTTCCACGTCTTCCAGGGAGTTGCTGACATTGCGCACCAGCACCTCGTTGCTGACCGCTTCCCGACGTTCCAGCAAGGCGCTGGTGAACAACCGCGCCGCGTTCAAGGGTTGCAGCAGGTCATGACTGACGGCCGCGAGAAACTTGGTCTTCGACAGATTGGCTTGCTCGGCCTCCTGCTTGGCCTCGCGCAAGCGTGATTCGACCCGGCGACGCTCCTCGATCTCGCGCAGCAACTGGTCGTTGAGGGTGGTCAGTTCGGCGGTGCGTTCGCGCACCCGCAGCTCCAGATTCTGATAGGCCTGGTGCAACGCCTCGGCGGTGCGACGGCGTTCGGTGATGTCGCGGATCAATACGAAAATCCCCACCACCTCACCGCTGGCCAGCCGATTGGGCACGTAGGAACGCAACATGTAGCGTTCCTGGTTATTGACGTTGGTTTCGGCGACCTCGAAGGTCACGCTCTCGCCCGCCAACGCCCTGGCCACGTAGGACTCCAGGCGCTGGTAATGTTGCTCGCTGTGCACTTCGCGCAAGCGTTGGCCGAGCATCACGCCCCGTGGCCAGCAGTACCACTCCTCGTAGACCTTGTTGGTGAATTCGTAGACCAGATCGGCATTCAGATAGGCGATCAATGCCGGCACATGGTCGGTGATCAGGCGAATCCAGCGCTCGCTTTCGCTCAGGGCTTCGGCGTGCTGGTAGCGTTCGGTGATGTCGGTGAAGGTGTTGACGAATCCGCCCATGGGCAGCGGATGGGTGCGAATTTCCAGGACCCGGCCATCGTAAAGGCGTTGCTCGCATTCCTGCATGGGCCGCCCGTTGGCGTCGCGGCTGGCCGGGGTCAGCAGGGTCAATTCGCTGTCGGCGATCACTTCGGCAAACGGTCTATGCGCCGCTACCGGTGCCAGGCCACTGAGTTCGAGAAACCGGCGATTCCACAGTTCCAGGATGCCGTCGGCGTTGACCATCGCCACCCCTTGGGAAAGGTTGTCCACCGCCCGTTGCAACAGATGCGACTTCTGCGCCACTGCTTGCTCGCGGCGCACGGTTTCACTGAGTTTGACGTCGGTGATGTCGGTGAACAGGATCACCCGCCCGCCTTCCTGGGTCGGCCGCTCGCTGACTTGCAACCAGCGACCATCCTGCAGGCGATACAACAGGTTTTCGTCGGCATGCCCGCGCGGCTCTTCGCTGAACAGGCCGTTGTTCATCATCAGGCGCTTGACCTCCGTCAGGCGCATACCGGCGTTGATCCGTACCCGGCTGTTGCTCCAGAAGGCCTTGAAGCGACTGTTGAACAGGACGATGCATTGCTGGGCATCGAACAGCACGAAGGCGTCGGAGATGCTCTCGATCGCGTCGATAAGGTGTCGATGAGCCGTTTCCGCGCGCAAGCGTGCTTCGCTGAGCAAATGGTTGCCCGCCTTGAGTTCGGCCATGGCCTGATTCAATGCGTCGGTGCGTTCCCGCACCTGCTCGGCCAGCACCACCGAATGCTGGAACGCGGCGTAGGGATCATTGCCCCGGGTGATGCCAGACTCGATGCGTTCAATCAACGCGGCGTTGATGCGTTGCAGTTTCTGGTTGTCGTGTTGCAGGCCGGCGATCTGCGCCCGTAGCTCAGCGCAGTCCGAGGGAACGCCCTCGGGCAATGGCGACCCCGGTGAACGTTTGGTTGATGTGCATGCCATTGAACTGTTCTCCGTAGGTGTTGAACCCCATCACCCGCTGCTCGCGCAAAAAGGCGCCGATCCGTTCCAGGCTACCGTCGTCCTCCAGCTCCAGGCGGCGCAGAAAACAGTCGCAGCCAATGGTCAGCAGCAAATCGCCGAGGCGTTCCTGCAAGCCGTCGAACAGGCTCTGCAGGTTCGGCAGCATTGGGCCGGGGGTCATGGCGGTGAGGACGATGCCGTTCTCAACGGCGCAATAGAAACTCAGGCTCAAATCGGCATGAACCTGCTGAATGGCGCGCACGTAATACTGCTCGTTGATCCGCACCGCCAAGGGATGCGCGGCGAAGATGCGGTGATCGAGTTCGGCCACTGGCACCCCGATGTGTCGAGCGTACTCGGCGGCGGCCGGCTCGGCATTGAGTTCGAAGACCCGCCGCGAAGCGCTGTCGGCCCCGGTGACCACCAGTTTTTCCGCCCGGGGCAGGATGTGATGGGTGGTGAACACTTCGAAGTCCAGCCAGGTATTGACCAGCACCACCACCGCCGCGCCGCTGTGAAATTCGCCGTCGAAGTAGACATGGGTGTGGGTCAGGTAGTTGTCGTCGCCGGCCGAACCGCCGAAATGCGGAATGTCGCCCAGCGCGGCGCTCAAGGCCGCCAGGACCATTTCTTCTCGGCTGGACAGGCCGTCGAGCAAGGTCAGGGCAAAGCTGTTGCCCTTGATCGGTGCCAGGGTGTTGCTGCGACAGCCGCCGACCAGGCGTTCGACCATTTGCTGGGCGTCGATCAGGCTGAAGCGTTCCATTTCGTCGATCAGTTCGAGGGCGATGGAGAAGTGCCGGTGATCGAAACCGACCGCCGTCACGCAATTGCGCCCATACCCCAGGGGAGTGATTTCACCGGCGCTGGTGCAGCCCGCCAAACGAATGCCGCCGAAGCTTTGTTCCAGGGCCTGCCCCAGCGCCTGCAAATCGTACTCGGCGGAACAGAAGAACAGCACGAAGCCCAGGTGCGGGTGCAACAACTGCCGCGCCAGCTCCTGCGCCACTTGCAGGGCATCGGTGGCCTGGGACATCGCGCTGACGATACCTTCGTTCTGGACCTCCTGCATCGTCGCCCCCCCCGCAGGTGCGTGTGTATGAGGTACGAGTGTACGAAGCCAGCGGGAAGCGACCTATGCTACTTGGGTAGCGGGTAGTCGCTTCAATGGGATGAGAGGGAGACGGAGCGGGCCGTGACGCGCACAGTCATCAGGCTCGGGAACGCTTCTTCGCTGCACGCCGCAGGCCCCGGCTAGATGGCCGCCTTCAAAAGCATGTAGGCCGCGACCACCAGGCAGATGCTGGCAAAACCCACCTGCAATGCCCGGGCGGGCACCCGTGCGCTGAGTTTTCGGCCGATGATCATGCCGACGATGCTTGAGGCAATGAACGCATAGCCCAGACCATCGATACGAACCCCGGCATGCAAGGCGCCGATCACGCCGATGGCCGAGATCAGGCTGATCACCATCAAAGAGGTGGCGATGATTCCGCGCATCTGCACATCGGTCAGTTGCTTGAAGGCCGGGACAATCAGGAATCCGCCCCCCACGCCCAACAGACCCGAGACCACACCGGTCACTGCGCCGAGGGCCGCGAGGGTCGCGGTGCACTTGGCGGTCCAGGAAAACCGCCCGGTGTGCTGGTCGAGCATGCAGTTTTTCTGGCCCCAGTTGGCGTGACCGTGATCGCTCGGGCCCTCTTCCTGGCGCTCACGACGCAACATCCGTCCGGCCACCATGACCATCAGCAGGCTGAACAGGATCATCAGGATTTTTTCCGGCATCTGATGGGCGAAATAGATCCCGACCGGCGAAAAGACCGCCCCCAGCAGGGCAATCAGCAGGGCCGCGCGGTAACGCACCAGGCCATGGCGCAAACCATCTAGCGCCCCGACCGCTGCCGCGCTGCCCACCGCAAACAGCGCGACGGGCGCGGCCTGGGTCATGCTCCAGCCCAGCCCCAGTACCAGCGCGGGAACCGCAAGAATCCCGCCGCCGGCACCGGTCAAGCCGAGCACCAATCCCATCACCACCCCAAAAAAACTCGCCAGCCCCATAAAACGCTCATGATCCACGGAAAAAGCCGGGAACGCCCGGTATCGATTGAGTGACAGGATAGAGCCCGCACGGCTTTTTTACCGCATGGATTCGACTCGGGGCTGGTCAACCCGGTGAGAATGAAACTACCCTCAATGCTCTACCAAACAGAAACCGCCCCCATGCCCGCCTTGATTGAAGCCTTCCTCGACCCTGCCTCGTCGACCTACAGTTACGTGATCTACGAAGCCGATGGCAGCCAGTGCGCAATCGTCGACCCGGTGCTCGACTACGACCCGGCCGCCGGGCGCACCGCCACCACCCAGGCCGACCGGATCATCGCTTTCGTTCGCCAACATCAGTTGCAGGTGCAATGGCTGCTGGAAACCCACGCCCATGCCGACCACCTGTCGGCCGCGCCCTATTTGCGTCGGGAACTGGGCGGCAAGATTGCCATCGGCGCGTCAATCAGCAAGGTCCAGAACGTGTTCAAGGCACTGTTCAATCTTGAACCGGAGTTCTGCGTGGACGGTTCGCAGTTCGACCATCTGTTCGCCCCGGACGAGTCCTTCAGCATCGGCAACCTCAAGGCCACCGCGCTGCATGTCCCAGGGCACACCCCGGCGGACATGGCCTATCTCATCGACGGCGAGCAGATTCTGGTGGGCGATACGCTGTTCATGCCGGACGTGGGCACCGCCCGTTGCGACTTCCCCGGCGGCAACGCTCATCATCTGTACGCTTCGATCCAGAAACTGCTGGCCTTCCCGGCCGATGTGAAACTTTACGTCTGCCACGACTACCCGCCCGAAGGTCGGCAAGCGCAATGCCAGACCACCGTCGGCGAACAACGAAAAAGCAATATCCATGTGCATGACGGCATCGACGAAGGCACCTTCGTCGCCATGCGCACCCACCGCGACGCCGGGTTGGGGATGCCGACGCTGTTGCTGCCGGCGATCCAGGTGAATGTGCGGGCGGGGAACATGCCGCCGGCAGAAGACAATGGCGTGGTCTACCTGAAAATCCCGCTGAATAAACTCTGACTGCAGGTGAATGGCTTTTCGGCGATGGCGGTGTGTCAGGCGACGTTGATGTTGACTGTGCAGACGCCATCGCGGGCAAGCCACGCTCCCACAGGGGTTGTGGGTGTCTGCGGAATCTTAGGGCGACCAAAAACACTGTAGGAGCGAGCCTGCTCGCGATGGACGTAAGAGCACCGCGTTCATCCAGGTAGCCAGTGTTATCGTTCACGCCCATCGCGAGCAGGCTCGCTCCTGCGTGGTTTTCGGTTGTTCAGGTGCCAAGGGTCAACCCGTTCGCCGGCAACGGCAGCGCGGTCTTGTAGCGCACCTGCTTGAGCGCAAAGCTCGAACGGATATTCGCCACCCCCGGCACTTTGGTCAGAAAGTCCATCATGAAGCGCTCCAGCGACTGGATAGTCGGTACCAGAACGCGGATCAGATAATCCGGGTCGCCCGCCATCAGGTAGCACTCCATGACTTCCGGGCGATCGGAAATCGCCTCTTCGAAATGCTGCAACGCCTCCTCCACCTGTTTTTCCAGGCTGACATGGATGAACACGTTCACGTGCAGCCCCAGCAGGTCGGCATCTAGCAGAGTCACTTGCTCGCGAATCAGACCCAGTTCCTCCATCGCCTTGACCCGGTTGAAACAGGGGGTCGGCGAGAGGTTCACCGAGCGTGCGAGGTCGGCATTGGTGATCCGTGCGTTCTCCTGAAGGCTGTTGAGAATGCCGATATCGGTACGGTCCAGTTTGCGCATGAGACAAAACCACCTGTTTTTTATGTTTATGCAGATTTTTTATCTGTAAATGATCTTGAGCGCAACGAAACAGAGAGAAATATTCTTCTTGGCCGGGCCTATGATGTTTGTAGGACAAGATTTCTTCTACAAGAACGAAATCTGTCAGCTCACTACAAGAAATTCACAAGATCGAGCGTAGAAGCCATGAACCAAGCGTACGAACCGCTGCGCCTGCACGTTCCCGAACCTTCGGGCCGTCCCGGCTGCAAAACCGACTTCTCCTACCTGCGTCTGACCGACGCCGGCACGGTGCGCAAACCCTCCATTGACGTTGAACCCGCCGATACCGCCGATCTGGCCAAGGGCCTGATTCGCGTGCTCGACGACCAAGGCAATGCCCTCGGCCCATGGGCTGAAGGCGTGCCGGTCGAGATCCTGCGCAAAGGCATGCGCGCCATGCTCAAGACGCGGATCTATGACAACCGCATGGTGGTCGCCCAGCGCCAGAAGAAAATGTCGTTCTACATGCAGAGCCTCGGCGAAGAAGCCATCGGCAGCGGCCAGGCCCTGGCGTTGAACATCGACGACATGTGCTTCCCGACCTACCGTCAGCAAAGCATCCTGATGGCCCGCGAAGTGCCGCTGGTGGGCCTGATCTGCCAACTGCTGTCCAACGAACGCGATCCGCTCAAGGGCCGTCAGTTGCCGATCATGTACTCGGTCAAGGACGCGGGTTTTTTCACCATCTCCGGCAACCTCGCCACCCAGTTCGTGCAAGCAGTGGGCTGGGGCATGGCCTCGGCGATCAAGGGCGATACCAAAATCGCCTCGGCGTGGATCGGCGACGGCGCCACCGCCGAATCGGACTTCCACACTGCCCTGACCTTCGCCCATGTGTACCGCGCGCCGGTGATTCTCAACGTGGTCAACAACCAGTGGGCGATCTCCACCTTCCAGGCCATCGCCGGTGGCGAAGCGACCACCTTCGCCGGTCGTGGCGTGGGTTGCGGCATCGCCTCGCTGCGGGTCGATGGCAACGATTTCTATGCGGTCTACGCCGCTTCTGCCTGGGCTGCCGAACGCGCCCGCCGCAACCTCGGCCCGACCATGATCGAATGGGTCACCTACCGTGCCGGCCCGCACTCGACCTCCGACGATCCGTCCAAATACCGCCCTGCCGACGACTGGAGCCACTTCCCGTTGGGCGACCCGATCGCGCGCCTCAAGCAACACCTGATCAAGGTCGGCCACTGGTCCGAAGAGGAACACGCCGCGGTCAGCGCCGAACTGGAAGCCGAAGTGATCGCCGCGCAGAAGGAAGCCGAACAGTACGGCACCCTCGCCGGTGGCCAGATTCCGAGCGCCGCGACCATGTTCGAAGACGTCTACAAAGAGATGCCGGAGCACTTGAAGCGCCAGCGTCAGCAACTGGGGATCTGACATGAACGATCACAACAACAATATTCAGTTGGACACCGCCATGACCACGACCACCATGACCATGATCCAGGCCCTGCGCTCGGCCATGGATGTGATGCTTGAGCGTGACGACAATGTTGTGGTGTTCGGCCAGGACGTCGGCTACTTCGGTGGCGTGTTCCGTTGCACCGAAGGCCTGCAGGCCAAGTACGGCACCTCGCGGGTGTTCGATGCGCCGATCTCCGAGAGCGGTATCGTCGGTACTGCCGTGGGCATGGGCGCCTACGGACTGCGTCCGGTGGTGGAGATCCAGTTCGCCGACTACGTCTACCCGGCCTACGACCAGATCATTTCCGAAGCCGCCCGCCTGCGTTATCGCTCGGCCGGCGAGTTCACCGCGCCGTTGACCCTGCGCATGCCCTGCGGCGGCGGCATCTACGGCGGCCAGACCCACAGCCAGAGTATCGAAGCCCTGTTCACTCAAGTGTGCGGCCTGCGCACCGTCATGCCATCCAACCCCTACGATGCCAAGGGCCTGCTGATCGCCTCCATCGAAAACGATGACCCGGTGATCTTCCTCGAGCCCAAGCGCCTGTACAACGGCCCGTTCGACGGCCACCACGACCGTCCGGTGACCCCTTGGTCGAAACACCCCGCCGCTCAGGTTCCGGACGGCTACTACACCGTGCCGCTGGACGTGGCCGCCATCGCCCGTCCGGGCAAGGATGTCACCGTTCTGACCTACGGCACCACGGTGTACGTGTCGCTGGTTGCCGCCGAAGAAAGCGGCGTGGATGCCGAAGTCATCGACCTGCGCAGCCTGTGGCCGCTGGACCTGGAAACCATCGTCAAGTCGGTGAAGAAAACCGGGCGCTGCGTGATCGTTCACGAAGCCACCCGTACTTGCGGTTTCGGTGCCGAACTGACAGCGCTGGTGCAAGAGCACTGCTTCCACCACCTGGAAGCGCCGATCGAACGCGTCACCGGTTGGGACACCCCCTACCCGCACGCGCAGGAGTGGGCGTATTTCCCTGGTCCGTCCCGAGTGGGCGCGGCTTTGAAACGGGTCATGGAGGTCTGAATGGGCACGCACGTCATTAAAATGCCGGACATTGGCGAAGGCATTGCAGAAGTTGAATTGTCGGTATGGCACGTCAAAGTCGGCGACATGGTCGTCGAAGATCAGGTGCTGGCCGATGTCATGACCGACAAGGCGATGGTCGATATCCCGTCGCCGGTGCATGGCAAAGTCATCGCCCTTGGCGGTCAACCGGGCGAAGTCATGGCGGTCGGCAGTGTGCTGATCAGCATTGAAGTCGAAGGTGCGGGCAACGTTAAAGAGTCGGCTCAGCCAGCGGCCCCTGTCAAAGAAGCAGCGATTGCAGCCCCGAAAGTGGAAGCCGTGGTCGAAAGCAAACCAGTCGCAGCCGCTGCGCCACGCCCGGCCGTGTGCCAGGGCCCGATGGTGGCCCGTGAAGCGAATGAGCGTCCGTTGGCATCCCCGGCCGTGCGCAAGCATGCGCTGGACCTGGGCATCCAGTTGCGTCTGGTACGCGGCACCGGCCCGGCCGGTCGGGTGTTGCACGAAGACCTCGAGACCTACCTGGCCCAGGGCCAGTCGAATGCGTCGAGCGTCAGCAGCGCTTACGCCCAGCGCAACGATGAAGAGCAGATCCCGGTGATCGGCATGCGCCGCAAGATCGCCCAGCGCATGCAGGACGCCACGCAACGCGCCGCGCATTTCAGCTACGTCGAAGAAATCGACGTCACCGCCGTGGAAGAGCTGCGCGCGCACCTCAACGAAAAACACGGCGCCACTCGCGGCAAGCTGACCTTGCTGCCCTTCCTGGTCCGCGCCCTGGTCGTCGCCCTGCGCGACTTCCCGCAGATCAACGCCCGTTACGACGACGAAGCCCAGGTCATCACCCGCCTCGGCGCGGTGCATGTGGGGATCGCCACCCAGGCCGACATCGGCTTGATGGTCCCGGTGGTGCGCCACGCCGAAGCCCGCAGTCTGTGGGACAGCGCGGCAGAAATCGCCCGTCTGGCCACGGCCGCACGCAATGGCAAGGCCAGCCGCGATGAACTGTCCGGTTCGAGCATCACCCTGACCAGCCTCGGCGCGTTGGGCGGCATCGTCAGTACGCCGGTGCTGAACCTGCCGGAAGTGGCGATTGTCGGCGTGAACAAAATCGTCGAACGGCCAATGGTGATCAAAGGCCAGATCGTGATTCGCAAGATGATGAACCTCTCCAGCTCCTTCGATCACCGCGTGGTCGACGGCATGGACGCGGCGCAATTCATCCAGGCCGTGCGTGGCCTGCTCGAACAACCCGCCACCCTGTTTGTGGAGTAAGTCATGCAAACTCTGAACACCACGCTGCTGATCATCGGCGGCGGTCCCGGCGGTTACGTGACGGCGATCCGTGCCGGCCAGTTGGGCATTGCCACCATTCTGGTAGAAGGGCAATCCCTGGGTGGCACCTGCCTGAACATCGGCTGCATTCCATCCAAGGCACTGATCCACGTCGCCGAGCAGTTTCACCAGACTCAACAGCACAGCCAGCATTCGGCCCTGGGCATCAGCGTGTCGGCGCCGACCCTGGACATCGGCAAGAGCGTCGAGTGGAAAGACGGCATCGTTGATCGCCTGACCACCGGCGTCGCCGCGCTGCTGAAAAAGAACAAGGTCCAGGTCATTCAAGGCTGGGCCAAGGTCATCGACGGCAAGACCGTCGAAGTCGGCGACACCCGCATTCAATGTGAGCACCTGGTGCTGGCCACGGGTTCGAAGAGCGTTAACCTGCCGATGCTGCCGATTGGCGGGCCGATCATTTCGTCCACCGAAGCCCTGGCACCGAAATCGATACCGAAACGGCTGATTGTGGTCGGTGGCGGTTACATCGGCCTGGAGCTGGGCATTGCCTACCGCAAGCTCGGTGCCGAGGTCAGCGTGGTCGAGGCGCAGGAGCGGATTCTGCCGGCCTACGACGCCGAACTGACCCAGCCGGTGCACGAAGAACTGAAAAAGCTCGGCGTGAAGCTTTACTTGAAGCACAGCGTTCAAGGCTTTGATTCCAAAGCAAATACCCTGCAAGTTCTGGCCCCCAACGGCGACACCCTGAACCTGGAAACCGATCAGGTACTGGTGGCCGTCGGCCGCAAGCCGAACACCCAGGGCTGGAACCTTGAAGCGCTGGACCTGGCGATGAACGGCTCGTCGATCAAGATCGACAACCGCTGCCAGACCAGCATGCGTAACGTCTACGCCATCGGCGACCTCAGCGGCGAACCGATGCTCGCGCACCGGGCCATGGCCCAGGGCGAGATGGTCGCCGAACTGATCAGCGGCAAATCCCGTGAGTTCAACCCGACGGCCATCGCTGCGGTGTGCTTCACCGACCCGGAATTGGTGGTGGTCGGCCAGACGCCGGACGAAGCCAAGGCTGCCGGACTGGACTGCATCGTTTCCAGCTTCCCGTTCGCTGCCAATGGCCGGGCAATGACCCTGGAGTCGAAAAGCGGCTTCGTGCGCGTGGTCGCCCGTCGCGACAATCATGTGATTGTCGGTTGGCAGGCGGTAGGCGTCGGGGTGTCCGAGTTGTCCACGGCCTTTGCGCAAAGCCTGGAGATGGGCGCGCAACTGGAGGACATCGGCGGCACGATTCATGCGCACCCGACGCTGGGCGAGGCAGTGCAGGAAGCGGCATTGCGGGCGCTGGGGCATGCGTTGCATTTGTAAATGCGCCCCCTGTGGCGAGGGAGCTTGCTCCCGCTGGGCTGCGAAGCGACCCCAAACCTGCCACTGCGGAACATCTGATGCACCACAGTGGCAGGTTTTACCAGTGCTGCGCACTGGAGCGGGAGCAAGCTCCCTCGCCACAAAAAGGGGGTGAAACATGCGAGAACAATGGGAGTTTAATAAGCAAGCTTCGATTTTTGCCTATCCCCCCATCGTCCGGGCTGCGAAACCGGCCCGGAATGAAGTATTGTTGTGCCCATCCGGAAAAACGTCAGAAGCCTTGAACCGTTTCGGCGGTTGTTAAGTGATAGAGGGTGTCATGGGTAACGAGAGCATCAATTGGGACAAGCTGGGTTTTGACTACATCAAGACCGACAAGCGCTATCTGTCGCACTGGCGTAATGGCGAGTGGGACAAAGGCACCCTGACCGAAGACAACGTGCTGCACATCAGCGAAGGCTCCACGGCCCTTCACTATGGCCAGCAATGCTTCGAAGGCCTGAAGGCCTATCGTTGCAAGGACGGCTCGATCAACCTGTTCCGTCCGGACCAGAACGCCGCGCGCATGCAACGCAGCTGCGCCCGCCTGCTGATGCCGCACGTGTCCACCGAGCAGTTCATCGAAGCGTGCAAGGAAGTGGTTCGCGCCAACGAGCGTTTCATTCCGCCTTACGGCACCGGCGGCGCGCTTTACCTGCGTCCGTTCGTGATCGGCGTCGGCGACAACATCGGCGTGCGTACCGCACCCGAGTTCATCTTCTCGATCTTCTGCATCCCGGTAGGCGCCTACTTCAAGGGTGGCCTGACCCCGCATAACTTCCTGATCTCCAGCTACGACCGCGCCGCCCCGCAAGGTACCGGTGCGGCCAAGGTCGGTGGCAACTACGCGGCCAGCCTGATGCCGGGCTCCCAGGCCAAGAAGGCGCATTTCGCCGACGCGATCTATCTGGACCCAATGACCCACAAGAAGATCGAGGAAGTCGGTTCGGCCAACTTCTTCGGGATCACCCACGACAACAAGTTCGTGACCCCGAACTCGCCATCCGTGCTGCCGGGCATCACCCGTCTGTCGCTGATCGAACTGGCGAAAACCCGCCTGGGCCTGGAAGTTGTCGAAGGCGACGTGTTCATCGACAAGCTGTCGGACTTCAAGGAAGCCGGTGCCTGCGGTACTGCTGCGGTGATCACGCCGATCGGCGGCATCAGCTACAACGACCACCTGCATGTGTTCCACAGCGAAACCGAAGTCGGCCCGATCACCCAGAAGCTCTACAAAGAGTTGACCGGCGTGCAAACCGGCGACATCGAAGCGCCAGCAGGCTGGATCGTCAAGGTCTGACCCGACGCCAGATGCACAAAAGCCCCCCATCGGCCTGCCGATGGGGGGCTTTGTTTTAAGCGTGTTTTGCGTGTTTCGTTCGACAAGGCGAGCTAACGCTCGAACTCGTTATTTGCTGGCACACGCGCCGCCCTGTGGGAGCCAGCCTGCTGGCGATGGGTGTTAACGATAACGCGTGTGGCCTGGTTAAACGCGGCGTATTTGAGTCCATCGCGAGCAGGCTCGCTCCTACAGGTATCGCGTCACCTAAGCCTGGCACCGCCGCCTGTAGGAGCCAGCCTGCTGGCGATGGGCGTTAACGATAACGCGTATAACCTGGTTAAACGCGGCGCACTTTAGTCCATCGCGAGCAGGCTCGCTCCTACAGGTATCGCGCTACCTGTGCGTGGGTAGACTCCTGTGTAGGAGCCAGCCTGCTGGCGATGGGCGTTAACGATAACGCGTGTTACCTGGTTAAACGCTGCGCAGTTCTACCGTCAGGTGGGACAGTTCATGCACCGGCGCCAGGCGTTCGCGGATGGTGTCGGCGCTGATGTTCGCCGCCGCCACGACACTGACGATCGCCGCCCGTGCCTGCGGGCCGACCTGCCAGACATGCAGGTCGCTGATGCGCACATCGTCTGAAGACTCAAGCAACTCGCGAATCTCCTCAGCCACATGCTCATCCGTGGCGTCCAGCAGAACGGCGGCGCTGTCGCGCATCAATCCGAGCGCCCATTTCGCAATCACGATCGCGCCGACAATCCCCATTGCCGGGTCGAGCCAGACCCAGCCCAGATAGCGCCCCGCCAGCAAGGCGGCAATCGCCAGGATCGAGGTCAGGGCGTCGGCCAGTACATGCACGTAAGCCGAGCGCAGGTTGTTGTCATGATGGTGATGATGGCCGTGGTCATGGCTGTGCCCGTGATCGTGGTGACCGTGATCGCCCGCCAGCAGGAAGGCACTGACGATGTTCACCACCAGCCCCACCACCGCAATCACTGTCGCCTCGGTGAAGGCCACGGTCGTCGGCTGGAACAGGCGCAGGATGGATTCACCCGCAATGCCGATCGATACCAGCCCCAGCACCATGGCCGAGGCAAACCCGGCCAGATCCCCGACCTTGCCGGTACCAAAGCTGTAACGCGCGTTGTTGGCGTGTCGGCGAGCGAAGCCATAAGCCGCCGCGGCGATGCCCAGGGCTACGGCATGGGTTGCCATATGAAAGCCGTCGGCCAGCAACGCCATCGAACCGGTGATGTAGCCGGCGGCAATTTCGCCGATCATCATTACAAACGTCAGCACCACCACCCATAGGGTGCGGCGGGCATTGTCGTCATGGGAGGCGCCCAGAAACACATGGTCGTGAGAAAAGCGCGCAGCCTGTGGTGTCAGTGTCATGGTTACAGATCTCTATTTCGAATAACGACGAATGGCTTGCAACAAGTCTTCCAGACCTTCGGCACGGGCTTCGTCACTGAGTCCCGGATGTGCGACGTGCTCACGGGCGTGGGCGTCGATGAACTGTTCCAGCAACCCGTTGACCGCCCCGCGGATGGCCGCGACCAAGTGCAACGTCTTGGCGCAATCGGCATCCGACTCAAGCGCGCGCTCCACGGCCTGGACCTGGCCGGCAATGCGCCGCACCCGTTTGAGCAAGTCATCTTTGTGTTCGTGAATGTGCGACATACCTATACCCCCTACCCCTATCTGGCGCGCATAGTCACCGATAGCCCGAGAGTTGGCAAGGCGTTGACGCAAGAATTATTCAGAGAGGTGTATTGGCGCGGTGACGAGCCGGCTCGTACCACCGGCTGTATCGATCAATCGATCAGGCCCACACGCCCGGCATCCGGCCAGAAAAGCGCGGCCTGCCCACGGTGAACGCCATCGCGGTCAATCAGGGTCCAGACCTTGCCTTCGTGAATCATGAACGGATGGCCATGGCGGTCCACCCGATAACCGCTGTACCCGTGGGCGATGCCATGGGCGCTGACTTGTTCGAGCAGGGTCTGGCGCATGGCCCGGTCCAACGGCGAGGCACTGAAGCGCGATGGCATGCCCAAAAACTGCTCGCGGGGGTATTTGAAGCAGGTGAGCGCCTGTTCATTGGCGTAAAAGAAGCAGGGATCGGCTTCGCTGCCATGGGCCAGCAGACTGTAAGGCGCGTGGGCGTGCAGCCAGTGCAGGCGTTCGGCGCCCTTCAGCGAGTTTGGCGCCGGCAGGTTTTCGCCGGTCCAGTGCCGATAAGACCGGTCCAGCCATTCAACGGCGGCGTATTCGTCGATGGCCACTATCGGCCTTTCCAGACCATCGCGGTCAATCATCACGCGTCAGCACTTCAAGCAATTCAATCTCGAAAATCAGGTTCGAGTTCGGCGTGATCTTGCCCATGCTCCGCTCGCCATAAGCCAGATGCGCCGGTACCAGCAACTTGCGCTTGCCACCGACCTGCATGCCCATGAGGCCCTGATCCCAGCCCTTGATCACGCGACCGGTGCCGATCACGCACTGGAAAGGCTTGCCCCGGCTGTAGGAAGAATCGAATTCCGTGCCGTCTTCCAGCCATCCACGGTATTGGGTGGTGATCAATGCGCCTTTGACGGCCGCTTTACCGTCACCCGGTTGCAGATCGATTACCTGAAGCTCGTCATTCATTGGATTCACTCGTATGCTCTCTCGCCCGAAAAGGGCCTGACCGGCGCCGTTTTCCCAGATCCGCGCTCGATTGGCAACCCTTCCCGCCGTCAGGTACGGCGTTGAAAGCTGTTTGCCGAAGTGTCCTGAAGTAGGATAAACAAACCTCCCCGGACGGTTCACATCGCCATGATGGCCACCCCAGAATGATATTTTTTTCGACCCCTGCTGCCCTTGGCCTGGTAATACTCACGTTGATCATCGTGCTGCTGTGGCGCGAGCGCACATTACGCAAGCAACTGAGCGAATGTCGCACGCTGATCGACCGCCTCTCCGAAGGGCAGAACATCCACCAGAACGGTGACGCCGAGCGCTTCAAGCGCAGCCAGTACTTTGCCCGCATCGGCACCTGGGACTGGGATGTCGACACTGACAGGCTGTACTGGTCAGACGCGATCTACGGCATGTTCGGGTTCAAGATCGGCGAAGTGACCCCCTCCTACACCTTGTTCTGCGCCTGTGTGCATCCGGATGACCGGGTCAGGGTCCGGGCCGGCGAGTTGCGCTGTCTGGAAACCGGTGACAATCACGACGAGGAATACCGCGTGGTCTGGCCCGACGGCACCATCCGCTGGTTGCGCGAGACCGGCAACGTGGTGAAGAACGAGCAGGACGAAACGATCAAGATGATGGGCGTGGTACGCGACATCACCGAAGAAAAGGCTTCCGCCAATTACCTGCGACACCTGGCGCACTTTGACCCGCTGACGGGATTGCCCAACCGGCTGGTGCTCGAAGAGCGCCTGGCCGAAGCGCTGGAACAGGCGCGTGTCAGCGATACGCGGGTGGCGCTGGTGTTCGTCGACCTCAACGGCTTCAAGGCGATCAATGACCACTATGGTCACGCCGCCGGCGACCGCGTACTGGTTACCACCGCCACCCGCCTCAAGAAGATCCTGCGCGCAACCGACACCGTCGCCCGCATCGGCGGCGATGAGTTCGTGGTCATTCTTCAAGGGTTGCCTCAGGGCCGCTGCCTGCAAGACGAAGCGCGCAGCATCTGTCAGAAAATCTTCGTCGAACTCTCCCCGCCCGTCACCATCGGCAACGACCAGCGCCATATCGGCACCAGCCTGGGCGTGGCCGTGTTCCCCGACCATGCACCGAGCATGGACCGGTTGATCCACGTTGCCGATCTGGCGATGTATGCGGCCAAGCGCAGCGGGAACAATCAGTACCGATTGGGTGATCAGGCGTTGAGCCACAGCCGGGTGGAGTGAGTGCCCGAAAGCATTGATCCGCCCTGCGCATCAATGCATGCCAAAAACGCACTTATCATATCAATCACCCTGTTCCACTATCCGCCCCAATAAGAACCGTGCACCGCCTACAGGCAGTGCACGTCATAAAAGCGGTGGAGTACTTATCGATGACAGCCTCAATTTCGCGCGGACGCTCCCGCGCCAGTGCCATTTTCCGGGTCACCTCGGGCAATTTCCTCGAACAGTTCGATTTTTTCCTTTTCGGTTTCTATGCCACGCAGATTGCGGCCGTGTTCTTCCCGGCCAGCAGCGAGTTCGCTTCCTTGATGATGACCTTTGCCGTGTTCGGCGCAGGCTTCTTGATGCGTCCATTGGGTGCGGTGCTGCTGGGTGCGTACATTGATGATGTGGGTCGGCGCAAAGGGCTGATCGTGACCTTGTCGATCATGGCCAGCGGCACGATCCTGATTGTGCTGGTGCCCGGCTACGAAACCATTGGTCTGTTCGCGCCGGCCCTCGTCCTGATCGGACGGTTGCTGCAAGGGTTTTCGGCGGGCGCGGAGCTGGGCGGCGTCTCGGTGTATCTCTCGGAAATCGCCACGCCCGGCAACAAGGGGTTTTTCACCAGTTGGCAATCAGCCAGTCAGCAAGTGGCAATCGTGGTCGCCGCCGCGCTGGGCTACGGCCTGAACCAATGGATGGCGCCAACCATGGTCGCCGACTGGGGCTGGCGGATTCCGTTTTTTGTCGGCTGCATGATCGTGCCGTTCATCTTCCTGCTGCGTCGTAACCTGGAAGAAACCGAAGAGTTCGCGGCTCGTAAACACCGTCCGGGCATGGGCGAGGTATTGCGTACGCTCGCACAGAACTGGGTGGTCGTATTCGCCGGCATGATGATGGTCGCCTTGACCACCACGGCGTTTTACCTGATCACCGTGTACGCGCCGACCTTCGGCAAAACCGTACTGCACCTGAGTACATCCGATGCGTTGCTGGTGACGTTGCTGGTAGGCGTGTCGAACTTCTTCTGGCTGCCGATTGGCGGCGCGTTGTCCGACCGTATCGGCCGACGCCCGGTGCTGATCGCCATGGCCCTGTTGGCATTGGCCACCACCTATCCGGCGCTGACGTACCTGGTACAGGCACCAAGCTTCCTCAACATGTTGCTGGTGCTGCTGTGGTTGTCGTTCATTTATGGCTTGTACAACGGCGCGATGATCCCGGCGCTGACTGAAATCATGCCGGTGCACGTGCGGGTCGCCGGGTTCTCCCTGGCGTATAGCCTGGCCACCGCCGTGTTTGGCGGATTCACTCCGGCGATGTCGACCCTGCTGATTCAGTACACCGGCGACAAGGCTGCGCCCGGCTACTGGATGAGTTTCGCCGCGCTCTGTGCGTTGTGCGCGACGTTGTACCTGTATCGCCGCGCCAGCGGTCGCCTGCAACCCGCCCTTTCCTGAGCCCGTCCTTTTCGAGAACACACACGATGAAAAAGCTATTCAACGTTACGGCCCTGAGCCTGCTCCTCAGCCTGGGCCTGAATGCCATGGCCCAGGCTGAAGAGATCCGCGTGATGACCTCCGGCGGTTTCACTGCCGCCTACAAGATCCTCGGCCCGAAATTCGCCGCAGCCACCGGCAACACTCTCCATACCGATCTTGGCCCATCGATGGGCAAAGCCCCGGAAGCGATCCCCAATCGCCTGGCGCGCGGTGAACAGGCCGATGTCGTGATCATGGTCGGCTACGCCCTCGACGACCTGATCAAGCAAGGCAAGGTCGACCCGGCTTCACGGGTCGAACTGGCAGACTCGCGAATCGGCCTGGTGGTGCGCGAAGGGGCGCCGAAGCCGGACATCAGTTCCATCGACGGCCTGAAAAAGACCTTGCTCGACGCCAGATCCGTGGCCTATTCCGACAGCGCCAGCGGCGTCTACGTTGAACAGCAGCTGTTCAAGCGCCTGGGCATTGAAGACCAGCTCAAGCCCAAGTCGACCATGGTCCCGAAAATACCCGTGGGTTCCGTGGTGGCCACCGGCGACTATCAACTGGGCTTTCAGCAGGTGAGCGAATTGCTGCCAGTGCCAGGGGTGAGCTTTGTCGCGAAGATTCCGGAGTCAGTGCAATCGGTGACCCGTTTCGCTGCCGGCATTCCGGTGGGGGCGCAACACCCGGCCGAAGCCAAAGCACTGCTGGCCTATCTGGCATCAGCCCAGGCACAGCCGGATGTGAAAGCCACCGGACTGGATTCGGTCAGTCACTGACAGACGGCGGCTGGACTTTCATTTCCACCACCAGGCGTTCCAGTTCCAGTGCAGCCGGGGTCAGGGTTCGGCCCCGGCGCTTGATCAAACCGACGCTGCGCATGACCTTTGGGTCGGTCAGCGGCACCTGCGTCAGAATCGGGTGATCCGCTGCCGGCATTGCCATCAGCGGCACCGCCGCCACACCGAGCCCCGCCTCCACCAGGCCGATCATGGTCGTCACATGTCGGGTTTCGCAGATGCTCGGCCGCTGCGGCACCACCCGGGTCAATGCCTGATCCAGTAAAAAACGGTTGCCCGAGGTTTTATCCAGCGAGATGTAATCCTGCTGATAGAACTCATTCCACGTCACGCTGCTGCGTCCGGCCAATGGATGGTCACGGCGACAGGCCACCACATAACTTTCCTGCACCAGCGGCTCGAAATCCACTTCGGCCTCCTGCGTGCCCATGAAACTCAGGCCGAAATCCGCTTCACCGTTGACGACCGCACTCAGCACTTCGTGGGCGCTGGAATCCAGCACTTTGACTTTGATCCGTGGAAATTGCCGATGGTAATGAGCGACGACCCGCGGCATGAAGTAGTACGCCGCCGACGGCACGCAAGCGACGGTGACATGGCCCAGACGCGTCGAGGCGACTTCGCTGATGCCCAGCAACGCGACGTCCAGATCGTCCAGCAGGCGCTCCACGCTCGGCATGAAACCGCGTCCGGCCTGGGTCAGGCTGACCTTGCGCGTGGTGCGTTCAAAGAGCCTCACGCCCAGGGCATCCTCGAGTTTTTCAATGCGCCGGCTCAGGGCCGGCTGGGAAATGCGCACCGTGTCGGCAGCCTTGCGAAAGCTGCCCTGCTCAACCACGGCACGAAAGGCCTGCAAGTCGTTGAGGTCGAAATTGATGGCCATGGTCTGCACTCGCAGAGGAATCGGATTGATCCACTTATTCTATGAATGTAACCAACTAATGCAAAATGTAACAACTGAGTTCCAACCCATGGCTGACTCAGCCAACCCCAGCCTTTATCCTTGTCGCCCCTGCCGTACCGAGTGAATGGAGTTTCGTCATGCCCCATGAAGGCAATCTGTTGCAAGCCGCTGTCGTGTTTCTGTTCGCGGCGGTGCTCACCGTGCCACTGGCCAAGCGGCTGCAACTGGGGGCGGTGCTGGGTTATCTGTTTGCCGGGGTGATCATCGGGCCTTCGGTGCTGGGCCTGATCGGCAATCCGCAGAGTGTCAGTCACATCTCGGAACTCGGCGTGGTGTTGCTGCTGTTCATCATCGGCCTTGAATTGTCGCCGCGCCGCTTGTGGGTGATGCGCAAATCGGTGTTTGGCGTCGGCCTGGCGCAGGTGTTGTTGACCGGCTCGGTGATCGGTGTGGTGGCGCTGTTTTTGTTCGGCCAGCCGCTCAACAGCGCCATCGTGCTGGGCCTCGGCCTGGCCTTGTCATCCACCGCGTTTGGTCTGCAAAGCCTGGCCGAGCGCAAGGAACTGACCAGCCCCCACGGGCGCCTGGCGTTTGCGATCCTGCTGTTCCAGGACATCGCCGCGATCCCGCTGATCGCCATGGTGCCATTGCTGGCCGGCGTCGATCACAACGCCAGTGCCGCCGACGATGTCAATCACGGCTTGCGGGTACTGGGCAGCATTGCAGTCGTGGTGATCGGCGGACGTTATCTGCTGCGACCGGTATTCCGGGTGGTGGCGAAAACCGGTTTGCCGGAGGTGTCCACCGCCACCGCACTGCTGGTGGTCATCGGCACGGCATGGTTGATGGACCTGGTGGGCGTGTCGATGGCCCTTGGCGCCTTTCTCGCCGGCCTGCTGCTGGCAGACTCCGAATACCGTCATGAACTGGAAGCGCAAATCGAACCGTTCAAGGGGCTGCTGCTGGGGCTGTTTTTCATCAGTGTCGGCATGGGCGCGAACCTGAGTCTGCTGCTGAGCGCGCCCGCCGTGGTGCTGGGCCTGACCCTGCTGCTGATTGCCATCAAGCTGCCGTTGCTGTTTGTCGTGGGGCGGCTGGCCGGCGGCCTGGGCAAGGTCAGCGCGATTCGCCTCGGCATCGTGCTGGCGGCGGGCGGTGAATTCGCCTTCGTGGTGTTCAAGATCGGCCGCGATCAAGGGTTGTTCGAACCGCACCTGTATGACTTGCTGGTGCTGACCATCACCCTGTCCATGGCGCTCACGCCGTTGCTGTTACTGGGGTGCGCCCGCCTGGTCAGCCCCAAGGTGCAACCGGTGGTGGTCCCCGAGCAATTTCGCGAGATCGATACCGAAGCGCCCCGGGTGGTCATCGCCGGCATGGGCCGCATGGGGCAGATCGTTGCGCGTATCCTGCGGGCCCAGAACATCAAGTTCGTGGCCCTCGACACCTCGGTGGAAACCATCGAGCTGTCCCGCAGCTTCGGCGGTGTACCGGTGTTCTACGGCGACCCGATGCGTCCGGAAATTCTCAAGGCCGCGAAAGTCGGCGAAGCGGAGTTCTTTGTGATTGCCACCGACGACCCGGACACCAACATCAAGACCGCCGAGCTGGTGCGCAAGCTCTATCCGGAGATGAAAATCATCGCCCGCGCCCGTAACCGTCAGCATGTGCATCGGCTGATGGACGTCGACGCCCTGGCGGTGCGCGAGACCTTTTATTCCAGCCTGGAAATGAGCCGCCAGACCCTGATCGGGCTGGGATTGACCCAGGCCCAGGCGGATGCGCGGATCAAGCGCTTCAAACACCATGACGAACAGGTGCTCGAAGCCCAGCATGCGGTGTACGACGATGCGGCGAAAGTCATGCAGACGGCCCAGGAAGCACGGGCGGAACTGGCGCGGCTGTTTGAGTCGGATCAGCTGGAAGAGCAAGCGGCCAGGAAATGAAGTGACTTGGAGGGCCTCTTCGCGAGCAGGCTCGCTCCCACATTGAACAGGTGTCGTTGGCAAGCGCCTTGTGGGAGCGAGCCTGCTCGCGAAGAACGATTACCCGATGTATTGGGTAAACAACAAATACAAAGGAACCCACAATGGCTGCTGATTCATCCTCCCCCGCCCTCAAGGAAATCTTCAACAGCGAACGCCTCCAGCACATCGCCACCGAGATGACCGCGGTCTATCCCCGGTTCGATGCCAGGGCCTTCCTGAAGCTGGCCAAAAGCGGTCTGGCGGACCTGTCGGTGATGCAGCGCATGGCCCGCGTCAGCGAATGCCTGCACACGGTGCTGGCGCTGGACTTCGAGGCCTCGCTGCCATTATTGCGCGCCCTCGCCCCGCGCCTGAACAGCGGTTTCGTCAGCATGTGCCTGCCGCATTACGTGGCAGCCTACGGCACCGAGCGATTCGACCTGTCCATGGACGCGCTCAAGTACTTCACCGCCTTCGGCTCCTCGGAGTTCGCCATCCGGCACTTCCTGCGTCGCGATCTGGAGCGGTCCCTCAAACTGATGCATGACTGGTCGCTGGATGCCAACGAACACGTCCGACGCCTGGCCAGTGAAGGCTGCCGGCCACGCTTGCCGTGGTCGTTTCGCCTGGAGTCGATCCAGGCCGAGCCACGGCTGGCCGCCGCCATTCTCGACAATCTCAAGGCCGACCCCAGCCTGTATGTCCGCAAGTCCGTGGCCAACCACCTCAACGACATCACCAAGGATCACCCGCAGTGGGTGCTGGACCTGATCGAAGGCTGGTCGCTGGATAACAAACACACGGCATGGATCGCCAGGCACGCGCTGCGCAGCCTGATCAAACAGGGCAATCAAAGGGCGCTGGCGATCATCGGCGCCAGCGGCAAGCCTGAAGTCGAGATCCTCGACGTACAGGTCAATCCGCCGGTGATAGGCCTGGGGGAAAAAATCACCCTGTCCTTTGCCGTCAGATCCACGGTGGAGGCCAGCCAGCGCCTGGTGATCGACTACGCCATCGATTACGTCAAGTCCAACGGCAGCACGTCGACCAAGGTCTTCAAGCTCAAGGCCCTGACCTTGCCCGGCAAGGCCACCGAATCCATTGCCCGGGGCCAGCACATCAAGGAACTGACCACCCGTCGGCACTACGCGGGCCGGCATGCGGTGCATGTGCTGATCAATGGCGAACGGCTGGCGAGTTCGGCCTTCGAAATTACTGTTGACGCTGATTGAGCGAATCCCGGGAACGGCCTGGCAGCATGCGCGTCAGGGTGTTGTCCTGGACCCAATAGTGGTGGAACAAACCAGCCGCCGCGTGCAAGCCGATCAACCAGTAGCCGGCGTTTCCGAGTTGCTCGTGCCAGTGCTTGAACTGTTTGGCCAGGTCGGGATCGACCGCCACCGGTGCCGGCAAGGCAAACTCAAAATAGGGCATCGGCTTGTCGCCAGCGGCCAGCATCAGCCAGGCCAGTACCGGCGTGGCAATCATCAGCACATACAGCGCCAGGTGCATCAAGTGGGAAACACCGGTCTGCCAGGTGGGCGGTGCCGGCATGATGGGTGGGCGCGGGGACAGCCGCCCAAGCAAACGGATCCAGACCAGGGCAAAAATACTCAAACCGAATAAACCGTGCAGCCCGAGAAAAAAACTCCTCCCGGTACCACCACGGGGCAAGAACCCCTTGATTTCGATGCAGGCATAGACGCCGACAAACAGCGCCAGCATCAACCAGTGCATGGCTATCGACAGTTTTCCGTAACGTTGTGTTGTTGAATCGCGGGTCATCGTGGGCCTCGTGAGTGTCAGTCCAGGCTGGCGACTCATTCGCGCCACCAGATCGAGCGCCACCCTGCCAGCGCAATCTTAAGCGAACCTGAAGACGACGTTATTTAACTTTTTTCTCACCTTCAGACTCCGTTAAGAAATGCTTCCGATACTCCTCCCATAAACTCCCGGGAGGCGCCATTCAATGCCCCACTTCGACTGGAACATCCCTTTGCCTCTGCAGTTCGGCCAAGCGGATACGCCGCCGATGAGTCTGGCCAGAGCGCTGCCGGATGACCCCCAGCGCGAATGCTTTGAAACCTATATCCAACAACGTTTCCGCAAGGCCCACGGTGCCGATATCCGCCATTTCATGCCGGAACTGTTCGGCATGAGCAATGACGCCGGAGAGCTCTGCGCCGTGGCCGGCGTACGCCTGGCCGATGACGGGGAGTTGTTTCTGGAGCGTTATCTGGATGAACCGATCGACCCGCTGATCAGCGGCGCCGCTGATCGCCCGGTGGAGCGGGCCGGTATTGTCGAAGTGGGCAATCTGGCGGCCAGCGACACCGGCAGCGCACGAATGAGCATCATCGCCATCACATACCTGCTGGCCATGGGTGGCCTGGAATGGGTGGCGTTCACTGGCAACATCGGCCTGGTCAACAGCTTCCACCGGCTCGGTTTGAAACCGGTGACCCTGTGCGCCGCCGACCCGGCGCGGCTGGGCGACGACCGGTACAGCTGGGGCAGCTATTACGAGAGCAAGCCCTGGGTGCACGTGGGCAATATCCGCGCCGGCTTCATTCATTTGCGCAATATCGGCCTGTTCGGTCGCCTGGGATTGCCGACATCCATCGAGGGGTTCATCCATGTCGCCTGAAACGGCACGTTTCGACCGGATCCTGCGCCGCCATGCCGAAGAAACGCCCCATGGCATCGCCTTGTGGGGCGATCAATCGATGCTGGACTACGCCACGCTGTACGCCGAGGTGATGGCCCGCCGGCAGCGCCTGCGCGATGGGAATATCAAGGTGGTCGCATTGGCGTTGGACAATGGCGTCGAAGCGATGCTCTGGGACCTGGCCGCATTGTTTGAAGGCCTGACGTGCCTGACGTTGCCGCCGTTCTTCAGCGCCGCCCAACGCAGCCATTGCCTGGAGCAGAGCCAGGCCGAGGTCGTGATCGCCGGCCCGGAGCTGGAAAGCGAGCTGCAAGCGAGCGGCTATGCGCACACCGGCGAATTCTGGCGCCGCACCTTCAAGGGCCCCAACCGGATGCCCGAAGGCACCGCCAAGCTGACGTTCACCTCCGGCACCACCGGCACGCCGAAAGGCGTCTGCCTCAGTGCCGAGAGCATTCTGCAGGTGGCCCGCGAACTGGAGCTGGCCAGCCGGCCCAGCCATCCGCAGCATCATCTGGCCCTGCTGCCGCTGGCCATTCTGCTGGAAAACATCGGTTGTTATGCCGCGTTGTACGCCGGGGCGACCCTGAGCCTGCCCAGCCAGAAAACCCTGGGCATTCAAGGCGCCAGCGGCGTCGATGTGCCACGCCTGCTGGGATTCCTGGCCAGTCGCGCCCCGCAGAGTCTGATTCTGGTACCGCAACTGTTGTTGATGTTGGTCAGCGCTGCGGAGCAGAAAGGCTTCAACCCGCAACACCTGCGCTTTGCCGCCGTGGGTGGCGCGCGGGTTGCCGAAGATTTGCTGCACCGGGCGCAACGGGTGGGCCTGCCGGTCTACGAAGGCTATGGCCTGTCGGAGTGCGCGTCGGTGGTTTGCCTCAACCGGCCGCAGGCCTGCCGGCCCGGCAGCGTCGGTCGTCCCCTGCCCCATGTGCAGATTCGCCTGGCCGACGATGGTGAAGTGCTGATCAAGGGGGCGACCCTGCTCGGCTACCTGGGGGACGCGCCGCACACCGATCAATGGTGGCCCAGCGGCGATCTCGGCGAATTCGACGCCGAGGGTTACCTCTACCTCAAGGGGCGCAAGAAACATCAGTTCGTCACCAGTTTCGGACGCAATGTGAACCCCGAATGGGTCGAGGCCGAGCTGACTCAACGGCGGCATATCGCCCAGGCCTTCGTCTACGGCGAAGCCATGCCACACAACCATGCGCTGCTCTGGCCCCATCGCCCCGACTGCCCGGACGAGCAACTGGCCGCCGCCGTGGCCGAGGCCAACGAGGCCTTGCCTGACTACGCCCAGGTCCATCGCTGGACCCGGCTGGATCAACCCTTCACCCCGGCCAATGGCCTGCTGACCGCCAATGGCCGCCCCCGTCGCGACGCCATCGTCGAGCAGTACCGGGCGCAACTGAGCGAATCTGCGTTTCCAGAGGACACCGCATCATGAGTTTTTTCGACACCCTGCAAGAAGCCACCCACCAGGAACGCCACGAACTGTTCAACCTCCCGGTCATTCGCGATGCCCTGGAGGGCAAGGTCAGCCTGGAAAGCTACCGGGCCTTCCTGACGCAAGCCTATTACCACGTACGTCACACGGTGCCATTGATGATGGCCTGCGGCGCGCGCCTGCCCTCGCGCCTGGAATGGCTGCGGCAGGCCGTGTGCGAGTACATCGAGGATGAGTACGGCCACGAACAATGGGTGCTCAACGACATCGAAGCCTGCGGCGGCGACAAATCCGCGGTCCGCGACGGTCGCCCTTCCCTCCCCATCGAATTGATGGTGGGTTTTCTCTACGACCTGATTGCCCGGGACAACCCGGTCGGTCTGTTCGGCATGGTCAACGTGCTGGAAGGCACCAGCATCGCCCTGGCCACCCATGCCGCCGGCAGCATTCGCCAGCGGCTGGATTTGCCGGAAAGCGCTTTCAGCTACCTCAGTTCCCACGGCGCCCTGGATATCGAACACATGCAGACCTACCGTCGCTTGATGAACAAGCTGGACGACCCGGACGATCAGGCCGCGGTCATTCATGCTTCCAAAGTGGTGTACACGCTCTACGCCGACATGTTCCGCGGTTTGCCGCGTGACGGGGAGAACGTCCATGCGCCTGTCTGAAGCTCGCGTGGTATTGACCGGTGCCAGCGGCGGCATCGGCCTGGCGATCGCCACGGCCTTGTGCGCCAGCGGTGCCCGGGTATTGGCCGTGGCTCGGCATCGGCAACCCTTGGAGTCGCTGCTTGAGCGGTATCCCGATAACCTGTGCTGGATCGCGGCGGACCTGACGTCGGCGGCGGACCGTAGTGAAGTGCTGGCCGAGGCCGAAAGCATCGGAGGCATCAACCTGTTGATCAACGCCGCCGGGGTCAATCATTTCGCCATGCTCGAACAACTGGAGGACAGCGAGATCAACGCGATGCTCGCGCTGAATGTCGGTGCACCGATCTGCCTGACGAAAATCCTCCTGCCCCTGCTCAAGCAGGCCCCCAGCGCCATGGTGGTCAACGTCGGCTCCACCTATGGGTCCATCGGCTACCCCGGTTACGCCAGCTATTGCGCCACCAAGTTCGCGTTGCGCGGGTTTTCCGAAGCCCTGCGCCGGGAACTGGCGGACACCCGGGTCAGTGTGCTCTACGTCGCCCCGCGTGCCACCCGCACCAGCATGAACAGCCCGGCGGCCCAGGCGCTCAACGATGCCCTGAAGTCCAGCGTCGACGACCCGCAAACCGTGGCCGCCGCTGTGATTCACGCCATTGCCGGCGACCGTCGCGATCTGTACCTGGGCTGGCCGGAACGTTTCTTCGTGCGCCTCAACAGTCTGCTGCCCAACCTGGTGGACCGAGGTCTGCGCAAACAATTGCCGCTGATCCGCCACTTGAGTCAGAAACCCGACAAGGAGAATCTCGAACCATGAACAAGATAGCCGCCTACCTGCTGCTGGGGGCCTTGAGCCAGAGCGCCTGGGCGCTGGACGCCGTTGACGAACAGCGGCTGGTGAGTATTCAGCAGAACTGGGCGCACATTCAATACGAACTGCCTGAGGGGCAACGCACGACGGCGTTCGAAAAACTCGCCGCCCAGACCGCGACCTTCACCCAGGAGCGCCAGAACGTGGCGGAGGCCTGGATCTGGTCGGGGATCGTCAACAGCAGTTGGGCCGGTGCCCAGGGCGGGCTTGGCGCGCTGAGCAAGGTCAAGGCGGCGAAAGCCGATCTGGAAAAGGCCCTGACCCTGGACCCCAAGGCGCTGCAAGGTTCGGCCTACACCAGCCTTGGCGCGCTGTACGACCGCGTACCCGGCTGGCCCATCGGTTTCGGCGACGCGGACAAGGCCGAGCAATTGCTTAAAACAGCGTTGCAACTCAACCCCAATGGCATCGACAGCCTGTACTTCTGGGGCGATCACCTTTACCGTCAAAAGCGTTACACCGAAGCCAGGGCAGCCTTGCAAAAAGCCCTGCAAGCGGCGCCCAGAGCGGGCCGCGAAACCGCTGATGCCGGTCGTCGCAAGGAAATCGAAGCCTTACTGGTGGACGTCAATAAAAAACTCGGCTGACAGGAGTCCGTGTGCGCTTATTACTGGTTGAAGATGACGTGGCCCTGGGCGAAGGCATCCATCAGGCCCTGAGCCGTGAGGGCTACACGGTGGATTGGTTGCAGGACGGCAACAGCGCCTTGCATGCGCTGCTCAGTGAATCCTTTGACCTGGCGGTGCTCGACCTTGGCCTGCCGCGCATGGACGGCCTCGAAGTGCTGCGACGGCTGCGTGACAGCGGCTCGAACCTGCCGGTGCTGATCCTCACCGCCCGCGACGCCACCGAAGATCGCATTGCCGGGCTGGATGCCGGGGCCGACGATTACCTGATCAAGCCCTTTGACCTGGCCGAGCTCAAGGCCCGCCTGCGGGCGTTGTTGCGGCGCAGCGCCGGCCGCGCCCAGGTGCTGATCGAGCACGCTGGCATCAGCCTGAACCCTGGCACCCAGCAAGTCAGCTACAACGGCGAGCCGGTAGCCCTGACGCCCAAGGAATACCAGCTGCTGCACGAACTGCTCTCGCCACCCGGCCGGGTGATCACCCGCGATCACCTGATGCAATTGCTGTACGGCTGGAACGAAGAAGCCGAGAGCAACACCCTGGAAGTGCACATCCATCACCTGCGCAAGAAGTTCTCCACCGATCTGATCCGCACCATTCGTGGGGTCGGTTATCTGGTGGAGGAGCGTCGATGACTTCGATTCGGCGTCGCACCCTGACGCTGATCATTGGCCTGATGCTCACCGGTATCGCCGTGATCAGCGTGCTCAACCTGCATGACAGCAACCATGAAATCGCCGAAGTCTATGACGCGCAACTGGCCCAGAACGCGCGGTTGCTGCAAGGCGTAATGCGCATGCCACTGGCCAGCAAGCAGCACGCCGAACTGTATCAGGCGTTCAACCAGGCCCTGGGCGCAGCCGAGCCAAAGGTCGATGGCCATCCCTATGAAACCAAGATTGCCTTTCAGGTCTGGAACCGCAAGGGCGAAGTGCTGGTGCACACCGCCAGTGCTCCTTCATTCACCGCGCCGCCCTCCACACCAGGCTTCAGCGATGTGGTGGACCTGAACAACCGCCAATGGCGCGCATTCCTGCTCGAAGACAAACAGAACGAGTTGCGGATCTGGGTCGGTGAGCGCGACGACGTGCGCGCGGATCTGGTGGATCGCATCGTGAGTCATACCTTGTGGCCGAACATAGTGGGCAGCCTGGTGCTGGCGGCGATGGTCTGGGTGGCCATTGGTTGGGGCCTCAAACCCTTGGCCGATATGGCGCAGACCCTGCGGGCTCGTCACAGTGGCTCGCTGGAGCCGTTGCACCTGACACCCCTGCCGAGCGAACTCGAACCAATGCAGGCGGCCCTCAACCGCATGCTGGCGCAGATTCAGGAAGTACTCGGACGAGAGCGGCGCTTCATTGCCGATGCCGCCCATGAAATGCGCACGCCCCTGGCGATCTTGCGGGTGCACGCGCAGAACCTGATGGAAGCCAGAACCGAAGACGAGCGCCGCGAATCCCTGGCATTCCTGATCGCCGGCGTCGACCGGACCAGCCGACTGGTCAACCAGTTACTGACCATGGCCCGCCTCGAACCCCAAGCCCAGACGCCGGCGCTGAAGGCTATCGACCTGACCGAAAGCGTGCGTGACAGCCTGGTCGAGCTCACGCCCTGGTTGCTGAGCAAACATCTGGAACTGGCCTTCGAAGCCAGTGACCGCCCCTGCAAAGTCTTCGCCGACGCCGCCGCCATCGATATCGCATTGAACAACCTGATCACCAACGCCGCGAACTTTTCCCCCGAGCACGGCGTCATCACCGTGCAATTGAGTCAGGCGGAGGGTTTCTATGCCCTGAGTGTCCTGGATCAGGGACCGGGCATCGACGAAGCGGACCACGCACGGGTGTTCGAACGCTTCTACAGTCGCGGAAACACCCATGGCGCGGGACTGGGGCTGACGATCGTCAACACCATTGCCCATCGGCTGGGCGGACGCATCACCCTGGCCAATCGGGCTGAAGGCGGATTGCGCGCGACCCTGACGATTCCAGATACCCGGCCACTCAGCGCTTCCTAGCGAACGTTTTGCGGGCCGACTACGCGGGGGCGCGGGCGGCCCCCTGCAACAGGTCCTGCTCCCGCTCACACATTTCCACCACGTAATCCCACAACACGCGCAACCGCACGGATTTGTGCAGTTCGCGGCGGGTGCTGATCCAGTAGCTGCGCTGGATGCTCTCGTCCGGCAGCAACGGCACCAGGCCAGGGTCGGCGCTGGCCATGTAACACGGCAGCACCGCGATCCCCAGGCCTGCGCGCGCAGCCTGATGCTGGGCGATGACGCTGGTGCTGTGGAAGACCACACGCGGATTACGGCAGAAGCTGTTGAGGAACATCAGTTCCTGGCTGAACAGCAAGTCGTCGACATAACCGATCCATGCATGCCGGCCCAGGTCTTCGCGGCTGTGCAGCGCGGGCGAACGGTCGAGGTAATCCTGGCTGGCGTACAGCGCCAGTCGATAGTCGGTGAGTTTGCGCGTGACCAGCATGTCGGCGGCCGGGCGCTCGAGGTGAATACTGATTTCCGCCTCGCGGTTGAGGATGCTGACAAAGCGCGGCACCGCCACCAGTTCGACCTCCAGCCCCGGGTAGCGCTCGAACAGGCCATTCATGCGGCTGGCCAGGAACATGATGCCCAGGCCCTCGGTCACACCCACGCGAATCTTGCCCAGCGGCGCCGTGGATTGGGTGATCTCCTCCTGGGCCAGCAGCGCGACGTTCTCCATGGCTTCGGCGTGCTTGAGCAGCGCTTCGCCGGCCGGCGTCAACTCATAGCCCTGCGCATGCTGGACGAACAACGCGGTGCCGAGGCTCTTTTCGATGGCCTCGATGTGCCGCGCAACGGTGGCGTGGGTGGTGTTCAAGCGCCGGGCAGCGGTCAGCAAACGTCCACTACGCTGCAATTCGAGAAAAAACCGCACGTCATTCCAGTCGAACATGAATCATCCTTGTTTACAGGTGTTTAAAAACGAACAGCAGCTGCGCAAAAACTAACATTCTTTTGACGAAAGCTAACAACTAGGATGGATCCCAACAAGAACAACAACATGAGGTCAGGGATGCAGACTTCCCTTGATGAGTACGACTACATCGTGGTCGGGGCCGGCCCGGCCGGTTGTTTGCTGGCCAATCGCTTGTCGGCCAACCCGCAGCACCGCGTACTGCTGCTCGAAGCCGGCGGCCGCGACAACTATGCATGGATTCACATCCCCGTGGGCTACCTGTTCTGCATCGGCAACCCGCGCACCGACTGGTGCTTCAAGACCGAAGCCCAACCCGGCCTGCAAGGCCGTGCCCTGAGCTATCCGCGCGGCAAAGTGCTCGGGGGCTGCAGCTCGATCAACGGCATGATCTACATGCGCGGCCAGGCGGGCGACTACGACAACTGGGCTGCCGAAGGCAATCCGGGCTGGAGCTGGCAAGACGTCCTGCCACTGTTCAAGAAGAGCGAAAACCACTTTGCCGGCGACTCGGCGTTTCACAGCGGTGCCGGCGAGTGGCGGGTCGAACGCCAGCGTCTGTCGTGGCCGATTCTCGATGCCTTCCGCAGCGCCGCCGAGCAAAGCGGCATCGCCAGCATCGATGACTTCAACCAGGGCGACAACGAAGGCTGCGGCTACTTCCAGGTCAATCAGAAGGCCGGCATCCGCTGGAATGCGGCCAAGGCGTTTCTCAAGCCGATCCGCCATCGTCCCAACCTGACCGTGCTGACCGGCGTTGAAGCCGACCGCGTGCTGCTGGAAAGCGGTCGTGCCAGTGCCATCAGCGCCCGTTGGCAGGATCAGGCCAGGACCTTCAAGGCCCGCAAGGAAATCATCCTGTGCGCCGGCTCCGTCGGCTCACCGAGCATCCTCCAGCGCTCCGGGATCGGCCCTCGCCCGCTCCTGCAACGCTTGGGCATCGGCGTCGCGCATGAACTGGCCGGCGTGGGTGGCAACCTGCAGGACCACCTGCAACTGCGCCTGATCTACAAACTGCAAAATGCCCGTACCCTGAACCAGATCGCCGGCAGCCTGTGGGGCAAGATGGGCATGGGCCTGCGCTACCTGTATGACCGCAGCGGCCCGCTGTCCATGGCGCCCAGTCAGCTCGGCGCCTTCGCTCGCTCGGGGCCGGAACAGACGTCGGCGAACCTCGAATACCACGTGCAACCGCTGTCCCTGGAGCGCTTCGGTGAACCGCTGCATGCGTTCCCGGCCTTTACCGCCTCGGTCTGCGACTTGCGTCCGCAGAGCCGTGGCCGGGTCGAAATCCGCTCCGCCAACCCGCAGGAGGCACCGCTGATTCAACCCAATTACCTGAGCCATCCGGAGGATTTGCGCGTGGCGGCCGACGCCATTCGCCTGACCCGGCGCATTGTCGCCGCACCAGCGCTGAAGGCGTTCAATCCGGTCGAATACCTGCCCGGCGACAGCCTGCAAAGCGAAGAGCAATTACACGAAGCCGCCGCCCGGATCGGCACCACGATTTTCCACCCGGTCGGCACCTGCCGGATGGGCAACGACACGCACGCCGTGGTCGATGCCGAACTGCGTGTGCACGGCATCCCCGGTCTGCGCATCGCCGACGCCTCGATCATGCCGCGCATCACTTCGGGTAATACCTGTTCACCCACGTTGATGATCGCCGAGAAAGCCGCACAACTGATCCTCAGCCCCCACACAAGGAGCATCACCGAGACAAAGGAACGGGTCACACACTCGTGAATCCACACGAACACTGTAGGAGCGAGCCTGCTCGCGATGGTCGTCAACGATAACGCTGACAACCTGACACCCATGTGCGCTCTGAAGGTCATCGTCGGAACGCCGCCCGGAGCAAGCTCGCTCCTGCGCAAACGCGTACATCCGATACATCGAAGTAGCGGCACCAGCCCACAAGGACGGCGCCGACAGTGGAACAACAAAAACAATCACTGTGAGGGATACCGATATGTCAGAACACGTTCAGCCCCTGGAAAGCTTGCGCAGCGCGCGTACCAGCCAGGACACCCAGAAAGTCATCTTCGCCTCGTCGCTCGGAACGGTTTTCGAGTGGTATGACTTTTTCCTCTATGGCGCCCTCGCGGCGGTGATCAGCAAGCAGTTCTTCGCCGGGGTCAACGACACCACGGCGTTCATCTTCGCCCTGATGGCCTTCGCCGCCGGTTTCATCGTGAGGCCGTTCGGCGCCCTGGTGTTCGGCCGGTTGGGGGACATGATCGGACGCAAATACACCTTCCTCGCCACCATCATCCTCATGGGCCTGGCGACCTTCTGCGTCGGCCTGCTGCCCAATTACGCCAGCATCGGCATCGCCGCGCCGATCATTCTCGTGGCACTGCGCATGCTTCAGGGCCTGGCCCTGGGCGGCGAATACGGCGGCGCCGCGACCTACGTCGCAGAGCACGCGCCTATCGGCAAACGCGGCTTTCACACCAGCTGGATTCAGTCGACTGCCACCCTTGGCCTGCTGTTATCGCTGCTGGTGGTGCTCGGTTGCCGCTACTTCACGGGCGATCAGTTCGAAGTCTGGGGCTGGCGCATTCCGTTCCTGTTTTCGATCATTTTGCTGGGCATCTCGACCTGGATTCGCCTGAGCCTGCACGAGTCGCCGGCCTTCGTGAAAATGAAAGAAGAAGGCAAACTCTGCCAATCGCCGATCCGCGACTCCTTCGGCAAATGGGAAAACCTCAAGGTCGTGCTCATCGCCCTGTTCAGCATCAACGCCGGGCAAGCGGTGACCTTCTACGCCGCGCAGTTCTATGTGCTGTTCTTCCTCACCCAATTCCTGAAAATGGACCCTGCCGTCGCCAACGGCCTGCTGATTGTCAGCGTGACCCTTGGTGCGCCGTTCTTCATCTTCTTCGGCTGGCTGTCGGACAAGGTCGGGCGCAAGCCGGTGCTGATGATCGGCCTGCTGCTGGCCACCGCGCTGTACTTCCCGATCTTCAAATCCCTGGCTCACTACGCCAATCCGGCCATCGACCAGGCCAGCCGTCAGGCACCGATCACCGTGCTGGCCGACCCGGCCACCTGCACCTTTCAGTTCGACCCGGTCGGCAAGGCGAAATTTGACAGCCCGTGCGACAAGGTCAAAACCTTCCTGGTCAAACAGGGCTTGCCGTACTCCAGCGCAGTGGCACCGGCCGGCAGCACGGTGCAAGTGAGCGTTGGCGACGTGAAGATCGACGGATTTGACGAAGCGGCATTGCGCGGTGCCGTGACCCTTGCCGGCTATCCGCAGCAAGCCGACATGCAGCAGATCAACAAACCGATGATCGTCGCGCTGATCGTGGCGCTGATCATCATTTCCGCGATGTGCTACGGGCCGCTGGCGGCGCTGATGGTCGAGCTGTTCCCGACGCGCATCCGCTACACCTCGATGTCCCTGCCCTACCACATCGGCAATGGCTGGTTCGGCGGGTTTCTGCCGACGGTGTCGTTTGCGTTGGTGGTCTACACCGGCGATATCTTCTACGGGCTGTGGTACCCGGTGGTGATCACCGGCGTCAGCCTGGTCGTGGGAATGATCTGTTTGCGCGAGACCCGCAACGTGGACCTGCACAAAAATTAAGGGAAAACCTGTAGGAGCGAGCCTGCTCGCGATGGAGTATCAGTTGTCATCGCGTTGACTGACACACCATCGCGAGCAGGCTCGTTCCTACAGGTATTGTGAAAGTCAGCGTGAATATCACTCTTCGATCTCAAGCAACTCGAACGTCACCTGATCCGGGTAAAACGCCACGTAGTTTTCAATCTGCCTGACAGACACCTTGGGATTCTCGTAGCTCCACACCGCATTGGCGCCCTCATGCCCCGGCACCTGCAGGCTGAAATAGCTGGCATCGCCCTTGTACGGGCAATAGCTGGTGTGATCGGTGCGGACGTAATATTTCTCGTCGATGTCCTCTCGCGGAACGTAGTACACCGGAGGGTAATTGGCCTCCAGCATCACCAGGGCGCGCGAGGAGGCGGCCACCTGGATTCCGTGAAATTTCACCAGCAGGCAACCGGGCTGCTCGGCGATGGTGATGACAGGGCTGGGACCGGAGCTTTTCATGGAATGCGTTCCTCACGACGATGATTGACCCTGTGGGAGCGTGGCTTGCCCGCGACGGGCTGCGCAGCAGCCCCATGACCCGAGACCACGATTCATCAGGTATAACCCAGATTCGGCAGGCATGACCGCCTTGCAGCCGAACGGACCAGGCAAATTATCGCAACGCACTAACTGTACATCCATACAGATAAAGATTGCCCCCGAGTCCATATCCCGCCATTCTGTGCACCTCTCCGGACACTGATCGACGACGATGGTTATGCGGCTGTACCTCTGTGAAAAACCTTCCCAGGCCAAAGACATTGCGGCCGTGCTCGGCGCGCGGCGCCGCGGCGATGGCTGCTGGCTGGGAACAGACGTCACCGTGACCTGGTGCATTGGCCACCTGCTGGAAACCGCGCCACCGGACGCCTACGACGCGCGCTACAAGCGCTGGGTGCTGGCGGACCTGCCGATCATTCCGGACAAATGGAAAATGACCGTCAAACCGCGCACGGCCAGCCAGTACAAAGCCGTCAAACGCCTGCTCGGCGAGGCCGACGAACTGATCATCGCCACCGACGCCGACCGCGAAGGCGAGATGATCGCCCGGGAACTGGTGGAGCATTGCCGTTATCGTGGGCCGATCCGCCGCTTGTGGCTGTCGGCACTGGACGACGCCTCGATCCGCAAGGCCCTCGCCGCCCTCAAGCCGGGCGCCGAAACCTTCAGCCTTTACCATTCGGCGCTGGGGCGTTCCCGGGCCGACTGGCTGATCGGCATGAACATGAGTCGGCTGTTCACCCTGCTGGGTCGCCAGTCCGGCTATCAGGGCGTGTTGCCGGTCGGTCGGGTACAAACGCCGACCTTGCGCCTGGTGGTGGATCGCGATCGCAGCATCGCCAACTTCGTACCGGTCGCTTACTGGGCCATCGACGTCCAGCTGTTACACGACGGCACCCCATTCACCGCGCAATGGCGGGCCGCCTCGGAGGTTTGCGACGATCAGGAGCGCTGCCTGAATCAGGCACTGGCCCAACAAGCCGCAGCTGCGATGGCAGGCGCCGCGAGCGCCCGGGTGATCAAGCTGCGCACCGAGCGCATGCGCGAGGTGGCACCGCTGCCGTTCGACCTCGGCACCTTGCAGGAAGTCTGCTCGAAGAAACTCGGGCTCGGCGCCCAGGAAACCCTCGATATCGCCCAGGCGCTCTACGAAACCCATAAAGTCATCACCTACCCGCGCAGTGACTGCGGCTATTTGCCCCTCAGCCAGCACAGCGAAGCGCCGGGCATTCTGGCGGCGCTGCGTCAGGCCGATCCGGCGCTGAACGCGTTGCACGATTACCTCGAACCGCAACGGCGCTCCAGGGCCTGGAACGATGCCAAGGTCAGCGCGCACCACGGCATCATCCCCACCGCCGCCGCAAAGAACCTGGAAAAACTGGCGGGCAAACAACGGGCGGTCTACACCCTGATCCGCGCACGCTACCTCGCCCAATTCCTGCCCAATCACGAATACGACCGTACCCAGGCCGACTTCGACTGCGCCGGTGAAGCCTTGCGTGCCGTTGGCAAGCAGATCGTCGAGCCCGGCTGGAAACGTGCACTGCCCGAAGCACTTGCCCCGGCCAGGGGCCGTGAAGCACCAGCCCCGCAAACGCTGCCCCACCTCATGGAAGGCATTGAGTGCGCGGTGGCCAACGTGCAGCTCAAGGACCTCTGGACCCAACCGCCCAAGCCGTTCACCGAGGGCGATCTGATCAAGGCGATGAAGAACGTTGCCAAACTGGTGGAAGATCCGCTGCTCAAGCAAAAACTCAAGGACACCACCGGCATCGGCACCGAAGCGACCCGCGCCTCGATCATCCAGGGCCTGCTCGACCGCGGCTACCTGGTCAAGAACGGCAAGGCACTGGCTGCCACGCCTGCCGCTTTCAGCCTGATCGATGCAGTGCCGCGGGCGATTGCCGATCCGGGTACCACGGCGATCTGGGAGCAGGCGCTGGACATGGTGCAGAGCGGCGAAATGAGTCTTGAAGAATTCGTCACCAAACAGGCGGCGTGGATGAGCAAGCAAGTGGCCCGTTGCGCCGGCCTGAGCCTGACCATCAGCGGTCCGGCCAGCCCTGCCGGACGTGGCGCGACGCCCTGGAAAAACAAGCGTAAACCGGCCAAGCGCAAGACATCGCCCGTCAACAAACGCACGGCCCCCAAAGCCTGACACTTACCCCTGTGGCGAGGGAGCTTGCTCCCTCGCGACACATCCCCTCACAAGCCATTCACCGTTCCGTCTATCCTTGTCTGACTGATGCCAGGAGCCGCAGGTAATGTCCTCGATAGCACTGCACGCCGCTCAGCGCGATGACCTGGAAACCATCGAATGCCTGATGCAGTTCTATACCTACGACTTCAGTGAGTGGATGCCACTGAAACTCGCTGAACACGGCCTTTTCAACATCTTGCCCCTGACCGACTACTGGCGAAAACCCTCGACCCGAGCGTTTCTGATCAAGGTGGACGGGGAATTGGCTGGTTTTGTAACAGTGGACGACGAAACCCACCTGCCCGGTGCCGAGCACAACATTGGTTACTTGTTCGTTGCTCGGCGCTTTCGTGGCCGGGGTGTCGCGAAGTTTGTTGTTTCCACCCTCTTGAGCCGATTCCCCGGTCAGTGGCAGATTTTCCACATCGAAGTGAATCAACCCGCGCGGCTGTTCTGGGCCGCCGTCATGCCCGATCTCGTGGCAGAGGGCTTCACCCGACATTCCCTGACGGTAAAGGGTTATCCCTGCACCTTTTACCGCTTCGAAGCTTTGCTGCCGTCGTCCTGATCCGCACACCCGGTTACGTTTTTTAATTCCAGACAGCTTTGTCCGACAATATGTAGTGACTAAAAATATTCACTACAAAACCGTTGACGCCTTCGATTTGCCCTTGCATGATGCAGACGTCTCCCCGATCGGGAGTACACGCAACACGCTTGAGCAAGCTCGTCTGACCGCCGAGCTGTTTTTTCCGGATACACGCTGCCCACAAGGCAGATTGAAGAAGCTGACCTGGCCTGAACGTCCAGTACAAGGGCGAGAAATGCTAGCGATCCATCCTCATGAAGCTTGTGCCCGACCCTGAAAACGTCGGCAGTGGCCTGAAGGTATTCGCTGCTTCTCTTCGTTGTGACGCTAACGCGTAGCAGTTATTCAACACGACTACATGCAACAGACGCAGGGCCCCGCCGAATTTGGCGGACGACTGCTGACGTCCTGGTTTCGGTGCCAGGGATCAACTAACCGATGGGCTACTTGTATTAGCGAATCAACTTTGAAAGATCACCAAATGGTCAAGGGGTTTTAAGATGAATTTGAACAATCAACCAACTATCGAAGAACTGGCCCGTATGTTCGCTGCTCAAAAAGACAGCCACGACAGCCATATCCTCTGGATCAGCAAGACCGGCCAGGTTCATATCGACTGCCTGTCCCCGCATGCCCATGAAGCGGAGTTTGACCAGAACAACCAGAACCTGCTCGCCCGACTGAAAATGTACCGTCGCGGCCAGGGCTACGTCGGCAAGAAAGCCGCGGCCGACAAGGACTTCATTGGTAATGTTCTGCAAACCCTGAAACAGGCCTGGGCATCGATGCAGAACCAGAACGAAGTTCGGGTGATTGACCGGTTCTACTGATTAAACTGACTCAACTATAAAAAGGGCCTGCTCCCAACAAGAGCAGGCCCTTTTTAGTTTTGAAGCCCATGCACCAATATTTGCTGATCAAGATATATCGGCACCCAACACCAACTGCACAAACGCCAACGACGCCGCACTGTGGTAGTTGTTTTTACGCCGCAGCAAAGCCGCTCCGCGCCGGGGCGCCTCCCCCGCCAACGGGATCCTGCGCAACGCGCGATCGCTGGTTGCAATAGGCTCCGGAAGGATAGTCGCCATCGCCGTGTGCCGAATGACTTCCAGCAAGGTATTGACCGAGTTGACCTCGATGGCCACCTTGGGCGTGATCTGTCCTTGGGCGAAGTACTCGTCGATGCGCGTACGGGTGACGAAGTCCGCGGTCAGCAATGCAAACTCCAGTTGCGCCACTGCCTCATTGGCGAGCGCGCCTTCGCTTTCATACAGCGGGTGAGCCCGACCGACCATCAAGCCCAGTGTCTCGGTAAACGCCGGGATCGATTCGATGTCGGCGTTGCGCACCTGGTCAAACGCAATCGCGATATCCAGCGAATCCTCCGCCAGCCCCGATTCGATGTCGTCCATCGACAATTCGAAAATCTCCAGATGGATGTTCGGGAACCGCGCCACGTAGTCGCGCACCAGAGGCCCCACCAGATACGCCATGAAGGTCGGCGTCATGGCCAGGCGCAGGGAGCCGCGCGACAGGTCTTTCACGTCATGCAGCGCTCGCTTGCCCGCCTCCAGTTCCACCAGCACCCGACGAGCGCATTCGATGTAGGCCTGGCCGGCGTCGGTCGGCTTGACCGTGCGCGAGGTGCGGTCGAACAGGCTGACGCCCAGGGCTTCTTCCAGCTGCCGGATCTGTTGCGACAGGGTCGGCTGGGATACGTGCAGCGCCTCGGCGGCGCGGGTGAAACCGCCGTGATCAGCCACGGCCAGCAAATAACGCAAATGACGCAGCAACATGGGCTCACCATCTATAGGCAGTGCTTATGCTTTGCATTGTATATCGGTCTTGGACGCTATGGGTGAATCGGCAGAAGATGGCTTCACACCGAAACACAACCCACTGCGACAGGAGAAACACCATGCAACAGTCCCACGCTTACAACGACCCAAGCCTGGCCCTGACCACCGAAATCCTCGATGCCAAGGCGCGCAAGAACCTGTCCTGGCAGGACCTGGCTGACGGCACCGGCCTTGGCCTGGCTTATGTCACCGCCGCCCTGCTCGGCCAGCATCCATTGCCGGAAAGTGCCGCCAAAGTGATTGGCGAAAAACTCGAACTGGACGCCGACTCGGTAGCCCGTCTGCAGATCATCCCGCTGCGCGGCAGTCTTTCGGGTGTCCCGACCGACCCGACCATCTACCGCTTCTACGAAATGATCCAGATCTACGGCACCACGTTGAAAGCCCTGGTTCATGAGCAATTCGGCGACGGCATCATCAGCGCGATCAACTTCAAGCTCGACATGAAGAAAGTCGAAGACCCGGAAGGCGGCTCCCGCGCAGTGATTACCCTCGACGGCAAGTTCCTGCCCCTGCGTCCTTTCTGAGTGGCGACCGGCCCGCGCTCCGGTGCGGGCCCAACCCGGTCAAAACCCGACAACGGTCTAGCACTCACCACTCTGCTCTGGAGGATGCCCCATGAAAAAAATTCTGCTGGTTCTTTCGCTGATAGCGGGCGTGTCCGCTCAGGTTCAAGCCCGGGAAGCCGTCGTGCCTTATCAATACGGCATGACACTGGATATCGCGCAGGTCGTGAACATCACGCCACCTGCGGACATCTGCGGCGTTGTCCCCGTTGAAATGACGTACCAGGACTCCAAAGGCGCGACCCACATTCTGCAATACAGCGTGTTCGGCACCGGTTGTTCCAACTGATCCCCAACTACTGAACTGAAAGGAAATGCCCCCATGAAAGCGCTCATAGACGGTTTTTTGAAGTTCCAGAAAGAAGTCTTTCCGCAACGCACCGACCTGTTCAAGCACCTGGCCACCACGCAACATCCGGGCACGCTGTTCATCACCTGTTCCGACAGTCGCGTCGTGCCGGAACTGCTGACCCAGCAAGAACCCGGTGAGCTGTTCGTGATCCGTAACGCCGGCAACATCGTGCCGTCCTACAGCCCCCATCCGGGTGGTGTGTCGGCTACCGTCGAATACGCCGTCGCGGTGCTGGGTGTGACCGATATCGTCATCTGCGGCCATTCCGACTGCGGCGCCATGACCGCCGTCGCCAAATGCACATGCATGGACCACCTGCCCGCCGTCAGCGGCTGGTTGCAACACGCCGAGTCGGCGAAAGTCATCAACGAATCCCGGCCCCACACCGATGACGCGGCCAAAGTCAGTTCGATGGTGCGCGAGAATGTCATCGCCCAACTGGCCAACATCCAGACTCACCCGAGCGTGCGCCTGGCCCAGGAAAAAGGCCTGCTGAACCTGCATGGCTGGGTCTACGACATCGAGACCGGTTCGATCGATGCCCTGGATGCCGGCAGCCGCACCTTCGTTTCGCTGGCCGAACACCCAGGCACCTGTGCCGTCTACGGCAAAGCCGTTGAAGCGGCCTGAGCCGATCGCAGCGACCGCCGAGGCAGCCGCTGCGCCATTTTCTAGCGCTTGACCGACAGATCCGTCTGCGTCATGCGGCTACGGATGGTGAACACACCATCACCGGAGAGAATCGCACTGCGCGCAAACAGGCGACCGCTCTCCCAGTTCGACAGGCCCAGTTCCGGCTTGTTGAGCGCGTACTGACCGTCGACCCAACGGGTAATCCCGTTGCCAACAAAGGGCGCATTGACCGCGTTGTAGAAACGCTCCTGGGTCGCTGCGTCTTCACTGAGCAGCGACACCGTGAACTGCGGGCTGTAGCGATTGAACAAGGCGATGGCGCTGTCCAGGTCGTCGACGATCTTCAGGCTCACTTCAGGGGTTTCTTCCCATTCCCACTCACGGCCCAACTGATCTTCCGGCAGCGGTTCGGCCAGTGCTTCGGTGCGGTAGCCTTCGGCGCGATAGACCTCGACGGTCGCGCTTTGCCACTGCGCTGGCAGATAGGTTTCGCTGCCTTCGACGATGTGCAACTTGCAGCCCTGGCCCCGTGCCTTGCCGGCCTGTTGCAGCGCCTCCAGGAACAGCGGCACCAGTTCGGAAGCGCGGTCGCGGTGGATCAGGCAGACATTGAGGGTATTGCAGACCTTGCGGTCGAGGGAGTTGCGCACCACCGCGGCGAAACGTGTGGCGTCGGCGTCGCTGTGGGCAATCAGCCAGGCCCCGCCGGTGCCGTGCAGGCTGACGGCGGTACCAGCCTGTTGCGCAATGCTGCCCAACTGGCTGACGGCGCGCCCCGAACCCCGGGCCACCGCCAGCGACAGACGCCGGTCGGCGAACATCGCCCAACCGGCGGCATGATTGACGCTTTCCACCAGCGACACCGCGCCGGTTGGCAAACCGGCGTCGGCCAGGGCCGGATTCAAGGCGTGAGTGACGATGGCCTGGGCGGTGCCCAAGGCATCGCTGCCAATGCGCAGCACGGCGGTGTTGCCCGTGCGCAGTACACCGGCGGCGTCGGCGAAGACGTTCGGCCGGCCTTCGAAGACGAACGCGACGATGCCCAGCGGCGACACCACCTGCTCGACTTTCCAGCCGTCATGCTCGACGCAGCTGACCACTTTGCCCCGTGTCGCCGGGGCATCGCGCCAGGCGCGCAGGCCGGCAATCATGTCGCGGCGCATGCGCTCATCGGCCAGCAAACGCGTGGTCGAACGACCGCGAGCCTTGGCCCGCTCGATGTCCGCCAGGTTGGCCGCCTCGATCAGGGCCCAGCAGTCCGGGTTTTCCAGACGTTGTGCAAACAGGTCGAAGAAGGTGCTGATCGCCTGATCCGACACCGCCGACAACGCGGTAAACGCCGCTTCGGCACGGGCAATCGCGACCGACGCCGCCTGCTGGTCAGCCACCGGGATCAGCAGCAGTTCACCGCTGACCTGCTCCACCAACAGGTGGTCACCGGGCTGAAAGCGTGCTGCCAGTTCAGGGCTGACCACGGTGACACGATTACCGGCGAAAGGGATCGGCGTGCCAGCGACTAGACGTTCGAGCGCGAGAGACATGAAGCAGTATCACCATGCAATGGGCGGGCGGAAAATGTATAGCAAAAGTCCCTGAGCGTCATCCGCCGTTGCCTTGCGCCGATGATCGCAAAACCGCCGGCACAGGCCCGGCCCGCCTACGCTTAAACCGTACACCGGTATTTGCTGTTTCGAAGGAGGCCGCCATGAGCGATGAATTCACCAGCCATGGCGCGGCGCTTGACGACGAAGGAATGGAAAATGCCCTGGATCTGGCCAAAGTCAGTGCTGCGCAACTCTGGGCTGTGCTAGCAGTAGAAACCTCCGGCAACGGATTCTTTTCCGACCGCCGCCCGAAAATTCTTTTTGAGCGCCACGTCTTCAGCCGCTTGACCCAACAGGCGTTTGACACCCAATACCCGGACATCAGCAGCAAGACCCCTGGCAACTATGGCGCATCGGGGGCGCATCAATATGATCGGCTGAATCAGGCCATCAGCCTGAACCGCAACGCAGCGCTGCAAAGCACCTCCTGGGGACTGGGCCAGACAATGGGCTTCAATTTCGCCACCACGGGCTCGGCGGATGTCGAGGCGATGGTCAAGCGCATGGTCGAATCCGAGAACGAACAACTGCTGTGCACCGTGGGCGAGCTGATCGGCGGGGGTTCGGTGGCGGCGCTGCGGGCCAAGGACTGGGCCAATTTCGCCCGTCGCTACAATGGCCCCAACTACGCCATCAACAACTATGACTTGCGCCTCAGTGCCGCGTATCAAAAGTTTTCTTATGGCGGGACACCCGATCTGCGGATTCGCATGGCGCAAACCTGCCTGACGTACCTCGGCTGGCACCCTGGTGATATCGACGGCATCCTCGGCAAGCAGACCCGGGACGCGATGAACCTGTTCCAGGCCAAAGAAGGGCTGGACCTGACCACGGTCCTCAACGACGAAACCCTGGACCACTTGCGCAGCCGGGTCCTGGCGTTATCGGACTGACTCGAACCCCATCCAAACGGCCCCGGACATGCTCTGGGGCATGGGGCCTCAGACCGCCGATTGCAGGCGCTCAAGGCTATTCCTGTGGGAGCGAGCTCGCGATAGCGGTGGTTCAGCCACCCTCAATGTTGGGTGTGCAACCGTCATCGCGGGCAAGCCCGCTCCCACAGGAGGGTGGCGATGACTTGAGACGGCCATGTATCAAAGTGTGTACAGCCCGGCTCTCGACACATCATGCCTTCAACCCCCCGCACCCGCGACACACCGCAGATACACCCGGTTGATCAAATACGCCTGTCGATTGGCCAAGCCGATCCTTGCGCTAACGGGCAAACACATCGCCCGACACCCCTGATTTGAAGGAGATCAACGCCCATGAATGCCTCTATTTCCTCTGCCGTGAAAGGCCTGCACCTGAACCTTGACCGTGCCGGCAGCTGGATTGCGCCCCTGACCCTGCGCGTGTTCCTCGCCTGGGAATTCTTCGAGTCCGGCCTGGAAAAATTCAATGGCGAAAACTGGTTTGCCGACATCCAGGACCGCTTCCTGTTTCCGTTCAACCACCTGCCGGCCACGCTGAACTGGGAACTGTCGATGTGGGTGGAATTGATCTGCGCCCTCGCCCTGCTGGTGGGACTGGCCACGCGCTTTTCGGCGATCAGCCTGATCGTGGTGACCATCGTCGCCACCGCCGCTGTTCACTGGCCTGCCGATTGGTCGACCTTGAGCGACCTGGCTCAGGGCTATTCGATCACCAATAAAGGCTACGGCAACTTCAAACTGCCGTTGATCTACCTCGCCGCCCTGGTGCCGCTGGTGCTGTCAGGCCCTGGCAAGTTCAGTCTCGATGCGCTGCTGGCGCGATGCTTCTGGCGTCGAAGCCCTGTATGAATCAACACCTGTAGGCGCTCGCTCGCGAAGCACTCCTCGGTACCGCGTCTATCCAGATGTACGCGTTATCATTGACGTCCATCGCGAGCGAGCTCCTACAACGGTCAGTCAGCGGCAAATCGGGCAAATAATCGTCCATTCAGGCCAAACCCCTTGGTTGTTTGCGTCTATACATAACTGTACGCAGTTGGCCGACAACAAGAGGCACAGGCCGTGGACAGCAAGGGTTCGGGCACGAACCTGGCCTTTTGGTTGCCAGGCAGTGCAGTCATCCTGAGTCTGGTGGTATCGATGTTCGCCCTCAACCGCGAACCCTTCCTTGAGCCGCGCCCCGTCGGCGCACAATTCCAGGCGCAACTGCCTATCGAAGCACGGCTCTGGCAGGACCCTTTCGACGCGGTGGAGCGCTATCGCAAAAAACTCGGCGACAGCAAAAACCCGGACGCCGCGAACGTTTGCAGCCCTGCGCTATCAACGCTGTCCGGTGCTAAACCGCTGCCCGACATCATGGTCGCGCTGGTCGAGGGCGGCCCCTACGCCGATGAGGTCGAGCGACGCCGGCGGATTCGCTACGCCTTGCTGGCCGGCTTCAAGAACTCCCATCGGGTGCCGGATCAGGAGCAGTACATTCACTGCCTGAGACTCGCCGACACTCTTTCCCCCGATGCGCCGCAGGCAAGCGCTTTCGTCGACGCGCCCTATGAAGTGTTCATCTCCAACTCCTTCGATCCGCCGACAGCGCTTGAAGGCGCATCACCTCCTCCCGACCGCACGATTGTTTTCTGGTTGAAACAGGACGCACTTGGCCCGACGCCGTTGCAAAGCCTGGAAACCCTGCGCCAGACCCTGAACCAGAAAGTCGCTGCGGCGTGCGCCCCCACAGCCTGCGCCGAACCGCCCGGGCAGGCCGTGCTGAAGGTCATCGGCCCCTCGACCTCAACCGTGCTGCGGGACATGTTCCAGGATCAGGACATCGGCAAGGCCACGCCGAATGTCGAGATCTACTCGCCGCTGGCCACCGCCGATAACGAAACCCTGGATCGCGGCTACCAGCCGTTGTCACCGCCGCTGGCCAATCGGCCACCCATGAAGTTGCTGCGCACCGTCAGCGACGACGGCACCATGACCCAATTGATGCTCGAAGAGTTGCAGTTGCGCCGCGTCGACCCGGCCATCGGCGTGCGTTGCGGCGAAGGCACGCAGCGCAGGACCGATTCACCCTGCACGCGCACGCTGCGGCGCAGCGACAACCGCATCGCCTTGATTTCCGAATGGGACAGTTTCTACAGTCGCGCGCTGATCGAAAGCTTCAAGATGCAAGTGGCCCGGGACGCGCACCTGAATGACAGCGAAAAGAACCAGCGCGAAGCGGTCGACCAATGGATTTTGCGCTTCAGCTATTTACGCGGCCTGGATGGGCGTCTGCCGGAGGAATCGGCGAGCACCGACAAGACCGCCAGCACCGATGCCAGCAAAAACACGGCGGGGACCACTCAGATCGACCTGAGCCCGCTGGAAAAAGCCGACGGCAATTCTCAGCTCGACTACCTGCGACGCCTGGCCGACCACATCGCCAGCGAAGACGCGACTTATCACCGCAACGGCCAGAGCGGCATTGGCGCCATCGGCATACTGGGCGTGGATGCCTACGACAAGCTGCTGGTGTTGCAGGCACTCAAGAGCCGGATGCCCTACAAACTGTACTTTTCCACCGACCTCGATGCCCGCATGCTGCAACGGGGCCAGGCGCAGACCACCCGCAACCTGATCCTCGCCGCCCCCTACGGGCTCACGCTGACCCGCGCCCTGCAACAAGATGTGCCGCCGTTTCGCGACAGCCTGCAAAGTGCCGTATTTGTCTCGGTGCTGGCGGCGCTGGCGCCGCAGTCATTCGAGGTCAAGCGTGCGAAATTCGACTATTCAAAATCGGAGCTGCTTTCGCCGGGCATTTATGAAGTCGGCATCAGTGGCTTCATTCCCCTGGCGACCCGGCTTAGCGCCTCGCGCCCGGTCAATTGCCAGGCGCCGACGCAATCGCAATCCGATCGCGGCATTCGCCCCCACGACCTCATGGCCCTGCGCTGCCTGCAGGATCCCTCGCCACCGCCCTACCCTGAACCGTCACCATCGATCCGCGAGCGTTTCAAACAAACCCAGTCCTTTTTCTGGGCCGGGCCGCTCACGTTCTCCTTGCTGATGATTGCCGGTTTTATCCTCTGGTGGCGGATCGAAGGTCCGCGGGATGACCATGACGCGCGGCTGGCCTGGGTGCGCGGCGTGCCGATCAGCCTGTTCATGGTCGCGGCGGTGTGCGCCTTCATCGCCACACGGTTCTGGCATGCGGAGTTTCTCTGGTTCACCTTCGTGTTGATCCTGCTGGGCATCCTGTCGCTGAACCTGACCCGGCGTTCCACCCGAAAACTGGCGCTGGCCGAGGATCCGATGGCCAGCCCCGTCCCGGCCTCCGATGACGCCTGGGTATGGTACATCGTGGTCCCGCTGGTGATGTTCATCCTCGCGCTGATGCTGGCCTACCAGATGCGCAGCACCCTGACCGACAACGGCCTGGGCGAGCCGATGTTCCTGTTCGAAGGCATCAGCGCCTGGCCGACCGTGGCGTTGCGTTTGCTGGCGGTGCTGATATCAATCTCGGCATTGACCTGGGGCTGGCGCAAGTTGCGCATCAACCGGGCCGAAATCGAAACCACCTTCCATTTGCGCCTGCACATGCGCAAATACGAGATGACGTTATGGGGCCAGGTCCGACGTTTGCTGCGCCGAGGCAAAGGCTGGAGCTTGCGGCGCTGGTGCAATGAACTGGGGCACTGGTTGCTGCTGATATTTTTCCCGTTGATGAGCGCCAGCGAAGACTGGTCAAAACCCTGTGCGTCGGCTCAACTCAGTTGCACCGACGGGCGCAAAATGATCTCCATTGCCCGCTTCTGGGGTGAGCATTGCATCTGTGGTTCGTTCGGTGCGCGCATGCTGCGAACGGCACTCGCCACCTGGCTTTACGTCGTCGTCACCAGCGTGCTGTTTGTCGTCTGGCCCATGGAGGGCATGCCCGTTCGCGGCCAATCGATGTGGTGGATGGTGAGCTGGCTGATCCCCACCCTGACTTTCCAGGTGTTGGTGTTCTGGGTCATGGACGCCAATCTGCTGCTGACGCGATTTATCCGCCATCTGAGCGAGCATCACGCGATCTGGCCGGGGTCGTTGCAGGCCGAGCACAAGAAAATCTTCGGAATGCTCAAGCACCCCTGCATCGATGAGTGGGTGGATTTGCAACTGATCGCCAAGCGCACCTCGGCCGTCAACCGGCTGATCTACGCGCCGACAGTGGTCATGTTGATCCTGGTGGCTTCGCGCAGCAGCCTGTTCGACAACTGGCCGACACCGCCCGGCCTGGTCATCTCGTACCTGGTGACGGCGCTGTTGCTGCTCGGTTCCGCGCTGTCATTGCGACGCGCCGCCGAAAAGGCCCGTACCCGGGCCTTGCAACGACTCGACGCCTACCTGCTGGAAACCCAGGAAACAGCGCCCTGCTACGGCAAGTTCAAGATGATCCGCGAGCGGGTGGCGACTCTCAACACCGGCTCTTTCTCGCGCTATGCCGAAGACCCGCTGATCAAGGCGCTGCTGTTGTCGCTGACCGGGATTGGCGGCTCGGCGATTGTCGATGCGTTGAATTTTGCCAAGTTCTAAAGGGTTAGCCCCTTAGGACCGGAAGCCTTGCGATTGCTGTTGAACATCAATCGCAAGGTTCATGCCCCTGACTACTTCACGACGACTGGCGTCCATTCGAACCGATAGAACTTGGGGGATGGTCCTGGCTGGCATTGACCGTTATCGGCATCGGCGCCGACGAGCGACCAATGTGCACGGGAGTTTTCGCCCAGTTCATGAGCGGCCTCAGGCTTGAAGCACCGGGTCAGGACATCGGCCGGCACCAGGGCATAGGCCTGCGGGTGTTCCCGCAGCCATTGGGCGGCCTTTTCGACCGAGGAGTTGTCCATGCCGAAATGCACGATTGGCTGGCGGGCGAACAACCAGTGCCCCTCCTCCCAGTTGACCAGCACCAGGTCCGCGCCGTGACTCATGGTCGCGGCCTGGGCCATGACGGCCCGATCCGGATTGGCGCCTTCGGCGAACGGTTCGATAAACCCGCGGGCGAACCACAGCACGAACCAGGCCGCCACCAGGGCCGGAAATACCCGGCGCAGTCGCGGACGCTGCTTGAACCAGCGTTGCAGCAACCAGGGGATCAGGGGTGCAGCCACCAGCACCAGCCCCGGCAGCGCCGGGTAGATGTACAACTTGCGCTTGCCGGCACTGATGCAAAAGAACAACAGCACCAGTGCGACCCAACCGAGCAATACCAGCACCCGGCCGTCACGTTTTTTCAGCTGACGGCGCCAGGCCGGCACCAGCCATGGCAAGGCCAGCACCAAAGGCAACCAGTATTGCGGAATGACGTTGGTGAAGAAGTACCAGAACGGTTCGCGGTGATGCCATGAGTTGGCGTAGCGCCCGGCGGTCTGGCGCAGGAGGATTTCCCGGGCATAGGCCACCTCGTCAGCGGTGCCATTGAATACGATGGACAACGCCATGGGTAACAGCCAGACCGCAATCGCCGCCAGCATCACCAGCAACCCGAGCCACCATTTGCGCGCCTGGCCCGGCATGGCCACCACGCCCGGCCAATCCTTGCGTACCGCATAGGCATAAGGGATCAGCATCAGCGCCGGCAGAAAGCCCACGCCTTTGGTGATCACCCCGATGCCCATGGCGGCGCAACCCACATAGAACCAGCGCCACGCCGGGCCCAGCAATAGATGGCGGGCCAGGCCATACAGGCCCAGCGTGGTGAACAGAATCAGAAAGCTGTCGATCTGCCCGGTGCGCAGGATGCTGTAGGTCTGGTAGGTCGCCAGGTACAACAACGCGGCAATGCGCCCGATGCGCTGGTTCCACAGCCGGCGGCCCAGGTCATAAACCATCGCCGTGACGGTCACCGCGGAAAACACCCCCGGAAGGTACAACGCGAGGTTGGGTTTGCCGGTGAGCCAGGTGAAGAACGCCACTGTCCACATGAAAATCGGCGGTTTGTCGCCGTAGATTTCTGCTGCGCGGTGTGGGATCAGCCACGAGCCGTTTTGCAGCATCTCCAGGGCCACGCCGAGAAAACGTTCTTCATCGACGTTCTGCGCCTGGCGCAGTCCAAGGCCTGCACCGATCAATAACAGGGCCAACAGCATCAGGCCCAGGCATTCGACTCGGGGCGATAGGGTTCGACGCATAGCTTATTCCTTAAGGTTTTTGCTTTGGGCAATCAACTGCAGATCGCGCAAGTACACGATAAAGCCAAAGGCCTGGCCGGCGATAAACACCGGTTCCTGTCGGCAGATGGATTGCGCGCATGAAGTTACTACTGCATGGCCCGGACATGAAGCTTATAAATCAGAAATATTCAGGTTTCGGTGGTTCGGATAATTTTTTTCAGAGCGCGTTGCTGATCGCGCCTGCTTACCTGGCATCCCCATCACGGGGTTTATAGAACCTGAACAAGCCGATATCCGCGGTTTTGACGTACTTGTCCGCCCAATCGGGCTTGACCGTGCGGTCATGGAAATACAAGGCGCCGCCGGTGTGATCCGGCAGCTGCTTGTTCAGTGCCTTGCGCGCGATTTCCTTGGCCATGGCATAGGGCGCCTCCTCCTGAACCGTGTCGGACTTGCCGTCACACCACCAGGAGAACTGGCAACTCTTGGTTTCCGAGCCTTGTTTGACCACACCGCAGACGGTATCGGGAAAGCCTTCGTGGCCCAGGCGGTTCATGACCACATTGGCGACGGCCTCCATGTCGGTGGATTCCTTGCCCTTGGCTTCCCAGTAGATGGAACGGGCCAGGCAAGTGATGGCGTCATCCAGCGGCGCCTTGCCCGCCGGGTCCACGGCCTGGGCTTCAGGCTGGGTAATGGCTTCGGCCTTGGGTACCGGTGCCGGGTTGCTGTCTTGCGTAGCCTTTTGTTCCAGCACCTCGGCCTTCTCTTTGGCAACTTGTTGTTTTTGCTCCTGATCGGTGGCCAATGCCGGGCCGGCGAGCAGCATTATTGCGAGGCAGGTTGCAATCCAGTCGAAGCGCATGGTCGGCAAGACTCAGTGGGCAGTAGCGCTAAAGTGTAGTAGTGAAATGTTTGCACGCTCGCCGCAACATTCTGGAAAATCCGTTGCCCTTGACGGGGTAACTTCGCGCATCATGGGCGCAGTCAGCTCAAGGGGGATTTCCATGCGTTCACTATCATCCGCAATGCGCTTTGCCGGGTTGTCACTGGGTCTGCTGTTTGCCGCCAGCGCGATGGCGAGCGAAGAGTCACAGCTGATCGAATCGATCAACGTCTACCGCAGCCAGTTGCAGCGTTGCGCCGGTCAGGTGTCGTCGGAGCTGCCGCCGCTGTCGGCCGACCCGCGCCTGGTGCTGTCCGCCACCAGCATCGGCAATTTGCAGCAGGCCATGGCGACCGCCGGTTACCCCATGAAGAATGTGCAGGCGATCAGCCTGTCCGGGCCCCGTGATGCGGCCTCGGCGATGAAAGCGATACAGGAGAGTTTTTGCCAGATCGTGCTGGACCCGCAATTTGTCGATGTCGGTGTCAGCCATCAGGACCGTGACTGGCGCATCGTTGTCGCCCGTCCGTTGCTCAGCGCACGCCTGGGCGACTGGCAGACCGAAGGCCAGAAACTGCTGGCCGAACTCAACATCGCCCGCAGCAAAGCACGCCAGTGCGGCACGCAGTCCTTTGCCGCCACCACGCCACTGGCCTGGAACGCCACGCTGGCGACCGCCGCCGAAGCGCATTCGCGCAACATGGCCAATAAAAACTTCTTCGACCACAAGGACCAGGATGGCCGCACGCCGGGCGACCGGGCGGAACTGGCGGGCTACAACTTCCAGGAGATCGGCGAGACCATCGCCGCCGGGCAAGACACTGTGCGCAAGGTGGTCGATGGCTGGATGGCCAGCCCCGGTCATTGCGCCAACGTGATGAACCCGCTGTTTCGTGACCTGGGAGCGGCCTACGCGACCGATCCGAAGAGCGATGCGGGGATTTACTGGACCGTGATGTTCGGGGCGCAGTAGCGACCTGACCTGAGACGACCTCTGTGGCGAGGGGGCTTGTCGGAGCGTAATCGCCGACCAGCCCGCCCACGGCGATTGATGCGCCGGACGTTGACCTTGACCTGATTGAGGTCATCAATCGTTTGACGGTGAAAAGAACAGGAATGCGCGTTTAATGTCGCCTTTTCGCTCGTTGCGCCCCCTCTATCGACGATAAACACCAAGATTTTTATCGTTATTTATCAATAATTTAAAAAACATAAATGTCAGTTCCTGACGAAAACAGCTCTTCATAGATGCCGTCGATCAACCGGTTACTCATAGTGATTGGACGTTCTCCCGAGTTGCCCTTAGCCTCCCCTCAACAAATCCGCACATCACGTCATTCGTAAGGGTAGGAGCGAGCTTGTTCCTACCGGTTTTGCGGATACTCATTCAATGCGTATGAGGAATTCATGTCAGAGCGAGTCTTGGTCGATGGGTTCTCCCGGCGTGTGGACTACCTGCGCATGTCGGTCACCGATCGCTGCGATTTCCGTTGCGTGTACTGCATGGCCGAGGACATGCAGTTCCTGCCCCGGCAGCGAGTGCTGACCCTGGAAGAGATCTATCAGGTGGCCCAAAGCTTCGTCGCACTGGGCACCCGCAAGATCCGCCTGACTGGCGGCGAGCCGCTGATCCGCCCGGGCGTGGTGCAACTGTGCCAGAAGATCGCCGCCCTGCCCGGCCTGCGTGAACTGTGCTTGACCACCAACGGCTCGCAGTTGGCCAGACTGGCTCAGCCATTGTTCGAGGCCGGGGTCCAGCGGCTGAACATCAGCCTCGACTGCCTCGACCCGCAACGCTTTCGCGAACTGACCCGCACCGGTGAACTGGCGCAGGTCATCAAGGGCATCGACGCCGCCAACAAGGCCGGATTTCGCAACACCAAGCTCAACTGCGTGGTGATGAAGGGCCGCAACGATCACGAAATCAATGACCTGGTGAGCTTTGCCATCGACCGCAACCTGGACATTTCCTTCATCGAAGAAATGCCCTTGGGCACCATCCACGAACACAGCCGCGCCGAGGCGTTTTTCTCCAGCGCCCAGGTACGTGAAAACATCGCCGAACGCTACACTTTGATTGATTCCGCCGAGTCGACCCAGGGCCCTTCACGCTACTGGCGCCTGGCCGAAGCGCCGCACATTCGCCTGGGGTTCATTTCGCCCCACAGCCACAATTTTTGCGGCACCTGCAACCGGGTGCGACTGACCGTGGAGGGGCGCCTGCTGCTGTGCCTGGGCAACGAACACGCCGTCGACCTCAAGGCTGTCTTGCGCAGCCACCCCGGCCAGCCCGAACGTCTGGAACACGCCATCATCGAGGCGATGAAACTCAAACCTTATCGGCACCATTTCGAAGTGAACGACGATGTCCAGGTTGTGCGCTTCATGAACATGACAGGCGGCTGAAAGACCATGATCGTCAGACCCAAACCCAACCTGATCGGTGTCCTGACTTCACTCAAGGGTTCGATTGCCAAGCGCATTGCCCTGCGCAGCCTGATGGTGACGCTGCTGGCCTCGGCCATCGTGTTCATCGAAACGCTGCACCCCAGCTACTTTTCCAAAGTCAGTGCGACGCCCTTCACCCTGCTGGGCTTGTCGCTGTCGATCTTCATGAGCTTTCGCAACAACGCCTGTTATGACCGCTGGTATGAAGCGCGCAAGGCGTGGGGCGACATCATCGTGGAAGTCCGGTCGATGATTCGCGAAACCCGGATCATCAAGGACGCCCGTGAGCGACACGCGATTCTCAGTAACCTCTGCGGCTTCGCCCATGCGTTAAACGCCCGATTGCGCAAGGAGAACGAACTGGCCGCCAGCGGTGACTGGTTGCAGCCGATTCCCAAGGGCGGCACCCAGGACATCAGCGGGCAAGTACTGATGCAGGTTGGCCAACAGTGCTCGGCACTCAGCGAGTCGGGCGCCATCAATGAATGGCGCTATACAATCATTGCCGGTCACCTGACCAACCTGACCCGCGCCCAGGCGATCTGTGAACGGATCAAAAACACCCCGCTGCCGTTCCCCTACACCTTGCTGCTGCACCGGACCATCTACCTGTTCTGCATCCTGCTGCCGTTCGCCATGGCCGAACCCCTGGGCTGGCTGACACCGGTTTTCACCGCGATCGTCAGCTACACCTTTTTCGGGCTGGATGCGATTGCCGATGAACTGGAAGACCCGTTCGGCCGCGACGAAAACGACCTGCCCACCGACGCCATCGTGCGCAACATCGAGCGCGACGTCCTGGACGCACTGGGCGTGACGGAACTGCCGCCACAACTGGAACCGGTGGACTTTGTCCTGAACTGAAAAAACGCGGGGGGCGGCTAGCGATGGCGGCCTGTCAGTCGACATCCAAGCCGGATGTGCCGCCGCCCTCGCTGGCAAGCCAGCTCCCACAACGGTCGAGTAAAACCGACTGTTCAAACCCCCGCTTCATGGCTACAGTCAGCGGCTCAAAGCGCCCCCGCACAAGGAACATTCGCTTGAGCCTCACGCCCTCCCCAAACAGCCCCGCCGAACTGACCAAGCCTGCGCCAATCAGCCTCAGTGAAGCGTTCCGATTCTGGCTCAAGCTCGGTTTCATCAGCTTCGGCGGGCCGGCCGGACAGATTTCGATCATGCACCAGGAACTGGTCGAGCGCCGCCGCTGGATCTCCGAGCGGCGCTTCCTGCATGCCCTCAACTACTGCATGTTGCTGCCCGGCCCCGAAGCCCAGCAACTGGCGACCTACCTCGGCTGGCTGATGCACCGAACCTGGGGTGGCGTGATCGCCGGTGCGCTGTTTGTGCTGCCATCGCTGTTCATCCTGATTGCCCTGTCCTGGGTGTACATCGCCTTCGGTGAAGTGCCGGTGGTGGCCGGGCTGTTTTACGGGATCAAGCCGGCGGTCACCGCGATTGTGCTGCAAGCCGCGCACCGGATCGGCTCCCGTGCGCTGAAGAACGGCTGGATGTGGGCGATCGCCGCAGCGTCATTCGCCGCGATCTTCCTCGGCAACGTGCCGTTTCCGCTGATCGTGCTGGGCGCGGCCATCATCGGTTACTTCGGCGGACGCCTGGCCCCGGATAAATTCACCACGGGCGGCCACGGTACTGCGAAAAAATCCTTCGGCCCGGCACTGATCGACGACGACACGCCGCCCCCCGACCATGCCCGTTTCAGTCGCTGGAAACTGCTGCGCCTGGCGCTGATCGGCGCGGCGTTGTGGACACTGCCGATGGCGACCCTCACCGTCCTGTTCGGCTGGGAAGGCACGCTGACGCAAATGAGCTGGTTCTTTACCAAAGCGGCCCTGCTGACTTTCGGCGGCGCCTACGCGGTGCTGCCCTATGTGTATCAGGGCGCGGTCGGCCACTATGGCTGGCTGACGCCGACGCAGATGATCGACGGCCTGGCGCTGGGCGAAACCACGCCGGGGCCGCTGATCATGATCGTGGCCTTCGTCGGTTTTATCGGCGCCTATGTCCATCCTGTGTTCGGCCCCGATCAGGCTTTTGTCGCCGGCGCCCTCGCGGCCACGCTGGTGACCTGGTTCACTTTCCTGCCTTCGTTCCTGTTCATCCTCGCCGGCGGGCCACTGGTGGAGTCCACCCATAACGAACTGAAATTCACCGCGCCACTGACGGCGATCACTGCCGCGGTGGTCGGCGTGATTCTTAACCTGGCGTGCTTTTTTGGTTATCACGTGCTGTGGCCCAAGGGCTTCGCCGGACAGCTGGACTGGCCTTCATTGCTGATCGCCATCGCGGCCGCCATTGCCTTGCTTCGGTTCAAGCGCGGAGTCATCGAAGTGTTGCTCGGTTGTGGCCTGATCGGACTGGGCGTGCACCTGCTGCACTGAATCAAAGATTTACATGTGCCGCTTTCACCCCTAGTATCCAGCCATCCCCGGATGGCTGTTTACCAGCCACCGACGTTTTCCTCCTGGAAACATGAGTCATGCGCACTTCGCCGTCAGAGCACCCCTTGCTGGATGTCTCGATCCTGACCACCTCGCTGCTGGTCGCGGACGGCATTGCCTGATGAAACGCATCGTCAACCTCCCCATGGCCCTGCGCCGCTCAAAACTGCGTCACTCCGCACGCCCGCCGGATAGCTGCCTGCTCGCCTGATTGCGTCTTCGACGCATCGAGCCTCCCCTGCCTTTTTGCTATCGCTGCCCGCACGCAACGGATCTTTGTCCGTGACCGTGCCGCGGCCCGAATCCGTGCGTCCGCGGGACGCCAACGTGAGTGACGAACAATGAAATTCGCAGCCCTTGAAGATGCCCAACGCTTTCTGGCGAACAACCCCGATATCGACATGATCGAGCTGTTCATTCTCGATGCCAACGGCGTGCCACGGGGCAAACTGTTGCACCGCGAAGAACTGCTGGCGGTGTACGAAAGCGGTCGTCCGCTGCCCAGCACCATCCTTGGCCTGACCTTGCAGGGCGAAGACGTCGAGAACTCCGGGCTGGTGTGGGACGTCGGCGATATCGACTGCCGCGCCTACCCGCTCGAAGGCAGCCTGGTGCGCTTGCCGTGGCGGCAGATTCCGACAGCGGCGGTGCAGGTCAGCATGCACCCGCAAGAAGGCATGCCGGCGAGCATCGCCGACCCGCGTCACCTGCTGATCAAGGTCATCGATGGCCTCAAAGCCGAGGGTTACCACCCGGTGATGGCCTGCGAGCTGGAGTTCTATCTGCTGGACAGCAAACGCGATCACAACGGTCGCCCGCAACCGGCGCTGGACGCTGACGGCGGTCGTCCACGGCACACTCAGGTCTACGGACTGCGCGAGCTGGAACAGATCGAACCGTTCCTCGCCGACCTCTATGCCGCCTGCAAACTGCACGACATTCCGGCACGCACGGCGATTTCCGAATACGCCCCGGGCCAGGTGGAAATCACCCTGGAACACGGCGATGCCTTGCTGGCGATGGACCAGGCCGTGCGTTACAAACGCCTGGTGAAAGCGGTCGCCCACAAGCACGGCATGCAGGCGACGTTCATGGCCAAACCGTTCGACGACCTGGCCGGTACCGGCATGCACATGCACGTCAGCATTGCCGATGCCGAAGGTCGCAACCTGTTCGCCTCCGAGCACCCGGCCGGCACCCCGCTGCTGCGTACCGCCATCGGCGGCATGCTCGCCTCGCTGCTCGATTCGTTGTTATTGTTTTGCCCCAACGCCAACTCCTACCGGCGTTTCCAGGCCAACAGCTATGCGCCCCTGGCTCCGACCTGGGGCGTCGATAACCGCACGGTGAGCCTGCGCGTGCCGGGTGGCCCGGCCAACAGCCGGCACATCGAACACCGCATCTGCGGCGCCGACGCCAACCCGTATCTGGCGGCGGCGGCAATTCTGGCCGGCATCCATCGCGGCCTCCGCGAAAACCTCGATCCGGGTGAGCCGGTGCAAGGCAACGGTTATGCGCAAGCCACGCAATTGCTGCCCACCGACTGGCTGACATCCCTGACGGCACTGGAGAACTCGGCCTGGGCGCGGGATGCACTGGGTCAGGAATTTCTTGGGGTTTATCTGGCGGTCAAGCGTGCCGAGTATCGGCAGTTCATGGGCGAAGTGGGTGAGCAGGACTGGCGCTGGTATCTGACTGAGGCGTGAGCCCAATCAGCCCCCAACCCCCTGTGGGAGCGAGCCTGCTCGCGATGGCGGTGTGTCAGTCACCACTGAGATGACTGACACGGCCTATCGCGAGCAGGCTCGCTCCCACAGGGGCCGCGCTGACTTCTCTTCATTTTTTGCCTGGACCCTGACATGACTAACCAACGCTGCAATTCCTACTACACCGCCACCCTCAACCAGGACACCGATTACCCGACCCTGCAAGGCCAACACCGGGTTGACGTGGTGATCATCGGCGGCGGCTTCACCGGCGTCGCCACGGCGGTCGAGCTGGCTGAAAAAGGCCTCAAAGTCGCGATCGTCGAAAGCCACAAGATCGGCTGGGGCGCCACGGGGCGAAACGGCGGCCAGGTCACCGGCAGCCTCTCGGGCGACGAAGCCATGCGCAAGCAGATGCGCCGCACCCTCGGCGAAGACGTCGACGATTTCATCTGGCACCTGCGCTGGCGCGGGCACCAGATCATCCGGCAGCGGGTGGAAAAATACGGCATCGCCTGCGACCTCAAGCACGGTCACCTGCACGCGGCTTACAAGCCAGGTCACATGGAGGGTTTACGCAAGGATTACGACGAAGCCGTGCGCCGTGGCATGGGCGACGAGGTCAGCCTGCTCGACCGCAGCCAGGTGCGCGACCTGCTGCAAAGCGACCTCTACCACGGAGCAATCAAGAACACCCGCAACATGCACCTGCACCCGCTGAACCTGTGCATCGGCGAAGCCCGCGCGGCCGAGAGCCTGGGCGCGCTGATCTTCGAAAACAGCGAAGTGCTGGAGATCATTCACGGCGATGGCCCGCACAAGAGCCCTGGCGTGCGCACCGCCCACGGTCGCATCGACGCCAACCAGGTGCTGCTGGCCGGCGACGTCTACCACAAACTGGAACCCGGCAAGCTCAAGGGCAAGATCTTCCCGGCCATGGGCGGCATCGTCACCACCGCGCCGCTGGGCGACCTGGCCAGACAGATCAACCCCGAAGACCTGGCCGTCTACGACTGCCGCTTCGTCCTCGACTACTACCGCCTGACGGCCGATGGTCGCCTGCTGTTCGGTGGCGGCGCCAACTACAGCGGCAAGGATTCACGGGACATCGCCGCCGAGTTGCGCCCTTGCATCGAGCAAACGTTCCCGGCGCTCAAGGGCGTGGCCATCGATTATCAGTGGAGCTGCGCGATGGGCATCGTGATCAACCGCATCCCGCAACTGGGCAAGCTTTCGGACAACGTCTGGTACTGCCAGGGCTACTCCGGGCATGGCATCGCCACCACCCACATCATGGGCGAAATCATGGGCCGCGCGATCACCGGACAACTGGAGCACTTCGACACCTTCGCCGCCTGCCAGCACATCCGCGTCCCCATGGGCGACCTGCTCGGCAACCCGATGCTCGCCGCTGGCATGTGGTACTACCAAATGCTTGAACGCCTGCGCTGAGGCATCCACGGGATAAGCCCGAATCATCTGTGGGAGCAAACGTGCCCCCACAGGGTTTTGTGTGCCTCAAGAATGACGAGGACGTTAATTTGCCGTGGCGGTCTTGAACTTGGTCCAGGTTCGCATGCGCGCCCGCATGTCCGCCTGGGGAATGTCCTTGCCCGGAATCAGCCGCTCGTAGGTGGCCTCGTCGAGGTAAATGTCCGGGTTGTTGCGCATGCTTGCATCAACGCCCGGACGCGCCTTGGCATTCGAGGTGGGGTAGCCGGTGAAATTACTGATGGCTGCCATGTTCTGGGGACGCATGACGAAGTTGATGAACGCATAGGCGTACTCCGGATGCCTGGCGTCGACAGGAATCGCCATGGTGTCCATCCACACCGTGGTGCCTTCGCGGGGAATGCGGTACTGGAACGAGGTTTTCTTGCCCGCGGCGTCCGAGGTCCGTTGCGCCTGGGTCATGTCACCGCTGTAACCGAGGGACAGGCACAGGTTGCCGTTGACCAGATCCGTCACCGGCTGCGACTGGAACTTGCGAATGTATGGCCGCAACTTGAGCAGCAGGTCACTCGCCGCGGCCAGGTCCTCCGGCCTGGCACTGCGCGGTTCCCGACCGAGATAATTGAGCACCACGGCCAGCACTTCGTCCGGGGAATCAATCATCGAGATTCCGCAATCGGCGAATTTACTCGCCAGTTCCGGCTTGAACAGCATGTCCAGGCTGTTGACCGGAGCATTGGGCAAGCGCTGCCTTATCTGCTCGTCATTGTAGGTCAGGCCGATGGTGCCCCAGGTATAAGGGACCGTGGCCTGGCTCGAATGCTCGTAATGCCCATGCAGCTTCTGCAAACCGGGTTCGATATCGGCCAGGGCGGTGAGCTTCGAGCGATCCAGCGGCAGCAGGCTACCGGCGCGCATCAGGCGCTCGGCCACGGTGTCACCGGGGAAGATCAGGTCGTAACCGCTGCCACCGGCGAGCATCTTGGCTTCCAGCGTCTCGCTGCCATCCATGACGTCGTAGATCACCTTGATCCCGGTTTCAGCGGTGAATCGACTCAGGGTGTCCTCGGCAAAATAATCGGCCCAGTTGTACAGCCGCAGGGTTTTCTCCTCGGCGTGCAACGAGGGCAAGGCACCGCTCAGTGCCAGGCCGAGGGCACCGCTCAACAGCGTGTTGGATAAGCGCATGTCATACCCCTTGAGTGTTCCAGCGTGCGTTGATGTGACGACCGTCCTGACTCAACAGCGCCCCGTACATGTCCGGGCGACGGTCACGGTAGATGCCCCAGCTCAAGCGCTCTTCGCGCATGGCGGCCAGGTCCAGGCTGTGCACCAGCACGGCGGTGCTGTCGCGGTCGGCCTCGGCGAGCAATTTGCCCTTGTGGTTACAGATAAAGGACGAGCCGTAGAAACTCATCTGCAAGTCAGGGTCGGTGGTCGCGGCTTCACGGCCGACACGGTTGGCCGCCACCACCGGCAAGATGTTGGCCGCCGCATGGCCACGCATGGTCATTTGCCAGTGGTCCCGTGAGTCCAGGGACGTGCAGCCGGGCTCCGAACCGATGGCCGTGGGAAACAGCAACACCTCGGCGCCCATCAACGCCAGGCAGCGCGCGGTCTCGGGGAACCACTGATCCCAGCAGATGCCCACGCCGATGCGTCCGTATGCCGTGTCCCAGACACGAAAGCCGGTATCGCCGGGGCTGAAGTATTCCTTCTCCTGATAACCGATGGCATTGGGGATATGGGTCTTGCGGTACACGCTGAGCAAGCGCCCATCGGCATCGGCCACGCTCAGCGAATTGAAACAGGCGTTACCGGCCCTTTCGAACCAGCTCAGGGGCAGCACCACGCCCAACTCCCTGGCCAGCGCGGCAAAGCGCTGGAGCACAAGACTGTCACGAAACTCTTCGGCCAGCGCGAGGTGTCGGTGGCTTTGCTCGATACAAAAGTACGGGGTGGTAAACAGCTCCTGCAGCAAGATGAGCCGGGCACCCTGTGCCGCAGCATCGCGCACCAGTTGCTCTGCCTGATCGAGGTTTTTTTGCAAGTCCCAGGTGCAAGGCATCTGGGTCGTGGCAATGGTCAACACAGTCATGAGATCAACCCTCCACCGGCCAGACAGGCTGTTGCTGGGTAATGCAATGCACTCCCCCACCGCCATGGGCCAGATGATTGATCCGCACCGGTACCACTTCGCGCCCCGGAAACGCCTTGGCCAGGACTTCAGCAGCCACGTTATCGGCATCGATGCCGTAAGCCGGCATGATGATCGCGTCGTTGGCGATGTAGAAATTGGTGCAGGAGGCACAGAACACTTCTGCCTCGCTGTCCACGGCATCGGTGGCTTCATACAGTTCGATCAGTTCGAACCGACGGCCCTGGGCATCAGTCGCCAGTTCCAGCGCACGCCGGTTTTCGCGGACCACTTCGGCGTACACCGATTGCTGGTCATGGGTGGCATCCACCAGCAACACACCGGGGCGCGCGAATGCGCACACTCCATCGACATGGCCGTCAGTCATGTCGCCGGTCACATGGTCCGGGTCACCCGGCAGCCAGATCGTCTTCTTCACGCCCAGCAGCCGCGCGAAGATTTCCTCCATTTCAGCCTTGCCGATGCCCGGATTGCGATTGCGGTTGAGCAGCACTGATTCGGTTGTGATCAGCGTGCCCTCGCCGTCCACGTGAATGGCGCCGCCTTCGTTGCTCAAAGGTGTGCCGAAGCACTCCACGCCCAGATGATTGAGTGCACGTCGCGCCAGGCTTTCATCCAGATCATGGGCCGACTTGCCACCCCAGGCGTTGAAGCGCCAGCTCACCCCGGCCAGACCCAGCTGCGGGTGACAGACAAAGCTCGGGCCGGAGTCGCGGCACCAACTGTCGTTTACCGCCAGCTCGATCAGTTCGATGTTGGGCCCGCACAGGGCTTTGGCACGGGCAACAGCCGATGGATCGACCACCATCTTCACCGGTTCGAAACGGGCAATGGCGTTGGCCACGCCAGCGAAGTCTTCCTGTACCTGGGCCAGGGTGACGCCCCAGCCCGACTCCCAGAGTGCCTTGTTGTGCGGCCACACCATCCACGTCGCGGCGTGCCTGGCCCACTCTGCCGGCATCATCCAACCGGTGCTTCGAAGTTCGTTGTGCTGCATGATAAAAAGCCCTTTAGTTAAGCCATTGTGTTCAACAAAAACCGTCTTGGCGGTCCTGTCTTCCATGCTACGGCTGCAAAAACGGGCTAACAAACGATGGATTTTGCCGACAACTGATTAGGAAAACTTATCGATATGCTCAAGCACTGGCCACCCCTCAGCACCCTTCGCGGCTTTGAAGCGGCTGCCCGACTGGGCAGCTTTCACAAGGCCGCAGAGGAGTTGCACCTCACCCAGTCAGCCATCAGCCAGCAGATACGCAGCCTGGAGGCCTACCTTGAACAACCTCTGTTCTTTCGCAGCGGGCGCAGCGTCAGCCTGACCGACGCCGGCCACGATCTGCTCAGCACCACCCAGGCACTGTTGCAACAATTGGCCGTTGGCATTCGACGCCTGGGGCAATACCAGAAACCCAATCAACTGGTGCTCAACACCACCCCGGCGTTCGCCCGCCACTGGCTGCTGCCGCGCCTGGGGGATTTTCGCCGCCAGCATCCGGACGTTGACCTGTGGATTTTCAGCACCGATGAAGTTCCGGACATGGCCAGCCAGACCATCGACATTGCCGTGCGCGATGACATCAGCTCCCAGGCCGAGTGCAGCTTCAAAGTGCTGCACGCCGACCGCCTCTACCCGGCCTGCCACCCGAACCTGTTGGCGCTGCCCGGTGACCAGCGCACCACCTTGCACGGCGAGCGGGAAATGGATTGGAGTCATTGGGCGGTGGAGTCGGGCATCGATGTCGGTCAGCAAGACCAGGGGCTGAACTTCTCCGATCCCGGACTGCTGCTCGATGCCGCATGCGCGGGCCTGGGCATTGCCCTGGTCAGCGAATTGCTCAGCCAGCAGGCCCGGGCCAATGGCTTGTTGCAGCCGCTGGTCGAGCAAACCATCCGCGGTCCGAACTGGGCCCTGCTGACCCATCGCGACAGTGAGAACAATGCCCGCAGCTTTTGCGAATGGCTGGCGAACAACCTGTAAGCCCCGAGCCAGACTGATCGCTGCGGGGCGTCGGCAGCGTTCCGCACACACGGCGCATTTTCTCGAAAATATAGATAGCAGCCTAATTACAAGCTCAACTATGATGAGCTAACTCTCCCCCTGAAGATTTCACCATGACCGACATCCTGACCCTTGGTTTCGCCCTGCACGACAGCGCCCGTTTAATGCGCAAGCGTTTTGAACAACGTGCGCGACACGTCGGTCTCACGCGCTCGCAATGGCAGGTGCTGGCCATGTTGTCGATCAACGAGGGGATTCATCAAAAAGGCCTTGCGGACTTGCTGGAGCTGGAGTCGATCACCCTGGTGCGCCTGCTGGACAAAATGGCCGAGCGCGGGTTGATCGAGCGGCGCCGCCACCCGACCGATCGCCGCCTGTCCCTGCTGTTTCTGACCGAACAAGCCCATCCGCTGCTGGAACTGATGCGCAGCATGGGGCAGCAGACACGCCAGGAAGCCACGGCCGGGTTCTCGGAGGAAGAGAGCCAACTGCTGCTGCAGATGATGAAGCGGGTCAGGGCAAACCTGATCGAGGCCTGCAGCCGCCCTATCGACGAGGAGGAGGTGCGCCATCATGGCTGATCAAGGCCTGAAGTCGCCGCCGGAGTCACCGCTGCGGCCCACCGCCCCACGAATGGAAAGCCCCTCGTCAATCGAGGCGCCCAAACCGGACCTCGGCCAGGCGCAGGGCCGGCAGATCGACGCTTCCCCTGATCGCCCGAAACGCCAGCGCACGCGAACCGCGCTGTTCGCATTGCTGCCCCTCATGCTGCTGTTGGGTGGCTACCTGTATGTCACCGGCGGGCAGATCATCTCGACCGACAACGCCTATATCCAGGCCGATCATGTGGGCGTCTCCACCGATGTCTCGGGCCTGGTGGCCTCGGTGGACGTCAAGGACAACCAGCGGGTCGTCCAGGGCCAGGTGTTGTTCACCCTCAAGCCAGAGCCCTTTGAAATTGCCTTGGCCAGCGCCAGGGCGCAACTGGGCAACGTGCGCAATCAGATCCTCAATCTCAAGGCCAGCTACAACCAGGCGCTGGCCGAAATCGACCAGGCTCAAATCGACCTTCCGTACTACCAGGCCGGCTTCCAGCGTCAGGAGACCCTGCTCAAGGTTTCCGCGGTGTCCAAGACCAACTACGACGACGCCAAGCACGCCCTGGACAGCACCCGGCAAAAAATCGCCGTCGCCAAGGCCACGGCGCAGATGGTACTAGCGCAATTGGGTGGACGCATCGATACCCCGGTCGAACAGCAACCCACCTACATGCAGGCCCAGGCCGCCGTCGACGAAGCCCAGCGCAACCTGACCAACTCGGTGGTCAGGGCGCCATTCGACGGCATCGTGACCAACGTTGACTCGCTGCAAGTCGGCGCCTACCTGCAACCGCCGCAATCGGGCATCAGCCTGGTGTCGGCCGACCATCTGTGGGTCGCCGCATCACCCAAGGAAACCGAACTGACCCATGTGAAACCCGGCCAGCCCGTCGATATCAGCGTCGACAGTTACCCCGGCGTGCAATGGCACGGCACCGTCGAAAGCATCAGCCCCGCCTCGGGTTCCAGCTTTTCCCTGCTGCCGGCGCAGAACACCACGGGCAACTGGGTCAAAGTCGTGCAACGGATTCCCGTGCGCATCAGCATCGACGATGCCGGACAAAAACCCTCCCTGCGCACCGGCATGAGCGTGGAGGCCCGGATCAATACCGGCAAGGCGCGCGGGCTGCCGGAAATGTTCTCGGGGTCGCTTGCCAGTCAGGCCCCGGGCCATGAATGAGTCGGCCGCGACGCAACCGGTAGCCCATCGCGGCATGATCACCGCCTGCGTGGTGCTGGCGGTGATCATGCAAGCGCTGGACACGACCATCGCCAACGTCGCCCTGCCCTACATGCAAGGCAGCATCTCGGCCAGTTCGGACCAGATCAACTGGGTACTGACCTCCTACATCGTCGCTGCCGCGATCATGACCCCGCCTTCTGCCTTTCTGGCCCGGCGCTTCGGGCGCAAACGCGTGCTGCTGTGGGCGATCATCGGCTTCGTCGTCTCCTCGATTCTTTGCGGCCTGGCGCAATCACTGGAAGAAATCATCCTGTTCCGCTTGCTCCAGGGCCTTGCGGGCGCCGCGCTGGTGCCGCTGTCCCAGGGCATTTTGCTGGACATCTACAGCCTCAAGGAACGCGGTTCGGCCATGGCGCTGTTCGGTGTCTCGGTCATGGTCGGCCCTGTGCTGGGCCCGATGCTGGGCGGCTGGCTGACCGATAACTTCAGCTGGCGATGGGTGTTCTTCATCAACTTGCCCATTGGTTTGCTGGCGCTGGCCGGTATCGTCTACTACGTGAGCGAAACACCCACCGACACTGAAACGCGCCTGGACTGGCTCGGCTTCGGGTCGCTGAGCGTGGCGATCATGGCCTTGCAACTGTTCCTCGATCGAGGTGAACAGCTGGGCTGGTTCTCTTCCATTGAAATCCTGATCGAAGCCGTGGTGGCCGCCGCCGCGAGCTACGTGTTCCTGGTCCACACCTTCACGGCCGACAATCCCTTCATCAGCCCGAAGCTGTTCAAGGACCGCAATTTTTCGATCAGCGTGATCTTCATCTTTATCGTTGGCATCACTTACCTGGCTTCGCTGGCGTTGATGACGCCCTACCTGCAAACCCTGATGGGCTACCCGGTGCTGACCGCCGGCATGGTGATGGGCCCTCGGGGCCTGGGCACGATGCTGACCATGTTCCTCGCCGGTCGCTTGCTGGGCAAAGTCGATACGCGCCTATTGCTGTTGACCGGTCTGGGCTTGTCGGCACTGTCCATGTGGCTGATGACCGGCTGGACGCCCAATGTGTCGATACAAACCATCATCGTGGTCGGCTTCATTCAAGGCACCAGCCTGGGCATGCTCTTTGTGCCGCTGACCACCGTTGCCTTCGCAACACTGCCCGTCAACCTGCGGGCCGAAGGGACCGGGCTGTATAGCCTGTCGCGAAATGTCGGCTCCAGCGTCGGGATCTCCATCGTCACCGTGCTGCTGGCGCAGAACATCCAGGTCAACCATGCGGAAATCGGCGCCTACGTTACTCCGTTCAACCGGGCTTTCGATGCCTGGGCGATCAAGAGCTACCTGGACCCGATGGTCGCCTCCGGTCGCGCCACGCTGGACGCCATGATCACGGTGCAGGCCAGTTGGGTGGCCTACCTGGATGACTTCAAGCTGTTGATGCTGTTGTCGCTGGCGGTCATGCCGCTGCTGTTGATCATCAAGCCGGCGAAGAACCCGCCGAGTGCCGACCCGGTCGCGGCGATGGAGTAGTGGCGGGGGCCGACGGCGGCCCTCGAAACCCTGTCGAGCGCTACCGGCATCACGGCGAACGCGCCTTTAAGCTCAATAAATGACCAACACATTACAAGCCCTGCATTTCGCTGTGTCTGGGTGTTTATCCACAGGAATACCCACGACTTTTGTGGATAGCTTTGACCGCCCTTCCGCTCCATTTCCTGCATAGGCGTATCCTCGGCGACAGAGTAAACTTCGCTCCAGGCCTATCGGAGCAATTCATTTTTTAATCAGGAATTACTGTGTCCAAACCTGTTGAGGATAATGCATCCCTCGAGTCCTTTTCGCTCGAAAGCCCCTCCCCCCTGTATGCCCGGGTCAAGCAAATCATCATGCAGAAGATTCGCTCCGGCGCATGGTTGCCCAACTCCAAACTGCCCTCGGAAAGCGAATTGCTGAATTTGCTGGGGGTCAGTCGCATGACCATCAACCGGGCCCTGCGTGAACTGACGATCGAGGGATCGCTGGTGCGCATGCAGGGTGTCGGCACTTTTGTCGCCGAGCCCAAGGGCCATGCCGCGCTCTTCGAGATCCACAATATCGCCGAAGAAATTGCCGCCCGAGGGCATGAGCATCGCTGCGAAGTGATCGTGCTTGAAGAAATGCCGGAACGCGCGCGGGCTTCGATGCCGTTCCCGCTCGAAGGTGTCAGCCGGATATTTCACTCGGTGGTGGTGCATCACGAGAATGGCGTACCGGTGCAAATCGAAGAGCGCTTCGTCAATGCCGAAGTGGCCCCCGCCTATTTGCAGCAGGACTTCAGCAAGGTCACGCCGTACGCCTACCTGATCCAGTTGGCGCCACTGACCGAAGGCGAGCATGTCGTCGAGTCGATCCACGCCAAAGCCGCCGAGTGCAAACTGCTGCAGATCAAACGCTATGAGCCTTGCCTGTTGATCCGCCGTCGTACATGGGCGGCAAAAGGTCAGGTCGGTTGTGCTCGCCTGGTCTATCCGGGTTCGCGCTATCGCCTGGAAGGCAAATTCGGCAACTGAATCACCGTTCGAGCGGCCCCCGCCGGTCGCTCGACGAACCCGCCTGCACAAACTTCCCCTGAAGCTGTTACCACTGCCGCACCGATCGGCAAAAGGGTGACACCTCGCCTCAAAACGCGCACAAAAGTGTTACAAAACGCACACCGCCTTCACGTAAAAATCGCAATGTTGCAACAGAATTTGCAGCCATCTCTCTGCGCTCGATATTTTTATCATTAATTTAACTATTTGATTTAAAACATTTTTATTGATTTTTTGGTTTTTACCCCCTCCAAAAAACCAGATTTTGGCCCCTCACTTGCATTCACTTGTACATACAGGTTGGTATAAGCGTATATGTACATGCGGTAACGCTAGCGCCAACCCGCTGACCATTGAATGAGGAGATGACCATGACTGCCAAAACCACTCGCCTGCGTGACGTCGTAATCCGCGCTGCCCGCGGCAACCAACTGACCGCCAAAAGCTGGCTGACCGAAGCGCCGCTGCGCATGCTGATGAACAACCTCGACCCGGAAGTGGCCGAGAACCCGAAGGAACTGGTGGT